>NZ_HG005307.1 GCF_000455285.1 Candidatus Stoquefichus massiliensis AP9 | reverse complement strand
AATGTCTGGTCGTGATAGCGGCGGCTGATGGGGAATGTCCTGCCATCATCCATGAGGGCATCTGCGGACTGTATCTCTTTTACATGGCTTAAATTGAGGATATAGCTGTTATGGGACTGGCAGAAGCAAAATGAGGGAAGCTGCGGCTTCAATGCGGACAGTGCACCGTTCCAGTCACGAAAGCCATCTTGAAGCCATATTCTTGTAAGATGCTGTGTGGCTTCCAAGGCGTAGATATCGGCATAGGGTATCGAAAGTGGTCTGCCCTCTATCTTAAGGACAAGCCTTGCATCCGCGTAGTTTCGGCGGTAATCGGATAACAGGATGTCACTGAACTTCTCAAAATCCACCGGTTTCAGCAGATACCACAGGGGCTGTGTATCGAAGCAGTCAAACACGTAGTCACGGTGGGACGTGATATAGATGATGCTGCATGTCACCTGATGCTTGCGCAGCGTCTTTGCAAGCGTCATCCCGTTTTCCGTGGAAAGCTCAATGTCCAGCAGCAGAAGCTGGAAGGCAGTTTCATTTTCCAGAATCCTGCGCTGCATGGGTGCGGCTTCACAGAAGGATTCTATTTCAAAATCTGTGCCGCGTATAAGTGCGTTTTCTGACAGGATTTCTTCTGTTTTCCGGCTTAAATGCTTCAGGAATGTTTCATCATCGTCACAGATTGCAATACGGTACATCTGCTTCACCGCCTTTCTAAAAAATAGTGCTGTTTCTTGGTGAAAGTATACCATTTTTTACAGGTACAGACAATTTCTTTTTTTGACCTTTCCGCTTTCGATACGGCTTACCTGTTCACGGCTCATTCCCGCCATGACCGCAAGTCTTGTCTGCGATATGCTGTAGGCAGAACGTCTGTCCTTAAATGCCGTTATCCAGTCGTTTTCATTCAGTTGTTATCCCTCCATTCATGGAATGTGACATTTGACCGCCCATGTCACACTCACGGCGATTTGACGAAAACCCTTGTACTTAGCGGAGTTTCCGTTACTTTTTTGACTGTTTCCTGTTGTATTGTACCCCTCTGTTAGATACCGAGGGGCTGTACTGGTGCAGGGCAAGCCCTGCACCACAAAACGTCGCTCCTGCGGTCTTGTTCGCTTCGCTGACCGCCCTCTCCGTTTTGTGGCTGGGCTTACCTGTTCATGCCAACATATATCATCACATAATCAACCTCTGGGGAAAGACAGGCTTCCAGTACGTCTTTATCCAATTCATTCTGACGGATGTTGTCTTTTTCAAGAAAGGCTCTGTCCAGCAGTTCAAACGTATAATCAATTTGACAGTTGCAAATGGTCTGTCTTTTGTTTAATCGTATGAAGAATAAGCTAGGGAAAAATCGTTCATCAAAAATTGCATCCGGAATGACAACGTCTGCTTTTTGTTCAAATTGATTTTTAGGGTTACACTTGAATTGTCTGTATCGTGGCATTGTCATTTCATCACAATCTGTAATAAATTTTTCGTAATTGACACAGACACATTTTACGTTTTTGCCAGTTACTTCGTTTAATACTTCCATTTCTTTTACTTCCATTTATCTATTATTCTCCTTTTGTTTTTCTTCGGACTTGCCTTGCGTCAGCAAGCGTTCCGATAGTCTGTAAAAATCGTGTTCTTTGGGGACAAGGGGAGTATAAAACTCACTGATAACACTTGTACCAACGCTACACGGAATTTGAACGGCTGAAATAGAAAAGGAACGCTGAATTTATGCGTTCCATAGTCTATATGCTTTATTCAATTTTGATGTTTCAATACGGATGTGCTGTACCATATCTTTGCATATCACAGAATATCAGCGTATCAAGGCTCATTCGTCAGTAGTAAATAAGTAGTAAAATGAATGGTTGCAATCCTTTGATAGTGCGATAGATACAGTGTTTTAGGGGATAATCAAGACTTTACTGTGTTTTTAAAAGAATAAATATGGAATAACAAGTCGTTCTATATTAATAAATTGGATTAAGAAGTATAATACCTATAAGGAACTTAAGGGCTATGATCCTAAGCCGGAGGTATATACAAAGATGGCAAATCGTAAAAACACTACAAAAGATGAGCGAATTGAGATAGTTAATTATTGCATTGATCATAACAAGGACTATAAAGGAACAGCAGCAAAGTATGATGTATCATAT
>NZ_HG005306.1 GCF_000455285.1 Candidatus Stoquefichus massiliensis AP9 | reverse complement strand
CTTCTAAAGTCAGGTATGGTATTGCTTACAATAAAATATTGTGATTTTATTGTGAAAAATCAAATAACGGCTAACAATTAAAATATTTTACCCACATACGATTCCATACTTGGTGGTTCACCAGTTTATAAAGCTGTAATAAGCTAAAACACCCATATATCTTAACTTCTCTAATATCGAACTGGATAGTGCTCTAGTTAGTACTGGGCTATTGGAAGTTCTCCAGTAGTTCTTTCTTGTATTCGCCCATTACCATGCCTCGCTTCTATGAATTCCCAGTTTCTATAAGTTACTATATTTGGTTCCCGCTAGTCTCCACCTTTTCTAATATATTATTCGGATTCGCCTTCTCATCCATTTATCTATTTTCCTTAGATATCCCTTCATATCTGCTACCTTGTAATAGTTTATCCATCCTCTTAAGTATTGTCTTAGTTCATCCGCTAGTTCCTTTGCTTTTATTGGACGATTCCGTTTCGTTATTCCCTTGATTTTCTCCTTCATCTTTCTTTTACTTTTCTTACTAACAGTGATTTGTACATGACCACCCTTAGCTATATAAAATCCAAATCCTAAGAATGCTATTTTTGTTATATATGCAGTCACCGTTTTTTTCTTCATTGACTTTTACATACAGCTTCTCTTTTAAGCAGCTCTTACTTTTGAATAACAATACTGCATTATTCGCATAACGATACATGGATTCCTTCTTTCCTCCATCTCCTTATCAAACTCATTTAACAATATGTTTGACAACAATGGACTTAATGGACCTCCTGCTACTTCGACTTCTGTTTCTTTAAACGAATGTTTCTCTATTACTCCAGCATTTAGATACTTATGGATTAAGAATATCACTCTTCCATCTGTTATCGTTTCTGATACAATTTGGATAAGTCGACTATGATCTACAGTATCAAAAAAACTTCTCTAAATCTAGATCCATGGCATAGTTATACCCATCCTTCGCATATTCTGCTACTTTATTCACTGCTTGATGTGCACTTCTTTTTGGTCTAAACTCATAACTGTTATCACTAAATTGTCATTCATATATGGACATTAACACTAGGTGAATAATCATATAAGATGATTGTCACCTTTTTTGGTTGTATAATATCCTTGGTGATTATTATGATTGATTTGGCAAAACCTATTGATACAATGAGTCTCTTTAATTTCAAACAATACGTGAAGAAAAATGGTAAAGAGACTTTCAAATATATTTTCTTTGATAATTTTGAACTCGTTTCTCAACTCTATCAGGATGGCAGAATGAGAGATGTGACTTATGATAATATTCAAAAAACTATTCTTTGCAGTTCTATCTATCTTGGTTACGATCTTTATGAATGTCCTGCTTGTGGTAATGAAACAATTGTAGCCCATACCTATTCATCACGTTTTTGTATCTAAGGCTTCTCAAAAACGGGCTGCTTATGTTTCGCTATGGCTTTCGAAACGAAACATCGACATGTCGTCTTTACCATTCCTAAAGAACTTCGATACTTTTTTCTTAAAAACCGTACTCTTTTAGATGACCTTTTTATAGCTGCTCGCAATACTATTGCGTGTGTTTTCAATGATAGAAAGTTTCGTAAAAATAAATCAAAGAATATGAATGAGTTTGGTAAAATCAAAAGATTAAAATCACAATATCTTTATAAAGACACCAAAGATAATATTGCCTTCGGTGCTATTGCCTCTCTCCATACATTTGGTCGTTCTTTACAATGGAATCCTCATATTCATGTTTTGGTATGTGAAGATGGCTATGATAAGAAAAATAATAAATTAAAGAACTTCTCATATATGTCATACAATAAACTTAGACAAACTTGGAGATTCCAAATTCTTGATTATTTAAGTAGAAGAATTGGTGATAACGAAAACTTTCAAAGAGTAAAATTATGGCTTTATACCAGATATCAATACGGATTTTACGTTCACGCTCCTCAATCTAAAAAAGATCAGAACCATGATGATATCAAACAATGTGTGAAATACATTACGCGTTATACAATTCGTCCTATCATGGCTGACTTATTAGGGCAGAAAATAAAAAAACCTTCAATTAAAAAAAGAAAGACAAGCTGTTACAAAAAAGAAAGAACAAGATACACACTTTAGATATAATATGATAAAATCATTTCAAAGAGATTCTTTACTGTGTGAATCTGGTGAAATAATGGTTTACATAGAAACTTATGATCCTTTAGAAGATGGAATAAAAAATGACAGACGATATAGAGACAGGTGTATCTTCGAATCCAAGTACCTCAAAAAAAGGAAAAAAACAAATCATCAAATACACTGATGAAGAATTAGAGATGCTTATAGAAGATGATGTTATGATAGAAATGAAATGCCCATCGTGTGGTTATGAAGAAGAAGTACCTGATTGGATATTAGAAGAATTCTTAGAAATGGAACTTGAGCGTGGAGAAACAAACAGAAGATATAGTTGTTAATGTCCTAACTGCAATAAAACAATGTTCAGAAAATAGTTGTTTTCTGACACTTTTTTGGGTATCCAAATATGATGTACCCTTTTAGTTGTGTTTTTATTTTAACTTGCCTGACGAATCCAAATTCCTAT
>NZ_HG005305.1 GCF_000455285.1 Candidatus Stoquefichus massiliensis AP9 | reverse complement strand
TATAAATGATAATATAATATTGTACAAAAATGATCATTTAAGAATGTACAAATCTGATATCAACCTGATATAATCCTATAGCTAATATAGGAGGTTGAAAAATGATATTAGAATTTAATATAGGCAATAAGATTGCTATACATTCAATGGAAGATCTTTGTATACTTGGAAAATTAGAGGAGGCTGGTACTACGAAGCTTAATAAATCACAAATAGCTAGAGAATTGAATGTTGACAGGCGTACTGTTGATAAATACATTAAAGGCTATAAAAAATCAAACACTAGAAATAGAAGCAGTAAACTAGATGAATATTATGATTTGGTAGATGATCTATTAAATCATAATAATACTCAGGTTTTCTTCTATAAAAGAATTCTATGGCAATATCTAAAAGATAACCATGGATTAGACTGCTCCGAATCGTCCTTTAGACGATGGGTTTCAAAAAACAAGGATTTTCAATCCTATTTTAACGGAATAAGAAATCGAACCGTTAATGGAGAGAAAAGAGACTGCACGACAACCCATCATGCTATGCATTACGTCACTCTGCCAGGAGAAGAGGCACAGCTGGACTGGAAGGAATCAATGAATATGCTGCTCAAAGATGGAGTTATAGTAAGCATCAATATTTTTGCTCTTGTTTATTCCTATTCGCGTTTTAAGATATATCAGCTATCTTTAACCAAAACTCAGGATGTACTGTTTCATCTGCTGGATAATGCTTTTGAACAGGCTGGAGGGGTTCCTGCCAAGCTAAGAACAGACAATATGAAAACCGTAATGGATGAGGCTCGCACTCAGTATCGCAGTGGCAAGATCAACAATAGATTTAAGCAGTTTGCTGATGACTATGGCTTTCAGGTGACACCATGTCGAGCAGGAGAACCGCAGGTCAAGGCTAAAGTGGAGGCTCCAATGAAGATACTTGATGAATTATATGCCTATAACGGTATGCTTGATATAGCCGAATTAAATCAGAAGCTTATGGAAATAAACAATCGTGTGAATTCATCATGCCATCCTGAAACAGGCAAGATTCCTATCCTGCATATAAACAAAGAAAAAGATTCCCTCAAACCTCTACCAAAGGATAAAATAAGGAATCTCTATCAGATAAAATCGTCATCAGTAAAAGTTAATTCACAAAGCACTATTACGTATAAGGGCAATTACTATTCAGTACCGCCGGCGTATATAGGAAGAAGATTAACCATTCAAATACATGATAACTATTTACATGTCTATTGTAACACAAATCTTGTCACAATCCATGAAATAGTTGAAGAAAAAAAGAGAAATTATCATGACAGCCACTATATCGAAATTACAGGAATGTCTATCAAAGGCAGTAAAGAAGATATAGAGGAGTTTGCAAGAAATAATTTAAAAGAGATTGGAGAGATATATAAATGACAAGTTCATATACACAGCTAAAGGAAAATCTGGAATATCTAAAATTAAAGGAATCATCAGTGAGACTGGATGAAACACTGGATTTCATTGTTTCAAATGAATTAAGCTTTACTGAAGGACTGCTGAAACTGACAAATATAGAAGTTGACTATCGTAAAGCCAGCATGATCAAGGCAATGCTTAAGGTTGCTGCATTCCCATTCATAAAGGAACTGAAGGATTTTGAATTTGATTTCCAGCCAAATATCAATAGAACTCAAATAATGGAATTGGAATCATTGGGTTTTGTTGAAAATCAGGAGAATATTGTGTTTTTAGGTCCATCTGGTGTTGGCAAGACACATCTGGCAACATCAATTGGAATTGCAGCTGCAAAGAAAAGATTCAGCACTTATTTTATAAAATGTCATGATCTGATAGCACAGCTCAAAAGGGCAAGGCTGGAAAACAGGCTGGATGACAGAATAAAGCATTTTAATAAGTATCGAGTCCTTATACTTGATGAACTTGGATATCTTCCTATCGATAAGGAGGATGCAAAATTGTTTTTTCAGCTGATTGACAAAAGATATGAAAAGAAAAGCACAATAATTACGACTAATATCAACTTTAGTCAGTGGGATGAAATATTTGGTGATCCAGTTATTGCCAATGCAATTTTAGATAGAATACTGCATCACGCAAAAGTTGTATCAATTAATGGGAAATCCTATAGACTTAAGGATCATATTGTAAAAAAGGAGGCAGCTGGCCATGAAGAATAAATTTAACGCACTGCAGAAAGAATACTGCAATCTGAAAAATGAATATGAAATCGCATTTGTTGTGAAAACAGGATGGAAATATAATGGTGCTATCCAGCAGGAAGCAAAACTGATTATTCTGAATAATACAAAAGATTTTGAAGATATGTATTACTTAGAAGGTGAATCATCATATCGAGATCCAGATGGTGATAAAATGATGATAATACATGAGTCAATGTATTATTACGAACCACCAATTGAAGATGCAGAATGGTATTTGGAATTAGATAAGGATTTAACTTATTTATATAGAGGAAAGGATTGGCATGAAGTTAAAAAAGAGATATATGAAAAAAATTCAGCATTCAACTGGCTTGATAAGAAAGAATTTTTAGACAATTATGATAATGCTGATTATATTATTGAAAGTTCTAACCCTTTAATTCATATATTTACGAGTGCATTAAAATGACTAGGCTAAGTCAACTTAGCTAGTCATAATTGTACATTCTTAAATAATCAAAAATGTACATTTTTATGTTGACATTTAT
>NZ_HG005304.1 GCF_000455285.1 Candidatus Stoquefichus massiliensis AP9 | reverse complement strand
ACCGAGCAACGCCGCGTGAGGGAGGAAGTACTTCGGTATGTAAACCTCTGTTATAAAGGAAGAACGGCATATGTAGGGAATGACATATGAGTGACGGTACTTTATGAGGAAGCCACGGCTAACTACGTGCCAGCAGCCGCGGTAATACGTAGGTGGCGAGCGTTATCCGGAATCATTGGGCGTAAAGAGGGAGCAGGCGGCAATAGAGGTCTGCGGTGAAAGCCCGAAGCTAAACTTCGGTAAGCCGTGGAAACCAAATAGCTAGAGAGCAGCAGAGGATCGTGGAATTCCATGTGTAGCGGTGAAATGCGTAGATATATGGAGGAACACCAGTGGCGAAGGCGACGATCTGGGCTGCAACTGACGCTCAGTCCCGAAAGCGTGGGGAGCAAATAGGATTAGATACCCTAGTAGTCCACGCCGTAAACGATGAGTACTAAGTGTTGGGGGTCAGACCTCAGTGCTGCAGTTAACGCAATAAGTACTCCGCCTGAGTAGTACGTTCGCAAGAATGAAACTCAAAGGAATTGACGGGGGCCCGCACAAGCGGTGGAGCATGTGGTTTAATTCGAAGCAACGCGAAGAACCTTACCAGGTCTTGACATACCATTAAAGACCCTAGAGATAGGGGGATAGCTATAATGGATACAGGTGGTGCATGGTTGTCGTCAGCTCGTGTCGTGAGATGTTGGGTTAAGTCCCGCAACGAGCGCAACCCCTGTTGCCAGTTGCCAGCATTAGGTTGGGGACTCTGGCGAGACTGCCTCTGCAAGGAGGAGGAAGGCGGGGATGACGTCAAATCATCATGCCCCTTATGACCTGGGCTACACACGTGCTACAATGGACGGATCAGAGGGAAGCGAGACCGCGAGGTGGAGCGAAACCCAGAAACCCGTTCTCAGTTCGGACTGCAGTCTGCAACTCGACTGCACGAAGCTGGAATCGCTAGTAATCGCGAATCAGAATGTCGCGGTGAATACGTTCTCGGGCCTTGTACACACCGCCCGTCACACCATGAGAGTTGGTAACACCCGAAGCCGGTGGCCTAACCGCAAGGAAGGAGCTGTCTAAGGTGGGACTGATGATTGGGGTGAAGTCGTAACAAGGTATCCCTACGGGAACGTGGGGATGGATCACCTCCTTTCTAGGGAGAAGAGGACGTGGAGTCTGTTTAGTTTTGAATGTGCGCTGGCATGTTCAGAAGAGGAATACAGGAACATTGAAAACTGAATAGCAAACTAGCAAAAACTTTTTACAACAGAAAAGATAGATGAAGAAGAAACGAGATCAGGAAAAAGAAGAAGATTGAAGGTCTAATCATCTGGTTGCAAGAAAAAACTAAGAAACACAAAGAGAAAAGCAAAACAAGAAAAAAGTAGAGAACTTGAACACTTTAGGTTAAGCAGGAAAGAGCGTATGGCGGATGCCTAGGCACTAAGAGGCGAAGAAGGACGCAGCAAACGGCGAAACGCGGCGGCGAGCAGTAAGCAGGCAGAGACCCGCTGATGTCCGAATGGGGGAACCCGTCACGAAGAGAAGCGTGACATCATGGAGTGAATACATAGCTGCATGAGGCAAGACGCAGGGAACTGAAACATCTCAGTACCTGCAGGAGAAGAAAGTAAGAACGATTCCGCAAGTAGCGGCGAGCGAAAGCGGAGGAGCCCAAACCATCGTGAAGATGGGGTTATAGGGCTGTCGAGGAAGCAGAACCGGCATGATAGGAGAAGCGCAGGGGAAGGCGCAGCGAAGAGGGTGAAACTCCCGTATCCGAAATTGTGGAGGAATGCGAGACAGTACCTGAGTACGTCGGGGCACGAGGAATCCTGACGGAATTATCGAGGACCATCTCGAAAGGCTAAATACTCCTTAGTGACCGATAGTGAACCAGTACCGTGAGGGAAAGGTGAAAAGAACCCCGGGAGGGGAGTGAAAGAGAACCTGAAACCATATGCTTACAAGAAGTCAGAGCCCGTTAATGGGTAATGGCGTGCCTTTTGTAGAATGAGCCGGCGAGTTATGATATGAAGCGAGGTTAAGCGGGAGACGCGGAGCCGAAGCGAAAGCGAGTCTGAAGAGGGCGGAAGTTTTATGTCATAGACCCGAAACCGAGTGATCTAGCCATGATCAGGTTGAAGTTGGGGTAGAACCCGATGGAGGACCGAACCGACCCCCGTTGAAACGTTGGCGGATGAATTGTGGCTAGGGGTGAAATTCCAAACGAACTCGGAGATAGCTGGTTCTCCCCGAAATAGCTTTAGGGCTAGCGTCGCGACAGGTGTCATGAAGGTAGAGCACTGAATATGTGATGGCCTCATCCCGAGGTACTGAGCATAATCAAACTCCGAATGTCATGAAGACAAGCGCGGCAGTCAGACTGCGGGTGATAAGGTCCGCAGTCAAGAGGGAAACAGCCCAGACCATCAGCTAAGGTCCCAAAATATATGCTAAGTGGAAAAGGATGTGGAGATGTCCAGACAACTAGGAGGTTGGCTCAGAAGCAGCCACCCTTTAAAGAGTGCGTAACAGCTCACTAGTCGAATGACTCTGCGCCGAAAATTTACCGGGGCTAAGCATAATACCGAAGCTATGGATTTATAGAGAATATAAGTGGTAGGGGAGCGTTCCAGTCAGCGAGGAAGGATGACCGAAAGGACATGTGGAGCGGCTGGAAGAGAGAATGCCGGTGTGAGTAGCGGAACGTGGGTGAGAATCCCACGCACCGAAAACCCAAGGTTTCCAGAGGAAGGTTCGTCCGCTCTGGGTAAGTCGGGGCCTAAGACGAGGCCGAGAGGCGTAGTCGATGGACAACGGGTGGAGATTCCCGTACCTGGCAGTGAGGCAATGGAGTGACGGAGAAGGCTAGGCGATCCAGCAGCTGGAATAGCTGGTGCAAGCGAGGTAGGGGACATCCAGGCAAATCCGGATGTCGGAACCCGAAGGCGTGACGCGTATGGAACATTACGATAAGTACAGAAGTCGCCGAAGCCATCTTCCAAGAAAAGCTTCTAGCATAACTCAGTGTCAGCCCGTACCGAAAATGGACACACATGGGTGAGGAGAGAATCCTAAGGTGAGCGAGAGAACTACAGCTAAGGAACTCTGCAAAATGACTCCGTAACTTCGGGATAAGGAGTGCTCAGTGAAAGCTGAGCCGCAGTAAAACGGCCCAAGCGACTGTTTACCAAAAACACAGCTCTCTGCGAAGACGCAAGTCGAAGTATAGGGGGTGACGCCTGCCCGGTGCTGGAAGGTTAAGAGGAGTTGTGATCCGCAAGGAGAAGCGATGAATTGAAGCCCCAGTAAACGGCGGCCGTAACTATAACGGTCCTAAGGTAGCGAAATTCCTTGTCAGGTAAGTTCTGACCCGCACGAAAGGCGTAACGATTTGGGCGCTGTCTCAGCTGTAGACTCGGTGAAGTCTTAGTACCTGTGAAGATGCAGGTTACCCGCGACTAGACGGAAAGACCCCATGGAGCTTTACTGTAGCTTGATATTGGATCTTGATGCATGATGTACAGGATAGGTAGGAGACAAGGAGACGGATACGCCAGTATTCGAGGAGTCGCCGTTGGGATACTACCCTTGATGCATTGAGGTTCTAACCGGACGACGTGAAGCCGTTGACGGGACAGTGTCAGGTGGGCAGTTTGACTGGGGCGGTCGCCTCCCAAAGAGTAACGGAGGCGCCCAAAGATACCCTCAGCATGGATGGAAACCATGCGCAGAGTGCAAAGGCAAAAGGGTGTTTGACTGCGAGACCAACAAGTCGAGCAGGGACGAAAGTCGGGCTTAGTGATCCGGCGGTGCCGAATGGAAGGGCCGTCGCTCAACGGATAAAAGCTACCCTGGGGATAACAGGCTGATCTCCCCCAAGAGTTCACATCGACGGGGAGGTTTGGCACCTCGATGTCGGCTCATCGCATCCTGGAGCTGAAGTCGGTTCCAAGGGTTGGGCTGTTCGCCCATTAAAGCGGTACGCGAGCTGGGTTCAGAACGTCGTGAGACAGTTCGGTCCCTATCTGTCGTGGGCGTAGGAAGTTTGAGGAGAGCTGCCCTCAGTACGAGAGGACCGGGGTGGACAGACCAATGGTGCACCAGTTGTCACGCCAGTGGCACAGCTGGGTAGCTAAGTCTGGAAGGGATAAACGCTGAAGGCATCTAAGTGTGAAGCCCCCTCCAAGATGAGACTTCCCATTCAATGGAAGTAAGACCCCTCTAAGACGAAGAGGTAGATAGGTCATGGGTGCAAGCATAGCGATATGCTGAGCTGAATGATACTAATAGGTCGAGGGCTTAGCCTAGGAAGAGTGGAACAAGGAAGCTAGTGACTATTCAGTTTTGAGTGCTCGTGCATTCAGGGAAAGAGAATCCGGTGGTGACAGTATGATGGAGACACCTGTACCCATACCGAACACAGAAGTTAAGCATCACAGCGGCGAAGATAGTGCGAAAGTGCGACAATAGCAGGCCGCCGGTTTCATTGAGAGACGCCTGTCTCTCTTTTCTTTTGCATTGAT
>NZ_HG005303.1:8035-14524 GCF_000455285.1 Candidatus Stoquefichus massiliensis AP9 | reverse complement strand
TTTTTAGTCTCTTAATTGATCTAAAGCTGCCTTTAAGACTTTTTCACCGTTCATCATACCATAGTCGCGCATATCTATGATAACAATGGGAATTTCTCCACCAGTTGCATCTTTAAGTCTATTAAAAACATGACGGACTTGAGGACCTAACATAATAATATCCCATTCTTTCCATGTCTTCTCGGCAACTGCAATAGGTTCTGCAGCAATCTGAACTTCCACTCCTATTTGTTGAGCATATTTTTCCATGTTTCTAACAAGTAAACTTGTAGACATGCCCAAATTACAAGCTAAAAGTATTTTTTTCATTTAATGTCTCCTCTTTTTGTATTAATGATGGATAGAATATGATTAGATAGAAATAAATCATTATAGAATGTTTGATTTTAAACAATAAGTGAAATAACATTTTCATTGTTTTGTTCATATTCTATCTTCATCATCAGTTTCATTATAATTCTATTTATAGGAAAAGAAATAAAACGGAGGAAAAAGAAATCTTTATTTCAAGATTATATCTTTGTAGTGTTTGTTTTTGAAAAAAACTTTTCAAAAGAATTCATATATAAGAAAGTATTTGTGTTAAAATAGTACTGAGGTGAAGAAAAGATGAAACTAGGAATTGTAGGAAGTGGAATGATTGTTGGAGATTTATTATCTTTTGTAAAGGATGTTAAGGGGATAGAGTTGATTCATATTTCTGGAACACCAAGAAGCGAAGAAAAGTTGAAGCACATATGTGAAGAACATCATATGAAGAGATATTCAATATCATATGAAGAATTAATAAAAGATCAAGATGTTGATACAGTTTATATTGCATTACCTAATCATTTACATTATTCTTATGCAAAAGAAGCATTAGAAAATCATAAACATGTTATATTAGAAAAACCAATGACATCTCATATTGAAGAAGCAGAAGAATTAAAAGAATTAGCAATAAAGAATCATTTATTTTTATGGGAAGCGATTACCAATCAATATCTTCCAAATTATCATAAAATCAAATCTTTATTAAAAGATTTAGGGCATATTAAGATTGTTGAATGTAATTATTCACAATATTCATCACGCTATAACGCTTTTAAAGAAGGAAATATTTTACCTGCTTTTGATTATACAAAATCAGGTGGAGCATTAATGGATTTAAATATTTATAATATACATTTTGTAGTAGGATTATTTGGTGAACCGAAAGATATCCAATACTATCCAAATATTGAAAATGGGATAGATACATCAGGAATTCTTGTTTTAGACTATACTTCAATGAAATGCGTATGTATTGGTGCTAAAGATTGTAAAGCTCCATTATCAAATACAATCCAAGGAGATCAGGGATGTATTCATATTCCTACACCAGTCAGTTATATTGGATCGTTTGATATTATGATGAATGATGGAACAGTTCAAACAATCAATGAAAATAAAGATGTTCATCGTATGTATGAAGAATTTATTGCTTTTGAAGATATGTATCAGCAAGAAGATTATCAGCAATGTTATCAAAGATTAGATCATAGTTTAATTGTTACAAAAATACAAACAATTGCTAGAAGAAAAGCAGGAGTTATATTTCCAGCAGATAAAAATTATTTGAAATAGAACTTTTTTCTAAAAATTCTTGACTATAGAGTGACTCTATAGTGTTAAATAAGGATAGAAAGAAGGAATAATATGAAAACAAATGAAATAGAAAAAGAACTGGGACTTACTAAACATACTATTCGTTATTATGAAAAAGAGGAGTTGATTCATCCAAAAAGAGATGAGAATGGATATCGAGATTATAGTGAAGAAGATGTAAGTATTTTAAGAGTTGTTAAGTTTTTGAGAAATTTAAATATTTCTATTGATGATGTGAAAGGGATTATTAATGGCGAATTAAATTTTCATGAATGTTTAAAAATTAATCAAGTCCATCTTGAAAAACATATTGAAGATTTAAAAGAAGTTAAGAAAGCTATTGATTACTATCATGATAAAGATATACCATTTATTCCATCATTATCACAAATGGAAGTCAAAGCATCTCACGGTAAATTAGGATTTCAAAAAACAACAAAAACCATTTCATTAGGAAGAAAATTAACACGTCCACTTGTTATAAGAAGAATTATATATACTCTTATACCATCATTGTTTGGTGGTGTTATCAGTTTATTTCTTTTTGACTTTGCTGAAATTCATTTATCAATAATATTAAAGTTTATTATTTATTTAATAGGGTTCTTAACAACTCAATTGGTATTGATTGCATCTCATTTTCAGTTATCATCTTTGTATTTAAAAGATACAATTGATCATACAATGAATCAGTCTATAGAATTTCTGAGTGATGGAATACGTTATTATCAATTTAATGGTTTTATAAGTAACTTAATATATTTTTTTACAGTATTATTTGGAAAAGATGAAAAATTGATGCATAAATACTGTTATGAAGATATAAAAGAAGTTTTCATAGATACAAAGAAAAGATATATGAGTATTGGAACACCTATAGCATATGAAACTTATGTACCAGATTTCAAGTTTACATTTCAGGATCAGCAAAGTTTCTATTTCTATTGGCCATTAACACTTGATGACGACATGCGCTATATTGCTGTAATATTAGAAGATAAAGTTAAAAACATAAAAGATCCTCAACATATCCTTTATGCTTTAAAAAATGGTATACAATTAGATGATTATCTTAACGATCAATAAGGTTTGATGAACGCTCTACTTCCATAAGGATAGTAGGGTGTTTTTGTATTTTCTTTAAATGGTTAAGAAATGTATAACTGTGAGGAAAAGCGCTGAGACATGTTATAAGTTTCCAAACTATTAAATCATTATTGTGGTATTCATTAATCATTTGATAAATCATTTCTTCAATATCTGAAGTTGCAAGTTCACTATGATAGAAACATAGAAAGCCTAAAGCATCAACTGCTTCCTGTAATTGTTTAGTTGTTAAATGTGGGATTTGTTTAATGAAATCTGGGAAATGAGATATATTCATATGAGCAAGACTTCTCGCGATGATATCCCTAGGTAAAGGATAACTTTTTTTTAAGGAAACTCTTTGAGGAAGTTTACGATACTGGTTATGACCTATTTTTCCTAAATATTGACACATCATAGTCACATTACCATATAAAGAAAGTTGATCTTGAATTTCTATTTTTGTATAGAGAGCTGTTTCTTTGCATAATTGATTTAAAAGTATTTGTGTATAGTCATCATCATGATGAAATTGTTTTGATAATAAATGGATACAAGCACTTCTGATTGAAGGAGATATTTGCATATATTGGATTAATTCATCTTTAGATAAAGATGAAAGTTGAATGAGTTCTTCTTTATCTATCATTCCTCTGTCTTTAAGTTCTTCTGGATTGCTTTTCATTAAAATCACCTATAATCATCTTAACTTAAATAAGTATATGAAGCAATTGAATTATAATTTTTATAGGATAAATCTTTAATTAAGATTTTATCTGTAAATAACATATTGCTTTTGTATATTGTAAAAAATTGTGCTAGAATAGGACAGAAAGGGTGATAAACATGATGAGAATTGGGCAATCTATAGATATTCATCAGTTAGTTGAAGGACGTAAACTGATTCTTGGAGGAGTAGAAATTCCTTATGAGAAAGGATTAAAAGGTCATAGTGATGCTGATGTCTTATTACATGCAATTATTGAAAGTATTATTGGAGCAATGGGGTTAGGAGATATTGGTAAACATTTTCCTGATACAGACCCAAAGTACAAAGGGATATCTTCAATGATATTATTAGAACATACGTATCAGCTGATGGTAGAAAATGGTTATATGATTGGTAATATTGACAGCATTATCATGTGTGAAGAACCAAAGATGGCTCCTCATATCATGACGATGAGAGAAAATGTTGCATCTGTTTTACATTGTGATATCACACAAGTGAATATAAAAGCAACACGTGGAGAAAAACTTGGTTTCGTTGGGAGAAAAGAAGGTATTGTTTCTCAAAGTGTTGTATTATTAAATAAGGAAGGGTAATTATGGATAGAGTAAGAGTAAGATATGCACCAAGTCCAACTGGACATTTACACATTGGTGGTGCAAGAACAGCATTATTTAATTATTTATTTGCAAAACATCATGGTGGAGATTTTGTATTTAGATTAGAAGATACTGATATTGAAAGAAATATTGAAGGTGGAGAAGCCAGTCAATTAGAAAACTTAGAATGGTTAGGAATTATTCCTGATGAATCACCATTAAATCCTAATCCAAAATATGCACCATATAGACAAATGGAAAGATTAGATATCTATAAAAAATATACAGATATCTTATTAGAAAAAGGATATGCTTATAAGTGTTTCTGTACACCAGAAGAATTAGATGCAGAACATGAGAAACAAGTCGCAGCAGGAATTGCACCAAAATATAACCGTAAATGTTGTGATTTAACACCAGAACAAGTGAAAGCAAATGAAGAAGCAGGAATGCCTTATACAATTAGAGTCAAAGTACCAGCAGGAAAAACATATGAATTTGATGATATGATTAGAGGACACGTTTCTTTTGAATCAGAAGATATTGGTGATTGGGTATTAGTAAAAGCTAATGGCATACCAACGTATAATTATGCAGTAGTTATTGATGATCATACAATGGATATTACCCATGTTTTTAGAGGCGAAGAGCATTTAAGTAATACACCTAAACAATTAATGATTTATGATATGCTAGGATGGACGGCACCAACTTATGGTCATATGACATTGATTGTCAATGAAGAAAGAAAGAAATTATCTAAACGAGATGAATCTATTATGCAATTTATTTCTCAATACAAGGAAGATGGATATTTACCAGATGCGATGTTTAACTTTATGGCATTATTAGGTTGGTCTCCTGAAGGAGAGCAGGAAATCTTTGATCATGAAGGATTGATTAGAGAGTTTAGTGAAAAACGTTTATCGAAGTCACCTTCTATGTTTGATAAAGATAAATTGAAATGGGTCAATAACAGATATATTAAAGAAAGATCTTTAAATGAAGTTGTTGCATTATGTTTACCATTCTTAAAAAATGCATATGATTTATCACAACATGATGAAAAATGGATTCAAGATTTGATTGCTGTATATCATGATCAATTATCTTATGGAAAAGAAATTGTTGAACTCGTATCATTGTTCTTTGAAGATGAGTTGCATTTAGATGATGAAGCTGTAGAATTCATGAAGGACGAATCGATTCCAAATACATTAAATGTATTCAAAACAAAAATAGAAGAATTAGAAGACTTTACAAAAGAAAACATCCAAGCATGTATCAAGGCGACCCAAAAAGAAGCAAAGGCAAAAGGAAAGATGTTATATATGCCTATTCGTATTGCAACAACAGGAATTATGCATGGACCTGATTTGGCAAGTTCAATTATGTTGCTTGGAAAAGATAAAGTTATTGCAAGGCTAAAAGGATAGAAACATCCTTTTTTTTCTTTATGCGCCATAATGTTGCGTTGTGCTACCAATTCGATATATCAATTTTTGGATGGTTAAGGTATACTAAAAGAAGATGGAGGGGTAAATATGTCAGTTGGAAAACGTATTCAATTGTTGAGAAAGAAGCATAATTTAACACAACAACAATTGGCTGATCAGTTATCTGTTTCTAGACAAGCTATCAGTAAGTGGGAATCAGATTTTAATGAACCTGATATTCGTACTTTAATAGCACTATCTTATATATTTGAAGTAAGTGTAGATGAATTGGTTGGTAAGGAAGATAAGAAGAGAGAAGAGGATCCAGTTGTCTTTCAGGATTTATCTGAACAGATGTTAAAAACAAATAAGAAAAATCATACTCTTTTAATATTTTTAACATCATTTGTTATAGTATTTATTTTGATTTTCTTAATATGTCCAATGATGAGTTATGTTGAATTTAATCATACAGAAGAAATAAAAAGACAAACAAATATAAGTGAATCTCTAGAAAAGAGTAAATGGATGGTTATAGATTTTAATGCTGAATTAAAGGAATGTAATCTTCAAGAACAAACGATTCGTATGCGTGGGCAATTAGATTTACAAAATGATTTTATTGAAGAAAAAGATAAAACTTTAATCTTTACTTACGATGATCAAAGCCAAGCTGAATTAAAAATATTTGAGTCTCCAAACAATGATTTATATGAGAATCTGTTTATGTTTGATCAAATCATTCCAGCTAAAAACATTGAATCAATGAGAATAAAAGTTGGTAAAGAAGAGCGTGATTTTGGGAAGATATCATGCCCAATTTCTGATTATTTTTATGGAATGAATTTATCGGCTGATGTCAATCAGAGAGTAGAAAATCAGTTTGATGTTGACTTAACAATATGGTTGTTATCGAATAATGATAGGAGTATGGAAGAAAACTGGGAGGATTGTATTTTTATTAGCACGGATTATATAGAGAATTTACAAGATTATGTGCATGATTTGA
>NZ_HG005303.1:0-6598 GCF_000455285.1 Candidatus Stoquefichus massiliensis AP9 | reverse complement strand
ATGATTTGAATGTGAAAATTTATAAAGATAAGGAATTGTTATATGATAAAGTTATTGAAACATTTGTAGATTCAATCATCTTTGATGGTCGTTATCAAAATAATTTAAGACTTGTTTTGACTTATCAAACACCTCTTAATCAAACATATACTGTTGAATGTCAATTAAATTCATTCACTTTGAGTTAATAAATCATTGATATAATTTCAATATCCTTTAGATGATTTAATTTATAAATAACATACTTTCATTCTAAAAGTATGTTATTTTTTAAATTTTATGACAAAAAAGTAATAATGTGACACAAAGATTTCACATTGCTATGGTATAATCAATCTCGGAGGTGAATGTCATGCAAAATAAGATTATTGTTTCTGTATTAAGTCTATTTATTTTTGTAGATGCAATTTTAATTTATTTGGCTTTGACAATTTCACCAATTAAATTAAAAAGAAATACATTTGTATATCAGTATGGAGAAGAAATACCTGTGCATGTTGGAGAATATGTTACAGCCAATCCATCTGTCTTAGAGAGTGTTAAGCTTGATTTATCAAGAGTGTCTAAAGAAGTTGGAAAGTATCAGGCATCTATTGAGTATTTTGGCGAGAAACAGACTTTTGAAATAGAAATTATTGATACGATTAAGCCAAAGGTTCAATTAAAACAAGTTCAATTTAATATTGAAGTTGGGAAAACTATTTATGCGAAAGATTTAATAAAAAAGATTGAAGATCAATCACAAACAATTGTTTATTTTTATGATGAAAAAACTAAACAAAAAGTAGAGTCAAAATCGTATGCAGAGGTTGGCTCACATATGGAGAAAATTGTAGTAGAAGATGAACATGGAAATCAATCATCAGCTTTACGTGTGAAAATTGTTGTAGAAAGTAATAAAGTTTTGCCAAAGATTACGGGAGCAAATGATATTGAAATTCATGTTGGTGATGAACTTGATTTGAAGAAAGATGTTAAAGCTATAGACGATATAGAAGGTAATATAACATTTAGAATGATTATCAGTGGAACTGTTGATAATCAAATGCCTGGCATTTATCAGATTACTTATACTGTTAGTGATAATGCAGGAAATGTTGCAAAAGTTGTAAGAAAGGTAACCGTTGTAGAAAATGATAACTAATATATATTTATTGATTTGTGCTGGTATATTTATTTATATTAATTTTATTAATCAGGAGGATAAATATGATTGTGCAATGCGATTAGGTGCATTTTATCCTCCAAATATTCAAGAAAGAAAGCAGTATTGGCGTTTTATTACTTGTCATTTTATTCATGTTGACTTTTTGCATTTTCTTATGAATGCCTATGCTTTTTATCAACTGGGTGGTTTTTTTGAAGAATTATTAGGTCCAATGTTATATTTGTTTTTAATTGTGGTTTCAATGTTATTGAGTTCATTGCTATGTTATAGTGCTTCTCAGATATCAGAGCGTTACTACTATACAATGACAATTGGTGCTAGTGGTGTTGTTTATGGGTTCTTTGGAGCTATTATTGCTTTGGGAATATTTGTGGGTGGACCATTTATGACATTGTTGGAAAACTTTACAACAGTTATTGCAATTAATTTACTTTATACATTATTTAATCGACAAATATCAAAAACTGGACATATTGGTGGGCTCATTGGTGGTGTATTGGCCATTGTTATCTTATTAGCGACAAAGATATTATGAGGCTACTAATAGATGGAGATGCCTGTCCAGATAAGCAGGCAATTAAAGTGTTGGCAGTAAAGTATCATGTAGAGATGTATGTATATATTGATTATGCACATGTGCTGGAAGATGATTATTATCAGGTTATAGAATGTGCCGTGGGACATGATAGTGTTGATATGGCAATTGTTCATGAGGCAAAGATGGAGGATCTTGTTATTACTCAGGATTATGGATTGGCTAGTTTGTTGCTGGGAAAAGGTGTTAAAGTTCTACATGTAAGTGGAATGATTATTGATGCAGATAACATAGATCTTTTGCTGGCATCTCGTTATATTTCTGCTAAACAAAGAAAGGCTGGACAACGTGTAAAGGGTCCTATGAAAAGAACAGACGAGATAAGAAATAAGTTTTTAAATAATTTAGAATATTTATTAAAGAGTGAAACTATTCATTATAGAAGTGAATAGTTTTTTAATATAAAAACACAGTAAAATCTTGATTATCCCCTAAAACACTGTATCTATCGCACTATCAAAGGATTGCAACCATTCATTTTACTACTTATTTACTACTGACGAATGAGCCTTGATACGCTGATATTCTGTGATATGCAAAGATATGGTACAGCACATCCGTATTGAAACATCAAAATTGAATAAAGCATATAGACTACGGAACGCCTAAAAAGAAGCGTTCCTTTTCTATTTTCAGCCGTTCAGAAATGGACGGCTATTTTATTACCCAAACGAAAGGAGCATTACATGAAGAAAATATTTAAACGGTTGCTTACTACTACACTGACACTGGCAACCCTCTTTACCTCATTACCAGCCACGCAGGTACACGCTTCATCAAACAGTGTTGTCCGCTTGGAAAAGCACCCGCAATACGGCTATGAGTTTGACAACAGCTATCCTGCACCATTCAACTATAAATCTGGCTGGCAGAGTTGGTGGACGTTCCACATGAATGTAAATGCAAGTGGACTGGAAAAGATTGTCTACTGTATGCAGTTCAGTATTCCATGCAATACAGGCGACCAGTACAACCATCAAAATACACACCCAGATATCAACGCCAAGGAACAAAGGCTATTACAGCGTGCCTTAGTCTTTGGCTACAACGAAAATACAGGCAACCTGTATGGTGGCTCATGGCTTGACAATGCTATGGCAACACAAGCAATGGTGTGGGTCATTACAGGCGGTCAATATGGTACGTCATGGGAAAGCAGAATTGCAGACAATCTTCTGCAAGACAATCCAACCGCACGCAGTATCTACAATCAAATTCGTGCCAACATGGAAAGCTATGACACTATCCCCAGCTTTACGACTTCCAGTGCTGGCAGTGCAAAAGATTATGAAATGAAATACAACATGAATACAGGCAAATTTGACTTGACACTAGAGGACAGCAGAAACGCATTGAAATACTTTGACTTTTCCGCTTCTGGTGTGAGTGTACAGCGTAATGGTAACAAGCTGGTATTATCTGCACCAACTGAAAAGCAGTTCGACACCATCACATTGAAAGCCAACAAGAACTTGCCAAAAGACGCTTTACCGTCTTTGATTTCTGGTACGCCCGAATTTTGGTACAACCCTACACAGCAGAATTTCACTTCATTAAATGTGAGTGGCTCTCGTGAAGCTGTACCAGCATATTTCAAGCTACATACAGAAAAAATCGGACATATCAAATTAAAGAAAACGTCCGAAGATGGTATTGTAAGTGGATTGCGTTTTCAGATTACAGGAAACGGCATTGACCGTATCTACACCACAGATAAAGACGGCAATATCCCTATACAAAACCTTGTTGCTGGTGATTATGTCATTACCGAAGTAGATACACCGAACAAATACGTTCAGCCACATACACAGGTGGTAACAGTCAAGCCTGCGGAAACCACAGCGGTAGACTTTAGCAATGTTCTCAAAAAGTTCAATATCCATGTCACAAAGTCGGACGAGGAAACAGGTAGCGACCAACAGGGTGACGCAACCCTTGACGGTGCAGAATATGACATCTACAACAGTCAAGGCGACCTTGTAGACCATATGAAAGCTGATGGCAAGACTGCCACAAGTAAATTGCTGGTCTTAGGTACATACAAGATTTATGAAGTCGCACCGCCAACAGGCTACACCTTGAACAATCAGCCTATCACTGTCACTGGTGACTTTGAGGGGCAGACCGTAGAAGTCGGACGAGCCGACACAGGTATCACCGATAGAGTTATCAAGGGGCAAGTCGCAGTCACAAAGTTTGCCGACAAGCCACTGACTGGAAGCAGTGAGGACGGCGGTGTCAAACAGCCTTTAGAGGGTATCGAGTTTACGTTGACCTTGAAAAGTACAGGTGATGAAGCTTGCAAGATTACAACTGACGCAGACGGTTACGCTATCACTCCATTACTGCCTTATGGCACATACCGCATTGAAGAAACCAAAGGTGCAGAGGGTTACAGAAAGATTGAGCCTTTCGACATCAAGATTGACAGCAACGGCAAGATTTACAAGTATATCCTAGAAAACACGGTCTATGAAACAAACGTAAAAATCATCAAGAAAGACGCTGAAACTGGCAAGGTCATTCCGCTTGCCGGTACACAGTTCAAAATCAAGGACAGTGCTGGTAATTGGGTCACACAGAAATACAACTATCCGAAACCAACGACCATTGATACATTTTCCACTGCCGAAGATGGAACGCTGGTACTTCCACAGTCCTTGCCTGCTGGTGATTATGGATTGTATGAAGTCAAAGCACCATACGGCTACACAGTATCAAAAGAGCCTATCCCCTTTACCGTATCAGCCAGTGACCCATCTACCATGCTGGAAGTCACAAGCAGAAACAAGCCAGTCAAAGGAACGGTCACAATCGAGAAGCAAGGTGAGCGTTTTGTCGCAAGTGACAATATCGGTACGGAATTAGGTATCATGTTCTCGCCCATCTATGAGTTAAAGAATTTAGAGGGTGTGACCTTTGATATCGTGGCGGTTGAGGATATCACCACACAGGACGGTACAATCCGTTATGAACAGGGTGAAATTGTTGATACCATTACCACAGGAAAAGACGGCAAAGCGACTTCAAAAGCACTGTACTTAGGAAAGTATCAAGCCGTAGAAAAAAGTACATTAGATGGCTTTGTGTTAGACGGTACGGCACACCCATTTGAATTGACCTATCAAGACCAAGACACAGAGCTTGTGACAACTTCCATGTGTCTTGAAAATACACGCCAAAAAGCTAAGGTTTCCTTATTCAAAGAGTATGAAACAGCAGGAAATCAAGAATATAACCCATTATCAGAAATCATATTCGGGTTGTATGCTCGTGAAGATATCCTTACACATGGCGGTGATATCGGTATCAAAAAAGGCTCATTCATTGAAGCAATCAGCCTTGACGAATTAGGAAACGGAAACATCAGTACCGACCTGCCAGCAGGAAGCTACACCATCAAAGAGATAGCAACAGGAAAAGGCTACCTGCTTACTGATACAGCTTACGACTTTGATTTTAAATATATGGGGCAGGAAGTGCCTTACATTCCTATCCATGTGAATGACGGCAAGCCTATTATGAATAAGCTCATGCGTGGCAATCTTGAAATCACAAAAACAAGTGAGGACAAAAAGGTTGAGGGTATCAGCTTCAAGGTATCTGGTACAACGGAAATCGGTACAACCTTTGAAGAAATCTACAAGACAGATAAAGACGGTAAAATCAGTATCAAAAATCTGTTAGTAGGCACTTATGAAGTATCAGAGGTTGTAGACGATTTGACAGTCGGTTATATCACACCAGAGAGCCAGACCGTTACTATTAAACATGATGAAACAGCAGAAATCAAAATGGAAAACAAGCTCATTCATGGTGGTTTCAATCTGTTAAAAACAGACGAGGACAAGAAGCCTTTAGCTGGTGTCAAGTTTGGCTTATATAAGGCAGATGGCACACCACTGGTAGAGTTTATCACTGGTAAAGATGGCACATACAGCATGAGTGATTTGTTGTATGGCGACTACTACCTAAAAGAGCTGGAAACGGTGAAAGGCTATGAATTTGACAAAGAAGCTGTATATGCGTTCAGTGTATCAAAAGACGGTGAAATCATTGAGATAACAGCCGTCAATAAAAAGATACCAGAAACACCAGTTACTAAAACAGACAGTCCGAAAACTGGTGATACAAGCAACGCTACCGCATTACTGCTACTGCTTGGAATGTCTGGAATATCTTTAGCAGGTATCAGCTTCATTCAGTACCGCAAGAAGAAAAAAGCTGAATAGCAGGTGGTGAGGATATGAACACCACACGTTCCCCACCGTTTTAATTAAAAGGAACAGCCAACACATGGCTGGTAACACCCTTACTTCTGCTTAGTGACCGCCTTTCAGTATGAATGGAGCTTGTCAAGGGTGCTGAAAGCACAACGCTTGCCCTTGATAAGATACAGGCATACTGGTACTCTGTGTCACGCAGAAGAAAGAGAAACAACAAAACAAAAATTCATATAGAAAGAAAAGAGGAAAATAATTATGGAATTAAAATTTGTAGTGCCGAACATGGAAAAGACATTCGGCAATTTAGAATTTGCAGGAGAAAGCGAGGTTGTACAGCGTCGGATCAACGGACGTGTAACGGCAGTGTCCCGAAGCTACAACCTTTACAGTGATGTGCAGAGAGCCGATGACATTATCGTGGTGCTTCCTGCTGAAGCTGGGGAAAAGCATTTCCAGCCAGAACAGAAAGTGAAGCTGATTAACCCACGCATTAGTGCAGAGGGTTACAAAATCGGCACAAGAGGATTTACAAACTATATCTTACTGGCAGATGATATGCTGCCGGAGAGCAAATAAGGAGGACTGAAAAAATGAGATTAGCAAACGGAT
>NZ_HG005302.1:15861-18568 GCF_000455285.1 Candidatus Stoquefichus massiliensis AP9 | reverse complement strand
AATCCATTGAGATTGATGCTTTTGCGACCGCTGATGGTGAATACTTTAATGTCGATGTTCAAAGAGAAAATATGGGAGCACATCCAAAACGAGCAAGATATCATGAAAGCTTAATCAATGCTCACATCAGTTTTCCAAAGGAAAAGTGGAATCAGATTCCGCGTGTATATGTTATCTTCATTACTGAACATGATGTGTTAGGCTACGGACTGCCAATTTATCATATTAGCAGAAGGATTAACGAAAACAATGAGAAATTCAATGATGAGTCAGTCATCATCTATGTCAATGGTGCCATTTGGGATGATACACCACTGGGCAGACTTATGCATGACTTTCAATGTCAGAATGCTGATGACATGTACTATGAAGTATTAAGAGAAAGAGTAAAGTATTACAAAGAAGGAGGAGGAAAAGTTCAAATGTGTAAAATCATGGAGCAAATTAAGAATCAGGGTATTGAAATAGGTGAAACAAGAACAACAGTTCATAATATTAAGCAAATCATGTTAAAAATGAATTATACACTTGAGGAAGCTATGGACTTATTAAATATTCCAGAAGCCAAACAGCAACTTTACAAAGAAAAAATTTATTCATAGAAAAATGAAAACAAAATGGGATAGATTTGATATGAAAATACTTTTCTTTTGAACGTTTAATAATCGTTGCTTCACACCTAGCATAAATATTTGAAATATGCTGTTTTCTACTATATATATCATATTTTAATTTTATAATGATTCAGTAATTCTATATAAATGCTTAATTTATTTATAGCATTCTTGAATGATATGACTTTACCCAATAGTTATCATTTCTATATGATAAGATTGTCTTTAAGAATAATGGATTCTCTTTAAAAGAATGCATTTTCATTTGATTACATACTTTATCAAATAATTCATGATCATCAAGAGAACGTTCTTGTGAAATGAATTCTCGTACACATTCTCCAATATTTTGAATAAGCTTTTTAGCTTCTTGAATCTTTATTTTGCCCATTTGAGAGGAATAATAATTATCCCAGGCAGGACAATAATAATCAACTGATGGTAACTGATATAGTTTTTCTAAAGAAAAAAGACTTTCTAAAGCATCAGTATAAATAGGAATATCACCAACAACTGGAATGGCATCACCACACATTAGAATACGTTTATTAAATAAAAAACTGATGCACCCCTCACTATGACCTGGGGTTTGTATTATATCAACTGATAAGGAATCTTCTAATTGTATTAACATATCTTCTTCAATAGTGTAATTAACATGTACTGATAATTGAAGAAGTTGATAAAAATTGGGGATAGGTCTTTCTTGAAATTGCTGATCAATATCTTCCATCCACTCTTTTTCTTTGTAACTGGCATAAATCTGACATCCTGTTTTTTTCTGAATCATTCCAGCACTTCCCATATGATCTGGATGAGCATGAGTTAAAAAAATAGCTTTGATATCATCAAGATGATAACCAATACTTTCAAGATAATTTTCAATAACTTTCTCACTACCAGCAACTCCAGTATCAATAAGATAACAATAATGCCCAGTTATTATATAAACATATACAAATCTCTTAATTTCTGATGTCACATAAAAATCAATTTTTAACTGATGGATTCCTTCACATATTTTCATTGTCTGTCCCTCCAACTATAATTGCATGACTTTCAACATTGTTTTCTCTTTTTTGAGAAATAGATAAATATTCAGGTGAATGAAAACATTGATCCAAATGTTTCTGATCTGGAAATTCAATGACAATGAATCGATCAGGTTGCCACTGATGATCAATCGAAAGAATATTTTCACTCCGAATTATATATTTACCCTGATAACTCTCTATAATTGGCTTGACTTCCTGAATATACTCATCATAAACTTTTCGCTTATGTTTATCATAACAATTCACTTGAACAATAAAATAACAACTCATAACATTTCCCTCCTTTTTACAAGTATTTACTTGCATTTGTTTTTAAAAAGAAATGACACGTATGTGTCAATAAATACCTTTTATGAAAACTTCAATACTTTTTTGAATATATTCATCTGATTCTAAGTCAGTAAGCTTATTCTCAAAAGAAGCCTTCAAGAAAACAAAGCCAAACATCATAGATAAAAACATCATTGCTAAAGTTTCACTATCTCGGCAATCCATCATGTCAAAATAATGACTTAAGAACTCTTTGAAATTTTGAGGAACTTTCATAATTGCTTCTCTTGTTTCCAAGTATAATTCAGGTGTTCTTAATCCAATAGATATTTTAACAAATTGTGGAGTTACCTTTTGCATATAGACAGTCGCAAAATGACTAAGATCTTTTTGAAAATCTTTTGTAATCGGAAGAAAATCTTCCTGATTAAGATGTGGATGCCAATTTTCTTCTATTGCAGTTAAAACAATTTCTTTCTTGCTTTTAAACTTTCTAAATAATGTACTCTCATTGACACATGCCTTTTGTGCAATATCTTTTGTTGTCATAGAAGCATATCCTTTTTCCATCACAAGATTCATTGTTGCATCAATAATTTTTTGCCTTGTTTTATCCATGCGCTCCCCTTTGCAAGTATTTACTTGCGTATATTATATTTCATTTCAATGATAAAGTCAAATAAAAATATAGAACTAACATATCTTAATCATGGATAATAAAAAGAAACCCTTAACGAATAAGAATTTCTTTCTCATAATTCTTTTATA
>NZ_HG005302.1:0-14424 GCF_000455285.1 Candidatus Stoquefichus massiliensis AP9 | reverse complement strand
ACCTGCTGCTTTTGCTTCTTTAGCAATCGCAATGACCTGTTCCTTAGATTCTATTGAACAAGGTCCAGCAATCAATGCCAAATGATCGCCACCTACTTTCACACCACTTACATCAATGATAGAGTCATCTGGATGGAAGGCACGATTAGCTAACTTATATGGCTCACTGACATGCATCACTTTTTCAACAGCCTCATCTACCTCAATTTGTTTAGGATCAATTTTGGTTACATCACCAACCAGTCCTACAATTGTTGTTTCTTCACCTTGTGAAATATGTGCAGTTAATCCAAACTTCTCTACCTTGTTAACAACTCTTTTTAAATCCTCTTCATCTGTTTTTGGTTTAAATACAATAATCATTTTTATTTCCTCCTCTTATATACAAAAAATCTCTCATCCATATAAGGACGAGAGAGACCATCGCGTTACCACCTTAATTTATTGTTATATCACTATAACAACCTCTTCGAGTACCAACATACTCTAACACTATAACGGGTGTATCCGTGCCAGCCTACTTTATTCAACCGCCTACTCCAAGATGTATTCAATATTAACGCAATATCCTTTTTCACCAACCAAGGACTCTCTCTAATTGTTCATAATATTTACTCTTTCTTTTCTTTGTATTTATCTATATTCTATAGAAATATATGTCCTCTGTCAAGAATTTAGAACAAAAAAAGCTATCCGCCATAGGCTTCAAGCTTATCATAATTATTAATCTTTTACTTTTAAAATTTCACCCTTCATAACAGAATCAATATACTTCTTAGCCTGATCAATAGATAACTGATCAGGGACTGTAATATACATTCCATTAGGATTAACCTTTGTAACATCACCTATAGTTGCTAAAACTTTAGATCTTTGTGATGGATCACCATCTAAATGATAGGATTGAACATCCCATGGAGCCATATCATCAATCTGCATATTAATTAATGATTTTATCTCACTAGATGACATATTTGTTTCAAAACTGCTAGACAATGATTCAAACACACCATCCATCTTTGTAATAATAGCTGATGAAGTACATTTCTTTAAAATAGCTTTTAACATTAACATCTGATTCTTTCCACGAATCGTATCCCCTTCTACAAATGCTTTTCTTTCTCTAACAAAAGATAAAGCTTGTTTTGCATTAAAATGATTTAATCCAGGTTTAATTGTATATTTTCCTTTTTTTGTAACAAATACCCCATCATCTCTTCCAATAACTCTATATTTAGGCACAGTGACATCAATTCCACCTAATGCATCCACAACATTCATAAATGAAGTAAAATTAAACTTAGCATAGTAATTAAACTGAATTCCCATAAAGTTTTCTATTGTTTTTAAAGTACAATCCATACCACCTTTAGCACTATGAGTTAACTTATCTTTACCAGAGACTCCATCCATACCAATAATATCAACAAAATAATCACGTGGAATACTTGTTAATAAGACTTGTTTTGTCACTGGATTAATAGTTGCTATCATATTAACATCAGATAACGCAAATGTTCCAATTGGCCCTTCTTTATCTGTTCCACTAATTAAAATATGGAATGGCTCTTTTGTCACCTTGGCACTATTCGCACTCACACTTGGTATTTTAATATCGACTCTATGAATTGTTTTAATCTTTTCATTAAATCCTTTTTCTATTTCATCAAGAGACTCTAAATCAACTGCTTTTATAATCATGGCAGCAATACTCTTATCCTCTAATGCCTCAATTGCCTTAGCATAAGTTGCAAATGGTGTCACATCAATATCACCAATCTCATCTTCAATAGATGTTTCACACTTATTAACATTAACAGCATCCATGGCTGTATTCCCACCAAACTTTTGACTCTTTAAATCCTTAATAGACTGATATGCAGAATTTTTTAATACAATAACATCCATTTCTATAGTCTGATCACCACCACCCGTAATAGCAGCCAAAAGACTAGAACCTTTCATTCCAGATAAACCTCCAAAAATCAAAGCAACAGCTAATAAAATATTAACTAGTTTTAATAATGTCACTCGAATAGGATGTTGATCATGTTTATCTTTTTCACCAAAATATAAAGCCAAAACAATAATAACAAGAATAACCATTAAAGGTATATAATATTTTAATGGTAGAATCTGTAATTCAAAAAAGACAAACCCAAAAAATAGGGTTGCTATAAGAGATAAAATAAACAACAATCTTCTTGAAAGTATTTTTTTCATAAACGTTTCCATAAGTCCCTCTTTTCTTGCATAATAACTTAACACTTTTATTATACACGCTCATTATATAATTACAAACAATATTTTTGTTCAACAGCATTTGCTATTATATATTCTACTTGTATCTTTTTTGTAAACAACAAATATATTCAGATAAGAAAAAAGGAGCTATGCTCCTATTTTGGTAAAAATACCAAGAAAACAACAAAACATACAACTAATATCCAAACAATTGGTTTTACTTCTTTTGCTTTTCCTACACCAACCATTGTCAATGCATATGTAATAAATCCAATAGCAATACCATCTGAAATAGAATATGCCAATATCATAAAAATAACTGTCATAAATCCACTAGCAGCATATACAAAATTATCCCAATCAATTCCTTTCAACTGTTGTGCCATTAAAATACCAACAACCACCAATGCCGGTGCAGTCACTGCACTAGTGACAGCGACTAATAGTGGTGAAAAGAAAACTGATAATAAGAATAATACACCAGTAGTCACTGCTGTTAATCCAGTTCTTCCTCCAACCTCTACACCAGAAGTTGATTCCACAAATGATGTCACTGTTGATGTTCCCATTGTTGCTCCAAAGACTGTCCCAACAGAGTCAGCTAATAAAGCTTTATCAACATTTTCTAATTCACCATTTTCATCAATTAAATGTGCACGATTCGCAACTGCAACTAATGTTCCGGCAGTATCAAAGAAATCTACAAACAACAATGAGAAAATCGCAACAATGCAACTTGGATGACTTAATAACTCATTCATTCCTGATGAGAAAGCCCCAATTAAACTAAAATCAAAATCAGTTGAAATAATTCCTGTAGGAACTGCTGGCATTCCTTGAATACCACATAATCCAGCAACAATTCCAGCAACTGCAGTAATCACTAAACCATAGAATACAGCAGCAGGAACTTTACGAGACAATAGTAAGATTGTCACAACTATACCAAAAATAGCTAAGATAACACTTGGATCCTGAAAATTCCCTAATGCTACAGCTGTTGACTCACTTGCAACAATGATTCCTGCATTCTTTAATCCAATAAAAGCAATAAAAAATCCAATTCCTGCTCCAATAGCAAGCTTTAATTGTGCAGGGATTGCATTAATAATCATCTTTCTTACACCAGTAATAGAAATAATTAAGAAAATAATTCCTGAAACAAAAACACAAGCTAATGCCCCTTGATAACTTAATCCCATTCCAAAACAGATAGTATAAGTAAATAATGCATTTACACCCATACCGGCAGATAATGCAACTGGATAATTAGCAAGCAATCCCATAATAATTGTTGCAACTGCACTACTAATAGCTGTTGCTAAGAAAACACCTTGCACACTCATTCCTGTTTGTCCAAGCATATCTGGATTGACCGCAAGAATATAAGCCATAGCTAAGAAAGTTGTCACACCAGCAAGAATTTCAGTCTTAACTGTTGTTCCTTTTTCTTTCAATTTAAAAATCTTTTCTAACATAATAGCCTCCCTCTTTTATAAAAAACATTCAAATTGTACATTGTTTTTTCTTATTTGGCAAGAAAAAGCGGATATTCAGCGGATATTTTTAAACGAAAAAGAAAAATCTTAGCTAAGCTAAGATTTTAATCATCATATTGTTTATATTCCACTTGTTGATTATCAAAATCAATAAAGATCTGAAATGCTTTATTTTTGCTATCAGTGTCCCATATTTCTACGAAAGTTGGTTTCACTTCAACCAATATCTCACTCTCTTCATGACTATAAGCATTATAGCTTCCCCATAAATATTTTTGATATAGTTTCTCAAATTGACGTCCTGGTTCATCAACAACAAGTCCTTTAATATTTGCAATACCTTCTACCTGAATACCGCCAACACATAAAGCAACACATGGATTTTCATACAATTGCTTAGTCTTTCTAAAATTTTTATCTGTTTTAAAATAGATAGCATTATCATAAATTAAACAACTCACATTTCTTACCATTACATGATTATTAACACTTGATGCTAATGCCATGATTTTAGATGGTGCTAATTTTTCAAATAAATAATTAACTGCTTCATTATAATTCATATTATCTTTCTCCTGCAAATTTTTTCATTGGTATACTTATTTTCTTATAAACAACATAGGTAATAATAGATGCAACTCCATTTTTAATAAGATTGAATGGAATAATTCCAAAAATCGCTAATGTCACGGTATTGGTAATGATTGGACTTACAGCCGAACACATATCAATAATACTTTGGACTGTCATATTTCCTAAACTGGCATAGAATGGAATAATAATATAAAGATTTGTAAAGACGGCTACAATTGCACAAATAACAGTTCCAACGACCATTCCCTGAATCGCTGATTTCTTTGATTTATGACGATCATAAATCCATACAGCAGGAAGTACATAAGCGCAACTTAATAGAAAGTTCTGAATTTCACCAGTAAACATTGAACTTGTTCCAAGCATTGCAAATTTAGCTAGAATCTTTACCAGAATAATAAAGACTGCCGCCATTGGACCTAATGCGAAACCACCAATCATTTCTGGTAGACTAGCTAAATCAAAATCCATAAATGGGGGCATAAATGGTAGAGGTGTTCTAATAAACATGAGAATAGCTCCAATAGCTCCTAACATTCCAATTAATACAATTTTCTTTACATTCATTTGACTTGTTTTCATTTTTCTGTCTCCTTCTTTCTTATAAAAAAATAACCTATACAAAAATTGTCTAGGTGTGCACAGAAAATGTCTTTTCTCATCCGGACTATACCGTCGGTTCTGGAATCACACCAGATCAACCGCATTAAGCGGGTCATGGACTTTTACCATCGGTAGGGACTTACACCCTGCCACAAAGACTCTATTTAATTTTAAAAGATGGGTCAATGACGAACATCATCTGCATTTATAATCATATACCTTTTCTCTTGATTTGTAAATTGATATAATAGAATATATCAAAAAAGCGAAAGGAAAATCTTATGAAACAATATCACAATATTCCCCCTATTTACAACATAGAATCTCAAATCTTAATATTAGGTTCTTTTCCATCTGTAAAATCAAGAGAAGGACAGTTCTTCTATCATCATCCTCAAAATCGTTTTTGGAAAGTTTTAGAAACTTTATATCAGTATCCACCACTCAATACAATAGATGAAAAAAAGAAGTTTCTTCTTGAAAATCATATTGCTGTATGGGATGTTATTAAAAGTTGCGACATTCATGGTTCAAATGATAATAGTATTGAAAATGTTATTGTGAATGATATTTCTCATTTATTAGAAAACACACAAATCCATACTATTTATACTAATGGAAAAAAAGCACACACTCTTTATCAGAAATATTGTTATAGTTTTACACATATTGATGATATTTGTTTACCTTCTACATCTCCAGCAAATGCAAATTATTCTTTAGAAAAGCTTTTACAAGAGTGGAAGATTATATTATAATCATTGTCGATTATAGATTTATTTTGAGTTCATATTGACATGTTAGGATGTCAACGGAGGGAATATAATGAAATCTCAGTTAAAAGAAAAAAAGCCATATTATCTTATTATTGCAAGAAAAGTTATTTTCTGGTTAGTTACATTAATGTTAGGAATTGCTATTTTTTTATTATTAACACGTAAAGATGCGAATAAAGGAAGAATTATTTTTACAATGGTTCAGTTGATTGGAATGTTATTTGTTTTAAAAATTCCTCAATTTATTAAAAATAAATATGATTTTCAAATTCCAAACCTATTAGATTTTATTTTGATATCATTTGCCTTTAGTGGTCTTATTTTAGGAGATGTTTTTAATTTTTATGGTAAAATTCCTTATTGGGATTCTATATTGCATACTTTTTCAGGAGTTGTCATTGCTTATGTTGGATTTATAGTTATTGAATTTTTAGATAAAGAATATACAATACCATTATCAGTTTCCCCATTATTTATGAGCGTTATTGTTGTGAGTGTTGCGTTGGCCATTGGGGCTGTGTGGGAAATTGGTGAGTATACTGTAGATGATATTTTTCATACAAACAATCAACAGTATATGCAATCTACCCGTTCTACACTTTATGATGAAGATGATATTCCTTTACAAGGACATGATGCGCTTGATGATACAATGAAAGATTTAATGCTAGACTTAGCAGGTGCTATTGTTGTTGCAAGTATTGAATATAAAAAAATTGAACACAAACAAAAGAAGGCACGACTTAAAAAGTAGTGTCTTCTTCATTTCTAGGCATTGGTCCGCCTGGTGGGAAGGGTGGTCTTGGTCCAGGAGGCGGTCCTGGTGGGTATGGCATAGGTGGTCCTGGTGGATATGGTGGTCTTGGTCCAGGCCCTGGCATTGGAGGTCCTGGTGGATATGGTGGATATGGATTAGGCGGAAAAAGCAACCACCAGAACCATGGAGGAATCATTATCCCCTGTCTTTCCATCGATGGATCATATATTTCATAATTATTTGGATTTTGTTCCATTTGTTTCACCTCAACATACGATATGCAATAAAAATGAGACTGCTTAGGCAGTCTCAATTATTTTCATGATATCTTCTATATTCTTTTTACCAAAAACAACATTCTGTTCATCTATAACCATACAAGGAACACTCATAATATGATATTGTTCTTTATAGTGAGGATGATGAACTAAGTCATATATAGATGTTTGTATATTTTTGTTTTCTAAAGCTAATCTTTGAGCAGATTGTACAACTTCTGGGCACATTGTACATGATAAAGATACAAAAACTTGAATGTTATGAGCAGACAATGATTGTATTTGATGAATAATTTCATCTTTAAGGGGTTGTCCATCACTAGCCGCATTATAAATAGCTAAAACAAATGAATTAAATTCATGACCACCAGGTACCAAGTGATATGCAATACCTAATGGTTGTTTTTCCTGATTGTATATTTGAATAGATGGAGAATCAACTGTTTCTTGATACAAAGCATGAATATGAGGATTCAAGGATGAGAATTCGTTTATGAAGTTTTTTAGTTCTAAGGAGAATGAATCTTCTGTTAAGTTTCCAACAAGATAGATATCTTTTGTGAGTTTATCTAAAATAGGTTTAAGTTGAGCACGGATATCCTGACTAATAAATTGTTGATTATCTTGTGAAATTTCTTCAACAACTTGTGATTGTTTTTGATAAGCAACAGTCTCTATTTGATGTACTGATTTAACTTGAGGAATATATTTTTCTAAAGATGTTGCTGCAATAGCACCATCATTAACTGCTGTAACGACCTGACGAAGCTCTTTTTCACAGATATCACCAGCTCCATATACACCATCTAAACTTGTTTTTTGCTGTCTATCCGTAACAAGATAGCCACCCGAATTTAATTCTAACTGATTTTTAAATAAATCGTTGGCTGGAACATAACCAGCAAAAACAAATATACCAAATTGCTGATTTTCTTTGACATCATAACGCCATATAGAACCATCTTTATTGTTTCTAAAAACAGCATACTCTAACATATCTTTACCGCCAGCTTCAATAATTTCTGTTTCAAAAACAATATCAATTTGGGAATGTGCGCGGACTTCATCAGCAATCGTTTTAGCACATGTAAAGTCTTCTTCACGGACAATCATTGTCACTTTTGTTGCATATTGTGTTAAGAAAATAGCTTCTTCACATGCAGCGAAGCCACCACCAATCACAAACAGTTCACAGCCATCAAAGAATTCTCCATCGCATGTTGCACAATAGGCAATTCCATGCCCTTGAAATTCTTTTTCACCTGGAAACCCAAGTTGACGCGGATGAGCTCCAGTTGCTAAAACAATCCCAACAGCATAGAAATCACCATGATTTGTTTGTACTTTCTTTTTCGGACCATCTAACTCTAATTTTTCAACTTCTGCAATTTGAAATATTGCACCAAAATTTTCTGCCTGTTTACGCATATTTGTCGTTAAACTATGACCCGATGCTTCTAAAACACCTGGATAATTGACAACCTCAGACGTGATTGTAATCTGACCACCAATTTGTTCTTTTTCAAGCACAAGAACACTATATTTTGCTCTTGCAAGATAAATAGCGGCGGAGAGTCCTGCTGGACCTCCACCCACTATAATCGCATCATAAATTTGATTCATTAAAGCATTCCTACTAAATCTAATGATGGTTTTAAAGTCTCTTCTCCTGGTTTCCATTTTGCAGGACATACTTCATCACCATGTTCATATACAAATTGAGATGCCTGTACACGTCTTAATAATTCATCTGCATTACGTCCTACATTACCTGCAATCACTTCATATGCAACAATTTGTCCTTCTGGATTGACAATAAATGTTCCTCTTTCTGCCAATCCATCAGCTTCAATATAGACTTCAAAATCTTTTGCTAAAGCAGCTGTAGGATCAGCTAACATTGTATATTGAATTTTTTTGATTGTATCTGATACATCATGCCATGCTTTATGTACAAAGTGTGTATCACAAGATACAGAATAAATTTCACATCCAATATTTTTAAACTCTTCATACTTATTTGCTAAATCCTCTAATTCTGTAGGACATACAAATGTAAAGTCAGCAGGATAAAAGAAGAATACACTCCATTTCCCTAAAACATCTTCTTTACTAACTTCTTTAAATTCACCATTTACATAAGATTGCACTTTAAACTCGTTAATTTCTTTTCCGATTAATGACATAATTTTCTACCTCCATATATATTTTTTACTTATCTCATTATTTTATACTTTTAATTGAGAAATTTATGTTAGCCTTTGCTAACCATTTGTAGTTTATCATGTCAAAATAAAAAGTGCAATCAATATGCACTTCATTTTCTTTCTAATGTAAAACCTTTACCACCAACTTCATCAACATGAGAAACAATAATAAAAGCTAAAGGATCAATTTGAATAATTTTTTCTTTAATAGCTGGTAATTTACGGTAAGGCAAAACTGATAAAACAAGTTTTGAACTTTCTGCAGTATACCCTTTCTCACTTGCTAAAAGTGTTACACCAGCATCCTGATCATGTAAAATCATCTCTTTAATCATTTCATACTGATCACTCATAACAAGTAATTGCATCAAACTTGTACCAGTTGTTAATGTTTTATTTAACATCACAGATGTAATCATAACAGTCACGATACCATAAATAACATGTGTTGGATCATTGAATGAAATTTGGAAAATCAATACAGTTAAATCAATTCCATTTAAAATAACATGAACAGGTATTCCAAGTTTTTTATTGAAAAGTATAGCAAGAATATCTACACCACCTGTAGATGCATTTGCTTTTAAAATCAAACCAATACCTACACCAATAAAAACTCCAGCAATAATACATGCCAGTAAGGGATCATTTAAATAATGATGAAAGAAACTTTGACTTTCAAAAAATTCTAACACGAGAGGAAATAAGAAAGTCGAAATTAAAGTTGTCATTGCAAAGACTTTACCTAAGAATAAAAAACCTAATCCAAATAACAAAACATTAATCATTGCAACACACATAGAAATTGAAATTCCAAAATAATGGTTTAAAACAATACCAATCCCTGAAACTCCACCAGCAATAATATGATTTTCTAACAATAAAGTACTTAATGCAAAAGCAATCAAAACATTTCCTAATACAATATAAATAATATGTAATAATTTTTGTTTCATATTCCTCACCTCGGATGAAACTTTAACATATCTTATTCAATATAATTGTAACATATGTTACAATTATAAAAGAAAGTGGTGATTTTATGAAAATTAAAGAAAATTTATTTCATTATTTTGAAAAAGCTGGTACAAAAGTCAAATATCATCCTCAAGACATTATTTATATGCAAGAAGATGATGCTAATAACCTCTATCTTATTATAAAAGGAAGAGTGCGTGTGTATGTCATGACTCCCAATGGCGAAGAAATAACTTTAGAAATTATTGGTAAAGGTAGGATTTTTGGTGAATCATCTTTTTTACAAAATTCCTCTCGTCCAACAACTGTTGAAGCGATAGGTGAAGTAGAACTTATTTCTTGTTATCTTGACGATTTATACCCATATCTTAGTGAATCAAAAGACCTCACAATATCTCTTTTACAATTAATGTCACAAACTTGTGACTATTTATCGTCTCTTGTTAAAAAGGCATATACTTATAATCGCTATGAAAAAATAGCTTCCTTTTTATTAGAACAAACCACATATAACAACTTTGATAAAGGAATAATAAGCAATACATTAACCTATACTCATGAGGAAATCGCTTCACTTGTAGGTCTATCCAGAGTCACAACAACGAAAGTCTTAAATCAATTTGCCAAAAAAAAGTATATTCTCAATGAATATAAAAAAATAACAGTTATAAATAAAAAAGCATTATCTCTCCTTATACAATAGAAATAATGCTTATCTTCCCAATTCTTCTAATAACTTTTGTCTAGCCTCTTTAGCAGTCTCAAATACTTCTTTACTCATAAATAAATAATTATAAAATTCATTCCACTGTTTAACTGAATAATCATCAATGGAAATTTGCTCAATAACTTTTTTCATCTCAAATGTATTCTTCAACTCAACCATTGGTCTTAAATCAGATATATAATGACAATAAGTTAATTTACTCATAACATCTTCAAAAATATCTCTATTTATCATATCTGACCCTCCCTTTTCCCAATGAGTACGTTAAAGTAAACATTTAGGAACCTTTATTTTTTCAGATAAATTCTATAATTCTATGTAGATATTTTACACTTTTTTCCATCTAAACACAAGTTTTTTAATGTTTACTTTAACAAACCTAAATTTTGAAATACCAAAAACAATCACACATTTATCAAGATTATTTTTGGTATTTTATATATAGTTTTTTAAACTCATGTTCAAGCAATGGCTTAGAAAAATAATATCCTTGTATATATTGGACACATATACTCTTAAGAAATGAAACCTGATCAGCAGTTTCTACACCTTCTACAATAACTGGAAGATGTAATGAAGAAGCTAAATTGACCACTCCTTCTATAATAACATGACTACGAGATGTATCCTCCTTGTTACTTAGAAATGCCATATCCAATTTTATAATATCTACAGGAGCATCTTTTAACATATTCAATGATGAATAGCCACTACCAAAATCATCCATTAATATAATGAAACCATGTTTTTGGAGTTCTCTAGCGATAGAATAGATAAATTTTGTATCTTCTGAATAAATGGATTCTGTAATTTCTAATTGTAAATTATGGGGTTCTAATTCATATTTTTGAAGAAGTTCTTCAAGTAATTCAATAAGATGTGGACGATAAAAATTCAACCGAGACACATTTACTGAAATAGAAATATTTAAACCTCGTTGTTTTAAAGCATGCAAGAATTGACATGTTTTTTCCCATACAAAGTAATCTAAATGAATAATATAACCATTGTTTTCCAAAATTGGGATAAAATCAGCAGGTGAAATAAATCCCTTTATTGGATGTTTCCATCTTACTAAAGACTCTCCTCCAATAACTTTTTCATTCATAATATCATATTTAGGCTGAATCATTATAAATAGTTGATTATTCATGATAGCATCTTGAATATTATCAACAATCTCCTGTTCTTGTAATATTTTTAGACGTTTTTGATCATCATAAATACCCATTTTATTAAAATAGTTTCCACGCACATCTTGTGAAGCTAATGCAGCTCGATCACACATTAAATTAACAGGTATTGTTAAATCAGTAATATGATATAACCCAAATCTTAAAGATAATTCAATTTCAATATGATAATCTTTTAAAATATCTGTCTGACATATATCTTCACAATATAAATGGGGTGCAAATATAAAGAATTTGTCTGCATTAAAATGACATGTAATAACATTTGGATATTTATGACTTAACTCTTGAAGTTGTTTCCCAATATAACTCAAAAGCTGATCACCACTTTGCATACCATACAATTCATTTACAATCTTAAATCTATTCACATCAATATATAAGATAAAGAAATCATCTTGACTGGTTTCTAAAACATTCTTGACCTTATCAAAGAAAATTTCTGGATTATATAAGCCAGTTAAAGTATCTACTTCTACTTTTCTACGAAGTATATCTGATTCTTTTTTATTCATTAAATATTGCATATGTCTTTTATTCAAAATATATAACAGTATCCCCGCAAAAATAAGAACAATTATTCCCAATATGATAGAATACCGATAGAGATATAAGTTATCTAATAAAGAATATTGATATCGAAATCCAATTGTATAATTATAAATAATTTTATCTTTTTCTACTTTACTAAAACTTTCAATTGCTTTATTAATGATACTTACAAGATATTCATCAATCTCATTATTGGCAGTAATACAAATCGAAATAGGATTCAAGGAAATACTATGAACACTCAATTGATTTTCATACTCTGGCTTTTGAATTAAATAATTTGTTGTATATGTATTATACACTGTTAAATCCGCATCACCATGAACAACATCATCAAGGCATTCACTTATTGTTGGATAATAAATAATTTTAGCATCAGGATAATCTCTTAATAATTCTTTTCCAATAATTTCTAATGAGAAAGTTAAAGCGATGGTAGCATCATTAAAATTTTCAATATAGGAATTCTTTTTTGAAACAATAACTTGATCAACATCTAATATAGACTGTGATGACCAGTATTTTCCTGAAATGACCTCTTTAGAATGTTTAAATGCTCCACAAAATAATCTTGAAGAATCTTCCTTCATAAAAGCTTGACTCTCAGCATTTGAATACATTGACTGATATTCAAATGTGAGACCTGTTTTTTCTGATATTTTATTTAAAATTTTAATAAGTATACCATCTTGTTTATTATTATCTTTATATGCAAACGGAAAAGAATCAGCCAACATACCTACTGGTATTGTTTTTTGTTTTTGAATATATTCCACTTCTTCTCGTGTAAGTAATGGCTGTGTTGAATATGCACTATTACTATAATATCTATTAAAGAGGTCCATTTCAAAATAAGGACTACTCTCCTGAATTGTTTTTAAAGATTGATTAATTCTGTCTAATAACTGCGTATTCCCTTCTTTAACTGTAATATAGAAATGTTGAGGATCAAACTTAGCAACAACTTTAACATTATCATGCAAAGGTAAACTTCCCACTGCAATCATATCAACTTCATTTTTATGTAACGCATTGATAATATCCTCTTCATTTTTATAATACTTTTCCTGATATTGAAAATGCTTCTCATCAGCATATTTCTTTAAACTTTGATTTTGATAGCTATCTTCTAATAAACCAATAACTTTATTATTCATAGCACTATAATCATTAAAATAAATAGGTGTATCTAGATTTGTATAGATAATTGTATATTCATTACCAATTGGTAATGAAGAATAATCAAAATACTGATCTCTTTCAGGTGTGTACTGAGCACTACATAAAATATCAATATCTCCAGTCTTTAATTTTTCTAGACATCGATCCCAGGTATCAAATACATAATGATATTCCCATTGTGTATATTTTGAAATTTCATTTAAATAATCAACAGCATAACCACTATACGCTCCTGAAATGTCTTTTTCTATAAATCCTTTATAATCAATAAATCCCACATTAATTTTTTCAAGTGCATAAAGCTTTTGTGGGAAACACAAAAAGATGAATATTAAGGTTAGAATAATTGTTATAATTTTCTTAAATATTCGTTTCATCTCTTATGCTCCTTTTTCTTTTCATCTATTATATCATTATGATAAATGAGACACAAGTCCCCTTAAAAACAAGGTTACAAATATAACTCATATAATTATTGATGAGTACAAAATATTTATAGATTATGGAAAGTTTTCCATACTATTTTACTTTTTTATAATATAAATTAAAAAAATCGAGCAGATGCATAGGATGACGCATCTGCTCTAAGCGGTTTGTAATACCCACCACTAAAATGGGCAAATATAATATACTACATTTTTGATGTATTGTCACGCTTTTTTTACTTTTTATGTCTTTTTTCTTTTAAAACTGTAAATAATAACCAAATTCCTAGTCCAACTGCTGTCATATACCCTATAAAACCCAATGCTGGAATGCCAAAAACTTTTGGTGTCATTTGTGTCGTACATAATAAACTACTTGCCATTAATAATCCTGCACTCACAATTCCCC
>NZ_HG005301.1:13806-24690 GCF_000455285.1 Candidatus Stoquefichus massiliensis AP9 | reverse complement strand
GGGCGTTATTTGATTTTTCACAATAAAATCACAATATTTTATTGTAAGCAATACCATATTTTGTTATAATAATCATGTACCATTAGGATAAAGCGTATCTATATATGAATTAATCTGCTAACCTATACCATTAAGTACTAGCTATTTGTTGCTTAATAAATAGCTTTTTTTGCTTCTTTTTATATCATTTAATTGCTTAGAACAAAGTCCGTCAAAGTATGCTATTAAGGACACTGATATAGAATTATAATTGTTTTATATCACTGTATTAACATTTATAACTTAGGGGGGGATAAGCGAAAAGGATGATAATAGACAAATGAACAATAAGAATTTAAATTCTTATATTCATATTAACAAAGAAAAGAGGGAAAAAATGATAAAAAAATTAGGAAAGAGTAAGAAGAAGTTAGGAAGTCTTTTAACAATGATATTTATGATTGTCACATGTTTAACATGTGTATCATTGGGAGATAAGACACATGCTGCTACAACGTATAAAATTCATACTAATGTTACGTTAAATACATTAAATAATGCAACGTTAAAAACTGCTAAAGTTTATTGGTCAGATAATCCAAATATTCCTTTTGATTCTAGTAGTCCTACAGCGAGTTATCACCAAATTGAAGCAAATGTTACAGGTAAAAATCTTTCTTTGACTGCAACAATTAGCCAAGAAGTTCCTTATGTTATTGTTATTGCAGTAGACAGTAATAATGTACAATATATAGCATCGTATGCTCCTTCGTGGGATGGAGGTAAATGGACTTCAGGTGGTGGAATACAGTGTGCAGCGGTTGGTGATGATATTAATATAGGCTATCAACCACAAGATTATTTGCCAAATGTTATTCAATTAGAAAATCTATTGATAACAGGGATGGCAAATGATGGGTATGAATATACAGGAAATCCAATATCTGTTACTCCAAATATCTATTTAAGAGATGGCACACCATTTAATAGAACAGGAAGTAATGTTAAGCTGGTGGAAAATAGAGATTATAATGTATTAATTTCAAATAATATTAATGCTGGAGATGCTACGTTAAAAATTGAATTTAAATCTCCATACAAAGGTACTATTAGTAAAGTCTTTAAAATAACGCCCAAAAAAATTGCAACTGAAAATATAGATGCTAGTTTGGACAAAAGTGAATATGATCTTAATGGTCCAAATATTAATCCTATAGCTACCGTAAAAGTGGGAGGGAAGACTTTAACAAAGAGTGTAGATTATGATATTATATTTCCAAATTTAGTTACTATAGGGAACTATAGCGCTCAAGTTACACTCAAAGGAAATTACAGTGGAACAAAAACTGTAAATTATAAAATTATACAAAAAAATGTAGTTATCCTAGAAGCAAATAAGTATCCTTCGTCTGTAACTGTTTCTAATTTTCCAGATAACATTAATTCTAATGAAAACTTGATATTTAATGTAAATGCAAATACTGGTTGGAGTATAGTTAAAGATGACATTTCTATTGAAGTTGCTGGGAAAAAGCTAACATCAGATCAATATACATATGATGCTAGGATTGGACAAGTATCAGTAAATGGAGACAAAGTAAATGGAGCAATCAAAGTATCAGTTGCACCTAGTCTAAATTGGTATACTACAAATAGCAAAAGTTTAAATGATAGTTTAGAGAAGACATCAGTAACAAAAGCAGACTTCAATACGTTAAATACATTAAATACTGGATGGGCTGGATTAACAACTGATGCTAAAAACTACATTGTAGCACAAACAGGACAAACAGTTGCTGAAATTACAACAAAATTAAATGCTATGAAAACAGCAAGTCAATTTATAAATGACAATGATTCTAAGATTCAAACAATAAAGGAAATAACAACTTTAGATCCAAATACTAATGATAATATTAGAAATACTATCAAAGAACTTCAAAAAGGATATAATGATTTAGGAACGACTTCTCAAAAATATATAAGTGATTTGAATACAAAACTTACTGATTTAACAAAAACTCAGGGATTCTGTGATAAATACAAAGATGTGTTTAATTCACAATATATTACTAAAGATGCTGTAAATAGTTTAAAAGACTTTGAAAATGATTATAAAGCTTTAAATGATGAACAAAAGAAATTGGCAAAAGATACATATAATAAGTTAAATGATAAACTTGAAGCAGCAAATATGTTAAATGCTCATACAGCAGTTATAGATAACACATCTATTATAGGAATTAAAGATGATGCTGATAATGTTTTTAAATCTATTACAAATGCAATTACTGCATATGATAATTTAAATGATAAGAAAAAAGTGATTAATCCAGCAGTTAGGGAAGATTTAGTTAATAAATTGACTGCTGCAAGTTGGGTTCAAGATCATACGAAAGATAATGGTATTTTATCAAAGAAAACAGTTGGAGCTAATGATTTAAATAGGATTCAGGCTACACTTGATGAATTGAATGGTTTGGATGAAAATACAAGCAAGCATATTGACAGTGACATAAAAACAACATTAGAAAATCAAAAAGATGCTGCAACTTGGTTACAAAATTCTATTGTCAATAAAGTTCATGTTGATTATAGCGATATAGCTAATTTACAAAAAGCTATTAAAGAGTATAATGATTTAGGCACAGACAAACAATCGTTCATAAATTCAAATATTAAATCGGTTTTAGATAACAAACTTAAAGCGGCTCAATGGTCAGAAAAACATAAGTCAATTAATGAGAATAAAGAACCAATGCAATCAACTGATTATGTTGCTGTAAAGGTCGCTTTAGATGAATATGAAGCGAATAAGAATAAAATTGGAAATTATGTAGATCCAATTATTATTAAGAATTTACAAGATAAACTTAAAGTGACAGAAACACTAAAAAATAATCCTATTCTTGAAAAGAATATTAAAGATATAATTCATGCTGATTTTCCGAAATTAAAAGCAGGAATAGATGCATATGAGCAACTTACTGCTAATCAAAAAGCACTTGTAAGCCAGTCAACAAAAGATTTAGTTGTAGCAACTAAATCTGTTAATAAATGGATGACTGATAGCAAAGCAATATTGGACAAAAATATTGTTAGTAAAGATGATTTAAATGATATTAATAAAGCTCTTGATGATTATGCTAAGTTAGATGATAATGCTAAAAAACTAGTAGATGCATCTTATGTTCAAGGATTGAAAGAAAAGAAAAATGCAGCAGAGTGGAATGAAACTAATAATGAAGTTATTTCTAAGGATATGAAGAATATTACTGCTGGTGATTTAGTTGATTTGAGAAAAGCGATGGATGCTTATAATCAACTAACTGATGGAAATAAGAGTCATATTGATGGTGCAATTATTTCAAAACTTAAAGAAGCACAGAAAAAAGCATTTGTTGAAAAATACATTTCTGATAAAGAAGGAAACGTTAATGATAAGTTAACTAGTGATAATTATGAACAAATATTATCAGGACAAACAGATTGGGCAAATATGTCTCAAGATGAAAAGGATGAAATTAATGCAGTTGTAACTGAAAAGTTAGGTTGTACATATGAAGAACTTATTGCAAATGCAACAACATTAAAGGAAGCGGCAAATAGTTTTATTGATGATTATTTGACTGATAAAAAAGGCAATGTTTATAAAGATTCTAATAGTTCTAATTATGGACAAATCTTATCTGGTTTAGATGCATGGAATAAGATGAGCCAAGATGAAAAAGGTGCTGTTAATGGTATTTTGGCAAGTCAAGGTGGTAAAACATACGAAGAATTAATGACTAACGCAAAGGTATTAAAAGACTCAACAGATGGTTTTATAAATCAATATTTAACTGAAAAAGATGGAAATATTTATAAAGATTCTAATAGTTCTAATTATGGACAAATCTTATCTGGTTTAGATGTATGGGATAAGATGAGTCAAAATGAAAAAGATGCAGTGAATGCAATCTTAACAGTAAATGGTGGTAAAACATATGAAGAACTGATTGACAATGCAAAAACATTAAAGGATTCAACAGATGGTTATGTAAATAAATACTTAACTGGAAAAGATGGGAAGATTTATAAAGAAGCTAATAAATCTAATTATGCACAAATCCTATCAGGTAAAGATGCATGGAATAAATTAAGTCAATCTGAAAAAGATGCTATTAATGGAATATTGAAAGCTAATGGTGGAAAGACTTATGAGGAATTGTTAAAACAAGCAAATGATGTGAAAGCATCAGTTAAGACAAGTGATAACACAGATATTATGTCTCTTTGTACACTTTTATCATCATCTTTGTTATTAGGTGGTTATGTTGTTTTAAAAAGAAGAAAAGAAGCATAATTTAATGATACCAAGAGAATGATCTCTTGGTATTTTCATAGGAGGAAAGATGAAGGCAAGTGATAAACTGTATTTAGTTCTTAATAAAGATGAAACATTATATAAGAATAGTCGTCAAGAGCCAATGATATATAGACATTTGGAAACAATACTAACTCAGGAAAGATATGCTGATTGTAAAGTTGCTATATTTGATTTAAGTGAAATTGTTACAATAGAGAAGTTAAATAAAAAGAAAAAGATATAAATTTGTAAAGTATATTATAAAATAATTTCGGATATGAGGTGAGATATGTTAAAATAAATAAAAGAGAGGATTGGTATTTATGAGAAAATTAGGAATTATGATGTTAGCTGCTTTTTGCATGTTTGGATGCCAGCCAAGGGAAGATGTAGAAACTTTAGAAATTGCAAAACATTATACAGTGGCAGATCAACTAGAATATGAGGTTGTGAAAAGTGAGGTTGTTAAGCAGATTGCACCAACTAATAAAAATCAAACATATCAAAATATAAAACCAACCCAAGATCAAAAGTCTTTTATTGATGTTATTATGAATGTTAAGAATTTAACTGATAAAGATTGGGAACTATCTAAACTTCTAAGTGGTGAATTTATAGTTAACAAGTTAACGTATAAATTAGAATTGGCTATTGAGAGCATTCATTATAATCAAATGAGTCAAACAGATACGTTAAAAGCAAAAGAGGAAAGATATATTCATGTATATTGTGAAATTGATGATGAAGATATAAAAAATGATGCAACATTGCATCTTAAGATTTTGGATCAGAATCAATATACATTTACTTTTTCCACTGAACAAGCAGTACAATTAAATGAACAAAAGTCATTAGGTGATACTTTAAATCTTAATGAATCATTATTAACTATTAAAACAATTAATCAATCAGATAAAGTAGAACCATCAGAAAAAGGTATATTTTATAGTTATATACCAACTGATAGTGACGATGAAACCTTTATTATCTTACAAATAGAACTCAAAAATACAACAGAGGAACAATTAGATCCTAGAGAGTATGTTTATTGTGAATATCTTGTAGGAGATAATGCTCCAATTAAATCTCGTGTTATTATTGAAAGTGATAATCATAAATCATTATCTCAGTCTGGGCAAATTGCACCAGAAGAAAAAAGAACTCTTTATTTAGCTATGCCAGTCAATAATAGTTTGTTAAAGGAAAAAGGTATTATAAAATTATTTGTTGAAGGACATACATTTGAAATCAAACAATAGGCCTAAAGTCATCATGATTTTAGGTTTTTAAATATATATTATAGAGTAGTATTAATAAAATTTCTATATTTTTGCTTACAAGTTATTGACAAATGTTGGTAATAGGAGTATTCTAAATATGTAGTTAGCGATGGCTAACAATTATTTTGTCATTAAGTTAGTTTGAACTAACTAACAATGTGCTAGAATTGACTGATAGAAAGAGGGGGTTTATGATGCCGTTAATATTTGCCGAATTAAATGAAGAAAATATTGTCAAAAAAATAGGTGGCAACAATGAAACAAAACATCATCTAGAAAATCTTGGATTTGTTCCTGGAAGTTTGGTTTCTGTTGTTACAAAAAATAATGGAAACATTATTGTGAGTGTAAAAGATTCTAGAGTGGCAATGAGTAAGGAACTTGCAAAGAAGATTATGATTTAGGGAGGATAAACATGACATTAAAAGAAGCGAGTGTTGGGAGTACAGTGACTGTTAAAAAAATAAATGGTCAAGGAGCAACAAAACGTAGAATTATGGATATGGGAATGACAAAGGGTGTTGATGTGTATATTAGAAAAGTGGCACCATTAGGGGATCCTATTGAAGTAACAGTAAGAGGATATGAATTATCATTAAGAAAAGCTGATGCTGCTATGATTGATGTAGATTAAGCAGCATTTCAAATGATACTAGAGTTAGTTCCGGGTAACTAAAGAGGAGGAGAAATATGAGTATACAAGTTGCATTAGCTGGTAATCCAAACAGTGGAAAAACAACATTGTTTAATGCTTTAACAGGTTCAAATCAATTTGTTGGAAATTGGCCAGGAGTTACAGTTGAGAAAAAAGAAGGTAGGTATAAGGGTGATAAAGAAATTAAGATTACTGACTTGCCAGGAATTTATTCTTTATCGCCTTATACATTAGAAGAAGTTGTTTCTCGTGAATTTTTGTTAAAAGAGAAAGTTGACGTTATATTAAATATTATTGATGGTTCTAATTTGGAACGTAATTTATATTTAACAACACAACTCCTTGAATTAGGGATTCCTGTTGTTGTTACGATTAATATGTTAGATGTTATTGATAAACGTGGAGATAAGATTGATTATGTAAAACTATCGAAAGAACTAGGATGCCCTGTTGTTCCTATTTCTGCACTTAAGAATAGGGGTATTGAAGAACTTATGGAAACTGTAGTCAAAAGTGCCCAGTGTTCTTTTGAAACTAAAAATATTTATAGTACAGAATTAAATTTAGTTTTAGATCAATTATCACATTTACTACCCGGAAGTTTAGATCAACATAAAACCCTGTTCTATAGTGTTAAACTGTTTGAACGCGATAATAAAATCATAACATCATTAAATATAAAAATTGAGGATGAAAATATTATTCAATCTATAGAAAAGAAAATGGATGATGATAGTGAAAGTATTATTACTGATGCGAGATATAGTTATATTACAGATCTCATTAAAGACTGTTATGTGAAAGTAAATCGTGAGAAATTAACATCATCTGATAAGATTGATAAAATAGTTACTAATCGTCTTTTAGCCTTGCCTATCTTTGCTTTGGTAATGTTTGTAGTATATTATGTATCAGTAACTACAGTCGGAACATATGTTACTGATTGGACAAATGATGTTCTCTTTGGTGAAATGATTCCGCCAGCAATTGAAGGATTCCTAGTTGCAATTAATTGTGCAGCATGGCTTCAAAGCTTAATCCTTGATGGTATTGTGGCAGGAGTTGGTGCAGTGTTAGGATTTGTTCCACAAATGTTGGTGTTATTTATATTTTTAGCAGTATTAGAAGATTGCGGATATATGGCACGTGTTGCATTTATCATGGATAGAATCTTTAGAAAATTTGGATTATCTGGGAAATCATTCATTCCAATGCTTATAGGTAGTGGATGTGGTGTTCCAGGTATTATGGCTAGCCGTACGATTGAAAGTGATCGTGATCGTAAAATGACAATTATGACAACAACTTTCATTCCTTGTGGAGCTAAATTGCCAATAATTGCTTTGATTGCAGGAGCTTTGTTTGATGGTGCCTCTTGGGTTTCGCCTAGTGCTTATTTCTTAGGGGTTGGAGCTATTATTGTTTCTGGAATTATTTTAAAGAAAACGAAAATGTTCGTAGGAGATCCTGCACCTTTCGTTATGGAAATGCCTGCGTATCATGCTCCAAGAGTTTTAAATGTTTTAAGAAGTATGTGGGAAAGAGGATGGTCTTTTATTAAAAAGGCTGGAACTGTTATCTTATTATCTACAATTGTGATTTGGTTCTTACAATCATTTGGATTTGAAGATAGTGGATTTGTTATGGTTGATGATATTAACAATAGTTTGTTAGCTACAATTGGACAAACATTTGCTTGGATCTTTACACCACTTGGTTGGGGTGAATGGAAAGCAGCTGTTGCGAGTATTACTGGTTTGGTTGCTAAAGAAAATGTTGTTGCAACATTCGGTCAATTATATGGATTTGCTGAAGTCGCTGATGATGGTGTTGAGATTTGGGGAACACTCGCTGCTAGTTTCACAGCATTATCTGCATATTCATTCTTAGCATTTAACTTATTGTGTGCACCTTGTTTTGCAGCAATGGGAGCTATTAAAAGAGAAATGAACAATGCAAAATGGACAGCTTTTGCAATTATATACCAATGTGTATTTGCATACGCGGTTGCTCTTATCGTTTATCAACTTGGAAATCTTATTATCAATGGAGTTTTCAGTATTGGAACTATTGTTGCATTCATTGTTCTTGTAGGTATGATTTTCTTGCTTGTTAGAAAAGGAAAAACTTCAGAAAAATTAGAAGTCCAATATTCAGTTCATTAATAAAGGAGGTGGACATAATGAATCTATCAACATTTTTGGTTTTATGTGTACTTATCTTGATTATATCATTATGTGTAAGAACGATTATTAAGGATAAAAAAAGCGGAAAATCATCATGTGGCGGAAATTGTGGTGGTTGTGGCAGTGCTTCATTATGTCATCGTTCTAAATCACTATATGATGTATATAAAAAACAAGTATGATGTCTTTAATCATGGACTAATAGAGGAGGAATCTATTTGGCTACAACAATTATATTTTTAGTACTCATGGTTATTGTGATTTTTGCAGTTAAAAACTCTCTGCTACATTTTAAAGGTGAAAATAGTTGTTGTGATGGGTGTTCTACACATAATACAAAAAGTAAGAAACTTAAACATCAGATTATTGGAAGTATAGAAATAAGTGTCTCAGAAATGAGTTGTCAAAAATGTGCTCGGAAATTGACAAAATCTCTTCATGAAATAGAAGGAGTGAGTGTAAATGTTAATTTAAAAAAGAAAAATATTATTCTTTCTTACGATCAACCTATTGATATCCAACAAGTCTACGATACTATTCAAAATGCAGGCTATCAAATAATTTGCACTCATAAAATTTCATAGAAAAAATTGATATATAAAAGTGATTGATGTGAATTAAGCACAAGTAGAAAAAGTATGGAAGTTAATGAAATGAAATAACTATAGTAATCCTCATACTCCTATTTGTTGTCATTAAAAAAAGACATTCATTACTATGGTTGTCTCGTTTCATGTTTATGAATCCAAAGAAAAAGTAATCTTCAGATTACTTTTTCTTTGTTGATACTGATAAACTTATCTTTGTAATTACTATTTCTTATATTTGTTTGTAATCTTATAAAAACGATATTGATATCTCTTAACAGTCTTAAATAAATCTAATTACATATTTATCAATAAGATACTATTCTTAAAAATTATAGGAATTTAAAGTGGATAGGTGTGAATCAATGAGACTTTATACAGAGAGAATATTAAATGAGGATGAAAAGAGAGGGGGCATAGAAATATTAGGGGATCAGCCTTAAAATTTACTTTTTAAAATATGTTCAACACCTGCAAAAGGAATAAACATAAAGACGATTTGAATGCTTAATATAGTTATTAATACACTACCACTGTCTAATGTGATGCGTGGAAGTAGAAATAAAGTAACAAAAATAAGTACTATACCAACAAGAAACATGCTTTTTCCAGCACAAATCTGTGCATAATCCCATGCTTCCTGATTCATCATACTCTTCTTTGTACGATAACCATAAGAATTATTAATGTTTTTTGGTGGTGCTAACCACATTAATATTCCAAAAATAATCATTAGAATAGGAATAAAAAACGAAAATAATTTAACAAATAATGACATAATCATTCCTTCTTTCTATAATATATTATATACCTTTTTAAAGAAAAAATGAAAAGATATACTTTGGTTATTAACATAACATTAACAAAATATAAATATAAATCTGCTATAAGAGTATCACAAAAAAAGATAAACTATAGATGTCATGAAAGACAGAAGTTAAATGATAAGGAAGAGGTATATATGAAAAAATTAGGAACTCTATTATTAGTATGTTTATTAAGTGTTGCTTTAGTAGGATGTGGAGGAAATGATGAAAAAGACACTGCTTCAACAAGTACAAACGATGTGAGTGGAAAAGTTACACTGGAAGGTTCAACATCAATGGAGAAATTAATGAATGCATTGAAAGAATCTATTGTTGAAGATTATCCTCAGTTGTCATTAGAACCGCAATTTACAGGTTCGGGGGCAGGTATTAAAGCAGTTGCATCTGGAAGTGCAGATATTGGAAATTCTTCTCGAGCATTAACAGAAGAAGAAAAGGCACAAGGTATTGTTGAAAATATAGTTGCAATAGATGGGATTGCTATGATAACAGATAAAAATAATACTGTTAAAAACTTAACCAAAGAACAGCTAGCTAATATTTATACAGGTCAAATAAGCAATTGGAAAGAAGTTGGTGGAGAAGATCAAAAAATAGTTGTTGTTGGACGAGAAGCAGCTTCAGGAACGAGAGGAGCATTTGAAGAGATTTTAGATGTTAAAGATAAGTGTAAATATGCTAATGAATTAAATGAAACTGGTGCAGTTGTTGCTAAGGTACAAGAAACAAAAGGGGCAATTGGTTATGTTTCGTTAGATATTGTAGCAGATAGCAAAGATAAGGTGAATACTTTACAATTAGATGGTGTCGTTGCTAGTGAAGCAACAATTATTGATGGTACTTATCAATTACAAAGACCATTTGTAATGGCAACAAAGGGTGAAATTAAGGATCAAAGTGAACAAGTTCAAGCAGTCTTTCAATTCATTAATAGTGAAAAAGGACAAGAAGTTATTAAAAAAGTGAAACTTATTATTCCAAGTAAATAAATTTATTTGTCACGAGAAATCGTGACTTTTATT
>NZ_HG005301.1:5725-13678 GCF_000455285.1 Candidatus Stoquefichus massiliensis AP9 | reverse complement strand
ATTCTGCGCGTATTATGGAAAACTAACAACATTATTTTAGCTTGTATATAAATAAAAAAGTATGGAACTTAAGATAGAAACAAGGGATAAACATGTGATTATAGTGAAAGAAGTCATCATTATGATAAGAAGGAAGTAATAAATAGAAAACTGTGAAAAACTTACTAGAGATATTAAAGTAATTCTTTTTCTTGTAATGATAAAATATGGGAATACTATTTACATAATCTTAACATATTTTATACAAAATATTGCTATTTAGTGAAGTAAAAACAATATAAACTGTGGTTGTGTTAAGAATAAGTAAGGATGAGAAAACAATGAGAAAAATAAAAACGATTATATTGATTGTGTTTGTTTGGATAGGGTTTGGGTTAATGGGTTGTCAGGCACATGCTGATGATCAACAAGCTAAGGTCACATTGAATGGATCAACATCTATGGAGAAATTAATGAACGCATTAAGAGAAGGAATTCAGGAAGAGTATCCTGAATTACAGATGGAGCCTCAGTTTACTGGATCCAGTTCAGGAATAGAGGCTGTTTTCAATCAGACAACAGATATTGGAAATTCTTCTAGAGCGTTAAAGGAAACTGAAAAAGAAAAAGGCATTGTTGAAAATATTATTGCAATTGATGCAATTGCAATAATTACAGATAAAAATAATTTGGTTTCTAATTTAACACAAGAACAGCTTATTCAAATATATCAAGGAAAAATAAGAAATTGGAAAGAAGTCGGTGGTCAAAACATGCCCATTGTTGTTATAGGACGTGAGGCAGGGTCAGGAACAAGAACAGCATTTGAAGAATTACTTCATATTGAAAATCAATGTCAATATGCCAATGAATATAATGAAACAGGACCTGTTATGGCTAAGGTTGGATCTATACCGGGGGCTATTGGATATGTTTCATTGGATGTTATTGATAAAAGTGTAAAAATGTTAACGATTGATGGAGTAGAACCGAGTATAAATTCTATTAGGGATGGTCAATATCTTTTGCAAAGACCATTTGTAATGGCAACATATGGACCTATTGAGAAACAAAGAAAAGAAGTACAAGCAGTATTTCGATATATTGAAAGTGAGAATGGACAAAAAATTATTAAATCTGTGGGACTTATTTCACCACAGTAAGGAGTAAATAATGGATAAGAGTATGGTTTCTATTTTAAGTAATCGCCAAACAAAATCAATGGTAGAAAAAGTGGCAGCGATTATACTAACAGCATGCGCAATTGTTTCAGTTATTGCAGTTATATCAATTACAGTATATATGTTTATTTCAGGGACTCCAGCATTATTTCAAGTAGGTATAACAGATATTCTATTTAGCAGTGTTTGGACACCAACGGCAGAAGTGCCTAGTTATGGAATTCTCTATGTTATTTTAACATCAATCATAGGAGTGTTTTTTGCAATCTGTATAGCTGTTCCCATTGGTATTTTAACAGCTATTAATTTAGCAGAAATTGCGAAACCAAAAATTAGAGGTGTGGTAAAATCAGCAATTGAACTTTTGGCAGGAATACCATCTGTTGTTTATGGTTTGTTAGGAATCTTAATTATAAATCCTTTTATGTATCAGTTGGAACTTATTATTTTTAAAGATTCATCAACGCATCAGTTTACAGGTGGATCGAATTTAATTTCCGCAATCCTGGTGTTAGCAATTATGATTTTACCAACTCTTATTAATATTACAGAAACAGCATTGCAGACCGTTCCGGATCATTATCGTAAAAGTTCTTTAGCTTTAGGGGCAAGTCAAATGCAAACAATTTTTAAAGTTGTTTTGCCGGCTGCAAAAAATGGTATTATGTCTGCAATTGTATTAGGAGTGGGACGCGCAATTGGAGAAGCTATGGCAATCTTATTAGTAGCAGGGAATTCAGTTAATCTTCCATTGCCATTTAGTTCAGTTCGCTTCTTGACAACAGCTATTGTTTCAGAAATGAGTTATGCTTCAGGGACTCATCGAGATGTATTATTTACTATTGGGTTGGTTTTGTTTGTTTTTATTATTTGTATGAATTTAATTTTAACATTTATATTAAAAGGAGGTAAGGATGATGGATAGAAGCTTATATGAGAAAAAGAATCGTTTCATTGATACAGTTTTGAATATCTTCATTCAATTATCAACCTTTATTTCTGTTGTATTGTTAATTATTATTATAGGTTATATTTGTTATCGAGGGATACCTTATTTTTCATTAGATTACTTAGTGAATACAACAAGTATTTTAAAAAATACAATTGGTATTCTTCCTAATATTGTGAATACTATCTATATGATTGTTGTGACATTATTGATTGCATGTCCAATAGGTATTGGTGGGGCTATTTATTTAAATGAATATGCAACAAATAAAAAGTTTGTCACAATGATTTCTTTTACTACAGAAGTATTAGCGGGAATACCATCCATTATATATGGATTGTTTGGAATGCTTTTCTTTGGTGGTGTATTAAAATTAGATTATTCGATTTTAACAGGGGCATTAACTTTATCAATTATGATACTACCCATTATATCAAGAAATGCACAAATTGCTTTGCAGGCAGTTCCTAAGAGTTACCGTGAAGCAGCATTAGGTATGGGTTCAACAAAGTGGTATATGATTCGTACTGTTTTATTACCAAGTGCAATTCCAGGTATTCTTACAGGTGTTATTTTAGCAATGGGAAGAATTGTGGCAGAGTCAGCAGCCTTATTGTTTACGGCAGGAAGTTTGGCGGTCTTGCCTAAAAATATATTTGGACATTTATTTTCTAGCGGAGGAACATTAACAATTCAATTGTATTTAGAAATGGCAAAGGCTCATTATGATCAGGCATTTGTTATTGCATTAATATTAATAGTTATTGTTTTGTGTTTGAATTTTGTAGCTAAATGGATTTCAAGAAAATTTGATGTAAATAAGAGAGGATAGTATATGGGAAATAAAATAGTTGCAGAGCAATTGAATCTTTATTATGGTGAAAAACATGCTTTAAAAGATGTGAGTCTAGACATTGTTGAAAATAAAATTACAGCATTTATTGGTCCTTCTGGATGTGGGAAATCAACATTTTTAAAAACGTTAAACCGTATGAATGATTATGTTAATAATGTTAAAGTGAGTGGATCTGTTTTATTGGATGATGAAAATATTTATGATTCGAGAGTTGATACAACAATCTTAAGGAAGAAAGTGGGAATGGTTTTTCAACAACCCAATCCTTTTCCTATGAGTATTTATGATAATATTGCCTATGGTCCAAGAATTCATGGTATAAAGAATAAGAAACAATTAGATATAATAGTAGAAAAAAGTCTAAAAGCAGCTGCCTTATATGATGAAGTTGCAGATCGGTTACATTCTTCTGCGTTAGGATTGTCAGGAGGGCAACAACAGCGTTTGTGTATTGCAAGGTGCTTGGCGGTGGAACCAGAAGTTATTTTATTAGATGAACCAACAAGTGCATTAGATCCTATCTCAACATTAAAGATAGAAGAGTTATTAATGGAACTTAAAAAGAAATATACAATTGCAATTGTGACACATAATATGCAACAAGCCTCACGTATTGCTGATTTTACTGCATTTTTTCTTGTTGGAGAAATGGTTGAATATGGTAAAACAAAAGACATATTCTCACTTCCTCAAGATAAACGCACAGAGGATTATATTACAGGACGTTTTGGTTAATATTGTGTTTTGATTGAAAAACAAATATAATGGAGGTATGAAAGATGATGAGAACACTATTTGATTCAGAATTAAGTAAGCTGAATGTGGATTTAACAAAAATGGGACATTTGGTAGAGGTATCTATTGAAAATATGATTGATGCTTTTAAACACCAAGATAAAGCACTTGCTAAAGAAATTATGAATAATGATAGATTAATTAATGATATGGAAAGAGCTATTGAATCTAGATCGTTTAATCTTATCTTGAGACAACAACCAATAGCAAGTGATTTAAGAAATGTAACATCTGCATTAAAGATTGTAACTGACTTAGAAAGAATAGGAGATCAAGCAGCAGATATTGCAGAAATTATATTGAATTTTGAAGGTGAACATGCATATCGAACTATAGAACATATTCCAATGATGGCTAAAAAAGCTAAGATGATGGTTCATGAAGCGATAGATGCATTTATAAAAAAAGATTTATCAACAGCACAAATGGTTATTAAAATGGATGATGAAATTGATGTTCTATTTCAAGATGTTAAGCAAGAAGTGACAGAAATTTTAAAAGAAAACAGTGAGAGGATTGATTTTTGTATTGATTTTCTAATGATAGCAAAGTATTTGGAAAGAGTAGGTGATCATGCTGTGAACATCTGTGAATGGTTAGAGTTTAATCAAACAGGAACAGTTAATGACCATAGATTGATATAGGAGGGAAAAAATGAACGAACGTATATTTGTAATTGAAGATGATGAAAATATTCAGGAGATTGTGAAACTTTCATTAGAATCAAATGGCTATCAGGTCACTCTTTTTGATAATGCTATAGATGCGATTAAGGTCATTCATGAAGATTCGCCAGATTTGGCAATCTTTGATGTTATGTTACCTCAAATGGATGGCATTACAGCAGTTAAAAAAATTAGAGAAAGTAATGGACATATGCCAATTCTTATTCTGAGTGCTAAGGATAGTGAAGTTGATAAGATTCGAGGATTGGACAGTGGTAGTGATGATTATATGACTAAGCCATTTGGAGTTCTTGAGTTATGTGCTCGCGTTCGTACACTTCTTAGAAGAGCAAAACCAAAATCAAAAGCTATACAAACACCAACATTGAGTATTGATAAATCTACACATATCGTGAAGAAGAATGATATTATTATTGATTTGACACATAAAGAATATCAGTTATTGCTTTATTTAATTGAAAATAAAGAACGTGTGGTAGAAAGAGATGAGTTATTAAATAATATATGGGGATATGATTTTATTGGTGAATCAAGGGCTTTAGATGTTCATATACGTTCACTGCGTAAGAAATTTGATGATGATGGAGAAAAGTATATTAAAACAATTCGTTCTGTAGGATATCGATTTATAGAAAAGGAGGATATATATGACTAAGTCTATCCTCCATTATTTTATTGTTATTTTAATTGTTGCTTTATTAAGCAGTTGTTTTATTTCAGCTACACTTATCTCCAATGGTTTGCTTTCAACGACAAAACAAGAAATGTTATACTCCTTAAAACTTATAGATTATGCTATGGATTATCACAAACCATTAGAAGAACAAATAGAAAAAATGAATCCTCTTGCTTATTCAGATCAAACACGTATTAGTATTATTGATATAAAAGGTAATGTCATTGCTGATACTGTTTCAGAATCTATTTCAGAGAATCATCTTGAAAGACAAGAAGTCCAAGAGGCTATTCGTGATCAGATAGGATATGCTCAAAGACGTTCTGAAATCACTGATGAGAATATGTTATATGCTGCAATTTATAGCCAGGGATACATTATTCGTTTATCAATACCTTATAATGGTTTAATTGATTATATTCCTTTATTGATACCAGCTTTATCGATTAGTGTTATTGTATCTTTTGGGATTGCTTATATCCTTTCTCGTAAACTGGCATATACAATTTCAAAACCTATTATTGAGATTAGTGAAAGTCTCGACTGTATGACAAGTGATTTTCGTTTTGATTTAAAACAATATGATTATCAGGAATTTAATATTATTGTTGATACAATTCGTAATCTATCTCACCGTTTGCGTAAATCAATGCGTGAAGTAAAATTAGAACGTATTAAAATGGATGAGATTTTAAAACAAATGAACGAAGGCTTTGTTTTGTTGGATGAAAATTATAAGATATTGAGTATCAATGCCAAGGCCATTTCAATTTTAGGAAATATGAAACCTTATGACCAATTTATGGATTACCTTTATTATCCTGATATTATTAATGCATTAGAAAATAATGTTCCTAAACAGGCTATTCAAATGAAAATTAATCATAATATATATGCATGCTATATTTCAAGAATTGACTTAGGAACGACACTGTTATTTGTTGATATCACTGTTGCAAAAAAAGCTGAAAAAATGAGAAGTGAGTTTTTTTCTAATGTTTCACATGAACTCAAAACACCTATGACATCTATTAGAGGTTACAGTGATTTGCTAGCTCAGGGATTGGTTCAAGATGAAAACCAAAAACAAAATATGTTGAAGAAAATTCAAGATGAAGTGACAAGTATGTCAACATTGATTGATGATATATTGATGTTATCAAGAATAGAAAATATGGATGTAGAAGTAGAAATGAGCCCAATAAAGATGAAGTCACTTGTAGAGGATGTTTTAGAAAGTTATGAAATAGAAATAGCGAAACATTGTATCCATATTCATAAAGATTTTAGTGATATGGTGTATATTGGTAATCATCAGCAGATTTATACACTTTTGAATAATATTATTGGAAATGCAATTAAGTATAATAAGGATAATGGTGATGTTTATATTGATATTGAACCAGTTGAAGAAGCAATGAAAATAACAATCAGAGATACAGGTATTGGTATTCCTATAGCAGATCAGGCACGCGTTTTTGAAAGATTTTATCGAGTTGATAAAGGAAGAAGTAAGCAAAGAGGTGGAACTGGATTAGGATTGGCTATTGTTAAACATATTGTTTCACATTATAAAGGAACAATATATTTAACAAGTGAACTAGAGAAAGGGACTGTTATTGAAATGATTTTACCACAACAAACATTGAAGGAAGTTTAAAACTTCCTTTTTATGTTAAGAATGTAAGTGGTGATAAATATGAATCAATCGTATTGGCAAAAAACATCTAAAAAAAGAATAGGAAAAGCAATTCAAACAGATATTTCTACAGATATTGTCATTATTGGTGGTGGATTAAGTGGTGTTGCTCTAGCTTATCAATTAAGAGAGAGCCCATATCAGGTGATTGTTCTAGATAAAGATGAAATGGGTAGTCATACTAGTGGACATACTACAGCTAAAGTTACTGCTTTGCATGGGACTCTTTATCAGGATATTGTAGAACATTATGATATTCATCAGGCTTATCTTTATTATCAGGCTAATCAAAAAGCATTGCTTGAAATAAGAGATATCATTAGAAGAGAAAAGATTGCATGTGATTTTCAAGATAATACATCTTATATCTATACAGATGATCCAGGCTATATATCAACTATTGATAATATAGAACGTATATTTCAAACATTACGTGTTGAAACAGTTAAAGATAATCAACACTTAGCTTCGATTGGATTGAAAGATCAGGCTATCTTTCATCCATTAAAATATTTATATGCACTTATTCAAATATGCGAAAAAAAAGGTATTTCTTTTTATGAACATAGTCAAGTAACAAAAATCGAAAGAAAAGATGATTCCTTTTTATTAAATGTTAATGAACATCGTATTCAATGCAAATATTTAATCCATGCAACAAGATATCCATTTATAAAGAAAGGTTTTTATTTTTTGAAACTCTTTCAAGAGAAGGAATATATTGATTATTGTGATGAAGAACGTGGATTAAATAGTTATTTATGTATTGATCAAACAGATAGTTATCGTCCTTTATATCATGATGATAGTTTGATTATTCATCGAGATGCTAAAGATTGGTTTGCTCAAGATAGTATTCCTTTAAGAGGAATACCATATATAGGAAGGCTGAATAAATATTCTAATGAGTTTATTATATATGGTTTTCAAAAGTGGGGAATGACACTATCACAGGTGGCTGCTAGATTGATTAGTGATTTAATTATGGAAGAGGTTAATCCTTATGAAGAACTTTTTTCATGCCATTATTTTTCAATGTCTTTTTCTAAGAAGTATACTGCAAAAATGTGGGAAGGGACTAAGCGTGGAATGATTACAAATCACTTTTTGAATCGTAGACTTGATTGTTTAG
>NZ_HG005301.1:0-4288 GCF_000455285.1 Candidatus Stoquefichus massiliensis AP9 | reverse complement strand
AAAAGCAAAATGGAATGATTACAAAAGTCAATGGTAAATTAACTGCTGTGTATAAGGATAAGAAAGGGAACCTACATTATTTTTCGCCTTATTGTCCTCATCTAAAATGTATTGTTGAATTTAATCAAAAAGATCAAACGTGGAGATGTCCATGTCATCAATCTGTTTATAATGCATATGGACAATTGATGGAAGGTCCTAGTTTATATCCATTAAAACCCAAAGACCAGAATAGAGAATAGACTATTCTGGTCTTTCCTTTGCTTAGAAAACAAAGTATAATAAAGAAAAAGGGGATGTTTGAGGTGCAGATAAAACATATGATCGTTATATGTTTCTTAGGACTTATCATTGTGAGTGGATTTTATATTTTCTTAAAATCTAATTCAGAAGATCAGCAAATATATAATAATTTACTAAGTGTTCTTAAACAGTCTGAATCTTATAGTAAAATGAGTATGAAAGAGATTTTATCGCAAGAAGTTGATGAGAATGTTTTGTCGGCTCTTTATATGCGATTAAGTGATAAATGCGAATATGGTATGGAATTCAATCAATGTAATGAGGTAGAAAAAAACTTTTACTTGTTGTACGATTTTAATGCAGAGGTTGGGAATGGAGGAATTGAACAATTTATCTATAATAGTTATGAAAATGTAACAGTAACATTAGCTGTTTTAAAAGAATCATCATTAAATTATTCATATTCATATTTATCAAATGCATTAAATTTATATCCTAATGAAAAAGTAGAAGCATATGAAAATAAGGTACTATCAGATGCATTGGGAAAACGAGATGATCAATATTATGATTTACATGAAAAAGAATATTATGACTATATCGTTCATTATGTAAACATCCATAAAGATTCTTTTACTGATTAAAGGAAAGAAAGAGGTGTCATTGATGAAATGTGAAGTTTGTGGTACAGAAATACCAACTGGTGAAGTTGAATGTCCGGAATGTGGGAATAAATTAGAAGTAACCCATCAAGAAATTGTACAGACTAAGAAAAGAAATGATCATAACAAAAAAGCATTATTGATTTGTGGTAGTATTATTTTGATTATTCTTATTTATGTTTTAGCTGCATATGATTTTGCACCTAGGTCAAGTGGACCTATAGAAAGGCTGACTTATCAACAAACGATTGATAGAGGATATGATGATGGCAGCATTCAAGTTGCTATTGATAAGCAAAAAGATGTTGAAGAGTTTATTTATAATGCGCTTGATTTACAAAATATTAAGTCAAGTCAGTATTGTTTAAGTGATGGAAATACAACAATTGTGTGTTTTTATGTCGAAGGAATGCTTGAGAGTAATCAGTATAGTATTTCATATTCAGTAGTTAATAAACAACTGAAAACAAGTAGATTAGAAGTGTATGGAACAAATAATAAGAGTATCCAGACATTATCAAACATACCAATAGATGAAACAATAATGAATAAAATGGGAGATTACATAGAAATTAATCAAGCTTATTCTCTATTAAATAAAGCAAGAGAGAAAATGGCAAAAGATAAAAATGATCAAAAAAGATGCATTTATATAAATCAAGAAAACCCAGAAATTTCTATTATTGAAAACCAGGAAAGTGAATCAGAATACTCATTTAATGTTTCTATTGATATTGATTATTCGAAAATAAATAAAAATAGATAACATATTTTAACATAGTCCTTTATACTATATACGGAGGATATAGTATGAAATGTGATGTTTGTGGAACAAAAATTGTAATAGGGAGTTATGAGTGTCCAAACTGTGGATATAAATATGGTCAATATGCGAGTCATTATGATATGGAATCAACAAGGCATGAGCATATTCAATACAGTGCTAAAAGAAGTTTTGATATTAATAAAATGAAAAAAATCATAGGGTTAGTTATTATTGTTTTTGGGGTTGGATGTTTTGTAGTGAGTGTTGCATTCTCTGTGCTTTTTAAGAATAAGGAAGGGTTAACGTTTCAATCTGCTATAGATAAAGGATATGATAATGGGACGATTGCTCTGGCCTTAGAGGCTGAACAAGAACTTGCTAAAAATTTTTCTGTATATGATCCGCATATAGAAGAATATTATTTTAAGGAAAACGATAGAGTGTTTGCTCAATTTGGGATTTCGTATCATGTTGATGGTATTGGTTATCGAATAATTCATTCTTTTGAAAACAATGAGATCAATACGAGCCAGTTTGAGATTAATGGTTATACAGATAATGGTATACAATATAGTAATTTAGTTAATACGGATGTTATTAATCAAATTGGAAATTATTTTCATTATGATTATGCTTATGAAGATTTTAATGAAATGAGATTATCTAATCAGGTGAGTGGGTATGAATTGATGAAAGATAATTGGAAATTAAATATTTATCAGGATGATGTAAGCACTGAGGAGGAAAGGTTGTATTATTTTGTATACACTGCTAATCAAATAAAATCATATAGATAAAAGGGAATGATAACGCATTCCCTTTTATGACGTTTTGAGAACTTTTTCATATTCATAGTAATGTTTTAAAAAAAGTAATATAATAATATTATATATGAGGAGGAAATTTATGAAGAAAATATTATCTATGATATTGATGATGAGCTTTGTATTAGCAGGATGTACATCATCAAATGACACAAAAGCATTGAAAGTCTTAACACCTAATGGTGCACCAGCTTTATCTCTTTTAGGAGTTTATGATGAAATAACTAAGAAGGATGGTAAAATTAATATAGTTGAGGGAAGTGATCTTCTTAGTAGTGAATTGATAAAAAGTGAAAGTGAATATGATGCTATTATTGCGCCAATTAATTTAGGATGTCAGTTGTTAGTTAAAAATAAGACTGAGTATAAATTAGCGGGTGTTTTGACTTGGGGGAATTTATACTTAGTAGAAAATGAAGCAGTGGATAATAATACATTGGCTGCTTTTGGAGAACAGGCTGTTCCTGGAAAGATTTTTAATATTGTAAAAGATTCAAATGATATCATGAAAAATGCTAAAGTGACATATTATAATGCTGTGAGTGATGTGCAGGCACAAGTGCTGGCTGGCAAATGTCAATATGCATTAATGGCTGAACCAGCTGCTACTGCAACTATATCGAAAGCAAAACAAAGTGGAAGTACTTTAAAAATTATAGCTTCGTTACAGGAACTTTATCAAAAACAATCTGGGTTAGAACAGACAGGTTATCCTCAAGCAGCTATTTTTGTAAAGAACAAAGAAGATGTTAAAGACTTATTATCTAAGATTGATACTTTTACAAATAATGAGGCTATTAAAGAAGATAATCAAATAGAAACATTAATTAATGAAATTGGGGCTGAAACATTTGGAGTACCAAATGCTGCTATTGCATCTAAAACATGGAAGAATCAAAATATTCATTATAAAGATGCAGCAACTGTCAAAAGTGATATTGAAGTCATATTAAAAGCCTTTCAAATTGAATTTAATGATAATATGTTAGCAAAATAATGAAACATAAGATTCATTTAACTGTTTATCTTTTCTTGATATGGCAATTATTGGCAGTTGCTGTTCACAATGATATTATTATTCCTTATCCACTGGCGACCTTATTAAGAATGTTTGAAATGCTAAAAAGTAGTTCTTTCTACATAACACTTTTTATAACGTTATCACATGTTGTGATTGTTGTGGGTATTAGTGGGATTGTAGCGTTTGGGTTGGCATATTTAGCATATCGTGTAAAGATTGTAGAAGAATATATTTCGCCAGTGCTGTCGATATTACAGGCGGTTCCTAATATTTCATTTGTTATTTTAGTTTTGTTGTGGGCTTCCTCATTACAAACTGTATATATTGTTTTATTTTTGGTTGTCTTTCCATTACTCTATCACCATTTTATTGCAGGCTTTCAGAATATTGAAAGTGATCTTAGAGATGTTATTCGTTTATATCAACCGCCTTTCTTTGATAAAATGTTTCATGTTTATTTACCACTAATTATGCCAAACTTTTTATCTGGAATGAAAAGTGCTTTAAGTTTGGGCGTGAAAGTAGCGGTTATGGCTGAAATATTGGCAGGACTTCCTTATGGTGTTGGGAGAGCAATTAATTTTGCTAGGATTCAATTTGACATGATTGGTGTCTTTTCCTGGACTTTATGGCTGGTTATTATGATATTATTTATAGATTTTTTATTAAACAAGCTTATTCACAAAGAATGAGCTTTTTCTATTTTTGTTGTTATATTGAGACAAAATCTGATTTCTCTAAAATTATATAAATAAGCTAAAAATAAATTTAT
>NZ_HG005300.1 GCF_000455285.1 Candidatus Stoquefichus massiliensis AP9 | reverse complement strand
GTTGATCATTGAGCATACTAATGGAGCCTATTAATAGGAATGATGGGTAATTAGTATCTAATAATAGGATAATAGAGAGCGGATAATGAGTCATTAAAAATATGTCAAAATAATGTAATAAAAAAATGAATAAATATACAAAAAATGCTTGATTTATCATCTCTTTTAGTGTAAAATGCACTTGTTGTGAAATGCGAAGAAGTGCGAGGTTGCTGAAACGCTGATAGCCGTTGTCATGAGCGGAAGGGTGTTTTCAGGTAATTCGTGCAGAGCAGCCAATTTAATTGGCAAACAGAAGGAGGAATAATTCATGGCAAACAACAAAATTAGAATCAGATTGAAATCATTTGATCACAAAATCTTAGATGCTTCTGCAGAAAAGATTGTAGCAGCTGCTAAAAAATCAGGTGCTCAAGTAGTAGGTCCAGTACCACTACCAACAGAAAAAGAAATTTATACTATCTTAAGAGCAGTTCATAAGTATAAAGATTCTCGTGAACAATTTGAAATCAGAACTCACAAACGTCTTATTGACATTGTGAATCCAACACCAGAAACAGTTGATGTATTAACTCGTTTGGAATTACCAAGTGGTGTGGATATCGAAATTAAATTATAAGGAAAGGTTAAGGTGTAACTCATGAAAGGAATCTTAGGTCGTAAGATTGGAATGACTCAAGTTTTCACTACTGATGGAAGATTAATCCCGGTTACAGTTGTAGAAGCAACTCCAAATGTTGTATTACAAAAGAAAACAACTGTTACTGATGGATATGATGCAATCCAAGTTGGTTTTGAAGATAAGAGAGAAAAATTAGCAACGAAAGCTCACAAAGGACATGTTGCAAAAGCTCAAACAGCTCCTAAGCGCTTCATTAAAGAATTTCGTTATGACGAAATGATGAGTTATGAAGTTGGTCAAGAAATTAAAGTTGATAGCTTTGTAGCTGGTGAAGTCGTAGATGTAACAGGAACTAGCAAAGGTAAAGGTTATCAAGGTGTTATAAAAAGACATAATCAACACATTGGTCCTAAGGGACATGGTTCAGGTGCTCATAGAATCGTTGGTTCAATGGGTCCTATCGCTCCTAACAGAATCGCTCCAGGTAAGAAGTTACCAGGACAAATGGGGAATGTAACAAGAACAGTTCAAAACTTAGAAATCATTGCTGTTGATGTTGAAAACAATGTATTATTAATCAGTGGTTCAATCCCTGGTCCTAAAAAAGGATTAGTTGTTGTAAAAACTGCTGTTAAAGGAAATGGTAAGGTTAACCCTGCTGAAGATTTAATTATCTATGAAGAAGAAATCGTTGAAAGCCCAGTAGTAGAAGAAACTACTGAAGCAGCTGAAACAGCTGCTGCTGAATAATGAAGCGAAAGGAGGAACACTAATGTTAAAAGTTGCAGTATATAACCAAGAAGGTACAAAAGTAAAAGATACAGAATTAAATGAATTAGTATTTGGTATCGAACCAAACAATCAAGCAATCTTTGATATGGTCTTACTACAAAGAGCTTCATGGAGACAAGGGACTCATAAAGTGAAAAACCGTACTGAAGTCAAAGGTGGAGGAAAGAAACCTTGGAGACAAAAAGGTACTGGTAGAGCTAGACAAGGATCTATCCGTGCTCCACAATGGAGAGGTGGAGGAGTTGTATTTGGACCTACACCAGATAGAAACTATAAGTTAAAAATGAACAGAAAAGTAAGACGCTTAGCATTAAAATCTGCTTTAAGTCAAAAAGTTATCGATAGTGAATTAACTGTACTAGATAATATTACTTTAGATGCACCAAAGACTAAAGATATGGTAAAAGTTTTAGAAAACTTAGAAGCAAATAGAAAAACATTAATCGTTATGGACGAAGTTAATGAAAATGTTGCTTTATCTGCAAGAAATATTCCTGGAGTTAAAGTAATCGATTCTAAAAGACTTAACGTATATGATATCTTAGATAGCACTAAGTTAGTCATGACTGAAGGAGCTATCAAAGCTGTTGAGGAGGTATTGGCATAATGGCACATATTACAGATGTTTTAAAGAAACCAGTACTTACAGAAAAATCTTTATTGTTACAACAAAACGAAAACAAATATACATTTGATGTAGATACAACTGCTAATAAAATTGAAGTAAAGCAGGCAGTTGAAACAATGTTTGACGTAAAAGTTGATAGTGTAAACATTATGAATGTGAAACCTAAAACAAAAAGAATGGGTAAATATGTTGGTAAAACAAATAAGAGAAGAAAAGCAATTGTTAAATTAAAAGAAGGATATGAAATTAACTTATTCGGTGATGAATAAAATTTCAAACTATTGGAATGATCTCCATTCCAGATAAGAAAAATAAGGAGGAACTAAGATGGCTATTAAAGTATACAAGCCTACGACAAACGGTCGTCGTAATATGACTTCTTTGACTTATGAAGAAATTACAGCAACTAAGCCAGAGAAATCATTAACAATCCGTTTATCTAAAAAAGGTGGACGTAATAACCAAGGTGTTATCACTACTCGTCATCACGGTGGTGGACATAAACGTTTATATCGTATTATTGATTTCAAACGTAATAAAGATGATGTTGTTGGAAAAGTTGCAACAATTGAATATGATCCTAATAGATCAGCAAACATCGCATTAATTCATTATGCAGATGGTGAAAAGAGATATATTCTTGCTCCTAAAGGATTAGAAGTAGGAATGACAATTGTATCAGGAGAAAATGCTGATATTATTGTTGGAAACTGTTTACCAATGGGAAATATGCCTGAAGGTACTGTTATCCATAATATTGAAATGCAACCAGGTAAAGGTGGACAAGTGGCTAGATCAGCTGGTGTGTCTGCTCAAATCTTAGGTAAAGAAGGAAAATATGTCACTGTAAGATTAGCTTCTGGAGAAGTTAGAAAATTCTTAGCTGTTTGTAGAGCAACAGTTGGTGTTGTTGGAAACGAAGACTATGGATTAGTTAACTATGGTAAAGCTGGTCGTAACAGATGGAGAGGTATTAGACCTACAGTTCGTGGTTCTGTTATGAACCCTAATGATCACCCTCATGGTGGTGGTGAAGGTAGAACTTCAATCGGTCGTAAAGCTCCAATGACTCCATGGGGTAAAAAAGCTCTTGGTGTTAAGACAAGAAATACAAAGAAAGCTTCAAACAAAATGATCGTGCGTCGTCGTAACGGTAAATAAGAAGGAGGGTTATAGAATATGGCAAGAAGTTTAAAAAAAGGTCCATTCGTGGATGAACACTTAATGAAAAAAGTTGAAGCATTAAACGCTGCAAGTAAAAAAGAAGTCATTAAAACATGGTCAAGACGTTCTACAATCTTCCCACAATTTATTGAACATACGTTCGCAGTATATAACGGAAGAGAACATATCCCAGTTTATGTAACTGAAGATATGGTAGGTCATAAGTTAGGAGAATTTGCTCCTACAAGAACTTATCATGGTCATGATGCTGATGATAAAAAGTCAGGTAAATAGAAAGAGAGGAGAAAAATAACATGGAAGCAAGAGCACAAGCTAAAATGATTCGTGTTTCGCCTCAAAAAGCTAGATTAGTCGTTGACTTAGTAAGAGGTAAGAATGTGAAAGAAGCACTTGGTATCTTAGAATACGTTAATAAAAGTGCAACACCTGCAATCATTAAAGTCGTTAAATCTGCTGCACAGAACGCTGTTTTCAATGAAGGTGCAGAAGAAGATAAATTATTCATTAAAGAAATTTTTGTAGACGAAGGTCCTACATTAAAGAGATTCCGTGCAAGAGCAAAAGGAAGCGGGACTCAAATTTTAAAAAGAACAAGCCACATTACATGTGTGGTTGCTGAAAGATAGGAGGGCAAAGTATGGGTCAAAAAGTAAGTCCAGTAGGATTACGTGTTGGCGTTAACCGTGATTGGAATTCAAGATGGTATGCTAATGATAAAGACTTTGCTTCATTATTACACGAAGATATTAGAATTCGTGAATTCTTAAATGCAAAGTTAAAAGGCGCTTATGTCGCAAATATTGAGATCGAAAGATCTAAGAACAGAGTAAACATCTTCGTTCATACATCTAGACCTGGTGTTGTTATTGGTAAAGATGGTGAAGCAGTTGATGCTTTAAGAAAAGAAGTTGCTAAAATGGTAAAAGGTAAACAAGTGTTTATCAATATCGTTGAAATTAAAAATCCAGATGTTGTTGCTCAACTTGTTGCTAACAAGATTGCAGAACAATTAGAAAATCGTGCTTCATTTAGAACAGTTCAAAAAAGAGCAATTCAAAGTGCTATGAGAGCTGGAGCTAAAGGAATTAAAACTTGTGTATCAGGTCGTTTAGGTGGTGCTGATATGGCAAGAACAGAAGGATATTCTGAAGGAAATGTACCTCTTCATACATTAAGAGCTGACATTGATTATGCGACTGCAGAAGCAGATACAACTTATGGAAAATTAGGAGTAAAAGTTTGGATTTGTAAGGGAGAAATTCTTCCTGCAAAGAAGAAAGGGGATAAATAATCATGTTGATGCCTAAGAGAACTAAATATAGAAGACCTCATAGAATTAAATATGAAGGTAAAGCTAAAGGTGGAACTGTAGTTTCTTTTGGTGAATATGGATTACAAGCTCAAGAAGGTGCTTGGATTACTTCAAGACAAATCGAAGCAGCTCGTATCGCTATGAACCGTTATATGAAACGTGGTGGTCAAGTTTGGATTAGAATTTTCCCTCATTTAGCTAAAACAAAGAAACCTCTTGAAGTCCGTATGGGTTCAGGTAAAGGTGCTCCAGAAGAATGGGTAGCAGTAGTAAAAACAGGACGTGTTATGTTCGAAGTCGCTGGTGTAGAAGAAGAAGTTGCAAGAGAAGCATTAAGACTTGCATCTCATAAACTACCAATCAAGTGTAAGATTATTGGAAGAGGTGAGTAATTGTGACAGTTCAAGATATTAGAAATACAGAAACTCAAGAATTACTTAACAAAGTAGAAGAGTACAAGAAAGAATTATTTGGATTAAGATTCCAAGCGGCAACTGGTCAATTAGAAAATACTGCTCGTATTAGAACAGTAAGAAAAAATATTGCAAAGATTAAAACAATTATTAGAGAAAGAGAATTAAACAAATAATTAGAAGGAGAAGAAAATGGAAAGAAACAATCGTAAAGTTTATACTGGGACAGTTATTTCTACAAAAATGGATAAAACAATTACTGTTTTAGTAGAAACTCATGTTAAACACAAATTATACGGAAAACGTGTTAAATCTTCTAAAAAGTTTAAGGCTCATGATGAAGAAAACATTGCAAGAGATGGTGATGTTGTTAAAATTATGGCAACTCGTCCATTATCTGCAACTAAACGTTTCCGTTTAGTAGAAGTTGTTAAAAAAGCAGAAATTATATAATGAAAGAATCTGAAAGGAGGTCACTCAAATGATCCATAATGAAAGCAGATTAAAAGTTGCTGACAATACAGGAGCAAAAGAAGTACTAGTAATTAGAAACCTTGGTGGTTCAAATAGAAAATTTAGTAACATCGGTGATATCGTCGTAGCTACAGTAAAGCAAGCGACTCCAGGTGGTACAGTTAAAAAAGGTGAAGTCGTAAAGGCAGTTATCGTAAGAACTAAATATGGTGTGAATCGTGAAAATGGTTCATTAATTAAGTTTGATGACAATGCATGTGTAATTATTAAAGATGATAACTCACCTAAAGGAACTCGTATCTTTGGACCGGTAGCAAGAGAGTTAAGAGATGCAGATTTCATGAAAATCGTATCATTAGCTCCTGAGGTATTATAGGAGGAGAACGAGAAGATGAAATTACGTGTTGGTGATACAGTTCAAGTTATCGCTGGTAGCGATAAAGGAAAAACTGGAGAAATTATTCAAATTCTGAGAAAAGAAGACAGAGTGATTGTTGAAGGTGTTAATATGGTAACAAAACACATTAAACCATCACAAACAGATCCAGAAGGTGGAATTGTAACAAGAGAAGCACCTATTCATGTTTCAAATGTTGCATACTATGATTCAAAAGCAAAAGAAACTGTTAAAATTGGATACGATTTCGATAGCGAAGGAAAGAAATTCCGTATCAATAAGAAAACAGGAAAAGCATTAGACAAAACAACAAAGAAGAAAAAGTAATCGGAAGGAGGTTAAATAATGAACCGACTAAAGGAACGTTATGAAAATGAAATTAGTAAGTCATTAATGACTAAATTTAATTATAGTTCTGTAATGCAAGTTCCAGCAATGGAAAAAATTGTTATCAACATTGGTGTTGGTGATGCAGTAAGCAATTCTAAATTATTAGATGAAGCTGTTGAAGAATTAACTTTAATTACAGGACAAAAGCCAGTGATTACTAAAGCTAAGAAATCAATTGCTGGATTTAAATTACGTGAAGGTATGCCAATTGGATGTAAAGTAACTTTACGTGGTGAAAGAATGTATGAATTTTTAGATAAATTAGTAAGTATTTCTTTACCTCGTGTAAGAGACTTCAGAGGTGTACCTAAAAATTCATTTGATGGAAGAGGAAATTATACTTTAGGTGTTAAAGAACAATTAATTTTCCCAGAAATCAATTTTGATAAAGTAAATAAATTAAGAGGAATGGATATCGTATTCGTAACAACTGCTAAAACTGACGAAGAAAGTCGTGAATTATTAGCACAATTAGGAATGCCTTTCCAAAAATAAGGAGGACTTAATTAATGGCTAAAACATCAATGAAAGTTAAACAACAACGTCCTCAGAAATACAAAGTTCGTGAATATACAAGATGCGAACGTTGTGGACGTCCACATTCAGTAATTAAAAAATTTAAATTATGCCGTATTTGCTTCAGAGAATTAGCTTATAAAGGTGAAATTCCTGGTGTTAAGAAAGCAAGCTGGTAAGAAAATACAATCCCAAATGGAAGGAGGACACTGTAAATGGTAACAGATCCAATTGCAGATATGTTAACAAGAATTCGTAATGCGAATCAACAACGTCATGAAGAAGTTGTAATTCCAATGTCAAAATTAAAAGTGCAATTAGCTGAAATTTTGAAAAACGAAGGATTTATTAAAGGATACAAAATTGAAGGTGAAGGTGTCATTAAAAACATCGTAATCACTTTAAAATACAAAGGTAATGATAGAGTAATCACAGGATTGAAGAGAGTATCTAAACCTGGTTTACGTCAATATGCAAAAGTTAACGAAATTCCTAAAGTATTAAATGGATTAGGAATCGTTGTATTATCAACTTCTCAAGGGCTTATGACTGATAAAGAAGCAAGAGCTAAACAAGTTGGTGGAGAAGTATTAGCATATATCTGGTAATCAAAATAAGAAAGCAGGAGGTGTAGCTGATGTCTCGTGTAGGTAATAAAATTATCAATGTACCTGAAGGAGTAAAAGTAGAAATCGCAAATGATAATACTGTAACTGTAACAGGTGCTAAAGGGACTTTAGTAAGACAATTTTCACCATTAATCAAGATTGATATGGATGGAAATGAAATTAAAGTAAACAGAACAAGTGAACAAAAGACTGTGAAACAATTACACGGTACGACAAGAGCATTACTTGCAAACATGATTGAAGGTGTACACAATGGTTTTGAAAAGAATTTAGAAATCGTTGGTATTGGATATCGTGCTCAAATGCAAGGTAATAAATTAGTATTAAATGTTGGATTCTCTCATCAAGTTGAAATTGAAGGTGAAGAAGGAGTTAAGATTGAAACTCCTACTCAAACAACAATTAAAGTATCTGGAATTTCTAAGGAAAGAGTTGGAGAAATTGCTGCAAGAATTAGAGCAGTTAAGAAACCTGAACCTTATAAAGGAAAAGGTATTAAATATGTTGGTGAAAGAATTATTAGAAAAGAAGGTAAAACTGCTGGTAAAAAGTAGTTAAAAAATAAGGAAGGAGCTATTAATCATGGCTAAAACTATGTCAAGAAACGAATTACGTAAGAAACGTCATGCTAGAGTACGTAGAAAAATTAGCGGAACTCCAGAATGTCCTCGTTTAAATGTATTCCGTTCAAGCTCTCATATCCATGCCCAAATTATTGATGATGTAAACGGAGTAACTTTAGTTGCTGCATCTTCAGTAGATATGAAACTAGCAAACGGTGGAAATGTAGAAGCTGCTACTCAAGTTGGTAAAGAAATTGCGAAAAGAGCTATCGCTAAAAATATTGAAAATGTAGTATTCGATCGTGGAGGTTATATTTATCATGGTCGTGTGAAAGCACTAGCTGAAGCTGCTAGAGAAGCTGGATTGAAATTCTAATAGGAGGTTAAAGAATGGAACAACGTAAACCAAGAGAAAATGGGCCAAGAAGAAACGGACCAAGAAAAAATGGACCTAGAAGAAATGGACCTAAAGTTGAAAAAGAATTCGAAGAACGTGTTGTTACTATTAACCGTGTTACAAAAGTTGTAAAAGGTGGACGTAAATTCCGCTTTGCTGCATTAGTCGTAATCGGTGATAAAAAAGGCCGCGTTGGATTCGGAACTGGTAAAGCAAACGAAGTACCTGATGCTATTAGAAAAGCATCTGAAGCAGCTAAGAGAAATGTCATTAATGTACCAATCGTTCATGGAACTATTCCTCATGAAATTAATGGTATGTTTGGATCAGGGCATGTATTTGTAAGACCTGCTTCTGAAGGTACAGGAATTATTGCAGGTGGTCCAGTTCGTGCTGTTGTTGAATTAGCAGGATATTCAGATATTATTTCTAAATCTTTAGGATCTAGAACTCCAATCAACATGGTTCGTGCAACTATGGAAGGTTTGAAATCATTAAAAACTGCTCAACAAGTTGCTGAATTAAGAGATAAAAAAGTTGAAGAAATTTACGGATAGGAGGAGCGTAAGAAATGGCAAAAGAAAATAAAGTTATCATTACGCTTGTAAAAAGTCCAATTGGTTCTAAGAAAAATCAAAAGGATACTCTTAAAGCGTTAGGTTTAACAAAAATGCACAAATCAGTAGAAAAAGTCAACAATGAAATTATTCAAGGTATGATTAGAACTGTTGAACACCTTGTTAAAGTTGAAGAAAGTAAATAGGAGGTGTAAACATGAAGCTACACGAATTACAATATACTGAAGGAGCACGTAAAGAAAGAAAACGTGTTGGTCGTGGAACAAGTTCAGGTACTGGTAAAACAGCTGGTAAAGGACAAAAAGGTCAAAAAGCAAGATCTGGTGGAGGAAAGAAACCTGGTTTTGAAGGAGGACAAACACCTTTATTCATGCGTTTACCAAAACGTGGTTTCACTAACTTCAATAGAGTAGAATACGCAATCGTTAATGTAGAAGCCTTAAACAGATTTGAAGCTGGTAGTGTTGTAGATATGGCTGCATTAAAAGAATGCGGATTAGTTAAAAAAGAATTAGACGGATTAAAAGTTTTAGGTGACGGTAAGTTAGAAGTTGCTTTAACTGTTAAAGCTCAAAAATTCTCTAAGTCAGCTGTTGCTGCTATTGAAGCTGCAGGTGGAAAAACTGAGGTGATCTAAGATGTTAAACTTTTTTAAGAATGTTTTTAAAAAAGGTGAATTACGTCGTAGGGTTATCTTTACACTAGGGATGTTATTTGTATTCCGTTTGGGAGCTGCTATTACAATTCCATCTATTAATGCTGATGCATTAACAGCTGGAGCTACAAATACAGGAATCCTTGGAATTATGAACATGCTTGGTGGTGGGATGCTAGAAAGATTTTCAATCTTTTCATTAGGAGTTTCTCCTTATATTACAGCATCTATTATTATTGAGTTGTTATCTATGGATGTTATTCCTGTTCTTGCGCAATGGCAAAAGGAAGGGAATACTGGTAAAAAGAAAAAGGATAAAGTGACACGTTATGTAACTTTAGTCTTAGCTGCTGTTCAAGGTGGTTCATTAACATATGCGTTTGATAAAGTATACAATATTTTGAATTCTTCATCAATTTGGACTTATGTTTATGTTGTGATTATCATGATGGCAGGAAGTATGTTAGCAATGTGGATTGGTGATCAAATTACTCAAAAGGGTGTTGGAAACGGAACTTCATTGTTAATCTTTACTGGAATTGTTTCAAGTTTACCAGCTAATTTTATTACAACATTCAATAATTTAGTTACATTTGATAGTGGAACTCAAACAATGATTCTTGGTATACTATGGTTTGTATTATTCGTTATTGTCTATTTGGCAATTGTTATCTTTGTTGTCTTTAACGAAGGAGCAGTTAGGAAAATACCAATTATGTATGCTACAAATTCAAATCCAACAATGAGAACCAAAGATACAACACATATGCCTATTAAAATTAATAGTTCAGGTGTGTTACCTGTTATCTTCGCTTCGTCAGTGTTGGCAGCACCAAGAACAATCATTAGTTTTGTAGGAACTACAGACAATAATGTACTTAAAACAATCGATTCAATGCTAAATTATCAAGAACCATTTGGTTTCTGTTTATACTTAGTGATGATTGTGTTATTTGCATTCTTCTATTCTAATTTACAAATTGATTCACATAAGATTAGTGAAGATTTGAAAAAGAATGGTGGAGCAATTCCTGGTGTAAGAACTGGGTTAGATACTGAAAAATTCATTAGTACTGTTTTAAATAGAGTTACTGTTGTGGGTTCAATATTCTTAGTAATTATTGCAGCCATTCCAATTATGACTCCAGTGATCTGGTCACAGACTGCTAATGCTTCATTAACATTAGGAGGAACTGGATTAATTATCATTACTGGTGTTGCTTTGGAAACAACAAAACAAATTAAAACTTTGATTACTCGTAAAGAGTATCATGGATACATTAGAAAGTAGTATAATAAAGGAGTGTATGTCAATGAACATTATTTTAATGGGGCCTCCTGGTGCTGGTAAAGGGACTCAAGCCACTAAACTTGTTAACAAGTATGGGTTGACACAAATATCTACTGGAGACTTATTCAGAAAAGCATTAAGTGAACAAACAAAGTATGGTGTTATTGCAAAATATTTTATGCAATTTGGGCACCTTGTACCAGACGATTATACGATTGAAATGGTAAGGGAATACTTAAAAGAAAATACATTTGAAAATGGATTTATTTTAGATGGTTTCCCAAGAACAATAGTTCAAGCAAGAGAGCTTGAAAGTATTGCAAAGGAATTCAACTTTACAATTGATGCTATTGTTAATTTAGATATTCCACAAGAAAAACTTGTAACAAGATTATCTGGTAGAAGAACTTGTAAAAAATGTGGAGCTACTTTCCATGTTGAATTCAATCCACCTAAAGTTGAAGGTGTATGTGACAAATGTGGTGGAGAATTGTATCAAAGAGATGATGAGAGTGAAGAAGCTGTTACAATCAGACTTGATACTTATAACAAACAAACAAAACCTTTAATTGATTATTATACAATGAAAGGAACAATCATTAATATTAATGGTGACCAACCTATGGAAGACGTCTTTAAAGACATTGAAAAAAGCTTGGAGGGTAAATAATGATTGTTACTAAAGACCAAAGAGAAATTGAATTAATGAGAGAAGCTGGTCGCATTGTTGGACTTGTTCATGATAAACTCAAAGATTATATTAAACCAGGGATAACAACTCAGGATATTAATCAATTTTGTGAGAAGATAATTCGTGATGCAGGAGCTACGCCATCTTTCTTGAATCTTTATGGTTTTCCTGGTGCTGTTTGTACTTCAATTAACGAAGTTGTAGTGCATGGTATTCCGAGTAATCGTAAACTTAAAGAAGGTGACATTATTTCAGTGGATGTTGGTGCATGTTACAAAGGCTATCATGGCGATAGTGCTTGGACATATGCTGTTGGTCAAATTAGTGATGAAGCTGCTCATTTGATGAAAGTGACAGAGGAATCATTATATGCAGGTCTTGCACAAGTGAAGCCTGGCAATCGTTTATCTGATATATCTCATGCTGTGCAAACTTATCTAGAAAGTCATGGCTGTTCAACTCCTAGAGACTATACTGGTCATGGGATTGGAACACAAGTTCATGAAGATCCAGCTGTGCCTAACTATGGTGCACCGGGTCGTGGACCTAGATTAAAAGAAGGTATGGCTCTTGCTATTGAACCAATGGCACATTTAGGTAGATGTGAAACAGATGTCTTAGATGATGATTGGACAGTAGTGACAAGAGACAAATCTCTTGCAGCTCATTATGAACATACTATAGTCATTACAAGTGATGGGTATGAGATTTTGACAAAACTTTAAAAGGGAGTTATAATCAATGGCAAAAAAAGATGACGTTATTGAAGTAGAAGCAACTGTTCTTGAAACGTTACCAAATGCGAAGTTCAAGATAAAGTTGGAAAATGGAGCGGTTATAGATGCTCACGTTTCTGGTAAAATCCGTATGAATTACATTCGCATTTTACCGGGGGATAAAGTAACCGTAGAAATTTCTCCATATGATTTAACACGTGGGCGAATTACATTTAGACATAAATAGGAAATCTTCCAAAAGGAGGTAAAGATTAAGATGAAAGTAAGACCATCTGTAAAACCAATATGCGATAAATGCAGAGTAATTAAACGTAAGGGTAGAGTAATGGTGATCTGTGAAAACCCTAAACACAAACAAAGACAAGGTTAATAGGAGGAAGTAAAACATGGCTCGTATAGCAGGTGTTGATATCCCACGTGATAAACGTGTGGTAATTTCTTTAACATATATTTACGGTATTGGAAATACTGTTGCAAAGAAAATTTGTGAAGCAACTGGTATTAGTGAAGATACAAGAGTTAAAGATTTAACTGAAGAAGAAGAAGGAAAAATCAGAAAAGAAGTTGAAAAATATAAAGTTGAAGGTGATCTTCGTAGAGAAACTGCATTAAACATTAAACGTTTAATGGAAATCGGAAGCTATAGAGGTATCCGTCATCGTAAAGGACTTCCAGTTCGTGGACAAAAAACAAAGACTAATGCGCGTACTCGTAAAGGTAAAGCTCGTCCAATTGCTGGTAAGAAGAAATAGGAGGTTGAGCGAAAATGGCAAAAGCAAGAACAAATACTCGTGGTAAAAGACGTGTTAAAAAGAATATAGCAAAAGGTGTTGCACATGTACATTCAACTTTCAATAACACAATTGTTACTGTAACTGATGAACATGGAAATGTCTTAACTTGGTCTAGTGCAGGTGCACTTGGATTCAAAGGTTCAAGAAAATCTACTCCATATGCTGCTCAAATGGCTGCTGAAGCAGCTGCGAAAGCATCAATGGATCATGGTATGAAAGCTGTAGACGTATGTGTTAAAGGTCCTGGTCCAGGGCGTGAAGCTGCAGTAAGAGCTTTACAAGCTGCTGGATTAGAAGTTACATCTATTAATGACGTAACACCAATTCCACATAACGGGTGTCGTCCACCAAAACGTCCTCGTGGATAATGAAGTAAACTAGTAGTTATTTCTAAGTGAGGAGGGAAATAATGCAAAAGTTTGAAAAAGCAAATTTTAATGTCGCAGAGTATGATGAAAATGATTTCTACGGTAAGTTTGTCATTGAACCACTTGAAAGAGGGTTTGGAACAACTTTAGGGAACTCTTTACGTAGAGTACTTTTATCATCTATCCCTGGATGTGCAGTACATGCTGTAAAAGTTCAAGGAGCAATCCATGAATTTTCTGCAGTAGATGGTGTAGTGGAAGATGTCACTTCTATTATTTTAAATATTAAGAAATTAGTATTTACTGTAGATGGTGATGATGATGTCACTATGATTATTGATGTAAAAGGCCCTGCTGTTGTAACAGGTGCAGATATTCAATGTCCATCAAATGTAACTATGATTTCAAATGACTTAGAAATCGCTCATGTTGCTGAAGGAGCACATTTCTATATGGAAATGTATGCACATAGAGACAGGGGATACATGAGTGCAGATCAAAACAAAAAATTGATCAATACAATCGGTGTCATTGCAACTGACTCTATTTATTCACCAGTTGTTAAAGTAGCCTATGATGTTGAACCAACACGTGTAGGACAAAGCGCTAAATATGATCAATTAACATTAGAAATCACAACTGATGGTTCAATTCAACCACATGAAGCTTTAGCGTTAGCTGCTAAGATTTTAGTGGAACATTTAAATATGTTTGTTGAATTAACTGATATGGCAATGAACATGGAAGTTATGAGCGAAACAGAAGAAGATACAAGTAATAAAGTATTAGATATGACAATTGAAGAATTAGACTTATCTGTACGTTCTTATAACTGCTTAAAGAGAGCTGGAATTCAAACAGTTCAAGAACTTGCTGCTAAGAGTGAGGACGATATGATTAAAGTACGAAACTTAGGTAAGAAATCTTTAAAAGAAGTTAAAGAAAAATTAGTAGAATTAGGATTAGGTTTTAGACCTGTTGATTAATCCTGAGAAAATATTGGAAGGAGCACTAATCTATGGCACAAAATAGAAAATTAGGGCGTGTATCATCTCATAGAAAAGCAATGTTACGTAACTTAGCTACAGATGTTATCATGTATGGAAAAATCGAAACGACTGCAACAAGAGCTAAAGAAGTTCGTTCAATCGTAGATGAATTAATTACTTTAGGAAAACGTGGAGATTTACATGCAAGAAGACAAGCTGCTCAAGTATTACAAGATGTTGTAGATCCTGCAACTGGTAAAACTGCAGTTCAAAAATTATTTGACGAAGTTGCACCTAAATATGCAGATAGAAATGGTGGATACACTCGTGTGTTAAAAACTTATAATCGTAAAGGTGATAATGCACCAATGGCTATTATTGGATTATTCTAATAGGGCTTAAGTGGTAGAATTGAATTCTATCACTTTTTTTTGTAAACTTTATTAACAAAAATCATATATATACATACTTTATTTTGTTAATACTATTCAAACATGCTTTTAAAAACTATCTATTAAAATAAAATAAGCATAGAATAACAGTGTCAAAGGAAAGAGAGGATGATATATATGAAAACAACAGAACAAATTATAGAAGAGGCAAGAGCATCTTATGAAAGACATTTTAAAGATGCACAAGCAAGAATGACTCCTAAGAGTGATGATGTTGTCTTAGATAAAGAAAAATTGACAGAAGAAGTGAAAGATTTGGAAATCAAAGAAGAAAAGAAACATAATTCTTTAGAAGTTCTAAGAGAACAGGTTGTCCATGAAGCTGAAGTGTCATTTCATAAAATATTTAAAGATGCTAAAGAGGCAAAACCTACACCTCAAATGAGTGTGGATGAAATGTATAAGACATTAGAAGAAGAAAAAGTACGTTTAAGCCAAATGGTTGAGAAGTTAAAAGAAAAACAAATGTCAAAATAAATAATTTAAGTCTATGGAGCAATCTCATAGACTTTTATTATTGAAAATAATACATTGGAGTGTATAATGTTTAAAGAGGTGAAAATATGCTAATTACTCATAAAATTGAAAAGACACATTTTTCTGAGAGTGAAGCCATTATTATTGATTATATTCTTAGAGTCGGAGAAGATATTAAAAATATGTCAATCAATATGATAGCTAAAGAAACATATACATCTGCACCACTATTAATAAGAATAGCAAAGAAACTGGGATTCTCTGGATGGAGTGAATTTAAAGAAGCATATTTAAAAGAATTGGAATATTTATATAATTCTAATGATATTGATGCAAGTATTCCTTTTGTTGTGAGTGATGACTTTATGACAATTGCTCACCATATTAGTCAATTACAAATAGAAACAATTCAGGATACAATGAAATTATTAGATCATGATCAATTATATTATGCTATGCGGCTTTTGCGAGATTGTGAAGAAATAGATTTATATGGAGTTTCAGATAAAATTCTGTATGCACAGCAATTCGCTCAACAAATGTGTTTTATTCATAAGAATGTTCATGTTTGTAGTTTACCTGCTGATGCTAAAATGCTTGCTGCTATGAGTCATTCAAAGCATTGTGCAATCCTTATTTCATATTCTGGAGAAACAGACTTCATATTAAGAATTGCAAAAATTCTCAAGAAGAAGCAAACACCTATAATTGCAATAACATGTATTGCTGATAACGATTTATCACAATTAGCAGATGTAACTTTAAGAATGTCTTCAAGAGAAATGTTGCATACAAAGATTGGTGATTTTGCTACATCACAATCAGTGAAATGTATTTTGGATATAATATATGGATGTGTTTTTTCTTTGGATTATAAAAATAACTTAAATGAAAAAATAAAAATTGCTAAAGAAATAGATGATAGAGTTTCTGGCTTTGAATATATTGATGAAGAATAAGGAATAAAGTGTGGGATTTTTGTAAAAATCCCTTTTCTTATTGATTGGGTTGACAAGTGTTGATAATCATACTAAAATTGAACTACTTGGAGGAAATACCATGGAAAAAATAATTGAAATTAAAAATTTATCTTTTGAATATGAAATAGGTGTCAAGACAATTGACAATATCTCTTTTCGTATTGAAAAAGGTTCATATACAACGATTTTAGGACATAATGGAAGTGGAAAAAGTACTATTGCTAAATTATTAATGGGACTTCTAGAAAAAAAGAGTGGAGATATCATTGTTGGTGGTATGACTCTTACTGAGGAGACTTTAGCAGATGTAAGAGGTCAAATCGGAATTGTTTTTCAAAATCCTGATAATCAGTTTATTGGAGCAACTGTTAGAGATGATATTGCATTTGGTTTAGAAAATACATGTGTTGAACCAACACTGATGGATGATATTATTAATGAGTATGCTCAGAAAGTGAATATGTTAGAATTTCTTGACCATGAGCCAACAAAATTGTCTGGAGGACAAAAGCAACGTGTTGCTATTGCTGGTATTCTAGCAATGAGTCCATCAATTATTATATTAGATGAAGCTACAAGTATGCTAGATCCTAAAGGTCGTCATGAAATTAATGCATTAGTTCATCAGTTAAATAAAGATAGAGATATAACAATTTTATCAATTACTCATGATATTGAAGAAGCAGCTTTATCTGATTATGTTATTTTATTAAGTGATGGACATGTCATTGATAGTGGGAAACCAGAAGAAGTATTAATGAAGCAAGAAGAAATTGAAAGTTTATCTTTAGATGTGCCTTTTGCTTATAAAATATCAAAAGGATTACAACAACAAGGAATAAAAATAAATCAATATATTGATAGAGAGAAGTTGGTGAGAGAATTATGTCAATACAATTTAAAGAAGTAGAACATATATATAGTGAAAATACACCGTTTTCTTATCATGCATTAAAGGGTGTAAATCTGGATATTAAAGAAGGAAGTATGACAGCGTTGATTGGACATACAGGAAGTGGTAAGTCAACACTTATTCAACATATTAATGCTTTGTTATTGCCTACAGCAGGTGAAATACATATTGGTGATATTCTCATAAGTGCTACTGATAAACCTGAAACCCTTAAACCATTAAGAAAAAAAGCTGGACTTGTTTTTCAATTTCCTGAATATCAGTTGTTCGAAGAAACAATATTAAAAGATATTATCTTTGGACCAAAGAATTTTGGAATGAGCGAAGAGGAAGCTATCAAAGTCGCTAAAGATACATTAAAACTTGTGGGATTAGATGAGTCTTATTTAGAACGTTCACCTTTTGATCTTTCTGGAGGTCAAAAACGTAGAGTTGCAATTGCTGGAATTCTTGCAATGAATCCCGAAATTCTTATTTTAGACGAACCGACAGCAGGTTTAGATCCACAGGGTGCTCAAGAAATGTTACAATTATTTAAAAAGATTAATCAACAAGGAAAAACAGTATTACTTGTCTCTCATGATATGAATCAGGTATTAGAGTATTGTGATGATGTTGTTGTCATGAATAAAGGGCGAGTAGAAAGACATGTGACAGTAGATGAACTTTTTAAAGAAACAGAATATTTAACATCTTTAAGTATTGATTTGCCAATTATCACATCATTTATTTTGAAATTAAATCAAGGTGGATTTGATATTGATCCTTCTATTAAAGATATAGATGAATTATTAAAAGTTATAGGAGGTCAGATCAATGAATAATATGATGTTTGGTAAGTATTTACCATTAGATAGTTTTGTTCACAAATTAGATCCTCGTCTAAAGATTGGATCATTGCTATTATTGCTTATTGCAGTATTTTTTGATGCTGGTTTTATAGGTTATGCACTTTTAGGAATATTTGTTATCATTATGGCTATATTTTCTAAAATCAAAGTGAGTCAAATTGTAAAAGCAATTAAACCAATGCTATTTATGATGGCGTTTTTAATGATTTTCAATCTTTTATTTATTCAAAAAGGAAATTTAGTATTTTCATTTTGGATTATCAAAATATATGATCAAGCATTATTACAAACTGCCTATATATTTATTAGATTAGTATTGATTATTATTATGACGACTATCTTGACAGCAACAACGAAACCTTTAGATTTAACATTAGGTATAGAACATCTTCTTTCTCCATTTAAGAAAATAGGATTTCCTACACATGAAGTTGCGATGATGATTTCAATTGCTTTAAGATTTATTCCAACACTATTAGAAGAGACTCAAAGAATTATGAAAGCTCAGGCTAGCCGAGGTGTAGAATTCTCAGAAGGAAGTTTAAAAGAAAAAATTATGTCTATTGTTTCTTTGATTATACCATTGTTTATATCAGCTTTTCAAAGAGCTGAAGATTTAGCAAATGCTATGGAAAGTCGTAATTACAATCCAGAGGCTAAAAGAACAAGATATAAGCAGCTGCACTGGCGTTTGGCTGATACTCTTTCTTTTATCTGTGTTTTGATTATGTGTACAACAATGGTTGTTATGAGTATCGTTTTATGAGAGTAAAATGTATCGTAAGTTACGATGGAAGCAAATTTCATGGCTTTCAAGTACAGGATAAAGAAAGAACAATACAAGGTGAAATTCAAAAGGCGTTAAGGAAAATAAATGAGGAAGAAGTGGTTATTCATGCATCTGGAAGAACTGATGCAAAGGTTCATGCTGTACATCAGGTTTTTCATTTTGATACAAAAAAAGAATTACCTCCACAACAGTGGAAAAGAGCCATTAATCATTTCATGCCAAATGATATATATATATTAGATGCATGTTATGTGCATGAAGATTTTCATTCACGTTATAGTGCAGTTAAGAAAGAATATCGTTACTTATTAAATACAAAAGAATATAATCCATTTGAAACAAATTATATATTTCAATATGGTAGACCATTAGATATTGCGAAAATGAAAGAAGCAACTGAAATCTTTATAGGTGAACATAATTTTGCATCTTTTTGTAGTTATGATCAATATGGTAATACGATTCGTACTTTATATTCTTTTGATATAGAAGAGAATGATGGAATCATTACATTTCGTTTAATAGGTAATGGGTTTAGAAGATATATGGTGAGGCACCTTGTTGGTGGAATTATTCAAGTAGGTGCAAATCGTATTTCCAGAGAAATATTGTCAGAAATGTTAGAAAGTTGTGGAAAAAAGAAATGCTTATTTAAAGCAAAACCACAAGGGTTATATTTACAAGAGGTATATTATGAAGAAAGTTAATTATCATACACATACATATCGCTGTGGGCATGCCAATGGTAATGAAGAAGAAATGATTCAGGCAGCAATTGAAATGGGAATAGAGGATCTTGGTATGTGTGGTCATGTCCCATTACCACATTACCGCAAGCATCTTATTCAGTCTATTCCATCAATAAGAGGTCTAAGAAGTCTATTAGGACTTATAAGAGCGTTTATTAAAAATGGACCTGGGATGCGAATGCCTTATAAGCAATTAGAAGACCATCTTGATATTTTAAGGACGTGTCAAAAAAAATATGAAGATCAAATTCATATATATAAGGGTTTTGAAGCAGAAGGACTTGAAGAATATTACAATTATTATCAAACATTATTATATGAACATAAAGTTGATTATCTTATTTTAGGACATCATTTTCATAAACATTGTATTCATAATTATTATTATGGAAAAGAAAAGATGACAAAAAAAGATATTTATCTCTATTGTAATGAAGTTGAGAAAGCATTAGAAACAGGCTTGTTTAGTTATTTAGCCCATCCAGATTTATTCTTAATAGGATATAATCGTTTTGATTTGGATGCTCAAACTGTATCAAGAAGAATATGTGAAAAGGCGAAAGAATTAAATATCCCTTTAGAAGTTAATGCTGGTGGAATGAGAAGAGGGGTAAAAAAGATTAACAATGAAAGTATTTATCTTTATCCTAATACACATTTTTGGAAAATCGCGAGTGAAGTTGGAAATGATGTTATTTTAGGATTTGATGCTCATGATCCTTCTGATTTTAATAATGCAATGTATAATCAGATGATGAGATTTGTTAATGAGCATCAATTGCATGTTATTGATCATTTTGAATTTTTACAAGGTAATTTTGAAAAGTATCAGGCAGAATATGACATTAGATAGGAAGAATAAAAATTCTTCCTATTTTTGCAACTATTTGGTCCAGTTATTTGTTTTATAAGTGAATGGGGGAATTATAATGGGTGATAGAATTTTATTAGGAAAATCATTTGATCATATTGTGATGGAATATAGTGATATGGTCACAAGAATATGTATACTGAATCTACGGAATTCTCAAGATGCGAAAGATTGTTTTCAAAATATTTTTATTAAATTATATTAAAGTGATAATCAATTTCAAGATACTCACCATTTAAAAGCCTGGCTTATTAGAGTATCTGTAAATGAATGTAAAAATTATCGTAGAAGATTTTATAAGCAAACTATAGATATTGACAAAGTCGTGCTTCCCCAACATCAAGAAGAAGTTGTCCTATTACCCGAAGTTCTTAAATTACCCTTTCGCTATAAAAATATATTATATCTATTTTATTATGAAGGGTACAAGATTAACGAAATTTCAGTGATGTTAAATATGAATGAAAATACAGTAAAGTCACATTTAAAAAGAGGAAGGGATTTATTAAGAAAAAAGGTAGGTGAATTTTATGAATAGATTTCATGAATTTAATTGGATAAGGACACCATCTGATTGGAGAGACATTGATTTTCAAAAATATCAATACAAGAAAAAAAGTTATATGTCTTATAAGATTGTATTGTCAATATTATGTGTCATTATAGTTGCTTCATCAATAGGCATTGTTTATGCCTATAATGAAACATTTAGAGTGTGGATACAACAACAATTTTTTAATAAAGATATAGAAATTATTCCACAAGTACAAACATCTAAAAATTTTGGAATCGAAGAATATTTCCTATATTATTATCATGAAGTAAATAATCAAGAAATTATAGACGAAGTTTATGCATTTGATAATGGTCGATATGTATTACAAGAAATTCAGCATAAAGAGGGAACATATAATTCACAATCCTATTCTTTTGATTATGTCAATTATAAGGACAAGATAATGACTTTTCATACAAAAGGATACTATTCATATGGATTAAGTCAACTTAATGGGAACCTTATCTATTTTGGATCTATTGATAATAATTTGTGTTCTTTCAATATGAAAACAAATGAAATACAAACAATAACAAATGATCAACTATCAGTTAATTTCTCTATGTCTCCTCAAAAAACATTCATACTTATTAATAAAAGTGATCAGTATTGGACAGTTTACAATACGAAGACTAAACAAGAAAAAAGAGTTGATTCTATTAATCCATATGCTCATAATAATGAATATAATTTTATAAGTGACAATCTATTAGTCACATATGATGATAATTTAGAAACAATTATCATAGATTTAAATTCATTAGATGTTATAAATTTAAATGTACAATGTCTATATCCAACAGTTTCTACATTTACAATATCATTTGATATCAATAAAACAACTATTTATGATCATTATTTAAATGAGCAATATAGTATTGATATGGATTTAGGAAAATATGATTATAGTATAGCTGATAATCACTATTTACTATTTAATTCTTTTGAAGATCAAAAAATAGTTATTGTTGATTTTAGAAAAAGGATGTATAAGGTCTTAGATTATTTTGGAACAAATCAAATTATTGATGGATTTGTTATTGATAATGAATATTTTATTATCTATAATGGCAAAGATTATTACATTGTTGAGTTGAATCAAATATTTTGATTTTCTATATTTGAAACTCAAACCAAAATTATATTGACAAAATCAGCGATATTGCTATAATAAGAAGTGCCTTATTTTAACGTTTGTAGCCCCGGAAACTACAGGAGGATCAAAAATGAGACAAACAACTATGGCTAAAGAAGCCACAATTGAACGTAAATGGTACGTTGTTGATGCTGAAGGTTTGACTTTAGGTCGTTTAGCATCAGAAGTAGCAACTGTATTAAGAGGAAAACATAAACCAACATTTACACCACATGTAGATACTGGTGATTATGTTATTATTATTAATGCAGAAAAAGTAGTAATGACTGGTAAAAAACTAGATACAGTTAAATACTATCATCACACTGGATGGATTGGTGGTTTAAAAACAAAAACTGCTCGCCAATTCCAAGAATCAAATCCAACAGGATTTGTTGAAGCAGCTGTTAAGGGTATGTTACCTCATAACACACTTGGAAGAAAACAAGGGATGAAATTATTTGTGTACACTGGTAGTGAACATCCACACGCAGCACAAAAACCAGTAGAAATGAAAATCAAGGGATAGGAGGACGAGAGATAAATGGCTAATGTACAATACAGAGGAACTGGACGTAGAAAGTCTTCAGTAGCACGTGTTATTTTAACACCAGGTGCTGGAAAAATCGTCATCAATGGTAGAGATGCAAAAGATTATTTACCATCTGACGTATTATTAATGATCGTCAACCAACCACTTGAATTGACTGGAACAACTGGTAAGTTTGATGTGTCTGTTAATGTTTATGGTGGAGGATACAGCGGACAAGCTGGAGCTATCCGTCATGGTATTTCTAGAGCTTTATTAGAAGCTGGTTCTGATTATAGACCAGTATTAAAAGCAGCTGGATTATTAACTCGTGATGCACGTGTTAAAGAACGTAAGAAATACGGTCTTAAAGCAGCTCGTAGAGCACCACAATTTAGTAAGAGATAAAAATTCAGTTTTTTATCTACAAAATCGCAATGATTTTATGAAAAAGACCCTGAAAAGGGTCTTTTTTGTTATGATTTTCCTAAAAAAAGAGAAAATTTTTATAATATAAAATTAGTAGGTACCAAATAGGTAACAAATAAGCAACAAAATAGTCATATTTACGTAGAGTAATATCTGTTATAATTCCTCCATGAAAGATGGAGTTAAATGAAAGTAGAAAATGGATTGGGCGGTATTGTAAAGCTTGCTGGAAAAAGAAGAAATGCCTTATATGATTCGCTATACCAATGGCTATATTATTAATGGTGTCACAGATAAGAAAGAATAGGTTTTTGAAGCGATTGGGTATGCAGCAACAATAAAAGAAGCTAAGAAGATAAGAGAGGATTTTAATAAAAGGGGAAGATGTGATTTAGGATTCACATTTTCTGATATATATGAAAAGTGGTCACAAGAACATTTTAAAATGGTTTCTCCTTTTTATATCAATGCTACAAAAGCAGCTTATAAGTGTTGTGAAGAGTTATACAATGTAGTTTTTTCATCAATTCAAGAAAATCAGTTACAAAAAGTATTAGATAATAGTGGAAAAAATTATCCAACTGTTAGAAAGGTTCAATTAACGTTTTCACAATTATATAAGTTTGCTATGAAAAACGAAATATGCAAAAATGACTTATCCTTAAAATTAAATACTCAGAAATTCAAGGATAGAAAATGGGAGAAAGTAGTGGATAAGGTTATAAGTACTGATGATATAAATATATTATGGGTGATGAAAGAAAATAATTACGTCCAAATGATATTGATCATGATCTATACTGGTGTGACAGTGGATGAATTTATTTCTTTAAAAAAGGAAAATGTATATTTAGATAAACGGTATATAGAAATCGTAGGTACCAAATCACAAAAAAGCAAAGGGATACGTATTGTACCTGTATCTCATAAAATAGAGTCATTCATCGAAAAAAGAATGAACAATAATATGAATAATGAATACTTATTTACTACAGATAAAGGGAGAAATTTTAAATATAGAGATTTCAAAGATTCTTATTTTGATATGGTTATGAATGATATGGAATGGAATTACACACCAATGTATTGTAGGAATACTTTTAGAAGATTACTTGCAAAAGAAAAAGTAAGTCCGTTTTTAATTAAAAAATTAGTGGGCACTAGAAGTCAAATGAGTATAACAGAAAAAGTTTATATCCATCCCGAGATAGAAGTGCTTATTGATGCAATTGATAAATTATGACATAATGATATTTAATCATTTAGATAGAAAGTAGAGAATATTTATGAGAAAAAGACCAAATGGATCAGGATCAATTGTCAAAATCAAAGGTAGACGTAAACCATATAGAGCAGTTGTTACATCTGGGTATACTGTTAATGGAAATGGAAATAAAAAACAGATTCGAAGATTGTTGGGGTATTTTCCGAATTATTATGCTGCACAAGAAGCTATAACTCAATTTCATGAGAAAATGAATGGCGTAGAAATAGAATATGTTACATTTGAAGATTTATATAATAAGTGGAAAAAGGATACTTTTCATTTATATACAAAATTAACGATTTATAGTTATGAACATGCCTATAGTATGTGTGATATTTTATATTCAAAGTATATGGAAGATATAACAGTATTTGATTTACAAAATGTAATTGATGAATGTGAAAAAAATTATCCCATATTGAAACAGGTTAAGACTTTATTTAAGCAATTGTATAGCTATGCTCTATGCTACAATTATATTTCAGATAATCGTTCAAAATACATTGATTTAAGAATGTATAAAATGAATTATAAACCTAGAGAAATTAAAAGGTTTACTGGTGAACAAATTAACTTAATATGGAACAACTATACAAATAAGTTTGATGAAATTGTTTTAATGTTAATTTATACTGGGGTTAGAATTTGTGAGTTACTTAATTTACATAAAAAAGATGTTAACTTAAAAGAGAGATATTTTAAAGTAGAAGATAGTAAAACAAGTAGTGGTATTAGAGTAGTACCAATAGCAAATAAAATACTACCGTTTTTTGAAGAATGGTATAGTTCTTCTAATGATGCAAATGAATTTTTGATACATGATGATGAAATGATGCAAATTCTATATGGAAAGTTTATTTCTAATTATTATAAGCCATTTATGAAAAGATTAAATATAGATTTAATGCCACATAGCTGCAGGCATACATGTGCATCATTACTTTCAGATGCAAAAGTTGAATTAAGTGTTATTCAAAAAATATTAGGACATAAACAAGAAAAATATGACCCATATATTTATCACGATATTAAAGACTTAATAGATGCTATAGATAGAATATAAATCATAGTAAATTAAAACAGCAATAATTTGAGAGAAAATCTCATTTATTTGTTGTTTTTTTTAATTATTGGCATATAATATAAATAGGAGGCGATTAAAATGTTGATTCAATTTAATTTTAAAAATTTCAAATCTTTTAGAGATGATGCTACACTAGACTTATCTGCAACTAAGATAAGTGAGTTTAATGATAGAGTAATAGAATTAGGAAACGAGAAGATACTTCCAGTTGCTGCAATATTTGGTGCTAACGCAAGTGGAAAATCCAATATACAGCAGGCTTTTTCCTATATGGTTTATTATGTTATGCGCTCTTTTGCATTTGGTGGCGATGCTGATGAAAAAAAGAATAAAAGTGAATTTATGCAGCCAACACCATTTTTATTTGACACTTCGAGCAAAGATGCACCATCAACGTTTGAAGTTTATTTTATAGGTGATGAAAATGATAAGTGTAGACAGTATAATTATGGATTTAGTGTGGATAGTAAAGGCGTTTGTGAAGAATGGCTTAATGTTTGTGCGAAAAGTGCAAGAGGAAAATTTAAACCATTGTTTTACAGAAATAGAGAGAGTGATGAATTAGATTTAAGTGGTTTACCTAAGAAAACTCATGACAACATTAAGACTTCACTACAGAATGAAACTCTTATTGTATCTCTAGGTGCAAAATTAAAAGTTGAAAAACTTAAGTATATTCGTGACTGGTTTTTAAAACATGAAATGGCTGATTTTGGTGATCCGTTTGAAAACCTATTCCTTTCCAGATATACACCAGAAGGTTTTTCAGATAATGAGAATGTTAGAAAAAAAGTTGTTGATTACTTTTCTTCTTTTGATGATTCTATTATTGACTTTAAGGTAGAAAAGTTGAAAGATGATGATGACGATAATGAACATTTGAAAATCAATACAGTACACAGATTAATTAATTCTGATGAAACTGTCACTTTACCTTTGCAGGAGGAATCAGCAGGAACATTAAAAATGTTTGCTTTATACCCTTCTTTACAGGAAGTCATGGAAACAGGTGGTGTTTTATTTGTGGATGAATTAAATTCCAGACTTCATCCATTACTTGTGAGAAACTTTTTAATCAATTTTCTTGATCCAACTATTAATAAAAATCATGCTCAAATTATTTTTACCACTCATGATTCATGGACATTATCAAATAATTTATTAAGAAGAGATGAAGTTTGGTTTACAGAAAAAGATAATAATGGTATTTCATCATTATACTCATTAGCTGATTTTGTAGACGAAGATGGCCAAAAAATAAGAAAAGATGAGAATTATGAAAAAAATTATCTTTTAGGTAAGTATGGGGCAATTCCAGAATTGAAGTCAATGATGGTGATGGAGGATGATTAGTTTATGGGAAGGGAAGATAGACGAGGTAAAAGAAAATCTAGAGAACAATCTAGAAAAAGAAGAGTTCCAGAATTGGGATATTATTATATCGTAACTGATACTGATCAGACAGAAAAGAATTATTTAGAAGGATTAAGAGATTCCATACCAGAAGTATTGAAAGGGAAAATTGTGATAAAGGTTACAAAATCAAGGACAGTCGATTTAGTGAAAACATGTAAAGAGGGAGCATT
>NZ_HG005299.1:19079-36055 GCF_000455285.1 Candidatus Stoquefichus massiliensis AP9 | reverse complement strand
ATTCAATTTTTCCTCCTATCATTAAAATTGTCGTTAAATAAATGATATAAAATAATATTTTATAATAATGAATATTGTTTAAATACATAATAACAATACTCATAATTACAACAAGACTCCATATAATGCCACATTTCCTATTATGAATTTCAGATAATGTTGAAATACTTTTATTCTTATTCTTTATTGGAGCATATATAATAATAAGAATCATGCATCCTAATATCGTTAACCCATTTAATTTTAGATATATTTCAATGATTATAAACAACATAAATAAACTATTATACAACATAATGCAATGAGCATGACTTTTACAATGATATCCACCTATATACTTTCTTAAAGTAGAAAATATACATTCATATATTATTGCTTCAATAAGATGATTTGTTATTATTCCAATTATAATTAATAGAAATGTTCCCACTAATGTAGATATAAGACCTTCAAAACCATACTTATATACATTTCTTTCATCTTGAATCATATCTTTTTTCTCTAAATACAATGTTAGTTTTTCTGCTATGTTTTCCATAACTCTTCACCTAAGTCTAGGTTAACACCTTTTTTATATTATTTCAATATTTTGGCAAAAACGATACAGTTTTGGCACATTTAAAGCAAATTTATGCTATTTCTATACAATCTTAAAATAATTAAGTATAATAAAATAAAGAAGGTGATATATATGTACAAATTTCTAATAGTTGATGATGATATTGAGGATTTATTATCAATCAAGAAATTTCTTGATAAAGAGCTACAAATTTATTCTATTGAATGTAATATTCTTGTCTCTAACAATCCTGAGTCCATTGACTTTAAGCAGGCATATGATGCTATTTTTTTAGATATAGAAATGTCTGGCATCAATGGTTTTGATATTACAAATAAATTAACTCCGCTACCTCCTATCATCTATATTTCTCATCGTGACGACTTAGGATATCAGGCATGTAATTACCATCCTTATGGTTTTGTAAGAAAACAATATCTCACTCAAGAATTACCTCCCATTTTAAAACGACTCATTATCCAAATCAATCAATATTTTTCAATTGACTATCAGCATCATCGACTTAAAATTCTTTATCGTGATATTCTTTATTTTGAAAGTAATAAACATAATATATACATTCATACTATTCATCAGATATATAAAATAAGAGATAAACTTTCAAATATTTACGAAACACTAAACCATAAAGATTTTGTTTATTGCCATCAATCATTTATTGTTAACTTTCGTTATATCTTAAACGTAGACAATAAAGAAGTTATTTTAAAAAATAATGAGATAATTCCAATCAGTCAAAGAAAAAGTAAAGATACTGAAAACTTGTTTCAACAATTTCAATTAAGGAAATTGTAATATGGATGCTTTCATTTTATTCTTCAATTTAGTTGAAGGAATTTTATATTCTATTTTTATAGCACAATCATTATCTCATAATATTTCAAAACATTATTCGTTGATTAGCCTTTTTTCTTTTATTATTTTTATAGATATTTCTATCTATAATTATTTTACATATAGCGAAATCCTATATGCTCTTTTATTACAACTTATTTTATTTAGTTTTAGTACATGCATTAGAAAATGTAATTATATTATTAACTTATTTATTTGTCTTTTAATTGATTTATTATCTATTTTTGCAAACACCTTAGCTATCATGCTAAATCAAATTATATTTATCAATCAACCTCTTTCACTTCATATACTCATTGTTATTTCAAAGATAATTTTTCTTATCTTTGTATTAACTATTCCACCTTATTTACATAAACTCATTGATAGCGAATATGCTAAGAATTGGTATTTTAATATTGCTTTGATTTCCTTATTAGGTCTTTATACATTAGCCTTTGATTCTTTATTTTATGAAACAGAAATGAATATACAGCTATATATAATTATTATTTGTGTTCTTATTTTAACAATATCTCTTTATAAAGTCTTTCAATATGTAATTGATACTAATAAGAAAAAGACAGAAGCACAACTTACTATTAAAGAGTTATCACTTAATCAGAAGAATTATCATTTCTTGAGATACTCTTTAGATGCTTTATCACATTCTCAACATGAAATGATATATATATTAAGTCATATCAAAAAACTAAATCATCAAAACAGTCCATCTATTGATCAATTCATAGATTCACAAATCAATATAATCAATCAAAAAATAAAACCAATTATTAGTGGTAACTCAACTTTAGATTATATACTTTATCAATATATACCTATATTTCAAGAAAAAAATATTCGTATCATCTATACTAACGCTCCTTCTGCTTGTCCTATTCCAAACATTCTCTATTATACAATTATGAATCAAATATTAGATTTTGCTATAGAAAGTTGTCAACAAAATAAATCTTCACAGATTTATATCTATCATGGTTATATGAAAAGAAACTTTTTTACAAAAGTAACTTTTCCATTATCTAAATCTTTTAATATTGATCACATAGATCATCAACTTAAAGATTATCATCATATTGTTATTTGTGAAGAAAATACAAATGTATATTTATTAGGTTTTATGATTATAGATGATTAAATTTTCAAGTCTCTTAATTATCTATAAACTTAGAAAAAAGCAGGAAACGTAAATATCATTATAATAAATGGATTTGGTTTTCAGCACAGAGTTTCATTGTTTCTTCATCCCATAATGAAGCTTGGACTTCACCAATATGTGCTTTTCTTAAAAAGAACATACATAGACGACTCTGACCAATTCCTCCACCGATACTTAAAGGAAGAACATGATTGATAATATTTTGATGGTAAGGTAATGCTAAACGTTCATTTGAATGAGCTTTTTCAAGTTGTTCTTTTAAAGTTTGATCATCAACACGAATACCCATGCTTGAAATTTCTAAAGCATCGTCTAACTGTGTGTTATAAACAAGAATATCAGCATTTAATGTCCAATCATCATAGTCTGGTGCACGATCATCATGTTTGTGTCCAGATTTTAATATATCCCCAATTTGCAATATACAAACAGCTTTATGTTCTTTAGTAATTGCTTTTTCTCTTTGTTTAGGAGTGAAATCTGGGTATTTATCTTCTAATTCCTGAGAAGTGATAAAATAAATTTCATCTGGTAAAATAGATTCCCCTAATTGTGGATAATGTCTAATCATTAAAAATTCAACATCTAATAAAGCATTATAGATTTTTGCAACTATTGCTTTTAAATAATCCATTGTTCTATCTTCTCTAGAAATAACCATTTCCCAATCCCATTGATCAACATACATAGAATGAATGTTGTCTAATTCTTCATCTTTTCTAATAGCATTCATATCAGTATAAAGCCCTGTATGTCGTTCAAATCCATAACGATGTAAAGCATCTCTTTTCCATTTGGCTAGTGAATGAATGATTTCTATTTCATCATCGTGATTTAATTCAAATGAAGTAAATGAAACAGGTTTTTCAATTCCACTAAGGTTATCATTGAGACCTGTGTTTTTCAATAAAAATAATGGTGCAGATACACGCGTTAAACGTAATTGTTCTGCTAATCTTCTTTCAAACGTATCCTTAATCATCTTAATAGCAACTTCAGTTTCAATTAAGTTTAAGTGTGGTTTGTAATCTTTTGGTATAATAATTTTACTCATATTCACACATCCCTCTTGTTTAGAATGCAATTATTATAGTATATTGTAAGTGATTAGTCAAAAAAATATGTTAAATTAAGGATAATTTTTATGGTTTCTTTAAAATTGAATTTTATTTCATAGAAATTTACTATATAATGAAGATGATATCATAATATTTAGATAAAATATAAAAATAGATGATGATATGAAGAAATTTTCTAATATTATTGACTTACAAAATGAAATTGTATACAATGAGACAAATAATTGATTGGGGGAGTAACTGTGAGTGAAAAAATGTATTTAAGTACAAGAGGAAATCAAGAACCTTTAGATTTTTATCAAGCTATTTTACAAGGAATTGGAAGCGATGGTGGATTGCTTGTTCCAGCTTTTCAGATTGAAAAGAAAGATTTAAAAGCCTTGCAAAATTTGAATTATGTAGATATGGCGACTGAAATTATTTCTACTTTTATACCAGATGATGTCAAAGAAGATATTCGTGGATTATGTCAAAAGGCATATGGAGATGGATTGTTTCCATCTGAAGTTGTACCTGTTGAAAAAGCGGGAGATGTTTATATTGCAGAATTATTTCAAGGACCTACTGCAGCATTTAAGGATATGGCACTATCATTATTGCCTCATTTCATGACTTTTTCTTTGAAACAAAAAGGTGAAGAAAGAGAAGTTATGATTTTAGCTGCAACTTCAGGAGATACTGGAAAAGCAGCTTTAGAAGGATTTAAAGATGTAGAGGGAACTTGTATTAAAGTCTTTTATCCTATTGATGGTGTATCACCTGTTCAAAAGCAGCAGATGGTTACACAAACAGGACAAAATGTTGATGTTATTGGAATTAAAGGGAATTTTGATGATGCTCAAACAGCAGTTAAAAAAGCTTTTAATTCTCAGGAATTAAAAGAATTATGCAATCAGCATCATGTCTTTTTATCATCAGCAAACTCAATCAATATAGGAAGACTCATTCCACAAATCGTCTATTATTTCTATTCTTATATGACTTTAGTCAATAAGAAAGAAATTCAATTAGGAGAAACAGTTAACTTTACAATCCCTAGTGGGAATTTTGGGAATTGTTTGGCTGGATATATTGCTAAAAATATGGGATTACCTATTGGTAAATTTATTATTGCATCTAATAAAAATAATATATTAACTGATTTCTTTAATACTGGTCAATATGATGCCAATAGAGAATTCTATAAAACTAATGCACCAGCTATGGATATTTTGGTATCTAGTAATTTAGAGAGACTTGTTTATATGTTATGTCAGGATGCATCAAAAGTACAAACTTATATGAATCAATTAAATGAAACAGGAGTTTATGAAGTTGATGCTAATATTTTTGCAAAAGTAAAAGAAAACTTTACTGCAGGATGGTTAAATGAAGAACAAGTTCTTGAAACAATTGGTGCTTGTTATAAAGAAACAGGATATTTATTAGATACACATACTGCAGTAGGATATGGTGTTTATAAAGAATATCAGAAACAATCTCAAGATCAAACAAAGACAATTCTTCTATCAACAGCTTCACCATATAAATTTCCTGGTTCAGTATATCAGGCAGTCAGTGGTGAAAAGATGGATGAATATGATGCAGTTGATTTATTAAATGAAAAAACAAAAGTACCTGTACCTACACCATTAAAAGGTATTAAAGATAGAGAAATATTGCATAAAAAAGTCATTGATAAAGAAGCTATTATTGATTTTATTGGTGAACAAATTAAGGAGTTTTAAATATGAAAGTTAAAGTCAAAGTACCAGCAACAAGTGCAAACTTAGGACCAGGATTTGACGTGGCAGGACTGGCTGTTACTTTATATAATACATTTACTTTTGAATTATTAGAAGAAAGTTTAGAGATTACAGGTTGTCCTGAACAATTTTGCAATGCTGACAATATGACATATCAAGCATTTGTTGAAGGGGCAAAAGCCTGTGGATTAGAATTTAATGGTTTGCGTATTGAGTGTAGTGGTGATGTACCTTATACAAGAGGACTTGGAAGTTCTTCAACTTGTATTGTTGCTGGTATTGTTGGTGCTTATGCATTTGTAGACCGCTATGATGATCGTCAGGAAATTTTAGAACTTGCGACAAAAATAGAGGGACATCCCGATAACGTTGCGCCTGCAATATTTGGTGGGTTGACTGTATCTGTTATGACGGATGGTGTCACAACATTAAATATTCCAGTAAAACATGATTATCGTTTTGTTGCAATGATTCCACCATTTACATTATCAACAGAGAAGTCACGTTCTGTCTTACCACAAGAATTATCAAGAGCAGATGCTATTGCGAATGTTTCACATTTAGCATTAATGGTTGCATCATTAATTAATGGATATGATGATGGCTTAAAGTTAGGGTTCAAAGATCGTCTTCATCAGCCTTATCGTGGACCATTGATTCAAGGCTTTGATGAAATTATGGCTATTTTAGAAAAGGATGAAAAAGTGCTAGGTGCTTATTTATCGGGAGCAGGACCAACTATTATGGCAGTTATAGATGCAACTGATACAAAAGGTGTTGTGAGAATTAAAGAAGAACTTGGTGATTTATTAAAAGATTGGCAAGTTGAAAAATTAGAATTAGATATGCGTGGTTATACATGTGATTATGAATAGGGAGAAATCCCTATTTTCTTTTGGCAATTTTTTAAAGATGCTAAGATTGCTTTATGCTATAATGTAAATATGGAATAATCATAATGGTAGGTGGTTATGCTTAGATAGTTTGGTAATATTCAATAAAGATAGACTACATTATTTTTATCAGATTGATGGCTACTCAGATGGATATATAACCTCGTATTCCCTTCCTGTTTCATCTCCATTGTTTGGTTTTTGTCGAATTTCTTTAATATGATTAGATTCGTTATTAAATTCAATTTCAACTGGAAAGAACTTTCCACTTATAATAGAAGCATATAATTGCAATTCATAAATTCCGTTACCTATCTCATTTAATTCATAGTGATGATATTTAGAATCACCATTTCCACCATCTATGGAAATAATTATATTATTATTTTCAGTATAAACATCATTGATATATGCATAACTTTTAAAATTTGTAGCTTTATCAAAAATAGTTACACCAATAAAAAATATGACAATTACCAAGAGTCCAATTAAAACTTTTTTCATCTTCTATACCTCCTGAATATTAGTTATTATAGGATTAGAGTTTTTATCCTTTCAAGTATTTGGTTTTGATAAATTTTCATAATATAGATTATCACAACTATTAACTTATATAATAATTATATTAGTTTTAAGTAAAGTTTCAATATGTTTATTACATATATGAAATTAAAGAGTTTGTAATTTTCATGGACTATTAATCCTAAAAGATTATGAAAATAATTAGACATAATTATAATTTAATGGATATCATTTTTTAAACTTTAAGGAATTTAGATTTGTCTAATATTTTATAAAATATTTTTGTTGATTGTGATACAGTAATGGTGTAAAAGTTTTCGAAGATAAAATGTCATCACTTATTAATGAGAAAATAATAAAAAATCATAATGATTATCGTTATGGTTATGATGTTTGTGAAGATTAGACACATGGTCACAGTAAACGTAAGAATCATCATGAGAGCAAATTAACTCTATAAAAGAAACAGACTTACAGATAATGTATATTAGTCTATCGATTGAATCTGGACTATTGTGATAATAGATCGGTTGAATAATGAAAAGATTCCTTTACTTGTAGATAAAATTATATAGAAATACAATGATATCTCATATATAATAAAAACACGGAGGTGTTCATATGCCAAAAGGAATTTCAATTATGTCTCAATTATTGGGATTTGTGAATTATAATGATCAAAAAGATGCCAATTATGATATTGCAAAAACTATTTTAGAAAATTATCATCAAATACCAGATTTAACAATATATGAATTGGCAGACTTATGCTTTGTATCAGCTTCATCTATTACACGTTTTATTAAAGCCATAGGATATGAAAGTTATCGCCTTTTTAGAGAAGATATTCATAATACAATTCAAATTGATGTAGATTATTCTAAAAATGTTAATTTTGCTTCTGCTGCTGATTTACAGCCAATATATAAACGTTATACAGATAAAGTTATTGAAAATATCCAATTTACGTATGAACATATTGACTATGAACAATTACATCGAATTGGTGAAATAATCTATCAGGCAAAAGAAATTGCTTTCTTGGGTTTGGAATATGCAAATATGGTTGGATTACATTTTCAAAATAAGATGGCAAGTTTAAATAGATTCGTTCAACTTGGTGTAACTGATGAAAAACAGAGAAAACTTGTAGATGAATTGAAAGAAGGAGCTGTTGTTTTTGTTGTTTCATTAGAAGGTAGTTTCTTTTATAGAAATACTGATTTGATGGAAAATCTTATGCAAAAAAGGTGTAAAGTTATAGCGATTACAATGCTGAATGCTGGAAAATTCATGAATTATTGTGATGAGATTATATTGTGTAATAAGTCTAATAGTGATACAGAGGGAAGGATTGCATTGAATTATATGATTGAATTAATCATTATGTATTATTATATTAATTTTAGTAAGGGATAGAAAGTTTCATAAAATGAAATTATGTCGATGACTTTGAAAGTTATCGATTTTTTTGACAAAAAATTTTGAGTGAACTGATGCTATGATAATGATATCAAGAAAGGAGAAAATTATGGAACAAAAATTACAATTTCCTAGAGATTTTTTATGGGGAGCTTCAACTAGTGCATTTCAAGTTGAAGGTGGTTGGAACGAAGGTGGTCGAGGTATTGCTAATTCGGATGTTAGAAATATTCCTTCAGGTTTAGCAGACTATAAAGGAGCAAGTGACCATTATCATCATATGAAAGAAGATGTCCGTTACATGAAGGAATTAGGGATAAAGGTTTATCGTTTTTCTTTTTCATGGACAAGAATTATGCCAGATGGACATCATGCTAATCAGGAAGGACTGAATTTTTATCATTCATTGATAAATGAATTAATTCAAAATGATATCATTCCTTTTCCAACGCTTTATCATTTTGAAATGCCTTATGCATTGATTGAGGAATTTGGAGGATGGGTAGATCGCAGATGTGTAGATGCATACGTTCAATATGCTACTATTTGTTTTCAAGAATTCAAAGATCAGGTCAAGATGTGGGCAACTATTAATGAACAAATGTGTGCAACTGCTCCTGATGATATGAATGGAAATTTAACAGAAGATGATTATCTGCGACAAAAGACACTTTATCAAATGAGTTATCACATGACTTTAGCAGAAAAAATGGCTATTTCAAAATTCAGAAATCTTATTCCTGATGGTCAAATTGGACATGTTGTGGCTATGCAGGTTATTTATTCAGAAACTTCATCACCTAAAGATGTTTTAGCAGCATTAAATGCTCAAGATGAATTACAATGGAGTTTTCTAGATTTATCTATTAAAGGAAAATATTCACATCACTTTCAGTCGTATTTAAAACAAAAGAAAATTTATCCTCAAATGAACCAGAGAGATTTACATTATTTAGCAGAAAATAAACCTGATTTTATTGGTGTTAATTATTATGCGAGCTGTTGTGTTCGTGCCAAAAATAAGTTAGATGATTGTTTAAAAATGCCTCCATTTTATCAAAGTGATCAATTCTATGTGGTAGAAAATAAATGCATACAAGCAACAGAATGGATGCATTTTGGTATTGATCCAGATGGCTTATATATGGGGCTTAGACAACTCTATGATCGTTATGAACTTCCAATGATTATTACAGAGAATGGTATGGCTTATTCAGATCAACTCATTGATGGAAGCATATCTGATAATTATCGTATTGATTATTTAAAACAGCATTTAGAAAAATGTTATCAATTTATTCAAGAAGGATATCCACTGATAGGATATTGTCCATGGTCTTTATTAGATCTTGTCAGTTCACATGAGGGCTTTTCAAAAAGATATGGTTTAATTTATGTAGATCGTACAAATGATGATATGAAATCATGTGAAAGAATCAAAAAAAAGAGTTTTTATTGGTATCAAAATATTATTCAAAATAATGGAATAGAAGGAGAAGAATAATGGAACGTTTTATTAAGTTTATGGAAGAACATTTTCTTCCAATTGCAAATAAGATTTCAGCAAATAAATATTTAAAAGCCATTTCAAGTGGTTCAATGTCATTGCTTGGTGTCATTATGGTAGGAGCATTATTTTCTATATTGACATCTATTACTTGGCAACCTTATCAAGATTTTTTAAATAATACTCCAGTAGGAGCAATTGTCAATTATGTACCAGCTATTACAACCAATTTAATTGGATTATATATGGCTTTTTCAATTGGATATCATGGTGCTAAAGAATTTGGAATTGAGAATAATGCTTTTAATACAGGGATTATGTCTTTAGTTTCATTTGTTCTATTATCACCTATAACTGTAGATGATTCAGTGATGCCATCAGTGAACATGTTTAATGGTGATTATTTTGGACCTAAAGCAGTGATTTCTGCAATTATTATTTCAATTATTGTCATTCATATTATGAAATTCTTTATGAATAAAAATATGACAATTAAATTACCTGATGGTGTTCCACCAATGGTAAGTAATTCATTTATTTCACTGATTCCTGCAGTTGTTACAGTTATTGTTTTTGGAATTATCAAATATGGATTTACATTAACATCTTTTGAAACATTTAATGGGTTTATATATGCAATTTTACAGATTCCATTACAATCATTAGTTGGTAGTTTCCCTTCATTTATTGTTTTAATTATTATTGCACAATTATTATGGTTCTTTGGTGTACATGGATCTCAAACAGTCTTACCTATTCTTTTACCAATCTGGTTAGGATATATGGCAGAGAATTCAGCCTCTATAGCTGCAGGAAATATTGTTCACAGTATTAATTTTGGATTATGGGATTTGGCTTGTATTGGTGGTTGTGGAGCAACAATTGGTTTAGTTATTGTAATGTTTTTCTTTTCTAAGAGTCAAAGATATAAAGCTTTTTCAAAAATTACATTACCTTGTGGAATCTTTAGTATTAATGAGCCATTAATATTTGGAGTTCCATTGATGTTAAATATCATGACAATCATACCTTTTGTTTTATGCCCTGTTATTATTGTGAGTATTGGTTATGCATTGATGTGTTTAAATATAATTACACCATATGTAGGAATACTTGGAACAGGATCATTGCCTCCGCTTTTACATGGTATTGTTAATGGGAGTTTAAGTGCAGGGATCTATGAATTGTTTGCTGTCGTGATTTCAGCAGCAATCTGGTATCCATTCTTTAAAATGATTGATAAGCAAGCTTATGATGAAGAACAGGCAGTGATAAGTGCGGGTGAGATTAATGATTAATATATTAGAATATTCTGATATTCAGTTCCCTAAAGACTTCCTATGGGGTGCTACAACAGCTGGACAACAAATAGAAGGAAATAATTGTTCTTTCTATGATGATGAAGAAACAGCACCACAATTTGCTTATGGTGGTGTTCCTTATCAGATGGCCAACAAAGCTTGTAATAGTTATGTTCAATATAAAGATGATATTGAATTATTAAAGATGATGAATTTAAATACCTATCGTATGTCTTTAGAATGGAGTCGTATAGAACCTAAAGAAGGAGAATTTAGTGAAGAGGCTTTGCAGCATTATAGAGATGTTTTAAAATGTTTAAAGAAAAATAATATAAAAGTATGTTTAACTTTGCATCATAATTCACATCCTGTATGGTTCCATAAAAAAGGTGCTTTTCATACAATGGACAATCTTGATTATTTTTTAAGATATGTTGAAAAGGTTGTACCAATTTATGAAGAATATGTTGATATTTGGTTAATTATTAATGAAATGAATATTGTTTTTGAATATTCTATTGAAGAAAGTATCAATCTCTTACAATATCATGCAAAAGCATATCATGCTATTAAAAAGTATTCAAATAAACCAGTGAGTTCACCAATGAATTATGCTGAGAAAAAACCAATGAGGGGATATCATGATAAAGCTGATAAAGTTATGGCCGATTATATTGATTATATGGAAAATGAATTCTTCTTACATGCTATAAGAACAGGTGAAATTGTTGTGCCATTTCATGATGCAATTGTTATGCCAGAATTAAAGGATACTTGTGATATATGGGCAGTTAATGTTTATACAAGACAGTTAATAAATAGTCGTAAGAAAGCATTTCGTTTTGATCATTATAAAGCAACACATATTCATTCATTGGATGTTCCATTCTTTAGTGATGATATTTGTCCTGAAGTTATTCTTCATACATTAACACGTTTAAATGATAAACCTATTTTAATTACTGAGAATGGAATTGCCTGCAAAAATGATATGTATCGTATTATTTATATTTCAGCTATTTTACAGGCCGTTGCACAATCTATAGATATGGGAGTCAATGTTATTGGATATTTACATTGGAGTTTACTAGACAATTGGGAATGGGGAACATATACACCGACTTTTGGTTTAGCATCTGTTGATCCTTTAACTTATGAGCGTCATTTAAAACAAAGTGGATATTTTTATGGGGAGATTGCTAAAAATGGAAAATTAACACATGAACTCATAAGTCAATATTATCATCATGAAGTATAATATGTGAAAGATAATAAATATTTTATAACTAACTAAAATGTTAAAAGACAATTAATCAAATATTTTGATGACATTGCCTTTTTTGTTGCTTAAAATATAAGTCATATATTCAACTTTTCTTGTTTCAAAATATAAAAATATTGTGTAAAACTATAAAATAGGTATAGAATATTAATAGAGATATGGAGGGATATTATGAAGAATTATCACACACATACAAAACGATGCTATCATGCAATAGATAATGAAGAAGAATATGTCAAAGCAGCTATACAATCAGGTTATACAGAACTAGGGTTTAGTGATCATACACCTTGGCATTATGATTCATCTTTTCATTCAACTATGCGTATGGAAGAAGATAAGTTGGATGGATATGTGAATACACTATTGAAATTAAGAGAAAAATATAAAAATCAAATATCTATTAAAATAGGATTAGAATGTGAATATTTTCCAAAATATATGGATTGGTTAAAACAAATGTTACATGATTATCCTATTGATTATATTATTTTAGGTAATCATTATGATGATACAGATGAAACAGGGATATATTTTGGTAGACCGCTCACAAAGCAGCAACTAACAAAATATGTTGACAATTGCATTAAGGCAATTGAAACAGGATTATATAGTTATGTAGCTCATCCTGATTTGGCCTATTATGATACAGATGATGAATTCTATTTACAGCAGATGCGACGTTTATGCGAAACTGCAAAAAAACATCATATGCCATTAGAATTTAATTTATTAGGATATAAAACACATCGTCAATATCCTAATGAGACATTCTTTAGACTTGCGAAGACAGTGGGGAATAAGATTATTATTGGAACTGATGCTCATGAAAGTGATGCGTTATTAGATATGAAAACATACCATCTTGCAAAACAATATATAGAGAGATTAGGTTTGGAATTAACAGAAGAAATTCATTTTTTAAGATAAATGTGATGATGATGGTCATCATCATTTTTTCTTTATAAAAATTGACAGAAATTTACAAAAAAGACATATAACCATGGTATAATATAAAACAAGGAGTGATAATAATGGAACATATTACAGATATAAATAAGAAAAAATATATAGATAAATGCAAAGAAATTGTGAAATCAACAATAGCTTTAGAGAATATTGAATTATCCGATCATGAACTTACAATATTAACAGAGGAGATTATGGATACATCATTAATGATGGGAGGCGATTATTCTTCAGAAAATATTCGAGCTGTAGCAGTTCAATATGTCAGAAGTAATTTTCTTCCACGCTTTTTAGCAGCACATAGAGGAGGATGATATATGGCTTTTGATATAGATATAATGCAGGAATTTTTAACAAGTCATGAATCACAATATAGTGGAAAATATCGCTATCATAGTGGTTATCGTATGGAAGAAAGTGGATTTAAAGCACATTATTATATGCTTGATCAAAATTTTAGACAAATTGATATTTATGTAGAAGTTTATTGTCAGGATCGTGTGACATATACGTTCTCAGAAGATTTGCATGAACAAGAAAAAATTTATATTGTTAAGGATATATTAAGGAAAATTATTGATAAATCACAATATAAGAGTACTTTACATTATTCTTTATATGATAATTTTGTGAAAACAATTTCTGTTGAGCAGTTTGTTATTGAACCTATAGATTTTTGTGCAGTATTGAATTATATGAAATATCATCAAGGCATTAATCAAAAAACAATGGATACATATTATAAAATATTTATTCCTTGTTTAAAAAGACATTTAAGAAATAAAAATTATAAAAGCTTCATGGAGGCAGTGAATATTTTATTGAATACGATTTTATATCAATATGAATGGGATGGAACAAATTCAAAGTATCTTGATACTGAGTATCAATTTCATTTATATTATATTAGAGAAATTGTTCGTATTGTTTACGAAAATCTAGATAAGTTTTATAAAAATGTTCCTGATGAATTATTTGAAGCCATTCATATTTTATGTCTTAATACAAGATTATCTTTTGCGATTATGACTGATTTTGGTTCTATGATTTTATCACAATATCGAGTAACAAATGCTATGATTAACAGTTTGAAAAATCAGTTGGTTTTAAATGATAAAGATGAAGAAAGAGAAAATGTAAATTTAGTTTTTTCTTATATCTATTATATTTTTCACAATAATTTTGATCAGTATTATGCAGTTATTTTAAAAGTATTGCGTGGTGTTATTAATAATATGCTGACATTTGCTAATCATGATTTGGATTTGGCTTTGGGAAATTCTTTAGTGAAATCTGAAGGGTATCAAGTTTTATTGGATCTTTTCCATGAAGATTACAATACTTTCATATTTACATGTTTCCCAATCAATAGTTTTCCTATTGAAATGAGACCAAAAGTAAGGGAAGAATTAGTCACAGCAATTCAATTTTTTGCAGCAAGAATGGAAAATGATAATTATCGTTTAAGTTCATTTGAACAGGTTATGAATATAAATAGAATCCTCATGGATAATTTTAAGGAGTGGTATAAATGAAAAAGAAATATGCAATTGGTGGTGCAGTAGCATCAACTTTAACAGCTTCAACATTAACTGCAGGAATGGCTTTATCTAATCAGTTTGCTAAAAAGATGTTATATAGAGAACATTTAACAAAAGAAGATCAAGGCGACTGGTATAAAGAATTAGGTGCAGAGAAAGTAAAAATTAAGAATCATAAAGGATTGTATTTACAAGCTTATTTGATTGAAAAGGAAAATGCAAAAAGAACAATTATTTGTTTACATGCTTTATTAGAGTCTGCTTATTCATTACAAAATTCAGTCAGTTATTTAGAAAGTGTTTTTGAAAATGAAAATATTTTAATGGTAGATGCAAATGCACATGGATTAAGTGATGGATATATTAGAGGTTTTGGTTATCGTGATATCTTTGATTTAATGTACTTTAATACTTATATACTTCAAAAGTATGGTGAAGATCATCGTATTATTATGTATGGTCAAGGTATGGGAGCGAATACGATATTAAATACTTCTGGTTTAGGAAAGTTAAAGAATGTTGATTTGATTATTAGTGAAGGTGCATATGATAATGTTTATAGCTATTTAGCAATGCGTTGTCAAAGAGAACATAAAGTATCTCAGTTGCTTTGTGGACCTATTATTAGAAAGGTGATTAAGAATGAACTAAAGACAGATATAAAGAAAATGGATACTGTACAATTGGTGAAGAAGAATAAAATTCCAACTGTTTATGTACATTCAAAAAATGATAAAGAGGTTCCATTTCAAAAGGTTTTCCCATTATACAATCATGATGCATCAAATAAATTATTATTTCCAATTAAAGAAGAACATTTATATGATTTAAAAGATAAAGAAGATTCTTATTCATTATCTCTCATTGAGTTTATGAATGAAAATATATAAAGTAAAGGAGGCAATCTATGTATTTTAAAGAAACAAAAGGATTCCCTAAAGACTTTCTATGGGGAAGTGCATCTGCTGCTTATCAAGTTGAAGGTGGCTGGGATGCAGATGGTAAAGGTGTTACCAACTGGGATAAGTTTGTAAGAATTCCTGGTAAGACTTTTAAAGCAACAACAGGAGATAAGGCTGTTGATCATTATCATCGTTTTAAAGAGGATGTCAAGTTAATGGCTGATATGGGGCTTAAGACTTATCGTTTTTCAATTGCTTGGGCAAGAATTTATCCAAATGGAAATGGTGAGGTCAATGAAGCTGGTTTGTCATTCTATGATGATCTCATTAATGAATTAATTCAGTATGGAATAGAACCAATGGTGACTGTTTATCATTGGGATATGCCACAAGCTTTAGAAGAAGAATATCACGGTTGGGAAGATCGTCGTATTGTTGATGACTATGTGAATTATGCAACAACATTGTTCAAGAGATATGGTGATCGTGTCAAATACTGGATTACGATGAATGAACAAAATATCTTTACATCATTTGGCTGGTTAAAAGGAATGCATCCTCCAGGAAAAGAAAATGATATGAAAACATTCTATCAAGTGAATCATCATGCCAATATGGCACATGCAGGTGCTGTACTTGCATTAAAAGAACTTTATCCTGATGCAAAAGTTGGTGCAAGTTTTGCGTATAGTCCTTGTTATGCATATGACAGAAAACCTGAAAATGCAATGGCAAAAGCAGATTATGATGATTTACAAAATTATTGGTGGATGGATATTTATGCTTATGGACGTTATCCAAGAAGTGCGTGGGCATATTTAGAAACTATGGGCGTGACACCAGATATTCAAGATGGTGATATGGAAACATTGCGTAAAGCAGCAGCTTTGGTTAATTTTATGGGTGTGAATTATTATCAGACTTGTGTAGCAGAGTATAACCCTATTGATGGTGTTGGTATGAGCAATGCTATGAATACAACTGGAAAGAAAGGAACTGCCCAAATTCAAGGTGTTCCTGGCTTATATAAAAATCCTGCTAATGACTTCTTGCCAACAACGGATTGGGATTGGACAATTGATCCAATGGGTCTAAGAATGTGCTGTCGTGATATTACATCACGTTATGATTTACCAATTGTGATTTCTGAAAATGGTTTAGGTGCATTTGATAAAGTAGAAGATGGACAAGTTCATGATCCATATCGTATTGCTTATTT
>NZ_HG005299.1:0-17642 GCF_000455285.1 Candidatus Stoquefichus massiliensis AP9 | reverse complement strand
AAAAGCACATATTGAAGAATTGAAGAAAGCTTGTGATGATGGATGTCAAGTTCTTGCTTATTGTACTTGGTCATATACTGATTTATTAAGCTGGCTGAATGGATATCAAAAGAGATATGGATTTGTTTATGTTGATAGAGAAGAAGATGAAAACTCTGGAACATTAAATAGAATTCCTAAAGATTCTTATTATTGGTATCAAAAAGTTATTAAAACAAATGGGGAAGAGTTATAAAGGTGTAGCAAGACTATACCTTTTTTCTATGTTATAATAATAAAAAATAGGAGGTATTGATATGGGATTATTTGATAAGAAAGTTTTATCTCAAAAATTTGATGAACGTTTTTCTAAAGAGACTAAAGAAGTACTTGTTGTGACTGCTGATGAAATGACAGCATCAAAGTCAAGAGATGATGAGTATTGGACAGCTATGATTAGTATTTTAGGATATATTGATTTAGAAAATAATGAATTAAATGAAAAGAAAAGATATTTGGAATGGGAGATTACAGAAAAGCAAAGGTTAAAATCAAAATTATATAATTTAAAGGCTGGAAAAATATATCAGCTAACTGTAAGAGAATCAAAAATGTTTGAAAATCAATACACTCATCAAATAATGGAAAAAGGAAGATGGCTGATGGTAGTAGAGGTCAATAAAAGAGATTGTCATGATGAAAGATTGGAAAGGATTTTAGCAGAGTATCAAAAAGAGGTTTCTATTCAGCCGGAAGGATGTGAATCACTCAAATTAGATAAATCATTATGTTTATTTAGTGGTAAGGGAATGTGGAATAAAGAAGAATGTTATATTCATATAGATAGTGATGGTGATGGAAAAGAGACTGCGAATAATGCATTAAAAACATACTATGAATTAATGCGTTATTGTGAAGAATGGGATCAAAAAGCACGTGAGTTTGCTGCTAAAGAATTAACAGATTTAGCAAATGACTGGGCTGAAGAAGATGGTATTGAAATTACAAATGAAGATTTTATGAAACGTCTAGAGATAAGTGAAGTTTGTGTATCACCAGATGGAGATTTTGAGTTGTTCTATAATGATGATGATATGTTTTATGGACATGTGATTATAGTGAGTGGAAATATCGAAGATGGATTAGATAGTGCTGATATAGCAGGATAAGAAGGAGATTATATGTTAATTATTGAAAAACTAAATCTCAAAGAAAAAATGAGTGAAGGTGAAGAAAGTATTGCAGATTTTGTTTTAACTTTAGGAAAAGATATTCATAAATATTCTACTCGCAATATTGCAGAGGCAACTTATACATCAGCACCAACAGTCATACGTTTATGTAAAAAATTAGGTTTTAAAGGATTCGATGATTTTAAGAAACAATTTTTAAAAGAAATAGAATATTTGGATCAACAATATGGAAAGGTTGATGTGAATTTTCCTTTTGATGCTAGTGATACAATGATGAGAGCTGCACATAAACTTTCACATCTTTATGAGGATACTATTCATGATAGTATGTCATTACTGCATCATGATGATCTTCAAAAGGCTTTGAATCTTATCAAATATTCTCATTCTATTCATGTGTTTTCGTATGGAACAGCACTTAATTTGGCAGAGTCATTTAAAGAAAAAATGTTAAAAATAGGTAAAAATGTCATTATATCCAATAATTTAAATTATCAATTATATGAAGTCACTTGTATTCCAAAAGGAGATATTGCAATTATTATTTCTTATTCTGGTGAAACTGTGAATATTATTAAACTGGCAGAAATTTGTCAAAAAAGAACAATTCCTATTATTGCGATTACTTCATTTGGAGAAAATACATTATCACAATTGTCATCAGTAAAATTGACAATGTCAACAAAAGAGAATCTTTATCATAATATTGGTGATTTTAGTACACATCTTTCAACTCACTTATTATTAGATATCTTATATTCAGTTTATTTCTTACAAAATTATGATGAAAATTATCAAAATCGTATACAAAAGTCTAGTGATTTAGAATCACTTCGCAGTTCATCAAATCCAATTATTAGTTATGGTGATGAATGAAACAGTGTTACATAAACAGTCATTGATTTGTTTCTTAAATTTTAACGCTGTTACAACACTATCATAAAATATTTTATAAAAACTTCCTTACGTGTATAGTAAACATGCAAGGAGGTTTTTATATGAAATTAAGAGAAGATTTTTTATGGGGAGGAGCGACTGCAGCGAATCAATATGAAGGTGCATATCTAGAAGATGGTAAGGGACTAAGTATTGCTGATGTTGAGATGGGTTCTCGTCATGGTGTTCCTCGAATGATTCATGATGAAGTTCATGAGGGATGCTATTATCCTAGTCATGAAGGTATTGATTTCTATCATCGTTATAAAGCAGATATTGCAATGTATGCAAAGATGGGATTCAAGTGTTTTAGACTTTCTATCAATTGGCCAAGAATCTTTCCTCGTGGAGATGAAGACGAGCCAAACGAAGCAGGATTGCAATTTTATGATCGTGTTTTTGATGAGTTACTGAAATACAATATTCAGCCTATTGTGACATTGTCACATTATGAAACACCACTTTATTTAGTTCAAAAGTATGGTTCATGGAGAAATCGAAAACTCATTGATTTTTTTGAGAGGTATTGTGAAGTTGTTTTGAAAAGATTTCATCATAAGGTTAAATATTGGATGACTTTTAATGAAATTAATGAAACGATGAATCAAAAGGAACCTTATCATCAGGCAGGCATTCGTTATTTAGAAGGAGAGAATCCAGCAGATGTTAAATTGCTTGTATCACATCATATGATGTTAGCGAGTGCTAAAGCAGTTATACTTGCTCACTCTATTAATTCAGAATTAAAAATGGGTTGCATGTTTCAATATCCGACAACTTACGCCAAGACATGTCATCCAAATGATGTCTTAGCACAAAGATATCATATGATGCCTAATTTTTATTATGGTGATGTAATGTGTAGAGGGTATTATTCAAATACATGTACAGCACAAATGAAAAGAATGGGTGGACATTTACAAATGCAACCAGGTGATGAGGAATTATTAAAAAGAGGAGTGGTTGACTATATTGCTTTAAGTTATTATTTTTCTTCTATCTCTTCTAGTCCAGATGCACATCAATTGATTGTTGACAGAGATAATCCTTATTTAAAAAGAAATGAATGGGATTGGCCAATTGACCCATTAGGTTTGAGAATTGGTTTAAATGAATTATATGATCGTTATCAAATTCCATTATTTGTGGTAGAAAATGGTTTGGGAGCAATTGATCATATTGAAGAGGATGGCTCTATTCAAGATGATTATCGTATTGAATATTTGGCTAGACATATTGATGCCTTAAGAGATGCGGTAGAATTAGATGATGTAGATGTTATTGGTTATACATGCTGGGGACCTATAGATATTATTTCAGTAGGTACAGGTGAAATGAGAAAAAGGTATGGTTTTATTTATGTAGATAAAGATGATGAAGGGAAAGGAACATTAGAACGTAGAGAGAAAAAATCATTTGAGTGGTATAAAAAAGTGATTGCTTCTAACGGCTATGATACGTCCTTTTAGGGAGCGAAAATGAAAAAACATGTTTCATTATTAAAAAGAGGAATTGCTTTTTTTGTGGATTTGTATATAGGAGCATTATTAGCAACACTTCCTATATCCGTCATAACATTCTTTAAACTACATCAAATCACACAAAATATATTTCTATTAGATAAACCTACTGCTATTATTGCAGTTTTATTAAGTTTGATTTGTCTGTATTTTTATTATATCTATATTCCTACATCTATTTATTTAGGACAAACATTAGGGAAGAGATTAATGGATATTCAGATTATTGCAAAATCTCATAGGTTATTTATGAAAAGACAGATAATATTCATGGGAATCTTCACATCCACAAGTAAAGTTTTAGCACAATTAGTCAGTTTATTAATTGGATACAATATCGTCTCTCTTGTGACAGATATAACACTATCGCTCTCATTTATTGCGATTATGAGTTTATTCTTTACAAAACAAATGTTACATGATCGACTTGCAAAAACAGATATTATTGATATTACAAATCCAAAAGTGATTATTCAAAATGAATTGAGGGAGGAAAAATAATGGATCAAATTATGGATAAGATTGGTGAAGCTATTACACCAATTGCTACAAAAATGACAAGCAACAGATATTTAAGTGCAATAAAAGAAGGATTTTTTGGTTCAACACCAATATTAATAGCTGGATCAATATTCCTATTATTTACAAGCTTACCTTTTAATGGCTATGCAGATTTTATGGCAGGTATTTTTGGTGAAGGATGGATGGACTTTTTCTATTTGCCTTATCAAGTCAGTTTTAAATTAATGGCTTTCTTTGTTGTGGTAGGAATGGCAAAGTCTTTAGCAAAATATTATAACGTAGATAGCAAATTAGCCATTGCATTATCTTTTGTAGGTATATTCCTTTTGACACCAATTATAGCAACAACAGAGGGAGTTAAAGGACTACCTTTAGATAACTTTAGTGCTCAAGGATTATTTGTATGTATGATTTCGACTGCTATATCAGTAGAAATTTATAGATGGTGTGTCCAAAAAGGATTCACAATAAAAATGCCAGAATCTGTTCCATCAAATGTTTCAACAGCTTTTGCAGCAGTTATTCCAGCATTTATTATTATTCTGGTATTTAATTTTATGCGTATGGGATTTGCAGCGACTACATTTGGAAATGCACAAACATTTATCTTTTCTATTTTGCAACAACCACTACAATCTCTAGGAGGAACATTACCAGCAACAATACTTGTACTATTGATTGAGGCTGTAATATGGTGTTTTGGTATCCATGGATCAAGTATTGTTTCTTCAGTTATGAATCCAATTTGGTATGCACTATCAGCAGAAAATTTAGCTGCTTTTGAGGCAGGAATTGCTTTACCACATATTGTTAACTACCAGTTTATTTCTTTTTTTGTCAAATTAGGTGGTGTTGGTGCAACATTGAGTTTAACACTTCTTTGCTTATTCAAGTCAAAATCAGATCAATATAAAGCTTTGGGAAAATTAGGCATTGGAGCATCTTTGTTTAATATTAATGAACCAATTATTTTTGGATTTCCAATTGTTTTAAATCCAATGATGATGATACCGTTTGTATTATCAAATATAATGGTAGGAGTAGTCACATATTTATCAATATGGGGAGGACTTGTTCCTTATATTAATGGAGTGAATTTACCATATACCATTCCAGTGATTATTTCTGGTTTTATGATTTGTGGTTGGCAAGGGGCGTTATTACAAGCAGTTTTATTAGTTATGACTGGTTTCATTTATTATCCATTCTTTAAAGCATGTGATAAACAGGCTTATGTTGAGGAACAAGAAAAGAAAAAAGAATTGTCTATAAAATAGGTGAAGAACATGGATATTATGATTGTGGTAGAACAGATGTTTCAGTTATTTATCATGATTGGAATAGGTTATGGATTAGGAAAAACAAAATTATTGAATTGTGATTTTCAAAATCAATTAACAAAATTTGTACTCAATTTAACAATGCCGTGTATGATTGTAACTTCAGTATTATCTTCTCAAATGACTTCCTTAGCATTATCGGATATTCTCATTTCAACATGTATTTTAGTAATAATCTTGCCGATTTTTGCTTATATTTGTACTTACCATTTTCATAAAAATAAAAGTTTATATATGTTTATGATGATGTATCCCAATGTTGGATTTATGGGTTTTCCTTTAATGCAGGCTATTTTTGGGAATGAGTCAATTTTAAATACAGCTATTATTAATATGGCTTTTAATATTTCGCTGTTTACTTTAGGAGTATTTGTTATGAGTAATAAAAGTGAGCGTTCACAATTTCATTTCAAGAATTTATTATCTCCAGGTGTTGTAGCTTCATTCATAGCGATAGTGATTTATTTGTTAAAATTGAATATTTCTAGTATTATTCTTGAACCATTAACTCTCATTGGAAATATGACAACACCTTTAGCCATGATAATCATTGGAGCATCTTTAACAATATATCCATTAAAAAGCATATTTAATGATTATAAAGTATATATTTATACGTTGTTTATAGATTTGATTATACCAATTTTATTCTATCCAATGATATCTTATTTTATTAGTGATATTATGATTCAAGGGATAACACTTATTATATTAGCAATGCCCGTTGCTAATGGAGCGGTATTGTTTGCTAAAGCATATCAGCAAGATGAATTTTTAGCAGCGAAAACAGTTTTTATATCAACGTTATTAGGAGTGATGACAATTCCTCTCATTGTTTATTTACATCTTATATAGAATTATTAAAAGTCATAGGGGTATATGATATTGTATTTGCTAATAGCATAAAATGGTTGATATTTATTAAAAATTGGTTATAATATAAATGAAAGGAATAATCGATTAGCGGTTATGTCCTGGATTTGGTGTTGTATTAACTACCCAAACTTTTCCGAAGAGCTGGGGTAGTTATTTTTTTGCGTTCTTTTCAATAATGATAAGAAGCAATTTCACAATCAATCCTATCATTGGTACAAACAATCCTAATAAGGATATCATGACCATTAACATCTGATATTCATTCATGTGCATCACCTCCGTATTCACATTTCTTCAAAAGAAGATATCTATGTCAACAAGGTGAACGACCCTTGATATCGACCAGGGCATAACTACCAACCGTATGATTATTCCATGCACATATTATAACATAGAGCAAACTATCTATCTATAGTTATTTGCAAAAAGTAAATTATCTATTTGTGATGATTTATGATAGAATAAAAGAAAGGTTGGTGACATAGATGAGATATAAAAATTATGGTATTGTTGTAACGGGTGGAGGGCATGGAATAGGAAAAGCAATTATAGAAGAGTTTGTGCGTGAAGGAGCTCAAGTTTGTTTTATTGATATTAATGAGGACTATGGAAAAGCGTTAGAAAGTGATTCTGTATTCTTTTATCATGGCGATGTTTCTTTGGAAGATGACTTAAATCATTTTGTTTTATTTTGTAAAGAGAAGTTAACAAGAATAGATATTCTTATAAATAATGCATGTGTTTCACATCGGGGAATACTCAGTCAATGTAGTTATCAGGAATTTCAAAAGTCATTGGCTATTGGTGTAACTGCACCTTACTATTTAAGTTTACAGTTACAAGAGGAGTTAGTAAAAAATAATGGTTCTATTATCAATATAGCATCATCACGTGCTTTTCAGTCTGAACCAAATACAGAGTCTTATACAAGTGCAAAAGGTGGTATAGTTGCTTTAACACATGCCTTAGCTATTTCATTATCAGGACAAGTGCGAGTGAATTGTATTGCTCCTGGATGGATTGATGTCAATAATACAGAAAGTATTTCAAAAGAAGATGAAGCAGCCATTCCAGTAGGAAGAGTAGGAAAACCATTGGATATTGCGAAGATGGTATCATTTCTATGTAGCAAAGATGCAGGATTTATTACAGGTGAAACGTTTGTTGTAGATGGCGGTATGAATAAACGAATGATTTATCATGGTGATCATGGATGGGAGTATCACATTTAAAATCTTGCATATGATTATGATGTGTGTTAGAATATGAACACTGGTTCGAGAGCCAAACCCAGTATAAAAAACTAAGGACATAAATGATGGCTCGCCATCTTTTTTTATGTCTGGCTTCTAACTGTACTTTAGAAGAGGAGGAAATACAAATGAAGAAAAGTAATGTTAGAATCATTGCCATGAATGCAATGATTGCATGTATTTATGCTGCCCTAACGATAGCATGCTCAGGCATATCTTATGGGGGTATACAATTTAGAATTTCAGAAATTCTTGTTTTTTTAGCATTTTATAATAAGAAATATATTCCAGGACTTATTGTTGGATGTTTCTTGGCAAACTTAGCTTCACCACTTGGTTTAGCAGATATCTGTTTTGGAACATTAGCAACCACCATAGCTTGTTTAGGTATTTATTGGATTAAAAATATTTATATAGCAGGGGTATTTGGGGCAGTTATCAATGGACTCATTGTTGGAGCAGAATTATATTTTGTCTTAGATTTACCATTTATGATTAATGCATTTTATGTATTTATAGGTGAATTTGCAGTCTTGATGATTGGAGCATATTTATTTCAATTATTAGATAAAAAAGAAATGTTTATAAAAAAATATATATTAGAATAGGAAACAGTTTTGTTTCCTATTCTTCATATAAAATACATATTCATTCATTATAATACTGAAAAGAGGTGGTCAAATGAATGCAACAGATAAGATGAGAGACTTAACATTAAAGAATATGATAATACTTGTTACTTATATTGCAGTATTAATATTATGTTTAATGAATTTTAAATCAATTATGAGTTTTATTGGACAATTATTTGGTATTATAGAACCATTTATTATTGGTTTTGTATTAGCCTTTATCTTTAATATTCCTATGAAGTATTTTATTAAGAAATTACCTATTCAAAATGAAAAAACAAAGAAACTTGTTTCGGCTATACTATCAGTATTACTTGTTATTGTTATTCTTGTTGTATTGATCATGGTTGTTCTACCACAAGTTATTGATAATATAAGAACATTAATTGATAATATGCCTACAATCTTTAATCAAGTTGAAAAATGGATGGATTATTTCTTAACAGAAGTCAAGATATCACCAGATATTATGACGAAGATTGAAGAGTTCCAGCAAACATTTGGGAAAACAATATTGTCTAAATTAACGACTTGGGTACCTGGTATTGCCTTAGGTGTTTCTCATTTTACATCAGGTATTATCAATATATTTATGGGCTTTGTGATGGCTATTTATATGTTATTTTCTAAAGATAAATTGATGCGTCAGGTGAAAAAAGTTGGCAGAGCATTCTTAAAAGATCAGCAGTTTGAACATGTTACTGAAGTTATAAGATTGACATCTTCAACGTTTGAAAATTTCTTGGCAGGACAACTAACTGAGTCAGTTATTATTGGTGTATTGTGTTACATAGGATGTATTATTCTAGATATTCCTTATGCATCTATTGCAGCTATTGTCATTGGTTTTACAAATATTATTCCTTATTTTGGACCAATCATTGGAGCATTTATTTCATCTGTACTGATCTTATTTGTCTCACCAATGAAAGCAGTTATTTTCCTTATTTTTAGTACTTTATTACAACAGTTTGAGTCAAACTTGATTTACCCACATGTTGTAGGAAGTTCCGTAGGTTTATCAGCATTATGGGTATTGTTTGCAGTCAGTGCAGGTGGCGGATTGTTTGGAATACCTGGAATGATTTTTGGTTTACCAACATTCTCTGTAATTTATGAACTGTTGAGAAGATGGACAAATCATCGTTTAAAACAAAAAAAGCAGCTTCAACAAACCGTTTTAGAAAAATAGAATCTCAATAAGAGGTTCTTTTTTGCTTCGCGTTTTCATTAAAAAACTGAGCAAATTGATTAAATATTGATAAATCAATGCTAATTTTAAATATATCCAATAATAATCAAGTAAGAGATAATAAATATATTTGTATCACAAGACCAAGAAGGTTTGGTAAGAGGATTAATGCGAATATACTAGCGGCTTATTATACAAAAGGATACGATAGTCATGAATTATTTGATGATTTAAAGATAGCTAAGGCAGAAAATTATGAAAATCATATGAATAAGTATAGTGTGATTTATATTGATTTTAGTATATTACCAGATCCATGTGATAGCTATCAACAATATATTTCATGGATTAAAAGTGCTTTAATTCATGATTTACAAACAATGTATCATATTGATTATATTGCTAATGCACCAATAAGCTATACTTTGAATCAAACTCATGATACATTTATCTTTATATTAGATGAATGGGATTCTATCTTCTATAAAGATTTTATGAGTGAAAAAGATAAAATAGATTATCTTCAATTCTTAAAAGGTTTATTAAAAGATCAGCCCTATGTTGACTTGGTTTATATGACAGGAGTCTTACCAATTGCTAAATATTCAAGTGGTTCTGAGTTGAACATGTTTAGAGAGTATAGCTTTATGAATGATCCAATCTATGATAAGTATTTTGGATTTAGTGAGGATGAAGTGAAAGAATTATGTCAAAAACATAAGAAACATACATATGAAGAATTGCAGTACTGGTATAATGGTTATTATTTAAGTAATGGAGATCGTTTGTTTAATCCACAATCAGTGAATAATGCTTTAAGTGATGGTGTTTGTTGTAATTATTGGACAGAAACAGGACAAATGAATGAGATTGCAGATTGTATCGAACATAATGTCGACGAAGTGAGAGAAGATATCGTGAATCTTGTTGCTGGCAATCCAGTGAGAATAGAGTTAAATGGTTATAGTGTTACTGATTTGAAGCTAGATACAAGAGATGAAATCCTATCAGCAATGGTAGTGTTTGGATTCTTATCATATCATGATGGTTATCTGACAATACCTAACTATGAATTGATGCAGAAATTTAATCATGTCCTATCAAGAAAAAGTATGAAAGGTGTTAAGGAGATTGTAGACCAATCACAAAAAATGCTAGAAGCAACACTTAATCAAGATGGTGAAACCGTTGCATATCTATTGGAAATAGTTCATGATCAGGAGATTCCATTCCTTGTCTATAAGGATGAGAACAGCTTAGCATGTGTTGTAACTGCTATCTGTATGCAAGAGAGCATTATGATGTAGAAAGAGAAGATGATCATAGTGGAAAGGGATATGTGGATTTTATCTTCTATCCAAAGAAACAGAGATGTTCACCAATTATACTAGAGTTAAAATATAGAAAGAGTCTAGAAGAGGCAATATAGCAGATCAAAGATAAAAACTATATTCAAAGATTGGATAAGTATGCAGAAGTATTTATTGTATTAACTATGATAAAGAGAAATATTATGAATGTATGATTGAAAAGATAAATATAGGATAATCATAAAATATCCTTAGAAAAACTAAGATAAATGAATATCTTAGTTTTTTAGTCCCATTTTTTTAATAGTCGTAAGAGTGTGGCAATAGCTTGATTAAATTCATTTTGTTCATCATCGGTGAGATGAGTTTGAATTTGTTCTTGCAAAGATGTGGTATCTAATGGATTCTCTTTAAGAAATTGAATTCCATTTTGATTTAAAGAAATGAGTATACTCCTACGATCATTTGAATCATCTTTTCGATCAATTAAATGATGATGATAGAGTTTATCTATCATCTGAGTCGCTTGTTGTTTACTTAAACGAAGACGTTTGGCAATTTCACTCATTTTCATATCACCATGTTTTTCAAGAATTAAAAGACAAAAGTATGTTTCATAGCTTACGTTTTTATTCTTTTGGTTTTGTTTAATACTTCTTTCAATTTTGTAGTGCCAATGTGGCAAGATATGAATAATGTTTTTATGTAGTGTGTTATTCATTGGTTTTTTCTCCTCTATTGACTTTCTTGATAATATGACTATAATAGTAAATAAAAGTTTACTATCTATAATGATTTACTATATGTTTATCATAATAGATTTCCATATAGAAATCAAGCAAGAAAGGATGATAGCTCATGAAATATATGAATAAAGAGAGTTGGTTGTGGAAAATCTTTTATAATGCTTTTCGTTTTGTGATTAATGTAGGATTTGTTTTAATATTTCAAATATTATTTGGAATGGAAAATACATTGACAGGAGTTGCTATAGGGGTTGGTTTTACAATGCTTCCCTTATGTAATCTTGATTTAAAACCATGGACAATGTTTTGGATTATTGTTTTCTTATATGGAGGAGGTCCATTGATAGCACAATTGAGTATGATTAATCCATGGTTGGCATTTGTTTGTGATTTCTTATTTTTAGCGTTGATTATTCTTATCGCTAACGAACCTACTGAATACCAGACCAATATTACATTTCTATTGTGTTTTGTTTTTAGTCAATCAACAGTTGTGAGTTGGGAACAATTTCCAATGCGTGCAATATCAGGAATTGCCGGAGGTTTGTTTGTAGGAGCGTGTGTTGTTTTAAATTGGCATCGCAAAGGGTATGGAGGACAGATAGGTTTGAGACAACAAATACTTCGTTGTCAGGTGAATAGAAGTTATCTTTTAAGAATGTCATTTGGAGTATCTCTTGCAATGCTGATTGGTTCTTTGTTTCATATCAGCAAACCTTTGTGGATCAGTATTGTTGTGATGTCTTTAACTCAATTAGAATTTAGTGAGACATTAACAAGAATCAAACAACGTTTTATTGGAACTTTGGTAGGGGTTGTTATATTCTTTATCTTTTTTCAATATTTTATTCCACAGCAATTTGCTAGTTTATTTGTGATGTTTTTAGGATATATGGGATTCTTTTTACCTGAGTATAAGTTTAAACAGGTTATTAATGCTATTAGTGCTTTAAATGCTTCATTGGTTATATTGGATACAATGACAGCTATTGAAAATCGTATCTTTTGTTTAATAGCAGGAATTATGATTGTTCTTTCTATTTATCTTATAACGAAATGTGTACGACATTTTCATTTGAAAATATCAGATATGATGAAACGATGGGCTGATGATTTTTTTAAACAATTAGAATCTCAATCATATAAAATGAATATTACAAAATAAGATAAGTAAAAATGCAGGTGTTTCATTATAATATGAATCCTGCATTTTTATTTATTTCTGAGTCTTTTTCATAAAAACATAAATAGCAATCATGATAATGACAATAGCATAACCAATCACCCATAATAATTCGGGTATTACGCTTGTATAATCATGAGCAATGATAAGTTTCCCAACATTGACTGCATGTACAAATGGTAAAAGATTGGCAATGGTTTCAAACCAGCCACCGACCAAAGCAACATCAAACCAGATTCCTGATAACCATGCACTTACATTTGTCAGCAAAGCACCACAGGCTCCGCCAACTTGTTTTTCATTAAATAGAGAACCGCATAAAAGACCAATTCCAATAAAAAGTAAAGCAGCAGGTAAAGACGCAATGATGGCATAGAGAATCGAGATATTCCATTGCAATCCTAAGAATAAGGCACAGACAAAACAACCTATTGATTCTAATAAAGCCATTGGGATTAATGGCAGAATATATCCTAAAATAAAATCTTTTGCTTTCATAGGAGAACTCATTAGTCTCATCATAAAAGAACTGTTTCGATCTTTAGAAATCAATAGACCACTAAATAGTGAAATAAAAGAAAGTCCAAAGATAGCCATTCCAGGAGCTAATTTCTCAATCGCAAAAGGTCCTTCATCACCTGGAATATTGGATTGTATAAAACTCAATAACAATAATAATATGACTGGAAAAACAATACCAAATATTAAACTGATTTTATCTCTTGATATTTCTTTTGCATTTCTTTTTGCAAATACAAATGTTATCATAATATTCCTCCAGCATGACTTAATTTTACAAAAGCGTCTTCAAAGTTGTGAGTATCAGCAAGTTTCAAGAGTTCATCCTTTGTTCCAGTGGCTACCAATTGTCCTTGATTCATAATACCAATATGATCACTTAAATTCTCTGCTTCTTCTAAATAATGTGTTGTCAGTATAATTGTTATTTTCTTTTTTAATTGAATAATCAAATCCCATAGTTCACGTCTAGCAAGAACATCCAATCCTAAAGTAGGTTCATCTAAAAATAATATTTTAGGTTCTGTGATAATAGCCATCGCAATAGATAAACGCCTTTGCCATCCACCAGATAAAGTTCCTGCCTTCTGATGAGCAATGCTAGTTAACTGTAAAGTTTCCATAATATCTCTTGTTTTTTGCTGTGCCTTTTCTTTATCAAAACCATAAATTTCAGTTATAAATTCTAAGTTTTCCTGAACACTTAACAATGGTGCAATTGCTGTCTCTTGTGGAGAAACATTAATCAATTGTTTGATTGGCTGTGTTTGGTTAATTAAATCAAAGCCATAAATTTCAGCGTTACCACTTGTTGGTTTGATAAGACATGACAACATTTTAATTGTGGTTGTTTTCCCAGCACCATTGACTCCTAATAAAGAATACAATTCATCATCTTGAATTTCTAAGTTTAAATCTTTTACAGCATACTTTTCTTTATAATGTTTACAAAGGTTATTTGTTTTGATTGCAATCATGAGAAATACCTCCCATTGCTAATATTTCTTCAGCAATTTTCATAAAAGTACTGCTTTTTACTAATGCTAGTCCACCCTGTTCTTCATCTCCTAAAACAATGAGTGTTTCACCTGGATAAAAATCAAAAATATCTCTGGCTTTTTTGGGAATGACAATTTGTCCACGTTCACCCACAGTGACATTTCCAAAAATATGTTTTCCAATAGGCGGAACAGCATAACCTTTTTTATTTTGGTCATGATGAACTAAATCATCAATAGTCACACCATAAAGTTCAGCCAATGCCATTACATTATATAAATCTGGAATTGTTTCACCATTCTCCCATTTGGCAACAGCCTGACGAGACACACCTATCTTCTCAGCGACCTCTTCTAATGTATAATGATGAGCACTTCTTAAAAACATTAAATTCTGATCAATCATATTTTTCATACCTCCCTATAATCATAAGTATACACTTCTTTTTATATGAATCCACCAATCATCATTAACAGATGATGTTATATTTAGTTGCATAGAAAAAGCAGATTTTTCATCTGCTAAATCATTCTCGTATATTCTTTTAACCAATCTTTTTCATCTTGATTCAAGAACGGTGAAATATGTTTATAAACATCTTGATGATAATCATTTAACCAGTGCTTTTCCTTATAAGTCAATAGATTCACATCAATAGCATCTAAATCAATTGGAACATATGTTAAAACATCAAAGTGCATAAACTGTCCATATTCATTCTCACTACCGTTTACAACCAATAATTCATTTTCAATACGAATACCATATTGACCTTCTAAATAGATACCGGGTTCATCAGTGACAATCATTCCAGCCTCTAGTATGCAACCCTCTCCTTGGAACTTAGGTTTAGGGCGAATACCATGAGGACCTTCATGAACATTTAAGAAATGTCCTACACCATGTCCTGTTCCACATTGATAATCAATATCTTCTTGCCACATTGGTGTTCTTGCAAGAATATCTAAATTCTGTCCAGTGCATCCATATAAAAATGAAGCATTTTGTAAAGCCAGCATTCCTTGTAATACCATTGTAAAATGTTTCTTTTGAATATCAGAAATATGCCCTAATGCATATGTTCTTGTAATATCTGTCGTTCCATCAAGATATTGTCCACCGCTATCAATTAATAATAAACCATTTCCTTTAATGATTGAATGTGATTCTTCAGTTGCATGATAATGCATTAAAGCGGCATTTTCATTCCATGCACAGATTGTTGAAAAACTTGGTTCTACAAATAAATTTTGTTGTTTTCTAAACTCCAAGACTTTATCAGAAATATTGATTTCATCCATTGAAATTTTTCCATAATTCATCTTTAACCAGTACATAAATTTTGTCATAGCAACAGCATCTTTAATATGAGCATTTTTTGTGTTCTTGATTTCAATATCATTTTTAACGGCTTTAAATGCTTGGGATGGATTCATACCATCAACAATTTCACATTCTATTTGTGTAAAAAGCTGATAATTAGTATTTGCTGTATTTAATAAGACACGACCTTGTAATGTCTTTGCATCTTGATATATCTGATTATAGTTTTGAACTAATACATTTTCACGTTGAAGGGTTTTAACAGTGTCTAAATCATAAGTACCTGCTTGAAGATATAAATAGGATTGATCAAGAGTAATTAAAGCAAATGCTAAAGCAGTTGGAGAAGATGGAATGTCATTCCCTCTAATATTAAATATCCATGCAATATCATCTAAAGATGTAATAATATGAGATTGACAATCATTTTCTTTCATATATTCTTGAATAATTTCTATTTTTTCATGAACTGACATCCCATGATATTTTTCATCATAATAATAAACATTTTCATGAGACATTGGTGGACGATTTTTCCAAAATTCTTCTAATAGATCAATGCATCGAAGATTATAATTCATATCAATCAATTCTTCTAAACTTAATACAAATTGTGCTGTCATTGTTTGCCCATCAAAGGCAATAGTATCATTCTCTTTTAAGTTTTCAACTAAAAACTCTAGAAGAGTAGGAACGTCTTTTTGTGCCATTTTCATTAAAGTAATTCCTTCCTCTAATTGTGCAGCAGCCTGAATAAAATATCTTCCGTCTGTCCATAAATAAGCTTCATTAGGAGAAACAAGCAAAGTACCAGCACTACCAGTAAATCCGCTTAAATATGCACGAGATTGAAAGTGCTCACCGACTGTTTCAGACTGATGGTCATCATCAGTTGGAACAATATAATAATCAATATGTTTTTCTTTTAATAATTTCTGAAATTCTTTTATCATTTTTATCACCTCTCATTACTTTAACATATTTTCATCGGTTTTGATAATAAAATGTGTTAAAATAAGGTTGCAACTTATAAAAAAAGGAATTGCAACTTAACGTTGACAAAAAGCAAGTCCATGTTGGTAGTGGAAATAGAGATTTTTTTATATGATTGTGAAGAGGTGAAAATATATGGATTTTGGAATGAAACTACAAAGTTTAAGAAAAGAGAAAGGATTATCACAAGAAACATTAGCTGAAAAACTCAATGTATCTAGACAGGCTGTCAGTAAGTGGGAATCAGGAGCAGGATATCCAGAAATGGATAAACTCATATTATTAAGTGATTTATTTGGTGTATCAATTGATTATCTTATTAAGGATAATCATGAGTCTGGAACAGATGAGCAGAGAGCAAAATCAAAGTATTTTATGAATAGTCAGAAAATAAAAGAGTATATGAATTTTAAACGAAATTTTGCTTTTCGTATTGCTGGAGCAGTTTCAGCAATTATTCTTTCTGTTATTTTACCAATAGAGACAAGTGATAATCAGTATGAAATGTTAGGAACAATGATAATGCTGATGATTGTTGCAGTAGCAGTTGGAATTTTGATTATGACGGGAATTTCTAGTAGTCGTTATTCAGAACTTGAGAAAAAAGAAATTAATATGAGTTTTAATGATTTGCAGGAGATTCAAAATCAATACATGAAATTTAAATCTAAGTTTGGAATGTCTATAGCATTTGGTGTTTTCTTCATTATCTTTGCAGTGGCAGTTGTTGTTTTTATTGAAGAATATATGAAGAATGAAAATTTATCAGGTAGTATTCTTATTGCTTGTGTAGCAATTTCAGTATTTATTTTTATTTATCAAGGGATTAAAGATAGCATGTATCATTTTCTTGTTCAAAATGAACAATATATAGAAGAACAAAAGAAAGAAGAAAAAAGTTTGTATTCTATAACAATGCCTTTAGTAGCAATGGCTTATTTATTTATTGGTTTTGTTTATGGCTGGTGGCATCCAGGGTGGATTATTTTTCCTGTTGTAGCAATTATAACTGCTTTTATTGAACGTATACGTTTCAATTGATGGACTCTTAGGAGTCTTTTTTTGTTTTTATTCAATCATTCTAGTATTGGGAAGTTAATTCATATATAATACCTGACTTTAGAAG
>NZ_HG005298.1:42530-44014 GCF_000455285.1 Candidatus Stoquefichus massiliensis AP9 | reverse complement strand
ATAATAATTTCTACATACTTTGATTTCTATCAATTTATCTATGATATAATCAATCTTTTTTTATCTATATATAAGAATAGAGTTACTCATTTGAATGATAAGAATATCTTTTTTGAAAAAATGGTTTATTATACTGATTCTCTTTTTGATTTTCAAACATATGTGTATCTCGATATTGTTTGGGTGTCATCTTGGTTGTCTTTTTAAATATTTGAGAGAAATAAGACTGTGAAGAAAAACCAACTGTTTCAGAAATTTCAGCAATAGACAGACTTGTTGTTTTTAATAATGATTTACATTCCTTAATTCTTCTTTCAATCAAATAATTTATAGGTGACATTCCCATATTCTTTTTAAATTCATGAGCCATATAATATTTATTAATTTTCATATACTTAGCTAAAGAATCTAAGGTAATATCTTCTGAATAATTTTGATCTATGTAATAACAAATCATTCTAATTTCTCTTTTGACTGGTTTTTGTATAGGATTTGAACTTAAATTCAATCGCATCTGTCTAATAATTCTCAGAAGAAATAATTCATATAATTTTTGACACATTGTTTCATATCCTAATTCTTTATTTTCACTCTCCATCAAAAGATGTGTAATATAATATTGAATATCATCATTGTTTTTTTCAAAACTTTGATACAAAAATGCATTCTCCTCATCATTCAATCCAAAAGTTAAATTTTCAACTCCTAAAACAACATATTCTAAAGGATCGTTACCATCAGAATCTTCATGATGATATACATTAGGATTTACAATAATCATATCATTTCTTTTGACATCAAAAGTATCCCCTTCCACTGTAAAACGACCTTTTCCTCCAACGACATAAAAAATTTCTGAAAACGGATGAAAATGCATCAAAGATTTCCAATCTTCTTCATACTTCGAATATGTAATATAAAGAAGCTTAGAACGAAAATCAAAATCATCATTTTTAGAAATATTAATCCGATTATTACTCATATACAAAATCCTCTCACTTCATTTAACATAATTTTACTATGAAATCCCCATAATAGCAAGATATATAAAATAATTAACAATTTTTATGTAGATAAAGCGTTTACATTTATATATATTGGTATTATAAGATATCATGAAGGAGGAAAAACAAACATGAATACTAAAAAAGTGTTATCTTTAGGACTATCAGTTCTCATGTGTGGTACGCTACTTGCTGGATGTGGCGGAAACAAAGAAAAAACTGATGGTGATGCTTCTGGAAAGACTTTAAAGATTGCAGGTCTTGACGGTGGTTATGGGACTAAAGGATGGGAAGCCGTTGCTAAAAAATTTGAAGAATTAAAAGGATGTAAGGTTGAAATGCAGTTTGAAAAAAATATTGCTGATACATTAAGACCTGTCATTACTTCTGGCAAAGATGTTCCTGATGTTATTTATTTATCAATTGGTGCAGAAGGCGCTTTAACAGATACGTTAGTTAAAGAAAAAGCAATTACCGACA
>NZ_HG005298.1:23912-42504 GCF_000455285.1 Candidatus Stoquefichus massiliensis AP9 | reverse complement strand
TTACTGATGTTCTTGATTTAACAATTCCAGGTGAAAAAGATACAGTCAAAAATAAAGTCTTACCTGGTTTCACTGATTCTTTCACAAGTAGCCCTTATAGTGATGGAAAAATGTACTTAGCTCCTATCAACTATAGCCCTTGTGGATTATTCTATAATGAAGGTCTTTTTACAGAAAAAGGATGGGAAGTTCCTAAAACATGGAATGAAATGTTTGAACTTGGAGAAAAAGCAAAAAAAGAAGGAATTGCATTATTCACTTACCCAACAACTGGTTATTTTGATGCATTCTTTAGTGCATTATTAAATGAAGCTGTTGGTCCTGAAAAATATTTAAAACTTATGAATTATGATACTGCTACTTGGAAAGAAGCAGACACAAAGAAAGCATTTGAAACAGTTGGAACACTTGCAAAATATATTGAAAAAAATACAGTTTCTAATGCTAATAAAGAAGGTTTCACTAAAAACCAACAATTAATTTTAGATAACAAAGCTTTATTCTGCCCTAACGGAACTTGGTTACCTGGTGAAATGAAAGATGCTCCTAGAAAAGATGGATTTAAATGGGGATTCATGGCTTTACCTAAATTAACTACTGATGGTGATGCTTACTCTACTACATTCTCTGAACAAATCTATATCCCAGAAAAATCAAATGCAGATAACAAAGCTCTTGCAAAAGAATTTATTGCTTTCTGTTACAGTGATGAAGCTGCTAAATTATTCTACGAAAATGGTGGAGCTGTAATGCCTACTGATTATGCTTCAAAATTAATTAAAGATACAGATGAAAACAAGTTATTCTATTCTGTTGTTGCAAATGGTGCAAAAACAAACCCAGTTGGATTTGCCGCTGCTGATGCTATTGAAGGTGTTGACTTAACAAGCGCTGATGGTATTTTATATGGAACAGTTAATTCTGTTATGACTGGCAATAAAACTGTTGAACAATGGTATAACGCTGTTATTGAAGCAGTTCAAAAATATGATAAATAAATAGAAATTTAATATGAAACAAATAGCGGTGGTGTAATCACCGCTATTTTAGAAAGGAAAAATATGAACAAGAAAAAAGAAAAAAGAAGATTTATAATCATTTGTCTTGCCCCTGCGACAATTTTATTTACGGTGTTCATGATTATTCCAACAATCAATGTTTTTTGGATGTCTACTTTGAAATGGGGCGGACTATCTGCCAACAAAACTTTTGTTGGATTCAACAATTTCATTACTGCTTTCCAGGATATGAATTTTATCCATGCATTGCAAAATACAATATTAATTATTGCAGTTGTCACAGTAATCACAATGGCTCTTGCTATTATCTTTGCTTCTATCTTGGTAAGAGAGAAAATCAAAGGACAAAATTTCTTTAGAATTATATTCTATATTCCTAACATTCTTTCTGTTGTTGTTATTTCATCAATTTTTGGAGCTATCTATGATTCATCAAATAATGGTTTAATTAATAGTATGATTTCATTGTTTAAACCAGAGACATGGGATACAATACAATTTTTAGGAGATCAGAATATTGTTTTATATGCTGTAATCGGTGCACTAATATGGCAAGCAATTGGATATTATATGGTTATGTACATGGCAAGTATGTCATCTATACCAGAACATCTTTATGAATCAGCTGCTTTAGATGGTGCTGGAAAATTTAGACAATTCTTTTCTATCACACTCCCTATGATATGGGATAATATTCGCACAACATTAACATTTTTTGTCATCAGTACAATTAATATTAGTTTCTTATTAGTCAATGCATTAACATCTGGCGGCCCTGACGGTGCTAGTCAAACTGTATTAGGTTATATTTATAAGCAAGCTTATAACAATGCAAGCTATGGTTATGGTATGGCTATTGCTGCTATTGTTTTTATCTTCTCTTTTGTTTTAAGTTTTATTTTAAACAAATCTACGAATCGTGATCCGATTGAATTATAGGAGGAAACATAGATGAAAAATATAAAAAACAAATTTAGTAATGTTGATCGTTTATACAAAATTTTTATTTATGTTGCCTTAATTACATTAGCAATATCAATTATTGTACCTGTAGCATGGGTTTTTATGGCATCGATTAAAGAAAATAAAGAATTTTATTCAAACCCTTGGGCATTACCTGCTGGAATCTATTTTCAAAACTTCATCAACGCCTTTGAAAAAGCTAGTATGGGTAATTATTTCATCAATTCTGTTATTTCAACAGCTTTGGCATTAATTATTTTACTTGTTGTTTCTTTACCAGCATCTTATGTGTTAGCACGTTATAAATTTAAAGGTAAAAAAATATTAAATACATTATTTATGGCAGGGTTATTTATCAATGTCAATTACATTGTTGTTCCTATCTTTTTGATGTTAATGGGATGGGATGATGCATTAAACTTAAGCTTTTTCTTAGATAATATATTTGTTTTAGCCGTTGTTTATGCTTCTACAGCTATTCCTTTTACCGTTTATCTACTAAGCAGTTATTTTCAAACTTTACCAAAAGCTTACGAAGAAGCTGCTTTAATTGATGGGTGTGGATATTTTAAAACAATGATTAAAGTCATGATTCCAATGGCAAAACCAAGTATAGTGACTGTCATATTATTTAACTTCTTAGCTTTTTGGAACGAGTATATTATCGCTTTAACTTTAATGAGTGGGTCAAATCGAACTCTTCCTGTTGGACTTCTCGCATTAATGCAAGCTTCTCGAGGCAAAGCTGAATACGGTATGATGTATGCTGGACTTGTCATTGTTATGTTACCAACATTAGTTTTATATATTATGGTTCAAAAGAAATTAACCCAAGGTATGACTTTGGGTGGACTAAAGGATTAGGTGAAAAAATATGGATACAAAAAAACAAAATATATTATTACTTGTTATATTTATTGTTTCTTTCGCCCTTCTCTTTTATGGACAAAAACACATTGGATATATGGGATTGACTTTAGAATTCATTGGACTAATTGGTTTAGTTACAATACTTTATATTTATAACAAGAGATACAAATAGGAGGAAATATAATGGCTACATTATCACTTAAAAATATAAATAAAATTTATGACAATAATGTTCAAGCTGTCTTTGATTTCAATCTTGATATCAAAGATAAAGAATTTATTGTTTTTGTAGGTCCTTCTGGTTGTGGTAAATCAACAACATTAAGAATGATTGCTGGACTAGAGGATATATCAAGTGGAGAATTATACATTGATGATAAACTCATGAATGATATTTCTCCTAAGGATAGAGATATTGCAATGGTTTTCCAATCATATGCACTTTATCCACATATGAGTGTCTATGACAACATGGCTTTTGGATTAAAAATTGCAAAAGTTTCTAAAGAAGAAATCGATAAACGAGTTCGTTCTGTAGCCAAAGCTATTGATATCGAACAATATTTAGACCGTAAGCCAAAAGCCCTCTCAGGTGGGCAAAGACAACGTGTTGCTTTAGGAAGAGCTATTGTTAGAGAACCTAAAGTTTTCTTAATGGATGAACCACTTAGTAATCTTGATGCGAAATTAAGAGTTCAAATGCGTGTAGAAATCTTAAAAATTTATCAGCAATTAGGAACAACTTTCATTTATGTAACGCATGATCAAACAGAAGCCATGACAATGGGAACAAGAATTGTTGTTATGAAAGATGGACGTGTACAACAAGTAGCTGCCCCTACTTATCTTTATGAACATCCTGTTAATAAATTTGTTGCTGGTTTTATTGGTAGTCCACAAATGAATTTTAGAGACGGAATGATTATAGAAAAGGATAAAAAACTTTTTATTGAATTATCTGACATAACACTAGAAATTCCAGAAAGCAAGGCAACTGTTTTAAAAGAAAAAGGTTATATTGGAAAAGTTGTCACAATGGGTATTAGACCAGAAGATATCTCTACTCATCCTCAATACATCATGCATCATCCTGAAGCATCATTTCAAAGTCAGGTTGATGTTGTAGAATTAATGGGATCAGAAAGTTTTGTTCATATGACAAAAGATAATAACCCATTTGTTGTAAAGATTCCTGGCAGCACACCACTTAGAGCAAATGATGAAGGTGCATTTGTTTATCTAATGAATAAAACACATTTCTTTGATATGGACAATGAATTAAATATACTAGAAAATCAAGAGGGATAAAACATGAAAAATTATGGAAGACTTACTCTCCCTACTGATTTAGATGTTATAGATCAAACAATTGCATTAAAAAAGAAGTTGGGAGCAGATGCCATCAGAGACTGTGATGGTACAGAAATGCCAAAAGAAATATTAGATTTAGATGCAAAAATTTATGCAACTTATTATACAACAAGGAAAGATAACGATTGGGCTCTTGCTAATCCTGAAGAAATTCAACAAGAATACTTAATAACAGATCGTTATACTGCTAAAAAGTCATCACTGACCATTTCATTAATGAAAGGTTTTCACACAGAACAATTAAAACCAAATTTCATTGATAATCCATATGATTGGTGGGAGGTTATTGATCGAACAACAGGTGAAATTGTTCCGACAACCAATTGGACATATAATAAACAAGCAGAAACCGTAACAATTCAAACAATTCCATATCATGTATACACTGTCAGTTTTTTAGCATTTTTGATTTGGGATCCCGTTCATATGTATAATTTTATTACAAACGATTGGAAAAACGCTCCACATCAATTAACATTTGATGTCCGTCAGCCTAAAACCCAAGCCTATGTAAAAGAAAAACTTAAGAAATTTTGCGAAGAAAACCCTCATGTTAATGTCATTCGTTTTACAACATTTTTCCATCAATTTACATTGACATTTGATGATCAAAAACGTGAAAAATTTGTTGAATGGTTTGGCTATAGTGCCAGTGTTTCACCTTATATTCTTAAACAATTTGAACAATGGGCTGGTTATAAATTCAGACCTGAATATATTGTTGATCAGGGATATCATAATTCGCTTTTTAGAGTTCCTTCTCGTGAATTTAAAGACTTTATCAATTTCCAGCAACAAGAGGTTTGTAAACTCGCAAAAGAATTAGTCGATATCGTTCACAGTTATGGTAAAGAAGCAATGATGTTTTTAGGTGATCACTGGATTGGTACAGAACCTTATGGACCTTATTTTGAATCTATTGGATTAGATGCTGTTGTTGGTTCAGTTGGTGATGGTGTGACAATGCGTATGATTTCAGATATTAAAGGTGTAAAATATACAGAAGGAAGATTGCTTCCTTACTTCTTCCCAGATGTTTTTACTGAAGGTGGCGATCCTATTGGCGAAGCTCATAATAACTGGTTAAAAGCAAGGCGAGCTATTTTAAGAAGTCCATTAGATCGTATTGGATATGGTGGTTATTTGAAATTGGCTATTGAATGGCCTGGTTTTATTGATACAATCACACATGTTGTTGATGAATTTAGAAGTATACATGATACTACTCAAGGGACAAAGGCATATGTTTCACCATTTAAAGTTGCTATATTGAATTGCTGGGGTGAAAGTCGACGCTGGATGAATAATCAAGTTCATCATGCTATATGGTATCGTGAAATTTATTCATATGTTGGTATTATTGAATGTTTAAGCGGAATGCCTATCGACCTTGATTTTATTAATTTTGAAGATGTATTAAATGGTGCTTTAGATAAATATAAAGTAATCATTAATGCTGGTAGTGCTTATACTTCATGGTCAGGAGCTGAAAATTGGATTAATCCTGATATTGTTACAAAAATAAGACAGTGGGTTGATCAAGGTGGAGGGTTTATTGGCGTTGGTGAACCTACAGCGTATCAGCATCAAGGGCAATTCTTCCAATTAAGTGATGTATTAGGCGTTGACAAAGAAGTAAACTTTACACTTAGTCACGACAAATATAATACTGTTAATTCAAAGCATTTCTTGTTAGAAGATATTGATGGTAAAATTGATTTCGGTGAAGGAATGAATGGGATATATGCACATGGTGAAGATTACCAGATACTCAGTCAATATCATGGTTATGCTCAGCTTGTTACAAATCGTTTTGGTAAAGGACGTAGTATTTATCTTGCCGGTTTACCTTATTCACCTCAGAACTGTCGTCTTCTATTAAGAACTATATATTGGGCGGCTCAAGTTGAAGATGAAATGAAAAAATATTATGTAAGCAATGTCAATACAGAAGTTGCTGCATTTGAAGAAATTGGTAAAATTGCTGTTATCAACAATACGACAACATCTTTACCAACTGATCTTTATATTCAAGGAAAAAAAGTTAAGACATTAAATCTAGAACCAATGGAATTACGATGGATTAACTTATAGGAGGTAAAAACATGAAAAAACCAATACTTGTTATTATGGCTGCTGGTATGGGAAGTCGTTATGGAGGTTTAAAACAAATCGATCCTATTGATCAAGATGGACATATTATTATTGATTACTCTCTCTATGATGCAATGCGAGCTGGTTTTAAGGAAGTCGTATTTATCATAAAAAAGGATAATGAGAAAGATTTTAAACAAACCATAGGTTATCGAATGGAGAAAATCATGAAAGTTCATTATGTTTATCAAGAGATAACTGATATTCCCTTAGGAAATATTATACCCGAAAACCGCATTAAACCATGGGGGACTGCGCATGCCATTTATTGTTGCAGACAAATTGTTGAAGGACCTTTTGCAGTCATTAATGCTGATGATTATTACGGAATTGAAGCATTTCAGATTATCTACAATTATTTATCAACACATCAGGATGATAATTACTATCGTTATGCAATGGTTGGATATCAAATTGAAAAAACGTTAACTGAAAACGGAACTGTTGCTAGAGGTGTTTGTGTTGTTAATGATGATAATAATTTGATAAATATTACAGAAAGAACAAAAATTAAAAAGACATCAACTGGTGCAGCATATCAAGAAGATAACGAATGGATAGATTTGCCACAAAATTCTATAGTATCAATGAATCTTTGGGGATTTTCACAAAGTATTATAAAAGAAATAGGAAATGGCTTTCAGGCCTTTCTAGATGAAGGACTTGTGAGTAACCCACTTAAATGTGAATATTTTATTCCAAGTGTTGTTAGTCATTTATTAAAACAAAAAAAAGCAATTGTTAAAGTCTTAAAAACATCTGATCAATGGTATGGTGTCACATATAAAGAAGACAAACCAAAAATAGTGAAAGCTATTCAAGAAATGAAAGAAAGTGGACTTTATCCAAAAGAATTATGGGGTAAGAATAATGAATAATAAAAAAATCCTTCAAGAAGTTATTTCACATTTTGATTTTGTTGGTGAAATCATTAATGCTTGTCCCTATGGAAGTGGACATATTAATGATACTTATTTATTAGAATATAAAATTAAACATATGGGAATTGTTCCAATTATTTTACAACGTATGAATACAAATGTATTTAAACAACCTATTCAATTAATGGAAAACATTTTGAATGTCACTGATTTTTTAAGAAAAAAAATCATACAAAATGGTGGCGATCCAGAAAGAGAAACACTTACAGTAATTCTCAACAAATCTGGCAAACCATATTATCAAGATAGTGAAGGTAACTATTGGCGTGCTTATCACTTTATTACATGTGCAACTGGGTACGATGAAGTTAAAAGTGATGAAGATTTCTATCAGAGTGCACTTGCCTTTGGTAGATTTCAAAGTTTATTAGCTGACTATCCAGCAAACACATTACATGAAACAATTCCTGACTTCCATAATACACCTGCTCGTTTTCACATTTTTGAAGAAGCAGTCAAAAAAGATATTTGTCAGCGTGTTCAGGATGTTCAAAAAGAAATCGAATTTGTTTATAGCCATGTAGAAGATACGCACATTTTAAGCGATATGCAAAAAAAAGGAATACTTCCTCTTCGAGTGACTCATAATGATACCAAACTTAATAATGTTTTGATTGATGATAAAACGCATCAAGGTATATGTGTCATTGATTTAGATACTGTTATGCCCGGGCTAGCAATTAATGATTTTGGTGATTCGATTCGTTTTGGTGCCAGTACTGGAGCTGAAGATGAAAAAGATTTATCTAAAATTGAATGTGATATGCATCTTTTTGAAATCTACACAAAAGGTTTTATCAAAGGTTGTAATAAACAGTTAACTGATGCTGAAATAAAAGCATTACCCCTTGGTGCTAAAGTTATGACACTTGAATGTGGGATTCGATTTTTAACTGATTATTTGCAAGGTGATACCTATTTTAAAACAAAATATCCAACCCATAATCTTGATCGCTGTCGAACTCAATTTAAATTAGTATCTGATATGGAAAAGAAATGGGATATCATGAATGATATTGTGAAAAAACACATCTAAAAAACATCTCCGTTTGGGAGATGTTTTTTAAGAATTAGTGTTTCTTGTTCAACAAAAACTGTAAGTATTACAAACCTCAAATATTATTCGCACTTATTATAATGGAATATCATCCTATTTGCATAGAGTCCTTATAGCAACAACTTATTACTTACAAATATCTTGACTATCTAAAATAATTGTAACTGGTCCATCATTTATTAATGAAACTTTCATATCTGCTCCAAAAACTCCTGTTTCTAAATATATTCCAGAATCTTTTATTCTTTGATTAAAATAATTATAAAGTGGTATTGCCACATCAGGTTTAGCCGCTGTAATAAAACTTGGTCGACGACCTTTACGACAATCTGCATATAATGTAAATTGCGAAATAGATAATATACTTCCATTTACATCTTTCAAAGATAAATTCATTTTTCCCTGTTCATCTTCAAAAACACGTAAATGAATAATTTTATCCACAATCCTATCAATTATTTCTTGATTGTCTCCTTCACAAAATCCAACTAATACCATATATCCCTTTTCAATATGTCCCTTTACATGACCATCAATGCTAACTGAACTTTCTTTTACTCTTTGTACAATAACTTTCATAACTCGCTCCTATCATTCTTTTATAAAAAATGTTATACTTATTATAAACAAATTTATAGAAAAAGGAAAGATTTTATGACGACAACTTTAGCACATCGTATGCGTCCTACATCTTTAAATGATGTATTGGGACAAAAACATATTATTGGAGAAAAAGCATTATTTACACAATTTGTTAAAAAGAAACATCCTATGTCAACAATTCTTTATGGCCCTCCTGGATGTGGAAAAACAACATTGGCAAGTGCACTTGCTAATGATTTAGATATCCCTTTCCGTCTTTTTAACGCCTCTACAGGTAATAAAAAAGAAATGGATATGATTATTGAAGAAGCCAAGATGAGTGGAGAATTGTTTGTCATTATTGATGAAGTTCATCGTTTAAATAAAGATAAACAAGATCATTTGTTACCACATATTGAAAATGGCTTATTGATTATTGCTGGATGTACAACAGCTAACCCATATCATTCTATTAACCCCGCTATTCGCTCTCGTTGTCAAATTGTTGAAGTCAAGCCACTATCGTTAGAAGACATTATAGAAGGGCTTAATCGAGCCTTAGTAAGCGAAAATGGATTACACAATCAATTTAAAGTAGAAGATGGTGTTTTTCAATACATTGCCAAATTAAGCAGTGGAGATATTCGCTATGCATATAACTGCTTAGAAGTTTCAAGTATTTTATGTGATGATTCTTTTATTACAATGGATATTGTTAAGAATTCTCTTCATAAAGCAAATGCTCAATTCGATAAAGATGAAGATCAATATTATGATACTTTAAGTGGCTTACAAAAATCGATTCGTGGTAGTGATCCGAATGGTGCTATGTACTATCTAGGTAAACTCATTGAAGCCAATGACATAGAATCATTAGAAAGACGTGTTATCACAACTGCATACGAAGATATTGGACTTGCAAATCCAAACGCGTGTATGCGTACAGTCATAGCATTTCAAGCAGCCAAAATTATTGGTTTTCCAGAAGCTAGAATCCCTATAGCAAGTGTTATTATTGATTTATGTCTTTCACCAAAATCAAAATCTTCAGAAGCTGCAATTGATGCTGCTTTAAGTTCACTTGCTGCACACCCATACCCAGCGCCTCATTATTTGCGTCTAACACCTGTTGGATTAGAAGAAGATGAAAAATATGATTACAATCGTCCAGAACTTTGGGAATATATACAATACTTACCAGAAGCACTTAAAGGCCAGCAATTTTATATTCCTTGGATGACTAGTCAATATGAAAAAGCACTTGCTGAAAATTATCGCCGCCTATTAAAACATGGTCGAACACATAATATCAAAGAACTTAACAATAAAAAAAAGACAAACCATCAATAGCCTTTTCATATAAAATATAGAAATCAAGTACAAAAATGCTCTTATTAAAAGAAATAAATCATTTTGTTAAAGTACATTAATCAAAACTCACAAAACAATTATAAAATGAGTTACTTTACCTTTAAAATAACAATTGAATAGAGGCTAAAAATGAAAATCTTTCGCCCCTTTCACAACACCGTGCGTTGGGTTTTCTACACAGCGTTTCATAAGTTTATAGAATTGTAATAGTCTAGCGCACTTATATATCCCCAACTTTTCAATCTATCGTTGGTTAGTGTTCTAAAGAGTATAAAGCTATTGGCTATATGCCAGTAGCTTTTTTCTTGTATTTGCCCATTCCCATGCTTTGTATTTATTTATTCCTAATCTTTGTAGATTTCTATAGTTTGTCCTTACTATCTTCCATCTCTTCCAGTATATCATTCTTATTCTCCGTCTTAACCATTTGTCTATTGTCTTTGGCTAGTGGTTGGTAATACGAGACTTTCACCATTTAGTCTTATACCATACGTGGTCCACATCAAAAATAGATCCCTTATGAGATCTATTTTACTTTAATAATAGTTGTATTCATAAAAAATGATTTTATCCATTTTGGTAATTTTTCTGGTATAGATTGAAAAAAATGATTTATCTCCTGACCGGAAATATTTACCCCCTGTAAACAATAATCACCACTTGCACTTGCACCTATTGCAATATGTCCGATAGCCTTACCACCTACTGCTATTTGATTGGCAATTGCCATTCCGCCACAAGCATATATCCCTATAGCCAATCCACCTACAGCAAGATAACCTACAGCCACCCCTCCAAAAGCAAAAATTCCTAAAGCCAACCCACCAAAAACAAGACCCCCAAATGTCAAACCACCTAGACTCAATAATCCCATCGCAAGACCTCCAATACTGATAACACCAATAGAAATATTTCCTAATGCAATAATACCTTTAGCCACTTTTCTACCATAGCCAAAATTAACATGTACAAGTGGGATACCTGCTATCGTTAATCGACTCTTATACTCAAATTCTTTTGATTTTCTAATAACACGATGAAGTTCTTCTTCACTCATCACAATTCCTTGAGCAGTTGGATGTTCACCTTTCACAAGTTCATCCAGAGTAACCTCAAACAAATTAGCTATTTCAATTAATCTTTCTAGTTCTGGTATTGATGCTCCTGATTCCCACTTACTTACAGATTGTCTTGATACACCTAACTGATAAGCTAATTCCTCCTGAGAAAAACCTTTTTGTTTTCTTAATTTCGTTAAATTTTCTTGTAGTTTCATATAATCCCCTTTCAACACTTTTCATTATAAAGCATAATACTATAAGCACAATCAACTCACACTTAGAAAAGTGTCAACTCTTAGTTGCATTTAAAAAGAAAAGGATATTTATTGATAAATATCCTTCAAAACCGCTTGAACTGTTTCATCAAAATTTTTTAAATTTACATCATACCAATGCACATCAAATTGATTCTTAAACCATGTATATTGTCTTTTTGCATACTGGCGAGAATGTTTTTTGATGTTATCATAGACTTCTTCTAACGTTATTTTTTCCTCGAAATAATCAAACCATTCTTTATAACCTATTGCTTTCATACTTTGATGTGCACGTTTCAACCCAAGTTGATGTAGACTTTTAATTTCTGCTTCTAATCCATTATTTTTCATGATATCTACTCGTTTGTTAATTCGTTCATATAAAATGTCTCTTGGTAATGTCAATCCTACAAAATAAGCATCATAGAGACAGATATGCTGTTGTGCATCTACAATTTCACTTTTTCTTTGTCCAGTTGTTTCATAGATTTCAATAGCTCTTAACACACGCTGACGATTATTAGGATGCAACTCTAAAGCACTTTTAGGATCAATGCTCTGCAAATGATTATACAATTGTACATTGTCATAATCATGATATTTAGCTCTAAAAATTTCATGATTATCAGACATTTCACTAAACTCATAATCAAAAAGAGCAGCCTTAATATACAACCCTGTTCCTCCAACAATAATTGGCAATTTCCCTCGACTGACCATTTCATCTATGTGATAACGAACAGCATCTTGAAAATCTTTTACACTATATTCCTCATCTGGTTCTAAAATATCAATACAATGATGAGGAATATCCTCCATTTCTTGAGATGTTACTTTAGCAGTACCTATATTCATACCTCTATAAACTTGCATAGAATCACCACTAATCACTTCACCATTTAAAGCTTTTGATAATTCAACTCCCATTTTTGTTTTTCCAACGCTTGTTGGACCAATCACAACAATAACTCTAGTCATTAAGCTTTCCTATACCCAGCAAACTATAAATAATAGAAATACAAACAGATGTTACAATTGTTAATCCAAATGAATTAATATAAAAATCCGGAGCTAATAGGTCAGTTGCCAAAGTTAAAATAAAACCATTAATAATTAACTGAAATATTCCTAAAGATAAGATTGTAATAGGTAGAGCAATAATTGTTAAAATCGGTTTAATAAATGTATTTAACAAAGCTAGAACTAAAGCAACTAAAAAAGCAACACCAAAACTTTTCACATAAACACCATCAAACCAATACCCCATTAACATAATAACTGCTGCACCTAACACAAGTTCAAAAAGAATGTTTGTAATACCTTTTTTCATTTATACCACCCTCTTAAATAATTTTTCTAATTCATAGTCACTATAAAATAATATTGTTGGTCTTCCATGTGGACAGACATATGGATTCTCACAACGCATGAGATTATCAAATATCGTTTGCATATCACTTGGTGATAAATAAGTATTAGCTTTTAAAGATGCTTTACAGCTTAATGTTGCTATTGCATGTTCTTGTAAGCCCACAACATCTAAATTATTTTTATGCAATACTTCCTGAACCATTGTATCCACAAAAATGTTTTCATCTATCTTCTTCATCCATAAAGGAAGACTCCTCACTATATACCCATGTTCACCAAAGACTTCTAATTCAATACCAACTTCTTTAAGCATTGACTTACGTTCTTCTAAAATCAAGAATTCACTCATTGGATATTCTAATTGAAGGGGAACTATTAATGGCTGCATTGTTAAATCAAGTTTCTCAAATTTAGATTTATAATACTCATAATTAATTCTTTCCTGAGCTGCATGCTGATCTAGCAAATACATTCCCTTTTCATTTTCACCAACAAGATATGTTCCATGAATCTGTGTTTTTGCGTAGATTTTTTCTTTTATTGGACGTTGTTCTATATGAAGTGGCTCTGATTTCACAACAGTTTGTTGTTGTAATGACTCAGCAGTCTGATAAGATGTTGATGTTTCCTTAACAACTTCTGCTTGAATAGGTTTTGTGACAGTAGGTTCAGTATGAATTGATTGAGTCACTACTGGTTCTGAATGTAAATCAAATGTGATTTGATCTAATTCTGGTTTAAAAGTTTCTCTTTCAGTTGTCTTATTCTTAGCCTGATAAGTCAAATCAATTTGGGCTAATGCATCAGACACCCCGTTATAAATGAGTTCTCTTAATTCATATTCTTTTGAAAAACGAACTTCTAATTTTGATGGATGAACATTGACATCAACGAGATAGGGATCAACTTCAATATTAATAACAGCTATCGGAAAACGATTATCAGCTAAATAACGACGATATGCATTATTAATTGCATCAATACTCATAATATTTTTAACGTATCTATGATTAACTAACGTAATAATATTTGTTTTTGATGCTCGTGATGTATCTATCTTACTCATATAGCCATCAATTTGAAATTCATCATTTTCAAATTGTATAGGAATCATATTTTTAGCTGTTGAAATACCATACATGCTAGCAATCACTTCTAATAATTGTCCTTTTCCATTCGTTTGAAAGATTAACTTTTCATTATGATACAAACGTATAGCTATTTGCGGATAGGCTAATGCTATTCTTTCTATATATTGATGAATGGCTGCAAATTCACTATTGACTGATTTTAAATATTTCAATCTTGCAGGAACATTTTGAAATAGTTTTGTCACTGTAATCTGTGTACCTCTTGGTAAATCACATGTTCCTTCTTTTTTATATTTACCAAATTCATAAGTTATGAATGTTCCCTGGTCACCAGAAGATGTTCTTAAATCAAAGCCACTTACAGAGGCAATAGAAGGTATCGCTTCACCACGAAAACCTAAAGTCATAATATTAAAGAGATCATGGTCATCTTTGATTTTACTTGTTGCATGTCGAGAAAAGCAAAGACGAGCATCTTCTTTTTCCATTCCTTCACCATTATCAACAACTTTGATCATTTGTAGACCACCATCTTCTATGAAGATATCAATGCGGTTAGCTGATGCATCAATACTATTTTCAACCAATTCTTTAACGACACTTGAAGGTCTTTCAACAACTTCCCCAGCAGCTATTTTATTTGATAAAATATCATCTAACTGTCTTATTTTAGCCATATAATCACCTCGTTTCTAATATTTTTTTTAATTCTATTAATGTACTCAATGCATCTAATGGTGATAACGCCATTGGATCTATTCTTTCCAATGCTTTTTCTACTTGACTTTCAGCAATTAACTCTGGCTGTTCAACTGTCTCGCTAATTACTGTTTCAATATTATTATCCTCTAAAGACTTAAGAATAACTTTAGAACGAGCAATCACTTCATCAGGAAGTTTAGCTAGTTGAGCAACATTAATACCATAGGAACGATGACTGCGTCCTGGTTTGATTTTATATAAGAATACAATTCTATCACCTTCAACCGCTGCACTCGCATGAACATTTTGAATATGAAAACTTTCATCCATCATAGTCAGTTCATGATAATGTGTTGAAAAGAGTGTAATGCATTGAATCTTTGTTGCAATATATTCAATCATTGATTGCGCAATAGCCATTCCATCAAAAGTTGCAGTTCCACGCCCAATTTCATCAAATATAATTAATGAATCATGTGTTGCATAGCGTAAAGCATTATTCGCTTCTAACATTTCAACCATAAAAGTAGATTGTCCTGATATTAAATCATCACTGGCACCAATACGTGTAAAAATTTGATCAAAAACAGGTAAATTTGCTTCATCACAGGGTACAAACGAACCAATTTGTGCCATAATCACACAAAGAGCAATCTGTCTCATATATGTTGATTTTCCACCCATATTAGGCCCAGTTATTAAAAGAATTGGTTCATTTTCATGAATATCTACATCATTAGGAACATAATTTTGTCTTGAAATAACTTGTTCAATAACACCATGTCTTCCATTTTCAATATGTAACATATGCTGATTATTAAATTTTGGTCTGATATAACCATTTTGACTTGCTTTTGAAGCCAATGACTGATAGACATCAACTTGTGCAACAATGCTTGCAACATCTTGAATTAAATGAACATCTTTTTTGATATATTCTCGCAATTGTGCAAAAATTTCATATTCTAAAGCAATCATTTTATCATTGGCACTTAATATTTTGGCTTCCATTTCTTTCAGTTCCGGTGTTACAAAACGCTCCGCATTAGATATACTTTGTTTACGTGTATATTCAAATTCATCTTTAACCATTGATAAATAACTTTTTGTGACTTCAATATAATATCCAAAGACTCTATTATAACCAATCTTTAATCCTTTAATACCTGTTTTTTCTCTTTCTCTTTGTTCAAATTCACTTAACCATTGTTTACCATTTTCACGAATATATCTTAATTCATCTAACTCTTTATTGTAACCAGTTTGAATTAATCCACCTTCTTTGACTGTTAATGGTGGATTTTCAACAATAGCCTGATCTATGACATCTGTAATATGTGATAAATCAACAAGTTGATTTGCTAAATCTGTTGTATATGGATGTTCTAAAGAAAGTAATTGATTTTTTAATTCAGGAATTACTTTTAAAGAAGCACCAATCCATTTTAAATCTCTTGCATTAACATTACCAAAAGCAATTCTTGCAGCAAGTTTTTCTAAATCATAAATATCATTAATGATATCTTTAATTGTTTCTCTTTCAATAAAATTATCAATTAAAATTTCAATAATATCCATTCTTTTTTCAATTTTCTCTAAATTAACCAAAGGTCTTTCTATCCATTGTCTCAGCAATCTTCCACCCATAGCAGACTTTGTTTCATCTAATAACCACTGTAACGTTCCATAGTTTTCATTATCCGCATTTTTAACAAGTTCTAGGGACTTTTTCGTATAAGAGTCCATATATATATAATCTTCAGTTTTCACTTCCTGAATAGCCTGAATATGCCCCAATTCACGTTTCTGTGTCTCTATCATATAATTCAACAACAAAGAACAAACTTTAATCTCTTTCAAATCCTTAATATTCTCAAAAACCTTCTTATAGCCATCATTAAACTTATCATTTTCATAATGAGAAACAAATACACCATCAAAAGTCAAACTATCACTTACAACAATTTCCTTTAACCCTAATGCATCAACATGATTTTTCAATAAGTGATCTTGCTTATCAAAATTCACAACATAGAACTCACCAGTTGAAATATCGCAATAGGCCAAAGTATAATTAAAATCAAAAACGCCTAATGCCCCAATATAATGATTTTTTTTCTCATTTAAAGAATTATCCATAATAGTTCCAGGTGTAATAATTTGAACAACTCCACGTTCCACAATTCCTTTTTTGCCTGGATCACTTAACTGTTCTACAATGGCAACCTTATGTCCCATATCAATTAATTTTTGAACATAACCACTCACAGCATGAAAAGGCACTCCACACATTGGAACACGCTCTTTCGCTCCAGCATTTTTTCCAGTCAAAGCTAAATCTAAAGCTTTTGAAGCTACAACTGCATCATCAAAAAACATCTCATAAAAATCACCTAAACGAAACATCACAATTGAATCTTGATTATCTTCTTTGATTTTTAAATATTGCATCATCATTGGTGAATATTTTTGTTTCATTTTATCACTCCTTAATAACTCAAATATTATAGCATAATTTGTCAAATAAAGAAAAGAATTCCTCTAGAAATTCTTAGGAATTCTTGCTTATCATTTAATAAAATCAGGATTAATTTCTATATCATCAAATTCATCCCATACCTCTTCTTCATTCTTGACTTCTACTTTAATACATGTTTCTCCACTAATCTCTATCTGCATTTCTTTTTCAATTTCAATCGTGACATTCTGCTGATTAAAACTGGCTGACAAGCACTTTGGTTTTTCAAAGCATCTTGCCTTCACCTGATCACTCATTTCAAATTCACGATTTTCTTTTTTACTCACCTGCATATCATCAATATATGTGACTTGATGTTTTTCAACCTGCGAATCAAGTTCATCATGGCAGCTATACCATATGTGAACATCAAACGTTCCAATAATCTTTGGAACCCTATTCTTAATAGCTGCTTCATAATGATGGTTAGATATCCAGCATCCTAATATGTCATTTGGCAATGTACTTAGGTTAAAGTTATACGTATTTTTAGATAATTTCTTTCCTTTCGCTACAATTGCCTTTGTATAAATCTCTCTTATGTTATTGCTCATAATTCCACCTCTGTATACTATATGATATATTCCTCAATTTACCACATTTTTTTAAAAGAAAAGAAGGCAAATTCTGCCTTCTTATTGATTATGTGACGGTGTTGAATCTTTCAATACAACATCATGAGCGCCACCTTCAACAATACTTGTTGAAGAAACAAGTGTAATTTTTGCTTTTTGTTGTAATTCTGGAATTGATAATGCTCCACAGTTACACATTGTTGATTTAATCTTTGATAAACTTAATCCAACATTGTCTTTTAATGAACCAGCATAAGGTACATATGAATCTACACCTTCTTCAAAAGAAAGTTTAGAATCACCACCTAAATCATAACGTTGCCAGTTTCTTGCACGAGCACTTCCTTCACCCCAATATTCTTTCATATATTGACCATTGATATTGACTTTATTTGTTGGTGATTCATCAAAACGTGAGAAATATCTTCCTAGCATAATGAAGTCAGATCCCATTGCAAGTGCTAATGTCATATGATAATCATGGACAATACCTCCATCGCTACAAATAGGTACATAGATACCAGTTTCTTCAAAATACTCATCTCTGGCCTTAGCAACTTCAATTGTTGCTGTTGCTTGTCCTCTACCGATACCCTTTTGTTCACGAGTGATACAGATAGAACCTCCACCGATACCAATTTTAATAAAATCAGCACCAGCATCTGCTAGAAATCTAAATCCTTCAGCAT
>NZ_HG005298.1:14948-22942 GCF_000455285.1 Candidatus Stoquefichus massiliensis AP9 | reverse complement strand
CAACAACATTACCAGCTCCTACTTTTACTGTATCACCATAATGTTCTCTTATCCAGTCAATTGTTAATTTTTGCCATTCACTGAATCCCTCACTTGAATCAATACATAAAACATCAGCACCAGCTTCAACTAATGCTGGAACACGCTGTGCATAATCTCTTGTATTAATTCCAGCTCCAACAACATATCTTTTTGAATCATCTAATAATTCATTTGGATTCGATTTTCTTGATTCATAATCTTTTCTAAAAACAAAATATTCTAACTTTTGATTTTCATCAATAATTGGTAATGCATTTAATTTGTTATCCCATATAATATCGTTTGCTTCTTTTAAAGAAACACCACTTGTTGCAGTAATTAATTTATCAAATGGTGTCATAAATTCAGACACTTGAGTATCTAATTCCATACGTGATACACGATAGTCTCTTCCTGTAACAATTCCAACTAATTTTCCATTTGCTGTTCCATCTTCAGTCACTGCCATTGTTGAATGTCCTGTTTTTTCTTTTAAAGCAATAACATCTTTTAATGTTTGATAAGGTGCAATATTAGAATCACTAGGTACAAATCCAGCTTTATATGCCTTTACTTTTCTGACCATTTCTGCTTGCGATTCAACACTTTGAGATCCATAAATAAATGAAACTCCACCTTCTCTTGCTAAAGCAACTGCCATTGTATCATTTGATACAGATTGCATAATTGCAGAAACAAGTGGAATATTTAATGATATTGCTGGCTCATCACCTTTCTTAAATTTTACCAAAGGTGTTTTTAAACTTACATTCTTAGGTTGACACTCCGTACTTGAGTATCCTGGTACTAATAAATATTCATTAAATGTATGTGATGGTTCATCAAAAAAATATGCCATGTTTTCTCTCCTTCATCTGTTTTGTATTCTATTTTATTGAAAAATTATATAGATTTTTGTCGTTTTCGTCAACCTTTTTCTTTAATTGTTGATTAATATCAGTTTGAATTTCTATAAGTAATGCATTGACTTCCTCTTTAAGAGTTAAATAATTGTAAATCACAGGATTTTCATGAAAAATTTTTTTCTTTTTTTCATATGTATTAATCAATGATTGACAATCCTGATGTGTGTGTTTACATTGAACAATTTCTTGTTGCAACTGTTTTAATTCTTTCTCCCATTGTAAGTATTGAGGATGCTTAGAAACTTCTTTTTCATAATACTGATATTCTTTTACAACATCGTGATTTAAAATCCATTGATTTAATGCTTTCGCTTTTATTTCAATTGCCTTATTCAATTTCTTCACCTTTTAATGCCCATGTTTTGGCTTCAATAATTCTAACTGGTACAATGCGACCAATATGTTCCTTATTTCCTTTGAAATTAACCAGTTTTTGATGAGCTGTATAACCCGTTAGCATATCATCATCTTTTTTAGAAACACCTTCAACCAATACTTCAACAATTTGATGAAGATACTTTTGATTTTGCATATGGGCTTTTTCATTAACCAGATCATTCAAACGATACAAACGTTGTTCTTTGGTATGAATATCTATGTCATCTTCCATTGCAGCAGCTGGCGTTCCATCACGTGGAGAATAAATAAATGTATATGCCAAATCATATTCACAGTGTTCATATAAACTCAAAGTATCTTCAAACTGTTCATCAGTTTCACCTGGAAAGCCAACAATAATATCTGTTGTAATTGTACAATCAGGAATTCTCTTTTTAATACGATCAAATAAATCTAAATATTGTTCACGACTATAACGTCTTCCCATACGTTTTAAAACTTCACTATTTCCCGACTGAACAGGCAAATGAATAGCTGGCATAATATTGCCATATTGAGCGATTGTGTCAATCATGTCATCTGTAAAATCCCATGGATGACTTGTTGTAAAACGTATACGCGGAATACCTGTTTTTGCAACATCTTCTAGCAAAGATGCAAAGTTATAATTATTGTCAAAGTCTTTTCCATATGAATTAACATTCTGTCCTAATAATGTAATTTCCTGATACCCTTCATTTTTCAAAGAAACAACCTCTTCAAGAATTTCTTTTGATAAACGTGATCTTTCTTTACCGCGAGTATATGGCACAATACAATATGTACAAAATTTATTACAGCCATACATTATATTCACCCATGCTTTATATGGATGAACACGGTGACTTGGTAAATTTTCAATGACATCACCTTCTTTAGACCACACTTCTAATACCATTTCTTTTTCTAACATTGCCTGTTTTAATAAAATAGGTAATCTATGAATATTATGTGTACCAAAAATCATATCTACCTGATGATGTTTTTCTAAAATTCGTTTAATCACAACTTCTTCTTGAGCCATACACCCACAAATACCAAAAATAATATTTGGATTTGTTCTTTTTAATTTCTTTAAATAGCCAATTTTACCAAAAACCTTTTCCTCAGCATTTTCTCTGATTGCACAAGTATTTAATAAAACAACTTGAGCATCTTTAATTTCATCAGTTGCATCATATCCTAATGTTTCTAAAATACCTGCTAAGGTCTCACTATCACGTTCATTTGCCTGACAACCATATGTTTGAATAAAATACTTCTGACCTTTTCCAATTCCAATCATATCTGTAGGCACTTCATAAGCATCATCAATATGATGAACTTTATCTTTACCTCTATGCTTTGCATCTTTTAAAGATGGACCTGTAAAATATTTACTATAATCTTTCATAATTTCACCACTTTCTGCCTTATTATATCAAATATTATAAAATAGGAAAGAAAAAAATAAGGACATTGTCCTTATTTTTTATTTTTTAACCAAAGAATCCATCAGGCTGAATTGAGAAGTATAAAACTGCACCATCTGGAGTTTTTTTGAAAAGTCCTTTGCAGTAAGAAGCAGCTTCATCAGGTGACAATTCTGTTTCACATTCAATCTCAGCTTTAATTCCTGTTTTCTTTACAAATGTACATTTCACTTTATCATCTTCATACCCATCAAAAAAATTGATAAGTTTTTGAACTTGTGCAGTTGACATTAATAATTTGCATTTTGCCATAATATTTCCTCCTTGTTGTTCTTATTCTATTATACCCACTTTTCCATAAAAAAGAAAGTCTTTTTATTTCATTTCTACATTTAATCTTAGCGATGTAATCACCTGATCATCAATCGTCAAATCATAAAAAGAAGGTATACAATAAATCTCATACCCACCTGGAGCAATGTAGCCTCTTGCAATGGCAATAGCTTTCATTGCCTGATTCAAAGCTGCTGCTCCAATTACCTGAATCTGAACATTTTGATTTTCACGTAGCAGACTTGTTAATGCTCCAGCTACTTTACTTGGTTTCGATGATGAAGATACTCTAATCATTTCCATAAAAATTCCTCCTTGCCACACTATATGAACAAAGAGGATAAGATATACCTAAAAATGATGATCTGGATCTATACAAATTCTTTGAATATCTGTACATTTGTTCTTTTCATCAAAAGTTAATAATGTGGCACGTAACTGTCCAACACTCTCTGCCACCTGAAAAGGTGTCATAATACCCATTTTCATCCTCTTAATAATTGCATCTTTATCACAGCCAATAACACTCTCATAAGGCCCTGTCATCCCTACATCACTTTGATAAGCTGTTCCTTTGGGTAAAATTTTTTCATCGGCAGTTGTCACATGTGTATGTGTTCCAAGAACCGCTGACACTTGACCATCCAAATAATAACCAAGAGCTATTTTTTCACTTGTTGCTTCCGCATGAAAGTCAACAATATGTATATCACTTGTATCTTCCTTTAAGACATCATCAATCGCTTCAAACGGATTTTGAGCTTTGCCATCCATAAAAGTAATACCTAATAAATTCGTTACACGAATACGCTTACCCTGAATTGTCATTTCTCGACTACCAACTCCCGGTAATGCTTGTGGTTGATTATAAGGAACAACTAAACGGTCAGCCTCATCTATATAATCAAACAATTCTTTTTTCGCAAATGTATGATTTCCCATCGTCATTAATGAAATTCCCTGAAAAACAAATTCTTCATAATGTCTTTTATTTAGTCCTTTACCATGAGTTGCATTTTCAACATTCGCAATAACAACATCTATATTATATTTTTGTTTTAACTTTGGCAAATATATATCAATCATTTCTCTACCAATTGATGCAAAAACATCACCTATAAAAAGAATCTTCATCTCTCTTCTCCTTTAAAAAAAGATAGGTTCCCCTATCTTTATTTTGCAATTTCATTCGCACGAACTTCGCGAATCACTGTCACCTTAATATGCCCCGGATAAGTCAATTCATTTTCAATCTTATCTCTAATGTTACGAGCTAACTGATGACTTGCCAAATCATCAACTTTATCAGGTTTAACAATCACACGAACTTCACGTCCTGCCTGAATCGCAAAGACTTTATCAACACCTTCAAAACTCTTAGATATTTCTTCTAATTTTTCTAATCTTTGAATATAGTTTTCTATTGTCTCGCTACGGCTACCAGGTCTGGCTGCTGACAATGTGTCTGCAGCTGCAACAATAATAGAAATAACACTCGTTGCCTCCACATCACCATGATGTGATTCAATAGCATTAATAACAGTTGCATTTTCACCATATTTCTTAGCAAACTTAGCACCTAATTCAACATGACTTCCTTCCATTTCATGATCTACAGCTTTTCCTAAATCATGTAGCAAGCCAGCACGTCGTGCCAATTGCTGATTTAACCCTAATTCAGCAGCCATCATACCCGCAAAATGAGCAACTTCTAATGAATGCTGTAAAGCATTTTGTCCATAACTTGTACGATATTTTAATTTTCCTAACATCATAACAATTTCTTTATTAACACGTGATAACCCCAACTCAAAAATTGCATCTTCACCTGTTTTTTGAATCACTTCGTTTAATTCATTTTTTGTTTTTTGTACAACCTCTTCAATACGTCCTGGTTGAATTCTTCCATCACGAATTAAAGTTTCTAACGATAATCTGGCAATCTCTCTTCGAACTGGATCAAAACAAGAAATTGTAATTGCTTCTGGTGTATCATCAATGATCAATTCAACACCTGTTGCATTTTCAATAGCTTTGATATTTCTTCCTTCTCTTCCAATAATACGTCCCTTCATCTCTTCACTTGGTAAAGCAACAACGTTCACTGTACGTTCAATTGTTTCTTCTTGTGAATAACGATTAATAGCCGCTGCTATAATATCTTTTGCGTAAAGAGAGGCTTTCGATTTTGCTTCATCTTCCTGTTCCTTGATATAAGCAGTCACTTCAGTTGCCATTTTCTGTTCAACCTGCTTAAAGAGTTCAACTTTTGCTTCATTCGCACTCATTGCAGCAATTTTTTCTAATTCCACAATTTTTGCATCAATTTGTTCCTTTAATTGTGCCTCCAATTTACCTAGTTCTTCACTTTTTTTCTCTAATTGCTTAGCCTTGTCATCCAAAACATCTTCTTTGCCTTGTAAAGCAATATCTCTACGATCGATATTTTGTTCTCTCTGCAATAGTTTATTTTCAAATTTAGTAACTTCTAAGCGTTGTTCCTTGATGTCTTTTTCAGCTTCAAGTTTATATTCATAAGCTTGTGTCTTTGCATCAAGAATAGCTTCCTTTACTATATTATCAGCTTTGGCAGTGGCTTCTTCTACAATTTTTGTTGCATCAACATTTGCTTTTGATACTTTTATTTTTGTTAAAATAAAATACAATAAAAATCCTAAACCAACTGCTAGAACATAGGTTAAAATAGTGATAGGCATACCTACATCTGGCATAATCTTCCTCCTATTTCCTATGATAAATTTCATGAAGTGCATTTCACGCACAAATTTATTATACCGTATTTTTGTGAAATTGACAATAAAATATCGAAATAATGGAATGGCTTCCAATATTCCGATAAAAATTATTAAGTTCTATTCATGAATAGAACTTAATAAACTACGCCGAAAACTCGTTTCAATATCTTGAATATACCGTTTTTGAATATCTAACTCTGTCGATTCATTAGCAATCCCTTCCAAACAAATACCAGTAATTCCATATTTATAAAACTTTATAATAAATTTTTTGCGTTCTTCACTAATTTTCATATCAGAAAAATGAACTTCAATATATTTTTGCAGAATACTTTCAATCACTTGTCCTAAAAAATATTCTAATGTTTCTCTATTCATTGATTGATATAAATGATAAATAGCTGTTTTATTCAAAAAAACAAATGAAAAACCAATTTCAAAACATTCAATCCATGTCAAATCATTATCTAAAGTCTCCTCAACCTTTTGACATTCCTGTTGCAGTAAACATTCCAATAACATATAAATATCCTGAAAATGATAATAAAAAGTATTACGATTCACTCCACAATCATCAACAATATCCTGTACTGTAATCTTATCAAAAGGTTTCTCATTTAATAGTTTAGAAAACGAAGCCATCAATGCTTTCTTTGTAAAATTTGCCATGTTTTTTCCTCCAACAACTCATGATGAAACCCCAAAACAAAAGCCTCCTTATGAGGCTTTTTCTTCTTCAATTGGATCATGAGCAAAAATAATTTCCTTTAATTTATTTTCTACTTCTTCCATTACTTCAGGGTGTTCGGCCATAAATATTTTAACATTTTCTCGACCTTGTCCAATCTTCTCACCCTGATATGCATACCAAGCACCTGATTTATCAATAATATTATTTTCAACAGCAAGATCAATAATCTCCCCATCTCTGGCAATTCCTTTTCCATAAATAATATCAACTGAAGTTGTCTTAAATGGTGGTGCAACTTTATTTTTTACAACCTTGATATTGACTTTATTTCCAACAATATCAGAACCATTCTTAATTGCTTCACTACGTCTAATTTCAATACGTACAGATGAATAGAACTTTAAAGCACGACCACCAGTTGTTGTTTCAGGATTTCCATACATCACACCAATTTTCTCTCTTAATTGATTGATAAAAATAATTGTACATGATGTTTTATTCATAAGACCAGATAAACGACGCATTGCTTTTGACATCATTCTCGCTTGTAAGCCAACTGAATTATCACTGATTTCCCCGTCTAATTCAACTTGTGGTACAAGCGCTGCGACAGAGTCAACAACAACCAAATCAATAGCATCACTCTTCACCAAAGTCTCTGCAATAGCCAATCCTTGTTCACCACTATCAGGTTGAGATAAAATCAATTCATCAACATTAACTCCTAAATTTCTTGCATAAACCGGATCAATTGCATGCTCAGCATCAATAAAGGCAGCACGACCACCTTGTTTTTGAACCTCTGCAATAGCATGTAAAGTTAAAGTTGTTTTTCCACTTGACTCAGGACCATATATCTCAATAATACGTCCCTTAGGATACCCTCCTATTCCTAAAGCGGCATCTAGCGTCAATGACCCTGTCGGAATAACATCAATATCAACAGCCACACGCTCTCCTAATTTCATAACTGATCCTTTACCAAATTGTTTTTCAATTTGACTAATTGCATCAGCCAATGCTTTTTCCTTTTTTTCAGTAGGATTTTCTGTTTTTTTTGCTTTTTTTTCTGCCATAATTTTTCCCTCCTTACTTCATATATACGCATTTATTTTTGATTTTTCTTCAAAATATTTAAAATTTTTTCAATTCCTAACAAAATAGCCTGTTTTTTGATATCTTCACGACCTCCAGATAGTTCAAAACAAAATGTATGAATCTTTTCTTGAAATGCAATACCAATATAAACCAACCCAACAGGTTTACCTTCCATTGCTGTAGGACCAGCATTTCCAGTAAAAGAAATGCAAAGGTCACTATCAAACATTCTCTGTCCTTGTATTGCCATCAAACCAGCCACTTCATTAGAAACAACCCCAAATTGATGAATCACTTTTTCATCAATTTTTAAGACATCTCTTTTTACTCTTGTTTGATAACTTACCAAACTCCCACGATAAACTGCTGAAATTCCACT
>NZ_HG005298.1:6629-14820 GCF_000455285.1 Candidatus Stoquefichus massiliensis AP9 | reverse complement strand
AATACTTCCAATCATATTAGCAAAACCTCCAACTGTAAAACTCTCAACACTACTAATTGAAATCGCTTTTTCAATTAATAATTGCGCTAATTCTTCCATTTTACATACTCTCCATGATATATTGACGATTCTTCATAAAGTAATCAATCCCACTCACCACTGAAATAAGTGTTGCAAGCCAAATCATAATTTGATCCATTGGAATTCCAATTGCCGCAAAAATAACATTATGCAACAGTAAAATAGCAATTGCAATCATTTGCGTCATTGTCTTCGCTTTCCCTAAATAACTAGCTGCTAAAACAACATTTTTCTGACTTGCGACCAAGCGAATAGCATCCACAATTGTATCCCTAGAAATCATAATAATGGGAATGACAATTGTAATATTCTGAGTAGAAGCCAATAATAGTAATGCTGTATTGACAATTAATTTATCTGCAATAGGATCAATAAACTTACCAAATGTTGTAACAAGATTATTCTTTCTAGCTAAATAGCCATCAAGATAGTCTGTAAAAGCTGATAAAACAAAAATCACAAATAATACAATATCAAGTAATGATAATTCTGTTGATAAAATATCAAAAGTAGGCATCGAAATGCCTAACGATTGATAAGGTATTAAATATATAATCACAAATAATGGGACACTAATTAAACGTACTGTTGTTAATTTATTTGGTAAATTCATATTATTCCTTCTCTAAAGCCAATTTAAAATCAGCTACACCCGTAGAACTATCTTCATCTGTTAATGGAATTTCCTGATTATTGATATAATAACGATGTCCCATATTATTACCATTATGCAATCTTAATTTTTCAAAGTCTGCCACTTTAAAAGTCAATTCAACTGTATCTGGTTTATTTTCATCTTTATAATCATGATAAATTTTTGAAATAAACTCATCATATGATTTTCCATTAACATATAATTGTGACCAGCAAGCACGATTAAACTCAACTTTGAATGTAAATTCTTCTGTTCCTTCTGGTAATTTAAATTGAAAATCGAAACGTCCATTTCTTACCCATTCAACATCTGTTGAAGCTGGTGTATCAGATGGCTGATTATCATTTGAATTCTGTTGATCATCAGTGTTCACATCTCCTTCAACTGTAGGTTGATTTTGTGGCACAAATTCAGGATCTTTTGTTGAAGAACGTGTCGCATAGAAACCATACCAAATAACTGCAATAACAAGACATACAAGTACAAGTATTATGACAGCACGAATAATTGTCACATGCGACTTATCTTCATAGACAGAGGGTTTTCTTGCTAATTGAGGGGCTTCAAAAGAAAATTTTTTTCCTTTTTTTACAACTTCATCATTATGATGTCCTTTTTCTTCTTTTTCTTTCACTTCTTCCAATGCAATTTCACGTGTTAACTCAATATACTGCTGAGTGACCATATCTGTATCCATACTCAATGCATGAGTAATTTTTTTTAAATACATTTTTACATAAGCTTCATCGCCTTTATAACGATCAAACTTCCCATTTTCTATATCTCTTATAATCGCAACAGAAATCTTTGTTTGTGCTGAAAGTTCTTCTATTGTTAAATTTCTTGCTTCTCTTTGACGACGTATATATTCACCTAAATTATCCACAAAAGTACCTCCTTTATGATAATGAACATAAAAATCCAATATTAATAATATTAAAACATAAATTGCTCATTTTGACAACACTTACTATTATTATTATGATATGAAATTATGTCCTCGTTATGAATTTTTTAATCAAATATAAAAATGTCGATGTATCACCGACAAAAAATAATGCTCACTCTGATAAGCCGAGTTCTGTTTTTCAACCGATTATTTATCTATGCATTACGCATTTTCAATCCAGTTTTATTCCCTTCATGAAATTCCCCTACCAATATTTGGGTTTCATCCTTGCAGAGTTTACCTCTTTTCACTTTCTTTTTTCAAAGAAAAATAGTTTCTGTGGCACTTTATGACTTATCAACCATGCTTTGCAGTTTAGGTCTTAGGTCTGTCGTTAGCATATGCTACCTGCATTTATTAGACGCAGTACAAACACTACAATCATTACAGACTGTGGATGCCCGGACTTTCCTCTACTTACGTAGCAATCGGTTCTCGTGAGCATGTCTATTGTACTACAAATTTTAAAAATTGCAATTAAAAAAGACAAGTCTATTCCTTGCCCTTATATACTTCTTTTTCTAAACTCGAAATTCTTTTTAATAAATCTACGTTTGAGGAAAGATTATCTTCCATTGAGCGAATATTATCTTGCTGTAAAAGTTTTTCTTTCTCTAAATTTGAAATTTTCATTTTTAACGCTTCATTTTCTTTCTGAAGATTTTCGATTTGTTCATAAGAATTATTCAACATATCCGCAAATGTTTCATAGTCTTCCACAACACTATCTAAGAAATAGTCAACTTCTGTTGCACTATATCCTTTAAAATCTATCTGAAATTGTTTGTTTAATATTTTTTTTGGACTTAATTGAATCTTATTAGCCATAAACATCCACCTTTCTTCCTACATATTTTCACAAAAATATCATCTAAATGCAAGATATTTTTAAAAAAAGATGAAATTACACATAATTTAGACAAGATGTGAAAATTTTATGTTATAATATAGAAGACAATGAATGAAAGGATGAGGTTATGGTTAATTATCCCAACATGAAAAAAACTGCTGGATTACAAGATAATCCACTGACTGCCAAAAAACATTATACAGCTCATCGTGGGATGTCTTTAGAAGAAGATATCTCTTTATCGAATCAGTATTACTTAGATACAAACAAAGCAGTCATCTATAAAAAGCCAACCCCTGTACAAATTGTCAAGGTTGATTACCCACGAAGAGAAGCCGCTAAAATTGTAGAAGCCTATTACAAAACACCTTCTACAACAGATTATAATGGACTTTATCGTGGGCGCTATGTGGATTTTGAAGCGAAAGAAACAAAAGTCAAGACATTTCCTTTTGGAAATATCTCCAAGCATCAGATTGATCATCTTCAAAAAATTATTGATCATGGTGGTATTGCTTTTGTTATTATTGCATTCACTAGTCTAAATGAGGTATACTTAATTGATGCAAGTTATATAATTTGCGATTATTATCATTCTCAAAGGAAGTCAATAACTTATGAAAGAATTAAATCTGTTGGACATGTGATTACTCAAGGTTATCAACCAAGACTTGATTATTTGAAAGTTATTGATAAAGTGTATTTTAAGGAGGACGAATGATGAAAAAGATAAAAAAGAAAACACGAACTCCTCAGGAGGAATTAGCAAGAAAAAAAAGAAATAAGAAGATTATTAAGATCAGTGCTTTGGTTGCTGTCTTGTTAATTGCATCTGTTGGGATTTATTTAGGAGTTGGTATCTTTGATCAGGTTAAAGATTTTTCTAAAGAAAAACTGATGAACAATGAATCTTCTGTTCAAGTTTCTAAAGAAACAGGCAGTGAATATTATTCATATGGACAAGATGGTGTTAGAAAAAATGTTGCTTATGAAGATATTCCACAAGTTATGATTGATGCAGTTGTTGCTGCTGAAGATTCACGTTTCTTTGAACATAATGGATTTGATTTACCTCGTATTGTCAAAGCATTAATGGGAAACATTGTGGCTGGAGGTATCACAAGTGGTGGTTCAACAATTACACAGCAAGTGATAAAAAAATCATATTATCCAAAAGAAGAACAAACAATTGAAAGAAAAGTCGGTGAAATTATTCTTTCTATTGAAGCCACTTCTCAAACAACAAAAGAAGAAATCTTAGAACTTTATTTAAATAAGATTTATTTTGGTTATGGTAACAAAGCAATCGGGATTTATGCAGCAAGTCGTTATTATTTTGATAAAGCTGTTCAAAACTTAACATTACCAGAAGCTGCCTTGCTGGCTGGAACATTGAATTCCCCAAATAGTTTTGATCCATTTAAAAACTTAGCAAAAGCACAAAAGCGTCGTGATACAATCCTTTATCTTATGCTTGAACATGGTTATATCACAAAAGAAGAATATGAAGCTACAAAAGCTATTCCAGTTGAAAACACATTAAAATCTAATCCCGTTTCTTCAGGTGGTCACTATCAGGCTTATGCTGATATGGTCACACGTGAAATCATTGAAAAAACAGGCTTTGATCCAAATAAAACGCCAATGCGTATTACAACATATTTAAATACAGATTTACAGGAAGAATTAGATGATATAGCAGATGGAAAAGGCATTAAATTCCCAGATAAATATATGCAAACTGGTGCCAGTGTTCAGGAATCAACGACTGGTCGTGTGATTGGTGTATTATCTGCTAGGGATTATGTCCCTATGGGAACAACTTATGCTTATGCAGCAAGTAAAGAAAACGCTGAAAAAGATAGCAGTTTAAGATATGGTCAAAGAAACCAGCCAGGTTCTTCATTAAAGCCAATTATCTCTTATGCCTCAGCATTTGAATACTTAGATTACTCAACAGCTCATTATGTTCACGATGTCCCTTATAGCAGTGGTGGATGGACACCTGGAAACTGGGACAACAAATACCATGGAGATATTTCTATTACAGATGCCTTATCAAATTCTTGGAACTTAGCAGCAATTCAGACATTTAAGGAAGTTGTTGATAAAGTTGGAACTGAGAAGATGACAAAATATTTATCAGACTTTGGTTTTGATATGTATAAAGAAAGTTTAAGTTTAGGTTATGCCATTGGAGCATGGGGAACGGGTATTTCTCCAGAAGAACAAGCTGCTGCTTATGCAGTTATTGCGAATGGTGGTACATATATTGAACCACACACTGTTGAATCTATAGAAATTCTTTCTACAGGTGAGGTCATTAATTTAGATGAGAACTATCAAAAAGAAAAGAAACAGGTTTTATCTGCAGAATCTGCATTTATGATTCGTCAGGTCATGACTGATTATGTCAAAACAACAAAATCTTATACTTCATTAAACACAGGATTACAAATTGGTGCAAAGACAGGGACATCTAACCATGATAAAAATGCCCCTAATAAAAAATTAGTAGGAAAAAACAAAGATTTATGGATGGCTGCCTACTCTCCTGATTATTCTTGGAGTGTCTGGGTGGGATATACATCAGAAGCCCAAAAGAAAGGCTACTATCCAAGTGGTACAATCAATACACAGATTTCTGCTTTGATTTCAAAATATGTCCATAATGGTAAATTAAAAAACAGTTATCCTAGTCAACCATCAGGAGTCGTCAAAGCATCATGTATTTCTGGTATTTATCCTTATGTTTCTCCAGGTGATGGCGTTCCTAGCAATCGTATTGTCACTGGATGGTTTAAAAAAGGCAATACTCCTAGTGGTAGTGCAAGTGGTGCAAGTTTAAATAATCTTGAAAACTTTACTGCAACTTTAGCTAATGGTAAGATTAATGTTAACTTCACTGAATATAATCCTAAGAGTATGACAGAGGATGGTACACCTACCAAGAATTATGGTGGTCAAAATCTTCCTTATTTAGGTGATATTAAACAGATTTATGGTAAAGTTGTCTATGTTGTAGAAATTACTGATGCAACTGGCAAAGTGATTCATAGTGAAAAACTCAGCACAAATGCAGCAACGCTTAATTACAATCTCTCTACACCTGGAACTTATACAGTGACTGGTTATTATGCTTTTGAAAGTGGTAACGGAACATCTAATAAGTTAACACAAAGTATCACTGTCGAAGGAAATGTCACACCTGCAAGTTATACAGCAACAACACCAACAACAAATCAAATTAGTTATCAAGTTGTTGTTCCATCTGGTAGCAAAGTTACTGCTGTACTTAATGGAAAAACTCAAGAATTAACTGCTAATGGTACAATAACTTTCACAGGTTTAACTGCTAACACAGATTATACAACAACATTTACCGAAACGAAGAATGATGGATCAACACATCCTTTAACTGCTCACAGCTTTAAAACTGCTGCTGAAGCAACTACACCACCAGATCCTGCAACTCCTCAATAGTAATATATATAAGAGGCTGAAACAAAATAACTTTCTAAGTTAGTTTTGTTTCAGTTTCTTTTTATTTCTTGTTTTAGGCAATGAATGAATAGCGTTAATCTCTTTAAGTGTGATATATGTATTTTTTCTGTTTTGAGCACAATAATAGTATCTTCCATTTTTCACTTTTTTCATATACATAACTTTTCATTAAAAACTATTTATATAAAAGAAATTATTTATCATATTGTTTGAATTTTCATTATTTAGAATTATTGTTTCTGCTAAAATTGAGTACTATTTTCCTTTCATAGTATTCAATAAGAATATATGGATAAATAATCATTGATAAGAAAACTATCAGTAATTAGAACTCAAACAAAAAAGAACTGTTTCCAGTTCTAAAGATATTTTTTACGTTTAGGCTCTTTACAGATATCTATAAGTTGACAATTTTGACAAGATGGATTCATTGATTTACAATGATATCTTCCAAAGAAGATCATTTGATGATGTGTTTTTATCCAACGCTCCTGAGGAATGGCCTTTTGTAACTTTTTTTCAACCGTCAAAACAGAATCCTTCTTAAATGCAAATCCTAGCCTTTTTGAGATGCGTTCAACATGTGTATCAACTGCAATAGCTGGTACTTGAAATCCTTCTGAGACAACAACGTTAGCCGTTTTACGCCCTACTCCAGGTAGTGTCTGTAATGCATCATAATCACAAGGAACAACCCCATGATAATCCGCCAAAAGTTTCTCCGCCATAGCTTTAACATTTTTCGCCTTATTACGATATAACCCAATAGTATGTAAATCACTTTCAAGTTGTGCTAATGGAGCATTTGCATAATCTTCAACAGTATGATATTTTTCAAAAAGATGTGCAGTAAGTTTATTAACACTTGCATCAGTTGTTTGTGCTGATAACATTACCGCAATTAACAATTCCAATTCATTCCTATGTATCAATTCACATTTTGCATCAGGATACATATCATCAAAAACATCTAGTATACGTTTTACCTTTTCTTTATTCATGTTCTTCCCACCATTTATAATCCTTTATTTTATCTTCTACTTGATTTTTATCATATTGTGATGGCGTTGACGCATATCTACGTTTCACCCCATATTTCGTCCAATTATCAAGAATCTTTTCAATATATCTAAAAGTAATAACTCCTGACTTAACTGATTCATTTAATGCATCAATAATCATATCATCACTATGTCCCTGACATTTTAATGAATTAATCAATTGAACTTCCCTTTGCGAAAGAGTTCTTCCAAAAGCATCTTCAAAAACACTCACCAAATCAATCGTTTCTTCAACTTCAGCATTTTGCTGATTTAATAATTGTTTTTCTAAAGGTCTTAAATCAAGTGTCCCACTTTTTCTTGAAATAAAATGTTTATCCACTAAAGAAATCAAAGTTTCATCTATTTTTGATAAAGGCAACTGACACAATTTACTAATCTGTGAAGGCGTTATTGGTCTTACCCCAATCTCATTTAATGTCATAATCAACAATAATACATAACACTCCTGATCTGCTAATTGAATTGATTTTGCTTTTAAAATTAATAACTTCTTAAAATCAACACATCGATAATCTAATAATTCATCCATACACTACTCTCCAAGCTTTACAGCCTTCATAAACTCACCATTTGATAAATCATAATAAACATATAATAAAGTCTCATCATTTTGTATACGACCATAATATACAAATCGCTGATTCTCATAACCGATTTCTAATTGAGAAATATCCATATTATATTTATCTTTAATTTCTTTCTTTACTGCATTCTCATCAGCTACATTTCCCTGATAAGTATCAACTAACTTTAATTCTTGATCATATGCAACAAATGACAGAACATTATTCATATTAACTTTTAACATATAATATGTATGTTTTCCTCTATACTCACTAAAATAATCCTTATACTCATAATTATTTTGTTCACAAATTTCATTCCTGATTTGATTTAAATTATTATGATAATTATAATAAGGTACATGAATATATAGCATGTAAAAAGAAACCACAACCAATATCACAATTAACAAAACAACACTTATTTGAAAAACATGTTTTTTCATTCAATGCACCTCCAGTGTTTCTATTATATAACAAAACAGTCAAATTGCAAAACAAAAATGAAAAGACCTTACGGTCTTT
>NZ_HG005298.1:0-5192 GCF_000455285.1 Candidatus Stoquefichus massiliensis AP9 | reverse complement strand
AAGACCTTACGGTCTTTAATCATCTCTAGAATTTCCTAAAATAATCAAAAATATTCTTAACATACTCATTAACGTTGAAATCATTGCTGCCACATAGGTCATTGCCGCAGCTGATAACATACTGCGTGCTCCCGCATATTCATCCACATTAAGATAACGTGTTTTCAATATTGTCAAAGCACGACTAGAAGCGTTAAATTCTACTGGCAACGTCACAACTTGAAAAGCTAAAATTCCACACATCGCGAAAAATCCAATCCAAGCAATATTTGTACGTCCCAACAAAAGTCCAATAAATATAGCAATCCAACCTAAATATTGTCCAATATTAGCAATTGGTAAAATGGCATTTCTAAAAGATATAGGCACATATTTTTCTTTATATTGTATGGCATGTCCACATTCATGAGCGGCTACTGCCAATGAAGCAATAGATGTCCCATGATAAATATCTCCTGATAAATTAATCGTCTTTTTACCAGGATTATAATGATCACTTAAGTTTCCTTTAACTTCATAAATTTGAATATCTTGTAATCCTTCACTATCAAGAATTTCACGTGCCAACTGAGCGCCTGTCATTCCTTTAGAATTGGGAATATTTTTATAACGCTTATAGGCTGACTGGACTTTCATCTGTGCCCAAATGGCAAGAAATGATGCAACAATAACTAAGATTGTTCCAATCATATAATATTTATTTCCCATCATACCATAATAATAAAATGACATATTGATCACCTCGTATCTATAGTATACAACATTTATGAACAGAATATGACAATAATAATAAAAAAAGATGAATGATTAATTCATTGCATCTTTTAATCTATTGCTAGGTTTAAATGAAACAGTTTTGCTTGCTGGAATAATCATAACTTCTTTTGTTTTAGGACTTACACCTTTACGTTCCTTACGATTATTAACCTTAAAAGTACCAAAGCCTGAAATCAAAACCTTATCTCCATCTAAAATACTTTCAATCATTGTATCAAAAACTGTATCTACTAACGCTTCAGCATCTTTTTTTGTTAAATCTTTCTTTTGTGAAACGATATCAATAAGTTCTTTTTTATTCATTTTAAATTGCCTCCTACCTAAATCTAAGTAGTAGTATAACATTTCAATTTCAGCAAAGCAACAACAAATTTATAAAACTATCGCAATGACATTTGTCTTACCTTTATTCACAATTTTACTCAAAATATCATGCACTCGAATACAAGCGGTTTCATTCATTGAAGCCAATTTTACACGCATTCCTTCATTGATTAAATCCCCTAATTTTCTACCAAAGACATCGCAATCAAAGATAGCTTCTTTGTTGTTTTCACCATGACTCTGTAAATATTGTATAAATACTTCTGCCTGCTCTTTTGAACCAATTATTGGTTCAAATGTGGATTCAATATCAACCTTAATCATATGAATTGTAGAAGCTGTAGAAACCAATTTCATGCCATATCGCGGTCCCTGCTTAATCACTTCTGGTTCACTTAACTCAATATCTTCCATAATTGGCAATGCATATCCATAGCCAGTCTGCTTAACCATCTTAATAGCACTTTGATATGCCTGATATTCCTTTTGCATCTGCATTAATTCTTGCATTTGTTTTAAAAACATTGCTGAATCAAATTTATCTTGTCCTAATATTTCATTAAGAATCTCATTATAAAGTCCTTTTCTTTCTTTAATGCGTAATGTTGCAGACGAAGAAGATGTATCAATAGATGACAAATAGGCTTTTTTAATAAAGTCAAACTCACCCATATGTGTCGCAATAATTTCAACATCTCTAAAACGTTTGATTTCTTGTAACGATTGTTCTAATGCTTCATCTAAGGTTTGTTTCAGCCAATGTGATGAATCCATTAATGCAATCCATCTTGGTACTTCAATTTTCACTTCATGAATTGGAAATTCATAAAGTGCTTCTTTTAATAAATGAGCAATATCTTCTTCTGTCATTTCATTAACTTTTAACGGAATAACAGGAACATCATGTTTTTGTTTTAAATTCTCTACAAGTTCACTACATTGAATACTTCGAGGATCTTTAGAATTTACCACAATCACAAATGGTTTCCCAATTTCTTTTAATTCCTGAATAACTTCATCAGTCGCCATAACGTAGTCTTGCGCAGGAATTTCACATATAGAACCATCACATGTCATAACTATACCAATGGTTGAATGATCTTGAATAACTTTTTGAGTTCCAATTTTAGCGGCTTCATCAAAAGGTATAGCTTCTAAATACCATGGTGTTTTGACATAACGAATACCTTGTTCATCTTTATATCCTTTTGCTCCATCAATCACATAACCTACACAATCTACTAGTCGAACATTAACACCTAGATTCTCTTCTACATAAATACGTGCTGCCTGATTCGGAACAAATTTAGGTTCCACAGTCATAATCATCTTACCTTCACCAGACTGCGGTAATTCATCTGTTGCACGAATTTTTGCATCAGGATCATCAATATAAGGGATAACTGCCATTTCCATAAAACGTTTAATAAAAGAAGATTTTCCAACTCTTACCGGTCCAACTATCCCTAAATAAATGTCCCCATCGCATCTTTTTCCTATGTCTTTAAGTATATCTATTGTTTGCATATACTTCCTCCTTCTTACACATCAATATATGAATATTTTCGTCAAATAGACCATAACTCTTAAGACAAACTTATTTTATCTGTCCTAAAAAATAGATATGTCAATCATTCCTTAAATATGCTAAAATAACAATTGAAAGAAGGCGCTGAGATGAAATATAAAAATACATTATTAGTTGTCAATGATATGAGTCGTTCAAAGTATTTTTATCGTCATGTCTTAAACTTAAAAGTTTTATTTGACTATCGTGGAAGAACAACACTATCATCTGGTATTATCTTAGAATCTTATGAACTTTGGAAAGAGCTTATTCACAAACCCGAAGAAGAAATCATTTCACAAAACAACGCTTGTGAACTTTATTTTGAGACTGAAGATATTGATCAGTTTATGCAAACACTTGTTGAATTTAATGTTCCTCTCGTTCATCCTTTAAAAGAACATACATGGGGGCAGCGTACTGTCCGTTTTTATGATCCTGATGGTCATATAATTGAAGTTGGTGAAAGTATGAAGAAAGTCGCAAAACGTTTTTTAGGTCAAGGGTTCAGTTATGAAGAAATTGCAAAACTCATGCACGTACCATTAGATTATATCGAGGAAATACTTCAGCATGGATAAAATAAGAATGATAACATCATAAATAAGTACAACACTAAAAATTATGAACCATAACTTTTTCAAAATGATTATTCTTAACATAATAAACTTTATTTTCTTTTACTGAATAAACAAAAGAAAGACGTGTTGCCCAAAGACCTTCTTGTTTGACTGATTTTAATAGATTCATTGCATCACCAACAGAAAAGTCACTATTCTGCTGCTCAAGTTGTTCTTGTGTTCTCTCAAATCTATCATCACCAAAAACAATAAATGACTTGGTCATTTCTGGTTTCAACACAGAATAATTTGTTATAAGTGTATATCTTTGTATTTGTAGACAATATCCAATTCCTGGTTCAATAATCAGTGTACGTCCCATCTTATCAGAAAGCATAGCCTGCATAGTTGTATCTTTTGCATAAACAATTCTTTGATTTTGTACAATATATAAAGCATCATCTAAAGTTATTTTTCCATGAATAAAACTTTCTGTTAAATCAGCAATCGTTATAGGATGTCCTTCCGTTGAATATTTCCCTTTTTCGTTACCATTAACATATAATAATGTCCCAACATTCCCATTTTTATTCACTCCATGAAAAGTATGATATTGATGGTCAGACATTAATATACCAATCGCAAACATATCTTTTCCTTTTATTATTTTATGATTCCATTCATCTAAATCAATTTCAAAATTAAATCCTACAATAGTATCTTTTCCATTATAAACAAATCTTGTACACATTGTTACTTCTCACTTATTTGTATTATCTTTCCCAATTGAATAGCTTCTATATTTTGTGCTATTTTTTCTTTTGGCCAATTCCACCATTTTATTTGAAGAAGCTCTGCAATGATTGATTCATCAAAACGCTTTCTCACTTCTTTAGCTGGAACACCAGCCACAATTGTATAAGGTGGCACATCCTTTGTTACAACACTTCGTGCTCCAATAATTGCTCCATCACCAATTGTTACACCAGCAAGAATTACAGTTTCATATCCAATCCAAACATCATTACCAACAATGATATTTCCTTTATTATCCCAACTTTTTGTAACATCTTTTTTTGAAAGTTTCCATTCCTCAAAAAACAATGGAAAAGGATAAGTACTTAATGAATTCATGGTATGATTAGCACTATTGAATAAAAATTTTGCGCCACAAGCAATAGAACAGAACTTTCCAATCTGAAGTTTATCATGATTGATAGGATAATGATATAAAACGTTATTTTGTTCAAATAATGTAGGATCATTAACAAAATCGTTATATATTGTATAATCACCAACTTCAATATGAGGGTTTGTTATAACATTTTGAAGATATACTGTTTGATAATCTCCACTTCTAGGATAAATTTTCTTTAAATCTTTCATATTTTTACCTCCTATTCTTATTTTATCTATTAATTTTTAACTATTCAATATACTAAATATAACAGAAATAAACAGTAAAAAAGAGAACCTTCAAGTTCTCTCATTATTTTTGATATATTATTTTTCTAATAGCATATATCGAAAGATGATAAACAATAGAAAGTTCTTCAATCGTTCTCCCTGTTCTATATTCAGCAATAATCTTATCATTACGCTGTTTAAGTTCTTTTCGATACCCAGATACTTCACCCCATGATTTATGTTGTTTAGCTGGAATATAAATATAACCAGCTTGCACATATTCTTGTAATTGTTCAACAAGTCCATCAGGGAGAAGATCATTCGCATTCATATATTTCATACATAGCTTCCTCCTTGTTTCATTATGCCAAGTTGCAAAGCCAGTATATCCTAAAAAGCGACTAAAATATCTCCATGCAAACGTCGCTTATACTAGCAATGCATGGAGTTTAAGCACTATTTTTCTTTTTCTTATTAATACACATCTCTATCACCGCCAGATTATCAAAGTATAACATTTCTCTTCTCTCCATTCAAGTTAACCCAATTGATTTTAT
>NZ_HG005297.1:63741-65071 GCF_000455285.1 Candidatus Stoquefichus massiliensis AP9 | reverse complement strand
TTTTCAGTTGTTAAATGGAAAGTAAAACTAATTGTCTCTAAGGTATAGAACATATTATAAGTAGTAAATAAAGAAAGTTTTATGTATAAGAATTACTAGCAAATATTATAAAATTTCTTGTCTAATATTTTCAGTAGACAAGACTTTTTGTATTATTAATTCTAAAAATATAATATTTTATTTTTAATCAATAAATTAATTGTTGTATCTTTTTATTTATATTTACACTAAATCATACTTCCAAAGGTGCTTTGGGAGGTTTTTTTATGTTTTGTTCAAGAGATCCACCACATTCAACGCTTAATTAAGTTGAATGGAGGAATTTTCATTGAATAAATTTAGTGAGTATAACCCTTTAATAGTGATATTAAAGGGAAAGAAAGAATATTTTGTTCTTTATAAAGATATAAATCAATCAATGATCAAATTAAAAGTGTCAAAAAAAGTTTTTTTCCAAGTTTTTGGCATACATAAAATCAGAATCAAAAATGGAAAAAAGTATTATTTTATTGAATATAATGATAAATTTAATATATATCAAATGCAATTAACAGTGAAAGAATTTAGAGATTTTAATAGTTTTAAATCACAAGATATAAAATATAAAAATATCAATGATAGATATATTGAACATTCAGAACAATCTGATGAAACCATTCAAAAACATATGGTTCAAAAGGTAGAAGGAGTTGAGGATATTGTATATAGAAATGTAATTAGAGAAGAAATTCAACGTGCATTAATGTCTTTAAATGAGATTCAAAGGAGACGATTTGTTATGCATTATATTGATGAAATGACTTATGAACAAATTGCTAAGATTGAAGGATGTACAAAAAGAGCAATTAAGTTTTCTTTAGATGCTGCAAGAAAGAATTTGCAAAAAATGCTAAAAAATTTATATTTAGACTACACAAATCAATGATTACTGAGCAAACAGGTGAAGGGATAAATAATCCATCACCTGTTTTTTGGTGTTTTCCCTTCAAAGGAGGAAAACAAAATGGAAAATTTAAATGTTTGGATTCATTGTAGAGTTTCTACAGAAAGGAGTAAGGATGTTCTAGATTATCAGGAGAATAAATTAAAACGTATAACTGATAATTTTGATATGTGTGTTGTTGGTATTACTAGGCAAGTTACAAGTGGGAACGATTTTTCATCATTTGGCATGCAACAGCTAATGACAGCGATTAAACGTGGGAAAGTAGATGCTGTTTTAGTGTACAGCTATAAACGAATTGCTGTTGATGAAGATTTGCTTGAGGAATTTCTTATGTTTTGTCAAATGTATGATGTACGTGTTTGGGCATTAAATGATATAGAAGAC
>NZ_HG005297.1:19248-62771 GCF_000455285.1 Candidatus Stoquefichus massiliensis AP9 | reverse complement strand
TTTCATAGTCTTACTGAATGATAGGGATGCCTATTTTATAATCGTATTACATTGTAGATCACCACCTTTCTTCTATTTAACAAAAAGAAGGAGGTAGACAAAGATGATCTATAATAAGGCAAGAGAAGAAAAATTATGGCTTTTATGGAAAACAAAGGAAGAAAATCTATTACATCAGTTAGGTGTAGATGAAAAGGTTATAGATGAATTACATGAATATGATTGGAAATCATTTAATCAGGAACGTAAGTTTTTAGAAAAGCATTATACGAATTGTGATTTTATGAAGTATACTGCTCAAACAATGGATAAATTACCAATTAATAATATTGATGATATTATTGATTATTTAGATAATGAACAATTACTAAAGGTAATGAAGTCATTAGATGATATAACATTAAAGATTATTTATATGAAGATTCTAGGGTATTCATATAAGGAAATCAGTATGTCAATGAATCTAAGTTTATCATCTGTAAAGCAAAGAGTTTATCGTGTAAGAAAAAAAATAAAAAAAATTGTTACCAAAGGCATGTTTTCGTCGGCTAATAAGTGAGGGAGAAAAAATCCCAAAGGTTCTTTGACAATTGAATAGTAGTATTTATAACGTTAATGATATTGTGGCCTGTTAATAGATACGCCAAGACGATGAAGTTCATTTCATAAGAGCGAGAAATATCTAATTAAAAAGTAATTTGCTGTTACTATGGCGATGATAATATCAAATATAATGATACACATGGTAAGTCTTAATTCGAGCGTTAGCAACGTCGCAAGTATAGATATCATTTAGGTGAAAGCCCTAAGAGATAGCAGTATATAATTTATATTGTCTCGTGGAACTGTTTTGGCAGAACAGTCTATAAATACTATAGGATGTCATTTATAAAGATATAGAAAATATCCTTATTTAATTATTTGTTAAATAAATCAAACAAAAAGGATATTTTCTATTTACATAGATAAGGAGGAGTATGTATGCATGAAAAGATATTAAGAGGTGATATTTATTTAGCTAATCTTGGTATGGCTATAGGTAGCGAACAAGGTGGGATTAGACCAGTTATAATTATTCAAAACAATGTAGGTAATCATTTTAGTCCAACAACAATCGTAACTCCGATTACTACAAAATTATCTAAGTCATCTTTACCAACACATATCATACTATCTAAACAAAGTGGTATTACATGCAAATCCATAGTCATGATGGAACAAATAAGAGTTATTGATAAATCTAAATTGATAAGGAAAGTAGGGTGTATTAATCATGAAGAAATGCAATATCTCAATAAAGCATTGTTAATAAGTATAGGTTTATATGTTTAATAAATGTGATCATACATAATTGATTTTTAGATGAATAGGTATTATATGAGGAGGTTGATGAAAATGCAAAAGAAAGAAAATACACAATATATAGTAGAAAGAGAATTTTTATCAAAACTATCTATTGAGGAATTATTGATTCGTATCATCAAGTCTCATATAAATATCGAAACATCAAAGAAAGGTGATTAATTGTATGATTGTACATTGGATGATATTAAAAAAATCAAGTATAATTGCCGTAGATATAGCAATTGAAATGGTGTAAATATGAATACATTAAATATTTTAAACTTATTTCAAACAGCAGTTTATATTAGATTATCAAAGGAAGATGGTGATAAAGAAGAAAGTGATAGTGTTGGAAATCAAAGAAGATTGTTAGCAGAGTATGTTGCTAAAAAAGAGGATTTGATTTTATATGATACTTATATAGACGATGGTTTTAGTGGTACTAACTTTAGGAGACCTAGTTTTCAAAGAATGATTGAAGATATAGAATCTGGCAAGGTCAATTGTGTTATTGTAAAAGATTTATCAAGATTTGGTCGAGATTATATTGAAACAGGGCGCTATTTAGAAAGAGTGTTTCCAGATTTGGGAGTTAGATTTATTTCTATCACAGATGGAATAGATAGTCTTAAACAAGTCTATGATATGTTATTACCTATAAAAAATATCTTTAACGAACAGTATGCTAGGGATATTTCAAAAAAAGTACAAACAGCAGTAAAAACAAAACAAAAGGCTGGAGAGTTTATTGGTTCTTTTACAAGTTATGGATATAAGAAGTCTCCTACAGATAAAAATAAATTAATTATAGATGAATATGCCGCCAATGTTGTTAGACGCATATTTGCTATGTATATTCAAGGTTATGGGAAACAACGAATTGCTATGGTTTTAAATGGTGAAGGTATTCTTTGTCCGTCAGAATATAAAAAGATTAATGGATTAAACTATAATAATCCTAGAAGATTAGAAAGTACCACATATTGGTCTTATACAACAATTAATTCGATTTTAAATAAAGAGATTTATATAGGAAATATGGTACAAGGAACAAGATATCAGCGAATGCGTGGGAAACAGAAGAAAGTTCCTAAAGATCAGTGGATTATTGTTGAAAATACACATGATCCAATTATTGATATGGAAACATGGAACAAAGTACAGATGCTCTTGAAAAGACGTACACGAAAGTTGGATTTAGAAACTAATAAGAATATATTTGCTGGCTTTCTAAAATGTGGAGATTGTGGTAGATCAATGACGAAAATGATTTATAAAAATAGAGATGAAACGAGAGTGTATGATTTTTATTGTGGAACATATCGACGCAATGGAAAACAGTACTGTACACCCCATAGGATACCATTAAAGATATTAGAGAATATTGTATTAGATGATTTAAAAAAGATTGTTGGCAGTGTTGATGATCTCAAATCACTTGTACAATCGCAAAATCTGAATATTGAAAAATCTAAACAAGTAGCAAAGACTGAAATTCATAAAATAGAACAAGATGTAGAACGCATAAAAAAATTAAAAAAATCAGTATATGAAGATTATAAAGAAGGTTTAATTTCTAAAGAAGAATTTCTTTCATATCGTGAAGATTATACAAAAAAAGAGGAACTTTATTTAAAGCAATTAGAAGTATTAGAAAAAGAAAAGGATGAAGGAATAACAAGTCATGTTTTTGAATCACCTTGGATAAAAAGATTATTAGAACTAAAAGATATTGAATCATTAGATAGAGATATTGTTGTTGAAATGATTTATCAGATTTCTATCTATGAAGATAAGAAAATTAAGATTATTTATAACTTTTCTGATGAGTTAGAACATCTATTTACCTCAGTTTACAATGCTATTTCAGATGAATAACATTGTTTTAAAAAGATATCAAAATTTACGCAATTAACACCCTACACATGGTGGTTTAGACAATGGAGCAAATGTGGGAAAAGTGAATGAAGATGAATTGAATTTAAAGATTTGTTTTGCATTAAAGGAAGAGTTAGAAGCAAGAGGTGCAACAATTTATTTGACACGTACTGATGATCAGGATATGACAAAACGTGATTATAATTATTCTAAACAGGATGATATGTATTTAAGAGTTTTAAAGATTGATGAATATAATCCAGATTTGTTTTTGAGTATTCATTTGAATTCTTCTTCATCAGGAGCATGGGGATCGCAAGTCTTTTACTATAAAAATAGTCAGGAAGGTGAAAGATTAGCTAAGAATATTCATGATAGTATGAAACCTATTACAGGAACACGTAAAAATATCTCATCTTGTGGTTTTTATGTTTTAAGAGCAACGCAATCTTTGGGAGTCTTAATAGAATGTGGCTTTTTATCAAATGCAAATGAAAGAGGACAGTTAAAAAGTGCTAAATATCATCAAAAATTAGCTGTTGCCATTAGTGATGGAATAGAACAATATTATAATTCCTTGACCTCTGGGGTATAGCATTTCTATTGTAAAGAGAGAATAATAATGGTATGATAATAGAAATACTGAAGGGGAGTTTTTGATATGAAGAAATTATTAAAGGTGCTATGCTGTTCTGCTTTATTAATATGTATGGGATGTTCTTCAAAAAGCCATTTAGATGCAGATAATCCTGTGACTATTAAATTATGGAATTATTACACAGGAAAACAATTAGAATCATTTAATACATTAGTAGAGAATTTTAATCGAAGTGTTGGAAAAGAAAAAGGAATTATTGTTGAGGTTACTGGTTTTGGCAATGTGAATGAATTAGGTAATAGTGTGTTAGATGCTGCTAATAAAAAAGTAGGAGCAAAAGAAGTTCCAAATATTTTTGCAGCTTATGCAGATACTGCTTATCTTGTTGACTCTTTGGGTCTTGTTCAAGATTTAAAGCCTTATTTTAGTGATAAGGAACTTTCTCAATATATTAATGGATATATTGAAGAAGGCATGTTTAATGAGGAACTTAAGATTTTTCCAACCGCTAAATCTGTAGAAATTATGATGATTAATATGACCGATTTTAATAAGTTTGCAAAAGCAACAGGTGTCCAGTTAGAAGATTTGTCAACAATCGAAGGTATAACTGCAGTATCTAAAAAATATTATGAATATACTGATCAATTGACGCCAAAAGCAAATGATGGAAAAGCATTTTTTGGTAGAGATGCTATGGCAAATTATATTGTTATTGGATTAAAACAATTAGGACATGATATTGTAACTGTATCTAGTGATGGTAAAGCAACTTTGGATTTTGATAAAGAAACAGTGAAGAAATTATGGGATAATTATTATACACCTTATGTTCATGGCTATTTTTTATCAGAAGGTCGTTTTAGAAGTGATGATGTTAAATTAGGTAATATTCTCAGTTTTATAGGTTCTTCATCAGGTGCAACATTTTTTCCAAATCAAGTCATAGTTGATGATGAAAAGGCTTATCCTATAGATGTTAAAGTTTTAGAAGCACCTCTTTTTAAAGATGGTCAAAAATATGCGGTTCAACAAGGAGCAGGAATGATTGTTACAAAGAGTGATGATGCACATATAGAAGGGTCTGTTGAGTTTTTAAAATGGTTTACAGAGCAGAAACAAAATATTGCATTTTCAATAGATTCTGGTTATTTACCAGTCATGAAGAAAGCTAATGATTTTTCAACTATAGAATCATCTACGACTATTCAATCTGATTTAATGAAAGAAGTTATTGAAACATCAGTGAATACTGTTAATACTAAAAATCTTTATACAACAAAAGCTTTCGATAATGGAGCAAAATTAAGAACAGAATTAGAAGAATGTTTAAAAAATAAAGCAACAAATGATCGTAAAACTGTTGTTCAAGCAATTAATGAAGGAAAAAATATAGATTCATTATGGTCTCTTTATGATAGTCAGGATTATTTTGATGAATGGTATCAGGAAACTTATCAGGTATTAAAGGATATTGTAGGTTAATGATATGAAACAGAGGAATATGCAAAGATTTCAAAAGAATTCTTTATTTAAACGTATATTTATTCCAATGTGTGTGTTAATAGGTTTTATTACTGTCATGTTGATTGGAGTTGGAGTTTATTCTGATATATTAGGTAAAATGGATTCTAATAGTCGCAGCTTATTTGATCAGCAAGTGAAGAATAGAACACATGACTTAGAAACATCAATGATTACAAAATGGTCTAATCTAGAAGGAGATATGAACCGTATTCAAAAAATAACAGAAGAACTTGTTGAATCTGATCGGATTTCAATTGATAATTTATCTCACTCATCTTCAGATAGCCTTACACTGTTAGAAAATGTCTCTGATGAATTAATTACTATCCTTAGGAATCATGGGACAACAGGAGCATATATGTTTTTGTGTAATGGAAAATTTGATAGTGAAGAAGGAGAATATTATCCAGGACTTTATTTTACTGATAATGATCCGGAAAGTGTTTATAGTGCTACAAATACTGATCTTTTATTAGCAAGATCACCAACAGAACTTGTTAATAAGTTGAATATATCAACAGATAGTTGTTGGCAGCCTTCATTTGAATTTCATCCAGAAGACTATGAATTTTATCAAAAAACATTTGAGAACTTTCAGCTAGTTGTTAAGAATTCAGATTTTTCACTAAAAGATGTCGGTTGCTGGACAAAGCCTTATAAACTCAATGGTAGTGATACATATTGTATATCCTATATGTTGCCTTTGATTTATGATCAAAAAATTTATGGAGTTATAGGAATAGATATTTCGTTTGATTATCTACAAAAACTACTTGATTATGATGAACTTATGAGTAGTGGTAATAGTGGCTATGTACTCGCTTTAAAAGATAGTGAAAATTCATACCAATCAATGTTTTTAAATGGACCTTATTTTTCACGTACATTTAATCATTTTGGAAAAATTCAAGTCAATGAAAATTATATAGATAATAAGATTTATTGCTCAGTTTCTTCTTTAAACTTATATAATACCAATACACCAAATGCTAATGATCATTGGGTATTATTAGGTCTTGTTGATAAGACGGAACTTTATAGTATGACATATCAATTAACTGAAATTTTAACTTTTATATTTGCATTTATTATTATATTAGGAACACTTTTATCATTTATTTTAACACGTTATATAACGAAACCAATTATCGATTTATCTAAACGGATATCTCATAAAACAAATGCTATATCACGTTTAAACCTAGAAAAAACAAATATTATAGAGATAGATCAATTGATTGATGCGATTGAGAAAATGAGTAATGATGTTTTAGCATCTGCATCACGTTTTACCAATATTATACGCTTAGCAAATACACAATTAGCTGGTTTTGAAATTGATTATTCAACGAATCAATTATTTATTACTGATGATTTTTTTGAGATTTTTATGTTAGATGATATCGATACAAGGCAGATGTCAATAGAAGAGTTTAAGAAAATATTTGAAATATTTAATGATTGTTGTCAACCAACACAGAATCATAATGAATATATTTATCATATTGAGACATCTAATGAACATATTTATTTAAGATTAAGATATCATAGTGATAAAGATAAATGTGTTGGTCTCATTGAAGAAATTAGTGACGTTATAAAAGAGAGAAAAGCCATTGAGCATGAAAGAGATCATGATGTATTGACTGGTCTTATGAATCGAAGAGCTTTTCAAAGAAAAATGAAAAAGTTATTTAGTATTCAACAAGAGCAGTTAAAAACTGCCGCTTTAGTTATGATGGATTTAGATAATCTAAAATCCATTAATGATAAATATGGACATGACTGTGGTGATGCTTATATTAGAGGAATAGCTCAAATATTTAAACTTCATTCTCCTGAGCAGACGATTGTATCAAGAACATCTGGTGATGAATTTTATCTTTTCTATTATGGATATGGAGATAAAGAAGAGATTAATAGGCATTTAAATACGTTAAAAGAAGCTATTGGAGAATCATTTATAGAACTTCCTAATCAGCAAAAAGTAAAAGTACGTGTTTCTGGGGGTGTCGCATGGTACCCAGAAGATAGTAGAGATTTTGAAGAGTTACAAAGATATTCTGATTATGCAATGTATTCTGTAAAACATACTGTTAAAGGTGAAATAGGTGTCTTTAATATTTTGGATTATGAAAATAATTCCTATATCATGAAAAAACGTATTGATTTTCATCAATTTATGGATGAACATATGATGATTTATTATTTTCAGCCAATTATTAGTGTGAATAGTGGTAAGATTTATGGCTATGAAGCTTTACTGCGTTCATCTCATCCTTCTCTTAAGGATCCACAAGAAATTATCATGTTAGCGAAATTAGAGGCTCAGCTAAATCGAATTGAACTCATGACATGGCAGGAAGCATTAAAAACATATTATGAGTATTATCAGCAAGGTCAGGTTCATAAGAATCACAAACTCTTTATTAACTCTCTTTCTCATCAGATAATATCACAACAGTGTATTGATGATTTGGAAAGAGAATATCATGATATTCTTCAAAATATTGTTTTAGAAGTTACAGAATATGAAGATGTGAATGAGGAATATTTTGAAGCTAAGAAGGATATATTAAAACGTTGGAATGCTGAAATAGCTTTGGATGATTATGGTAGTGGTTATAACAGTGAACGTAATTTACTCATGGCTAATCCAGTATATGTAAAAATAGATATGGATATCATTCGTGATATTGATAAAGATATTGATAAACAGAAGATTGTTGAAAATATTGTCTCTTATTGTCATGAAAGAGGAAAGAGCGTTATTGCTGAAGGAATTGAAACAGTATCAGAACTTCATGTTGTTATGGGATTGAAGGTTGATTTTGTTCAAGGGTACTTGTTTGCTAAAGCAATGCCACTTCCAGCAGAAATTGATTGTGTAGGTATACAAAGTATCTTAGATTATCATAAAAGTCATTGTGAAGATAAGTAAAAAGCTTATCTTCACAATTTTATAAAAAAGTACAAAAAAGTATTGACGAAAAATAGGTGCTATGCTAATATATTAGGGCAGTCATTAATGGGCCTGTAGCTCAGTTGGTTAGAGCGCACCCCTGATAAGGGTGAGGTCGATGGTTCAAATCCATTCAGGCCCACCATTAATTTCTGTTTAATATGGGCCTGTAGCTCAGTTGGTTAGAGCGCACCCCTGATAAGGGTGAGGTCGATGGTTCAAATCCATTCAGGCCCACCATATTAATTTTATAGAATTGGGGCTTTAGCTCAGATGGGAGAGCGCCTGCTTTGCACGCAGGAGGTCAGCGGTTCGATCCCGCTAAGCTCCACCAATTGTAAAGATACGTTACTTATGTAACGTTTTTATTATATTAGGAGGAAAAATAATGGAGAAATATGTCGGTGCACTCATTGTTTCATTTTTTATTTATGGCTTTTGTGGATGGATTTGGGAATCTTTTATTTGTCCTATTATAACTAAAAATAAAATGAAAAATAGTGGATTTTTGAATGGTCCAATAGTTCCTATTTATGGAGTTGGAGCGATTGTTGTATCTTTATTGTTTTCTTATCATGAAAGTTATTTATCTATTTTTATCGAGGGTGCATTTGTTGCTTGTGTGATTGAATATTTTACATCATGGGCAATGGAAGCTATGTATCATCATCGCTGGTGGGATTATTCTGATAAGGCTTTTAATGTCAATGGTAGAGTTTGTTTAGAGGGTTTTGGTGTTTTTGGCCTTTTTAGTGTCATTGCTGTTAAGTTTGTACAACCTACTATCATGAGTTGGTTATTACAGTATAACTCTATTTTCCTTATTGTAACTGCAACATTTTTAACAACAATCTTGTTCATTGATTTGATTTTTACAGTGATTGCTTTAATACATCTGGAGGAACGTTTGGATATATTTGTGAAGATAATTGAAGAATATGCTTCTAAAGCATTTGAAGGTCTTGAAGCAGGTCGTCAAAATATATATGATATCATTGAAGATATGAATGTCAAAGATAGTCCTATCTATCAGGAATTTATTAAACAAACAAAGTTTGTTGAAAAGCGTATTATTAAAGCTTTTCCTCATTTGATGAAGAAAAAGAAATAAGGGAGGAAGTATGAAAAAGTTTTTTGGGAATAAGGCATTCTACTTTACAACATTATCAATCGCCTTACCAATTATGGCTCAACAATTTGTAACAAGCTTTGTTAACTTAATTGATAATATAATGATTGGAAGTGTTGGTAGCCTTGCATTGACATCAGTAACAGTTGCAAATAGAGTTTATTTGATATTCAATTCTACAATGTTTGGCATATGTGGAGCTGCTGGAATATTTATTGCACAGTATTATGGGGCTAAAAATTATACAAAATGTCAAAAAATATTAAATATTAATTTAACCTGTGGTCTATTAGTTGCTTGCCTATTTATGAGTGCTTTGATTATTATGCCAAAACAGCTCATGGAAATTTTTTCTGCTAATCCAGAGGTCATTGACGAGAGTTTACGTTATATCCAATTTGCTGTTTTAACGTATATTCCTTATGCTTTTAGTTTTAGTATTATGATGGCCTTACGTGCTGTAGGAATAAATAAGATACAGTTAGGTGTAGGGATGTTAACAGTTGCGACGAATACAACATTAAATTATATATTGATTTTTGGTAATTTTGGCTTTCCTGCACTTGGAGTTCAAGGTGCAGCCATAGCAACTGCTATTGCGAGATTCTTAGAAATGTTTATATATCTGATCATTTTAATGAGAAAAAAACACTTCTTTACTTTCTCACTGAGAGAATTGTATCATCTTGATTTTTCACTTATTCGCTCTATGATAAGGAAAGCCATTCCACTGACTGCTAATGAAATATTTTTTTCATTAGGTTTAGCAATGATTTTTTTATCTTATATGCGTTGTGATGAAAGTTTAATTTCAGCGATTAGTGTTGTTGATACAGTAATGCAAATTGCTTATATTGTATTTGGAGGTTTATCAAGTGCCATTTCTATCTTGATTGGGAATCGATTGGGCGCAAATCAAATTGCTGAAGCTAAGTCTAATGCTTATAAGTTATTAGCATTTGGTGTTATGATAGGCTTAACTATTAGTGTTATTTTTGTAAGTGTTGCTCCATTAATAGCATCATTTTATAACGTTGAAGATATTATTAAGGAAACAATAGTGATTTTATTAAGAATTAAATCTTTATTACTGCCAATCTATGTGTATAATGTTTGTATTTTCTTTACATTAAGGGCTGGTGGAGATACTTTTTCAACAATGTTAATGGATTCTGGTTTTTTATGGTGTGCAGGAGTTCTGCTTTCTACCATCTTGTCTGTTTTTACAGGTATTCCATTGATTGGGTTATTTGCAATTGTAGAATCGTGTGATTTGATAAAATTATTTGTGGCAACATACTTCTTTAAAAAAGGACGTTGGGCTAAAAATATGACATTAACACAGGATACAGTTTATTCATAAAAAAGGAGGAAAGATAATGGCACGTGCATCACAGAAAGAAAATTATGTTGTTAAAACACTTAATGGAATGGCATATGGTTTTTTTGCAAGTTTAATTATTGGAACAATTCTTAAACAAATAGGAGCTGCTGTTCATTGGGGAGAACTTGCTCATTGGGGACAATTAGCAACTTATTTAATGGGGCCAGCAATTGGTGTTGGTATTGGTGTTGTTTTAGATGCTAAGGGTTTAAATATGATATCAGCAGTTATTGCTGGAGCAATTGGAGCAGGGACATTTTCAATTTCTGGTCAGAATGTATCAGTTGCTGTTGGTAATCCTGTATCAGCGTATTTAGCAGTTATTTTAGCGATTGAAGCGACAAGACTTGTTCAAGATAAGACGCCTTTGGATATTTTATTAGTACCATTCACATCAATAATGTGTGCAGGTTTTATAACAAAGTTTATTGGTCCATATATTTCACAACTCATTGTTTGGATTGGTGATTTGATTAATCAAGGAGTAACAATGCAACCTTTTTTAATGGGAATGATTGTAGCAGTTCTTATGGGTATGGCATTAACTGCACCAATATCTTCTGCAGCAATTGGTATTATGTTAGGATTGAATGGTTTAGCAGCAGGTGCGGCTTTAGCAGGTTGCTGTGCTCAGATGGTAGGTTTAGCTATTATGTCAATGGAAGATAATGAAATTGGAGATGTGATTGCTATTGGGGTTGGAACAAGTATGTTACAATTTAAAAACATTGTAAAAAGACCTATTATTTGGGTGCCTCCTATTGTTGCGAGCTTAGTATCAGGTGTTATCTCATCTGCTATTTTGCAAATTCAATGTACTGCAGTTGGTTCTGGTATGGGGACAGCTGGACTTGTTGGTTTATTAGAATGTATTCAAGTCATGGGAAATCATTTTTGGCTACCTTTAATTATTGTTGATGTATTACTTCCAATAGCTATTTGTTGGAGTATGTATAAGGCTTTTCGTAAATTAAATTATATAAAAAGTGGAGATTTAAAATTAACAAGATTATAATCATCTATGGATGATTTTTTCTTTCTTTTATAAAAGAAAAAAGATATAATGAGAACAGGTGAGAAAAATGAAATTAAAACAATTATTAAAAGAAATAGATTATGATTTTATTCAAGGAAATTTAAATCAGTTTGTGAGTCAAATAGATTATGATTCACGAACAGTTCAACAGGATAGTTTATTTGTATGTATACCAGGTGCTAATGTTGATGGACATGATTTCATTAATGATGTGATTCAAAAAGGTGCAACGACCATTATTATTGAAAAGGATGTTCCTTATCAGGATGGAATCACATATCTACAAGTTGAAGATGCTAGAATTGCTTTAGCATTATTATCATGTGCATTTTTTGATCATCCTAGTCGTAAGATGACAGTTATTGGTATTACTGGAACAAAGGGCAAGACAACAACATCTTATATGGTAGAATCAATCTTAAATAAAGCACATAAAAAGGTTGGTATTATTGGAACAATTGGATCACTGATTAATGGTGAATTGAGGAAAACAAAGAATACAACGCCTGAATCATTTGAATTACAAAGATTAATGAATGAAATGGTTGAAAATGGTTGTGAATACTGTGTGATGGAAGTTTCTTCTCAGGGATTAATGTTAAATCGTGTTGCAGGGATTGATTTTGATTATGGTGTTTTTACAAATTTATCGCCTGATCATATAGGAGAACATGAACATCATTCATTTGAGCATTATATGGCATGTAAGAAAAAATTATTTCAAATGTGTAAAATCGGTATCTTTAATAAAGACGATTCTCATTATGAAGAGATGATTAATGGTGTCAAGTGTATAAAGAAAACATATTCTATTGAAAAAGACAGCGATTTACAAGCCTCTCATATTCATTTGTGTCGTGGTGTGGGAACATTGGGGGTGAAGTTTCAGACAAGTGGACTTGTTGATGGTCAGTTTGAAACAGACATCCCAGGTAATTTTAGTGTTTATAATTCTTTAGTAGCTATAATGATTTGTTATTTACTTCATATTGATGTTCCTTATATTCAGGAAGCCTTAAAACAAGTTCGTGTAAGAGGGCGTGTTGAGATTGTGCCCGTTGAACAAAAATATACAGTGATGATTGATTATGCTCACAATCCTCTTTCTTTTGAAAGCATTCTTGCGACAATTGAGGAATATAAGCCTCATCAGATTTATTGTGTCTATGGAGCAGGTGGACATCGTGATGTGCAACGCCGCTATGATGTGGGGGAAATCGTTGCAAAGTATCAGGCTTTCTCAGTTGTTACTGCTGATAATCCTCGAGGTGAGGATATTCATAAGATTTGTCAGGATATCGTGACAGGGATTAAGAGAGCTGAAGGTGATTATGTGATTATTGAGGATCGTCAGGAAGCAATTCATTATGCTTTGTCACATGCACAGGATGGAGATGTCATTCTGTGTTTAGGAAAAGGGCATGAAGATTATCAGATTATTGATAAAGAGCCTTTACCATTTAGTGAAAAAGAAATAATTGAAAATTATTTTCAATAATTGGACTGAAAAAGAATATTTTTGCATATAGTATCTTGGTGATACATATGAAAAAGTTCTTTTTTTCTTTTATAGCAGTTCTTACAATAGCAGGTTTATTCTATATTTCTCAACAGCCACGTATTCATTTTATTCATAATGAAATACATCTTTCTTTATATGAAGAAGTCAAACCATATGATTATATTGAAGAAGTTTCACATATGGATATAGAGGAATTAGAAATTCAAAGTCATGTGAATAATGAAAAACTAGGAGAATATAAAATAGAATATATTTATCGAAAACGTACATTTACATTAAAAATATTTATTGATGATAAAATACCTCCTCAATTTGAAACTATTAATACAAAAATTCTAAGAAATGAAAAAGTCAATCCAGAGTCATTGGTCAAAAATATACAAGATGATTCCAAAACAATTGTTTATTTTAAAGAAGATTATATCTTTAATGAAATGAAGACATATCGAGTGATTGTAGTTGTAGAAGATGAATATGAAAATAAAACAGAAAAGAATGCTTATGTCTTAGTTGAAGAAAAAGATAGTGAAGCACCGACTATTCAAGGAATAGAGAAAATGACAATATTGATAGGTGATCAAATTGATTTAAAAAAGGGTGTCATATTAAAAGATGATCATGATAAGAATCCTAAACTGACCATTGATGATTCAAAGTTAAATATTCGTAAAATTGGAGAATATGAAGTCTATTATCGTGTTGAAGATGATTCAGGTAATCAAGAAACATATACAAGGATAATAGAAGTCTTAAGTCAGTATGATAATCGAGAAGCAAAACGAGATGGTCAAAAAGTGTGTTATTTAACATTTGATGATGGGCCCTCGAATAATACAGCTAAAATTTTAAAAATACTTGATGAATATCATATCAAAGCAACATTTTTTGTGACAGGAACATCACCTCAAGATTTTCATTATATTAAAGAAGCACATCAGAAAGGTCATACAATCGGCTTACACACCTATAGTCATGATTATGAACTGATTTATAGTTCACTCAAAAACTATATTAATGATTTAAATAAAATAAAAGAAGTTGTTTATAAACAAACAGGAATAGAAACAAAGTTTATACGTTTTCCAGGAGGCTCAAGTAATCTTGTATCAAAAAAATACAATGTAGGAATTATGAAACGCCTTACTAAAAAAGTCATAGACCTTGGTTATCAGTATTATGACTGGACATCTATCAATGGGGATGGTGAAGGAATAAAAACAGTAGACGGGTTAAAAAAGAAAGCAGTAGAAGAAATAGGAGATCAAGAAGATATTATGTTTTTAATGCATGATAGTTCAGGGCAGAGTAATACTGTTAAGTCGCTACCTGCAATATTAGATCATCTTATCAAAAAAGGTTATCAGTTTGAAGCAATCAATCAATATTCACCAACATTTCATCATACTGTACAAAACTAATCAACACAAAATATTATGAAAGAAGCTTTCTTAAAAAAGTAAAGGTTAAGTTGAAAAATATATTTATTCATGTATAATAAGATGGATTGTAAAAGGAGAAATAGAGATGATATCAACACAAAATGTAACATTAAGATATGGTGATAGAGCTTTGTTTGAAAATGTTTCAATACAGTTTACAGAAGGAAACTGCTATGGAATCATTGGTGCAAATGGGGCAGGAAAATCAACTTTTTTAAAAATATTATCTGGCGAGATAGAACCTAATAAAGGTGAGGTTATCATGACACCAGGTCAAAGATTATCTGTTTTAAAACAGGATCATTTTGCTTATGATGATGATGAAGTCCTCAAGACTGTACTGATGGGAAATAAACGTTTATATGAAATTATGGTTAGAAAAGAAGAACTTTATAGCAAAGCTGATTTTAATGATGAAGATGGTATTGAATTAGCTGAACTTGAAGGTGAATTTATGGAAATGGATGGTTGGAATGCTGAAACTGATGCTGAAATCTTACTTAATGGATTAGGGGTCACTGGTGAATATCATCATTTATTGATGAGAGAACTAGGTGATCAGCAAAAAGTGAAGGTTTTATTAGCACAGGCATTATTTGGAAATCCAGATATTCTTTTATTAGATGAACCGACAAACCATTTAGATATTAAAAGTATTAACTGGTTAGAAAACTTCTTATTAAATTTTCCTAATACTGTTATTGTAGTTTCTCATGATAGACATTTTTTAAACAAGGTTTGTACTCATATTGCTGATATTGATTTTAGCAAAATTCAGCTTTATGTAGGAAATTATGATTTTTGGTATGAATATTCGCAAATGATGATTAAACAGGCTAAGGATCTTAATAAGAAAGCTGAAGCAAAAAAGAAGGAATTAGAAGAGTTTATTGCGCGTTTTAGTGCAAATGCTTCAAAAGCAAAACAAGCAACATCACGTAAGAAGTTATTAGATAATTTAGAAATGGTAGATATTAAACCATCATTAAGAAGATATCCATTTATTGGTTTTACACCCGATAGAGAAGTGGGAAATATTGTTTTAAATGTAGAAAATTTATCTTATGAAGTAAATGGTGAAAAAATATTGAATCATTTATCATTTTCTGTAAATCCAAAGGATAAAATTGCTTTTGTAGGTGAACATGAATTAGCTGTGACATCTTTCTTTAAAATTATTACTGGAGAAATTACAGACTATGAAGGAACATTCCAATGGGGTGTAACAACATCACAGTCTTATTTTCCAAAAGATAATAATGAGTATTTTGAAAATTGCGATCTTACACTTGTTGATTGGTTACGTCAATTTACTGATGAAGATGTCTATGATCAGGATTTAAGAGGATGGCTAGGAAGAGTTCTTTTCTCAGGTGAAGAAGCTTTGAAAAAGGCAAATGTCTTATCTGGAGGAGAAAAAGTGAGATGTATGCTAGCGAAGATGATGATGGCAAATTGTAATGTCCTTATTTTGGATGAACCAACAAACCATCTTGATTTAGAATCTATTCAGGCATTAAATGAAGGTTTGATGCGTTTTAAAGAAAATATCTTATTTACATCTCATGACCATCAGTTTGTTCAAACTGTTGCAAATAGAGTTATTGAATTTAATCAAAATGGATTTATTGATCGTCTTTCTACTTATGATGAATATTTAGAATATAAAGATCAGCTGAATGGCTAATTTTATAGAAAAAATCATAACTTTTAGGTTATGATTTTTTGATTCTGGTTAAAATAGAAAAGATAGTATCAATTCTATAATTTTTGATATATATCTATTATCTTACCAATATACATGATATGGTAATCCTTTTGAGGATAATTCACTTGGTTAAGTGAATTATCTATAAAACCAGAAGGTGTTATAGTGTTCTGATATATTTTTTGAATAATAAAGACAAGCTTTGCTTCTTCAAACGTGGGAACCCCATCAAGATAAGTAATGTGTAATTGTGCTTTGTTCATTTTATCAATATCACGACCAGATACATTTCCTAAATATCTAAGCTCTTTGTGATAATCTTGGAAAAATGAAAGTGAAAAATAGTCTTGAGAATCGATAAATTCTTTTGTGTAGCGTTGTGGGCGAACATACACTGTCACAACATTTTGATTCCATAATACCCCCATACCACCCCATGATGCAGTCATTGTATTAGCTTTTAGCTGATCACCAGCTGTAATGAGCATCCAATCTTCACCAATGGCTGTGAAGGGATTTATATTAAAATCCTGAATATTTATTTTTTGAAAAGTCATAATTTTTCCTCCTTGAGGATATTATAGCATAACGAATGTTAGATAAGCGAGGTGATTCATATTAAAAAAATAATGAAAATATTAATGATATCAGGCCTAGTATTTGTTTTGCTGATGTGTTGTGTATCATTATATGTTGGAAATTATCTTTATGATTATACTTTAAATCCTTATTCACAACATAATATATCAGAAAAGATAGAAACAAATGATGAAGTGGCTCAAGCATCACGACAATGGTTAAATCAAAATAGTGTTAATGTTTCTTTAGAAAATCAGGAACATCTTAATCTATATGGACGTTATATTGACCAAGGAAGTTCTGTTTATGTTATAATGGTCCATGGATATCGAGGAGATGGTGCAAGTATTATCTCCCCAATTAAGAACTTTAAAAAGCAGGGATATAATTTGTTGATTCCAGATTTAAGGGGACATGGGCAAAGTGAAGGGGATTATATTGGTATGGGCTGGGATGATCGTCTTGATATTATGCAATGGATAGAATATATTCTTGGAAAAGATAAACAAGCTTCTATTGTTTTATATGGTGTATCAATGGGAGCGGCAACAGTCATGAATGTTGCTGGTGAGAATATACCGCATCAGGTTAAAGCAATTATAGAAGACTGTGGTTATACAAGTGTTTGGGATGTTTTTAAATCACATATTAATATGAATGACTTGGAAAGTGAAATAGCATTGCATATGGCGAGCTTTGTAACAAAGATGAGAGCAGGCTATTATTTAGAAGATGTTAAGCCAATAGAACAGGTTAAAAAGAGTCATACTCCTATGTTATTTATCCATGGTAGTCAGGATAACTTTGTTCCTTTTTTAATGCTTAATGAGTTATATGAGGCAGCAAACTGTCCTAAGGAGAAATTGATTATAGAAGGGGCTGGACATGCTAATAGTTGTTCTGTAGGTGAAGATATTTATTATCAAACAGTTTTTGATTTTATTAATAAATATATACAAGAAAGGGAATGATTTCATCGGTCCACTGGTCTATTATCTCAATAGTCCAGTTACTTCCTTGTCCTCTGAATAATGTTATAGCTTTTACAGATCTGTCTATAGATTAATATTCATTGTCTGTAAGTCTGTTCCATTGATATGGTTTTCTTATACCATGTCTTCAAGGTAAATAGTTGCTATATTCTTCAGATGTTTGGAATTTATGATATTGTTATGATAAGCTTTATGAAGCATAGAATGATAGAGAACAATATCATAATGGATGGTCAATGCATCATCATGATATAAATCTTTATAATAGACATGTGTTGAAGAAATCGTAATCTTAGGCATAATGGATTCCTTTCGGCAGAATAAAGAAAGGACAAAAATAAGAATGTATATTCATATTATCCTCGAAAACTTTTATACCCTTATCATATTATAATGAATAAATGCATAATGTAATAAGCAAATATATTTCATAAGATATTTGACAAATCCTAATTCTTTAAATCAAAAAACAAGCTATCTCATAAGATAACTTGTTTTCTTTATGCTACATTTTTATGGAGCTCATTTTTAAATTCATATAATAAATGTCTAACTTCTTCTAAATTATCAATAACTTCATCAATTTGTTGTTTTTGATCAAATGTTAATTGATCATTATTAAATTTACCTAATAATAATAAAGTTTCATATAATAAATCATTGGCTTTATCTACACTATTGTTATTCATATTTTATACCTCTTTCTTTTAATTAATTATACTATAAAATGACTGCAAAGAACGATAAAGATGATAAAGAAATAACTATAATTCCAAACTTTTTTAAATAATAAAACCAAAATAAAACCAATACATTGGATTATTAAGTTAATAAATAGACTATAAAAGGGAATTTGTTGAAAAAAAACGAAAAATAGAAAAAAATGTAGAATTATGTAAAAAAAGGAATATTTGATAAATTGTTTGATGAGAATTTGAATACATTGAGTAAAAGAAAGACGAATACGCATAAAATCATAAAGAATTATATATTGATAAACGATTTGATAAAAGATGGAACACCAAAAGATTTGAATACAGATAAATAAAAGATAACGAAAATCGATAAAAGGATAATGAAAGATGATAGAAGGTAATATAGGTTCATAGAGATTTTTTAAAAATAGAAATATACAAAGATAGAGACTAGTTATTTGAAACCATTTCATCTTGTTTGAATTGACCATTTTCTAAATGGTAAATCTGATTATATTGGATTTCTTTCAAATAATCATGTGCTGCAATAATAATTGTTTTTCCTTCTAAATGTAATTGATTAATAATATTACAAAAGACTTTTACTGACTCATAATCCAATCCTCTTGTTGGTTCATCTAAAAGAATAAAGTTCTGGTCTTCCATAATAGCCTGGATAATCCCAGCTTTCTGTCTCATCCCTAAAGAATAATTTTTTAATTTAATATGACTCATATAATCTAGTTGAAACTGTTCACAAAGTTTGTTTATTTTTTCCGAATCATAATGCTGATTTAAAGAGGCTAAAAAAGTTAAATTAAATTTTAGTGTTTCATTTTCCAAAAAACCTGGATTTTCAATCAAAGCACCTATATGAGTATCTTCAGATAATTGAATTGTTCCACTATCAGGTTTTAAAATATCACAGATAAGTTTAAATAAGGTGGATTTTCCTGAACCGTTAATACCATGAATATAAATAAGATCTCCTTTTTGAATTTTTAAATTTAAATGATTTAATACAATATGTTGATGAAATGATTTTGTTAAGTCATGTATTTCTAACATAATATTCTCCTTTATGATAAATTAATAAATATAATATGAAATAAGAAATTAATAAACACAGGTAAAGCTAAATAAAGAAAATTCTTCTTTTGACCAATTTGTAAATATATAATAGTTGTCTCTAGTCCTGTTATAATAAAGTTAAAAATCATAAATAAAAGAGTTAACTGGTAAGTATCATGAGGTATAGCCCCAAAGAAAAAGGCATAACTTATATAAATAATGATGGTATATATGGATCCTAGAAGGAATAAAGCAACATATGTCCAAGTAAAGACAACTTTTTCACCGATTCGAATAACCATTGGTGCAAAAAACACATTGAAACGATAAGCAAACTGATAAGTCATAAGTAGGAATATATTGTTCATATAAACAGTGAGATAATGCGAATAAATCAAACAAATTGTATATGTGTTTTGTCCACAAAGAGTCGGGGAAGCGATTAACATAATGAACAAAAGGAATACAAAACGTTTATCTAATAATCGATAAAGTTTCTTAATCATATTTTTCTCTCCATCTATGTAGTATATGGAAGCATCCAAGTGATATAAGTAAATAAATAAAACTACTTATAAAATATAAGAAGAGATTTGTAAAACCAAAAGGATTAGCTCTTACATTTTCCATTCCAATCGCAACGACATTATTAATTTGTAAAAGAAAAGCAAAATCTGGAATAGGAAGAAAACCTTGAATTAAGGCGGGAATTAAAACCAAAAGAATACCAAAGATGACACCACAACATCGATAAATATATTTATTTGTTACAAACATCTGTAATGAGAAAATAAGACTTGAGATAATAGCATAGCCTATTGATGTTGAGGCGATAAATAGAATTAGGTTTATGATTTCATTTTGGCAAAAGATTTGTGTCATAGAATAATAATCTTGTGGATAGGTCATACTATTAAAATGAATGGGGGCATAAAAGAAATGAACAGTTAATAATATTCCTATTTGTATAATAAAGATAATAATTGCTGTCATAATAATGTTTTTAATAAAAATATTATTATAATATTGTTTTTTAGATATTCTTGTTTCAATCATATAAGTGGCATGATTTTGATGGATATTTAAAAAGTCGTATGCCATCAAATTAGGAATCAGCAGCATTAATAAAATAAATAAGAATGGATTGACACCAACGCAGTAGAGATAATAAAAAAATTCTAAACCAGCATTAGGATAAACTTGACTATAATTATCATATGAGTAAATAGAATTTTTATATACAATAGCCATACTGATGAGTATAAGAATAAAGATTCCAATAATCAATAAACCTTTTTCTATGGTCAAAAATGGTGACCAAAGTTCTTTTCTTCTTTTCATAATTTCCTCCTTCTAACATAAACAAATCTTCTAAAGATTAACAGAAAAATGCTAAAAAAAGACTTAAAGGCGTAAAAAGTGCACAAAATGGCGCAAAAGTGACATTTTTTTTGTCAAAATATGTAGTACAATAAAAATGATTGGGGGAATGAATATGAGAATACTAATTTGTATGGATGATGAAAAATTTCTAAAATATCTTGTTAAGAAAATAAAAACATTTGAATGTGATGAGAAAATATATCTTGAAAGTTATACACGTACATCTGGAATTTCTATTAGAGTACAATCAGATGATTTTGATATTGCTTATTTAGAACCGGTAATAGATAATAAAAGTGGATTTGATTTGGGGAGAACAGTTCATAAAAATTGTCCGGATTGTAAGATTATTTACGTATGTGATGATTATGAATATATGCATGAAGCTTTTAGAGCATTTGCGTTTCAAATGTTATTAAAATCTCAGGAGAAACTATTGGAGAGTGAATTCTATAGGGCACTTGATTTATATAAAAAACAGCATTATCATGTTTTGTTTTATTTAGAAGATGGAACGACACATGATTTTATTCCTGGAGAAATTGTATATATTGAGTCAACAGGAGATATTGTGAATGTCATAACAAGTGATAATCGTTATCGAGGCTATTTTGAAAATTATCTTCCTTTAAAACAAAGGTTATTGGAGTATCATTTTTTTCAAATGCATCCTCAATACTTTGTTAATATGGAACATATTGAATTAATTAGAAGTGGAGAATTAATTATGGATAATGATGATGTTATTCCAACTTCAGCAATGAATCGTGAAATCATTGATGATGCGATTCAGTCTTTTATGAATCATTATTAAAATTAGGTGAAAAAATTGTTGAATAGTGGTTGAAAAATACTATAAGAAATGCTATTATTCATGTAGTTATACAACTGGCGGAAGTGGAATTAACCACATGGAGTATAATAGAAAAGAGTCGACCGTCTGGGCAATTGTCTGGATGAGTACGCTCTTTTTTTGTTTTTCTTCAAATGATATTAATATCACTGGAGAAAAACATCAATTTATGGTATAAAAGAAGTGTCAAAGTCCTTAAATAAAAAAACTAAAAAGGAAGGTGTCATGATGTTAACAGATGTAGAAATTGCACAAAGTGCTAAAATGAAACCAATAAAGGAAATTGCACAAAAAGTAGGTTTAGATGAAGATGATTTGGAACTTTATGGAAAATATAAAGCCAAGATTTCTTTAGAAGCAATTACTAAATTAAAGAATAACAAAGATGGAAAATTAATTCTTGTTACAGCTATTAATCCAACGCCTGCAGGAGAAGGAAAAACAACAACAATGATTGGATTATCTCAAGCTTTAAATAAGTTAGGGAAAAAATCAGTTGTCGCTATGCGTGAACCGAGTTTAGGTCCTTGTTTTGGTGTCAAAGGTGGAGCTGCGGGTGGAGGTTATGCCCAAGTTGTACCAATGGAAGATATTAATTTACACTTCACAGGAGATATTCATGCGATTACAACTGCCAATAACTTAATTGCAGCCATGCTTGATAACTCAATACAACAAGGGAATCCATTAGATATAGATACAAGACAAATTGTTTGGAAACGTGTTGTAGATCTAAATGACCGTGCTTTAAGACATATTGTTGTCGGATTAGGTGGAAAAGTCAATGGTGTACCAAGAGAAGATGGTTTTGATATTAGTGTTGCAAGTGAAGTCATGGCTATTTTATGTTTAGCAACTTCATTAGAAGATTTAAAGCAGCGTGCAGGACGTATGATTGTGGCTTATAATCATGCTGGTGAACCTGTCACTGTTGATGATATTAAAGCAACTGGAGCAGTCACATTATTATTAAAGGATGCGATTAAACCTAATTTAGTACAAACATTGGATCATACACCAGTATTTGTACATGGTGGACCATTTGCGAATATTGCACATGGATGTAACTCTGTTATGGCAACAAACTTAGCTATGAAATTAGGTGATTATGCGATTACTGAAGCAGGTTTTGGTGCGGATTTAGGAGCAGAAAAATTCTTAGATATTAAATGTCGTCAGGCTGGATTGAATCCAGATGCTGTAGTGATTGTTGCGACTGTTCGTGCTTTAAAAATGCATGGTGGTGTCGCAAAAAAAGATTTAAGTGAAGAAAATTTAGATGCTTTAAGAAAAGGAATTGAAAATCTTGAAAAGCATATTGAAAATATAGCCAAATACAACCTCCCTAGTGTGGTTGCGATTAATGCATTCCCAACTGATACTGAAGCAGAATTACAATTATTAAATGAAATCTGTCAAGCCAAAGGTGTAGATGTGGCAATTAGTAAAGTATGGGCCAAGGGTGCAGATGGTGGAATTGAACTAGCTGAAAAATTGTTAGAAGTTTTAGAAACAAAAGAGGCTCATTTTTCACCTATCTATGATCTTGATTTATCTATTGCTGAAAAAATCAAGACAATTGCAAAAGAAATATATGGTGCTGATGATGTCACTTTCACTAAGAAAGTTTTCAATAAGATGAAGAAATATGAGGCACAGGGATTAGGAAATTTACCAATCTGTGTTGCGAAAACACAATATTCTTTATCAGATGATCCAACATTATTAGGAAGACCAAGTGGATTTGTCGTTGAAATCAATGATTTAATTCCAAATACTGGAGCTGGTTTCTTAGTAGCTATTAGTGGTGATATCATGCGTATGCCTGGACTTCCTAAAGTTCCAGCTGCAGTCAATATGGATATTGATGAAAAAGGAAAAATAGTAGGGTTATTCTAGAAGAGACAAATGTCTCTTTTGGCGTTTAAAAAGAAAGGACGAGGAAAAGATGAAAGTTGCAATTATTATGGGTTCAACAAGTGATTTATCAAAAGTTGAACCAGCTATTGGGATTTTAAAAGAGTATGGTGTAGAAGTGAGTGTCAGATGTTTGTCAGCACATCGTGCACATGAGGGACTCAGTGCCTTTATTCAAGAGACAGAAACAGATGGAACAGAAGTGATTATTACAGCTGCTGGAATGGCAGCAGCGTTACCTGGTGTTGTTGCATCGCAAACTGTTTTACCCGTTATTGGAGTACCTATGAGTGGAGCAACATTAGATGGTATGGATGCATTATTATCAATCGTTCAGATGCCTTCTGGTATTCCTGTCGCAACAGTTGCGATAAATGGAAGTAAGAATGCAGCATACTTAGCATTACAAATCATGGCTATCAAACATGATTCAATCAAACAAAAATTATTGACTTATCGAAAAGACATGGAAGCACAAGCAATGCGTGCTAACGATGAAATGATAGAAAAATATAAATAAAAAAGGGGCAAAGAAAAATGGCAGAATTATTATATGAAGGAAAAGCAAAACAAGTTTACAAGACAGACAAAGAAGACGAATATTTAATTCATTACAAAGATGATGCAACAGCAGGAAATGGTGTCAAACATGACCAATTTGAAGGAAAAGGTGTTTTAAATAACACAATTTCTTGTATTATCTTTGATATGTTAGAAGAAGCTGGTATCAAAACACATATGATTGAAAAAATCAATGATCGTGATATTAGAGTTAAAAAAGTAGAAATCTTCCCATTAGAAGTCATTATTAGAAATATTACAACAGGATCATTCTGTAAAAGATTAGGAGCACCTGAAGGTATTGTTTTAGATGAACCAATCTTTGAATTAAGTTATAAAAATGATGATTATGGTGATCCATTAATTAATGAAGATCATGCTGTTGCATTAAAATTATGTACCAGAGAAGAATATGCATATATTAAAGAAACGACATTAAAGATTAATGAATTATTGAAAGAATTTTTCTTAAAATTCAATTTAAAATTAGTTGATTTCAAAATTGAATTTGGGAAAACACCTGATGGAGAAATCTTATTAGCTGATGAAATTTCACCAGATTCATGTCGTTTATGGGATGTTGATACAAACCAAAAATATGATAAAGATGTTTTTAGACAAGATATTGGAGATTTAATTGAAACTTATAAAGCAGTTTTAGCAAGAATGCAAAATAAATAAAAGGAGATTAATGATGGATTATAAAAAGGCTGGAGTCGATATTGAAGCAGGATATAAATCTGTTGAATTGATGAAAAAACATGTTAAAGAAACAATGCGTCCAGAAGTGCTTGGTGGACTTGGTGGATTTGCTGGTGCATTTGATTTAAGTGCTATTAAAAATATGGAAGAACCTGTACTTTTATCAGGAACTGATGGTTGTGGAACAAAAGTCAAATTAGCATTTTTAATGGATAAACATGATACGATTGGTATTGATGCAGTGGCTATGTGTGTCAATGATATTGTATGTTCTGGTGGAGAACCATTATTTTTTCTAGACTATATTGCATGTGGAAAAAACTATCCTGAAAAAATCGCAACAATTGTCAGTGGAGTTGCTGAAGGATGTAAACAATCAGAATGTGCCCTTGTTGGAGGAGAAACTGCTGAACATCCTGGTTTAATGCCTGAAGATGATTATGATTTAGCTGGTTTTGCAGTTGGAGTTGTTGATAAGAAAGATATTATTGATGGTTCAACAATTCAGTCAGGTGATGTCTTAGTAGGATTGGCATCAAGCGGTGTTCATAGTAATGGATTCTCACTTGTTCGTTCTGTTTTTGAAATGACAAAAGAATCTTTAGATACATATTATGATGAATTAGGAAAAACATTGGGTGAAGCCTTAATTGAACCAACAAGAATCTATGTCAAAGCACTTAAAAATATTCAAAAAGCAGGTATTCGTATTAAGGGATGTAGTCATATCACAGGTGGGGGATTCTATGAAAATGTACCAAGAATGTTACCTGAAGGTGTGAAAGCAATCATTCAAAAAGACAGCTATCAACTACCAGCCATCTTTGATTTAATTGCGAAAAATGGAAATATTGCTCAAGAAATGATGTATAACACATTTAACATGGGCTTAGGTATGGTTATTGCTTTAAATCCTGATGATGTTGATAAAGCAATGAGAGCTATTACTGAAGCTGGAGATCAATGTTATATTGTTGGAAAAATTGAAGCTGGTGATAAAGGAGTCGAATTATGCTAAAAATGGCAGTCTTTGTTTCTGGTGGAGGAACAAACCTGCAGTCACTGATTGATGCTACCAAATCTGGTAGCATCAACGGTGAAATTGTTTTAGTTGTTTCTAATAGAAAAAATGCTTATGGGTTAGAAAGAGCTAAAAAAGCAGGCATTCAGGCAGAATGTATCAAAGATGATCAATTATTAATTCAACGTTTAAAAGAAGAAGGCGTTGATTTCATTGTTTTAGCAGGATATCTTGCAATATTAAGTGATGAGTTAACCACTCTGTATCACAATAAAATTATCAATATCCATCCATCATTGATTCCTTCATTTTGTGGACCGGGGTTCTATGGAATTCATGTGCATGAACATGCTTTTGCAAGAGGAGTCAAAGTAAGTGGTGCAACTGTTCACTTTGTTTCACCAGTTGTTGATGGAGGACCAATTATTCTTCAGGAAGCGCTGGATGTTTCATCAGCTAAGTCTCCAGAGGACATACAGCAAATGGTTTTAACCATTGAACATCGCATATTGCCAGAAGCAGTGAAATTATTCTGTGATGGTCGTTTAAAAGTTGAAAATGAAAGGGTTGAAATATTATGAAAAGAGCATTAGTCAGTGTCACAAATAAAGATGGTGTTGTTGATTTTTGTAAAGGATTAGAGAAACTAGGTTTTGAAATTGTTTCTACAGGTGGAACTTATAACAAGCTTAAAGAAGCCGGAATTAAAGCTATCACTATTGATGATGTCACTGGATTTCCAGAAATGTTAGATGGTCGTGTGAAAACATTACATCCAAAAGTTCATGGTGGTTTGTTATTTAGAAGGGATTTACCTGAACATGTCAAAACAGTTGAAGAACATGGAATTGCTCCAATTGATTTAGTATGTGTGAATTTATATGAATTTGAAAAAGCATTAAAAGATGGTAAACCAATGGCTGATATGATTGAAAATATTGATATTGGTGGACCTTCAATGATTAGAAGTGCTGCTAAGAATTTTAAGGATGTTTTAATTGTTACTGATCCTGCTGATTATAATAACGTTTTAGAGGCAATTGAAAATAAAACAGATGATTATGATTTCAGATTAAATTTAGCATATAAAGCATTTAGTACAACTGGTGCTTATGATGCAATGATTTCTCGTTACTTTGCAGGTGTTGTAGGTGATGACTTCCCAGATACTTTAAATATTTCTTTAAAGAAAGTAGAACATTTACGTTATGGAGAAAACTCTCAGCAGGCAGCGAATAAATATGAAGATCCATTTGTTCAAAAATCATTATTAGATTATGAACAATTACATGGCAAAGAAATTTCATTTAATAATGTCAATGATTTATATGGTGCGGTTGCAGTTGTTAGAGAATTTGGTGATCAAATTGTCACTGCTGCGATTAAACACTCAACACCTTGCGGTGTCGCTGTTGCAAGTACTGGTTATGAATCTTATATGAAAGCTTATGAAGCTGATCCACAATCAATCTTTGGTGGCATTGTGGCAGTAAACTATAAAATTGACAAAGCAACAGCTGAAGAAATGCATAAGATTTTCTTAGAAATCGTGGCAGCACCAGATTATGATGATGATGCTTTAGAAGTCTTAAAGAAAAAGAAAAACTTACGTATTTTAAAATTAAAGAACTTAAATGCTAGAGATGCGAAATATGATATTAAATATCTTGAAGGAAAAGTATTGGTTCAAGAATTAAATACAAAGATGATAGATGAAATGAAAGTTGTCACAACTGCTACACCTACTGAAACACAAATTTCAGATATGGAATTTGGTATGAAAGTTGTGAAATATGTCAAATCAAATGCGATTTGTATTGTGAAAGATGGTGTGACTTTAGCTATTGGTGGAGGACAAACTTCACGTATCTGGGCATTAGAAAATGCGATTGCTAATAATCCAGATAAGGATTTTCATGGGGCTGTTTTAGCAAGTGATGCATTCTTCCCATTTAATGACTGTGCTCAAGTTGCGATTGATGCAGGTATGACTGCAATCGTTCAACCAGGTGGTAGTGTGAGAGACCAGGATTCTATTGATTTATGTAATGAACACAATGTTCCAATGGTCTTTACAGGATATAGACATTTTAGACATTAAGGAGGAAACCATGAAGGTTTTAATTATTGGTAGTGGTGGTCGTGAACATGCGATTGCTTATGCATTAAAGAGAAGTCCTAAAGTTGATGAAATACATGCTATTCCGGGTAATCCTGGGATTGCTGAAATAGGGACTTGTCATCCAGGGAGTGTAGAGGACTTAGATGGTATTTTATCTTTTATTGAAAAAAATCAGATTGATTTTACAGTGATAGGACCAGAAGTGCCATTATGCATGGGATTGGCAGATTTATTAGAAAGTCATGGTCATAAAGTGTTTGGACCAACCAAACATGCAGCTACATTAGAAGGAAGTAAAGCTTTTTCTAAAGATTTCATGGCAAGACATCATATTCCTACGGCCACTTATCGAGAAGTCAATTCTTATGATGAAGCTATTGCAGCATTATCATCATTTACATATCCAGTTGTTGTCAAGGCAGATGGTTTAGCAGCTGGGAAAGGTGTTGTCATTTGTGAAGATGAAGAAATGGCTGTTGAAACTTTGAAAGATATGATGATTGATGGGGCATTAGATGGTGCAGGAAGTAAAGTCGTGCTAGAAGAATTCTTAACAGGATTTGAATGTTCATTACTTTGCTTTACTGATGGAAAAACAATTGTTCCAATGGTCAGTGCCAAAGACCATAAGCAAGTTTATGATGGCAATCAAGGACCGAATACTGGTGGTATGGGAACTGTTTCACCCAATCCATTCTTACCAGAAGGTATGGATGAAGTTTTCCAAAAAGATATCTTAAACCCATTTATGGCTGGCTTAAAAGCTGATCATATGGATTATCGTGGAGTTGTTTTCATTGGCTTAATGATTGAAAACAATCAAGCTAAAGTTTTAGAATTTAATGTTCGTTTTGGAGATCCTGAAACACAATCAATCTTATTGCGTTTAGATACTGATTTATTTGATATTATGTATGCAGTGAGTACGCATTCATTAGATCAAGTGGATGTGAAGTGGAAAGCTGAACATGTGGCTTGTTTAGTTCTTGCTAGTGGTGGATATCCTGGCAGCTATGAAAAAGGAAAAGTCATTACAGGATTAGATAAAGTTGATGATGATATAATTGTTTTCCATGCGGGAACAGCTAAAAATGATCAAGGTGAGATTGTCACAAGTGGTGGTCGTGTTTTAAATATTTGTGCTTTTGGTAAAAATCTTGATGAAACAAGAGAGAAAGTTTATAAAGCTGCTGAAGTGATTGATTTTGAAGGTAAATATTATCGTAAAGACATTGGTCTAAATTAATGAGGTGAAAAGATGAGTAAAGTCTATCGAATATATGTAGAAAAAAGAAAAGATTATGCTGTTGAGGCAGATGAATTATTAAATGACTTAAAGACACAATTAAAAATTGAGAATATAACATCTTTAAGCATTGTCAATCGCTATGATGTTCAAGGTGTCAACGAAGATGTCTTAAATCAAGGAATTCCAACAATTTTAAGTGAACCAATGGTTGATGATGTTTACAAAGAAGACTATCCAGCAAGTGTTGGTGCAAAAGTCTTTGCGATTGAGTTTTTGCCTGGTCAATATGATCAAAGAGCAGATGCTTGTGAACAATGCTTCCAATTATTAACTGGTGAAAAGAATGTCAAAGTCAAGTGTGCAAAATTAATTGTCTTAGTGGGTGAATTATCTGATGAAGATGTTGCACGTATTCAAAAATATATGATCAATCCAGTTGATCAAAGACTAGCGTCTTTAGATAAAGTTGAAGATTTAAGTGATGCTGATGTGCATATTGATGCAGTTCCTGTTATCACAGGATTTATCAATTATACAGATGATGAATTAAATCAATATATTAAAGATAATGGAATGGCTATGAACTTTGATGATTTAAAAGTCACTCAAGATTATTACAAGAATGAAGAAAAAAGAGATCCTACAGAAACTGAATTAAAGGTTTTAGATACATATTGGTCTGATCATTGTCGTCATACAACCTTTGCGACAATTATTACAGACTTAGATATTGAATCAGGAGCATTCAAAGAAATCTTAGAAAAAGATGTTGAAGATTATAAAACATCGAGACATGTGGTTTATGGTGTAGATACAAAACGTCCATTAACATTAATGGACTTAGCGACCATTTCAATGAAAGAATTAAGAAAAACAGGTTATTTAGATGATTTAGAAGTCTCTGAAGAAATCAATGCCTGTTCAGTAGAATTAACAGTTCATACATCTGATGGTGATGAAGATTGGTTATTGATGTTTAAAAATGAAACACATAACCATCCAACTGAAATCGAACCATTTGGTGGAGCAGCAACATGTTTAGGTGGAGCTATCCGTGATCCATTATCAGGACGTGCTTATGTTTATCAGTCAATGCGTATTACTGGAGCAGGTGATCCAAGACTTTCATTAGATGAAACAATGCCAGGGAAACTCCCTCAAAGAAAAATCTGTACAGAAGCAGCTCATGGATTCTCAAGTTATGGGAACCAAATTGGTTTAACAACTGGGTTTGTGCATGAAGTTTATGATGATGGCTTTGTTGCAAAACGTATGGAACTTGGAGCTGTTGTCGCAGCTGCACCAAAAGATCAAGTTAAACGTTTAGAACCATTAAAAGATCATATTGTCTTATTAATTGGTGGAAGAACTGGTCGTGATGGTATTGGAGGAGCAACAGGTTCTTCTAAGAAACATGAATTAAAAACCACAACAACAGCTGGTGCTGAAGTTCAAAAAGGAAATCCTGTTGAAGAAAGAAAGATTCAAAGATTATTTAGAAACAAAGCAGTTTCAGAAAAAATTGTACGTTGTAATGACTTTGGAGCAGGTGGTGTTTGCGTTGCTGTTGGTGAATTGGCACCTGGTTTAAATATCAATTTAGATGCAGTCTTAAAGAAATATGAAGGTTTAACAGGAACAGAACTTGCGATTTCAGAATCACAGGAACGTATGGCTATTGTCATTGATCAAAAAGATGAAGATATGATTAAGCAAGCTTGTTATGATGAAAACTTAGAAGTTGTTCGTGTGGCAACTGTCACTGATAATAATCGTTTAACAATGTATTATATGGGACAAACAATTGTTGATATTGACAGAGCCTTCTTAGATAAGAATGGGGCTGCTCGTTATCAAAGTGTTAAAGTTGAATTACCTGATTTTGAGAAAACACCTTTTGATGCAGTGAAACAAAATTCATTTGTTGAAACTTCAAAAGAAGTATTAAGTCGTTTATCTGTTTGTGGACAAAAAGGTTTGATTGAAAGATTCGATTCTTCAATTGGAAATGGAACAGTTTTATCACCATTTGGTGGCAAAACATTAAGAACAGAAACAGAAGGAATGGCAGCGTTAATTCCTGTTTTAGGAAAAGAAACAACCACTTGTTCATTAATGAGTTATGGATATAATCCAGTGATCTCTAAATGGTCACCATATCATGGTGCTATGTATGCGATTGTTGAATCAATCGCAAAGATCGTTGCAATGGGTGGGGATTATCATACAATTCGTTTCTCATTCCAAGAATATTTTGAAAAATTATTAGATGTTCCAAGCAAATGGGGCAAACCATTGGCTGCATTATTAGGAGCATATCGTGTACAATCTGAAATGAAGTTGGCCTCTATAGGTGGAAAAGATTCTATGTCAGGAACATTTGAAGACTTAGATGTCCCACCAACATTGGTATCATTTGCGATTACAGGTGGAGATGTCAAAAATGTGATGACTCCTGAATTAAAAGCACCAGGACATACTTTAGTAGAAGTGATGTTACCAAAAGATGCTTTCCATGTTTATGATTTTGATGCTTTAAAAGCGCAATATGATGCTGTGATGAAATTGATGAAAGATGGTCAAGTTTATAGTGCATATACAGTTAAAGATGGTGGTGTGATTGAAGCAATTTATAAGATGGCATTTGGGAATGTGATTGGAGTAGAACTTGCTGATATTGCATTAGAATCATTGATGACTAAAGATTATGGAAATATTATTTTGGAAGTTGATAATGATAATGTTGTGAATTTTGAAAATACAAGAATTATTGGTCATACAAATGATACCAATAAAGTATCATATTGTGGAGAATCATTCGCATTAGATGATGCTTATGCAGTTTATGCATCTGTTCTTGATGATGTTTATCCAACAACTGAAAAAGCTCAAACAACTGAAATGATTGTCAAAGATTGTGATGAAAGAACACCATTACATGCATCAAAAACATATGATGAAGTCAATGTTGTGATTCCTGTTTTTCCAGGAACAAACTGTGAATATGACTCAAAGCGTGCTTTTGAAAAAGCTGGTGCAAAAGTTCAACTTGTTTTAATTAGAAATAAAACAGAAGAAGATATTAAGAAGTCTGTTGATGAATTAGAAGCAGCTATTAAAAATGCACAAATTATGATGTTGCCAGGTGGATTCAGTGCTGGTGATGAACCAGAAGGTTCAGGTAAGTTTATTGCGACAGTTTTAAGAAATCCAAAATTAAAAGATGCTATTACAGATTTATTAGATAATCGTGAAGGTTTAATGATTGGTATTTGTAATGGATTCCAGGCATTAGTGAAGTTAGGATTACTTCCTTATGGACATATTAAAGAGATGGATAAAGATGATCCGACATTAACATTTAATACAATTGGACGTCACTTATCACAAATGGTGGATACAAGAATTGCTTCTGTGAAGTCACCTTGGTTAGCAAATGTCAATGTAGGAGATATTCATACAGTACCTATTAGTCATGGTGAAGGACGTTTTGTTGCACCTGTAGAAGTGATTGAAAAATTATTTGAAAATGGACAAGTCTTTACGCAATATGTTGATTCACAAGGACAGCCAACAATGCAATCACCATACAATCCAAATGGATCAATGATGGCTATTGAAGGTATTTTATCTGCTGATGGACGCGTACTTGGGAAAATGGCACATAGTGAACGTCAAGGTGAAAATAGAAATAAAAATATCTATGGTGAAATGGATCAGAAGTTATTTGAAGCTGGTGTAAATTATTTTAAAGGTGGTAAATAGATGGAAAGACAAGAGTTTGAAAGTATGACACTTTGTCCATTAGATGGACGCTATTCTGGAATTAAAGATGCATTAGGTGAATATTTTTCAGAATATGCTTTAGTGAAATATAGAGTGTTTGTTGAAATTCAATGGTTAAAGTTCTTAATTGAGAATGTTAAAAATGATATTTTAGCAAAGTTTAATAAAGCAGATATGAATAAAATTGAATCTATTTCTAATGATTTCAATGCTGATTCATTTGCTAAAATTAAAGAGATTGAAGCAACAACAAGACATGATGTCAAAGCTGTAGAATATTTCATTGGAAATACATTAAAAGATATGGGTTATGATTATTTAATCAGTTTTGTTCATATTGGATGTACTTCAGAGGATATCAATAATACATCTTATGCTTGTATGTTAAAATATGGCTTAAAAGATGTATGGTTACCAAAAGCCAAAGAATTTGCTAATATCATTAATCAATGGGCTGTTGAACATAAAGATGATGCCATGTTAGCTCATACACATGGACAACCAGCAACTCCAACAACAATTGGTAAGGAATTTAAAGTTTATGCTTATCGTTTCTTATCTAGTATTGAAAATATTGAAAATATTCAAATTAAAGCAAAATTCAATGGAGCAACTGGAAACTATAGTGCTATTTTAACTGCTTTTCCTAATGTTGACTGGCAAGTTATGGCTAAAAAATTTGTTGAAGACTATCTAGGATTAACTTTTAATCCACTCACAACTCAAATTGAAAGTCATGATTATACATGTCATATTCTTGATGGTATTCGTCATTTCAATAATGTATTGGTTGATTTTGATGTAGATATGTGGTTATACATTTCTATGGAATACTTCAAACAAATTCCTGTGAAGGGTGAAGTTGGAAGTAGTACAATGCCTCATAAAGTCAATCCAATTCGTTTTGAGAATAGTGAAGCAAATATTGATATGTCAAATAATATCTGTGTCGCTTTATCTAATAAGCTTCCTAAATCTCGTATGCAAAGAGACTTATCTGACTCTTCATCACAAAGAAACTTAGGATTAGCAGTTGGATATTCTTTACAGGCTATTAATGAAACGATGAATGGTTTAGCAAAATGTGTTGTGAACAAAGATAAACTTGCTGCTGACTTAAATGAAAAGTGGGAAGTTTTAGCAGAACCTATTCAAACAATGTTAAGAAAATATGGTGTACCAGATGCTTATGATACTTTAAAAGCCTTAACAAGAGGAAAGAGTATTTCCAAAGAAGATATTATTAAGTTTGCAGAAGGATTAGATATTTTATCTGATGAGGATCGTGCAACACTTGTGAATATGACACCAGCATCTTATATTGGTTTAGCTGATATTCTAGCTGATTTAAAATTGAAATAATGAAAGAACATCTCCAAAACTAAATGGGGATGTTTTTCTTATCATTTTGTCTTTAATATTATTCAGTGATTTATTATTTTAACTTATATTGTGTAGTATTTTGCATTATTATTACATATTTAAATAGTCAAATATAAGCAATAAATTAAATAATAAATATTTTTTCTATGTATAAAGCAAGACAAGTTGGAAAATCAACATTGGCTTATGGGTATGTTAAGGAAAGAGGTTTTGATTATGTCTCATTAGATAATATAGAACAAAGACAAATCGCAATCCGTGATCCTAAGTATTTTCTTCAACAATTTCATAAACCACTTATTATTGATGTGGTACAATATGCACCCATATTGTTTGAAGTCATAGAAGAAATTGTAAATATGAAAAGACTTAAAGAGGGATCAGCAAATGGAATGTTTATTCTCACTGGGTCACATGCTTTTCATCTCATGAATAATGTCACTCAATCACTGGTAGGTTGAGTGAGTGTTATGGAGATGTTACCACTGAGTCTTGCTGAGATTTTGGGATATGAAAGTCAACCTTTTATTCTAAATTCTCAACGAATCAAGAAATTTAATAATAGAGAAGGAATAGAAGCTAAGGAATTATTTCAATATATTGTGAAAGGCATGTATCCAGAGTTATACAAAGAAAAGAATAAGGTAACTAGTGATTATTATGAAAACTATATGAATACTTATATAGATAGAGATATAAGTGAACTTATTAATATAAAAGACAAATTGAAATTTCATAGTTTTTTACAATATCTTGCAGCTCCTACATCACAACAGATTAATGCAAGTGAATTAGGACGAAAGATAGGTGTGACTTATAAAACAATAAATCACTGGTTATATATTTTAGTGGCAACAGGCATTATTTATTTTCTCCAACCATACAATGATCTTTCTATTGTTAAGGGAGTGATTAAATCACCTAAAATATATTTTTCTGATACTGGATTGGCTGCTTATTTAGCAAGATTGAATCAAAGTGAGATACTTCTTATCTCAAACTTTTCTGGTGCTTTCAATGAGAACTTTATCATGAATGAAATTAGAAAATCATTCATTAACAATAAGCTAGCATTTCATGCATATTATTATCGAGATGTAAATCAAAATGAAATAGATCTTGTCCTATTATATGATGGACAATTATCACTTATTGACATTAAGCAAGGAGTTTCTTTTCATCTTTCAGATGTGAAATCATTTCATCAATTAGAAAATTCTATGTATCCAATTATGAATCAGATTATTGTTTGTAATACCTTAGAGAATTATCCATTAAGTCCAGATGTCAAGTTGTTTTTTTTAAATGTATTTAAAAGTTCTTTCTATAGATTTAAGGAGATTTCTTTTTCTATTGTTTTGTGCAATTGAGAAGTAAATCTCTTATTTTATTAATAAAATAAATTGCTCAGTACATTATATGTTTTAAAGACGGTTGAGTTGATTCATGAAAATTGACAAAGCGTTATATGGAAAGGATGAAAATATGGACAAAACTCTTATAAAGAATTTAATACAAGCAGAAGTTAAGGATTTAATATATGAAATACAAAGACAACAAGTGATGTTAGACTCTGATTTAGCAATGTTATATGGATATGAAGTTAAACAATTTAATAGACAAGTTAAAAGACACATAGAAAGATTTCCTGAAGATTTTATGTTTTAGATTACTAATGAGGAATATACGAATGTTTTGAGGCACCAAAATGACACCTCAAGCGAAATTGGTGGAAGAAGATACCTTCCATATGCATTTACTGAACAAGGAATATACATGCTTTCATCTGTACTAAGAGGAGAAATTGCTATTCAACAGAATATTAATATTATAAGAGCATTTAAAGAAATGAGGCATTATCTTATTAATAATCAATTATGTTTAACTGATGGTGAGGTATTAACAATCTATAAGAAACTCTATAAACATGATAACGATATTTTAGAATTAAAGAATCAAATGGCTACAAAAGAAGATTTTGAAAAGGTCATGAATTCTTTTGTTGATGAAAACAAAATTAAAGAAATTATAATCTTAAATGGACAAAAACTTGAAGCGGATGAAGTGTATTGCTGTATTTATAGACATGCAAATCAAAGTATATATATGATTGATAATTAATTATATGAATATTGATACATTAAGTTACTTGAAGTGTAAAAGAAAGGATATTGAGGTGGTTTTATTTAGTGAAAATTTAGGAAAAAAGAAACTAGGGATTTTCAAAATGAATACCCATCATTAAAATTAAAACATAATGGAGTGTCACATGATAGATATATGATTATAGATTATAAAACAGAAAATGAAAAAATATATCATTGTGATGCTTCTGGTAAAGATGCTGGTAGACAATTATGTGGTATCAATCAAATAAGTGATAGAGATTGTTTTCATCCTATTATTGAAGAATTGATTGTAGAATAAGGTTAAATAACGATTGTTATTTAACTTTTTTCTTGAGATAGAGTATGTCTTTTGATTGTTTAAGGTTGTTATTTATGATTTAATTAAATTAAGGTAGGTGAAGTATATGAAAAAATATATCCTTGCAATTGATCAGGGAACAACAAGCACAAGAACAATTTTATATAATCATGATTCCAAGGTTGTGATGTCAGCTCAAAAGGAATTCAAACAATATTTTCCGCACCCAGGCTGGGTAGAACATGATGCGAATGAAATTTGGTTGTCTACATTAGCAGTCATGACAGAAACAGTTCAGATGTCTGGAATCAAGCCAGAACAAGTCGCAGGAATTGGAATTACTAATCAAAGAGAAACAACTGTTGTTTGGGACAGAAATACTGGGATTCCTGTTTATCACGCTATTGTATGGCAATCTCGCCAAAGTGATGAAATTTGTCAACGCTTCAAAGATGCTGGTTATGAAGAGATGATTCGTCGGAAAACAGGTTTGCTATTAGATCCGTATTTTTCAGCAACAAAACTTGTTTGGTTGTTTGAAAATGTAGCAGGAATTAAAGAGAAGGCATTAAACGGAGAATTAATGTTTGGAACGATTGACTCATGGCTGGTTTATAAACTTAGTGGTGGGAAAAGACATATTACAGATGTGACAAATGCTTCAAGGACGTTACTTTATAATATTTATGAACAATGCTGGGACCAGGAATTATTAGAATTATTTGGCATTCCAGAAAGTATGTTGCCAGAAGTTGTTTCTTCAAGTGAAATTTATTGTCATAGTGCACCATATCATTTCTATAATCAGGAAGTCCCAATTGCTGCTATGATTGGTGATCAGCAAGCGGCACTATTTGGTCAAAATTGTTTTGAAGAAGGGAAGATGAAAAACACTTATGGAACAGGTGGCTTTCTATTAATGAATACTGGGGAACAGGCAGTTTTATCAGAGCATGGCTTATTAACAACAATAGCATGGAAATTAAATGGAAAAACATCATATGCAATTGAAGGGAGTATCTTTGTTTCAGGGAGTTTAATACAATGGTTACGAGATGGTTTACAGATTATTCATAATGCGAATGAAACAGAAACTATGGCTTTTTCTGTTCAAGATACAAATGGTGTTGTGATTGTGCCTGCATTTACAGGTTTAGGTGCACCATACTGGGATAATCAAGCGAGAGGATCAATTGTTGGGATTACACGTGGAACGACAAAGGAACATATAGCAAGAGCAGCTTTAGAAGCCATGTGTTATCAAAGTAAAGATTTGGTTCTAGCCATGCAGCAGGATACTAACTTAAATATAGAAGAGTTATATGTTGATGGTGGAGCAACTGAGAATAAATTTCTACTACAATGTCAAAGTGATATCTTACAAATTCCTGTGACTCGTTTAAAGGTGAATGAAACAACAGCTTTAGGAGCAGCCCGTTTGGCTGGTTTAGCAGTTGGATATTGGACGATGAATGATTTTCAAGCAGAAGTACTCGCTACGTATGAACCCGTTATAGACGAAGAACAATCTCATGATATGTATCGTCGCTGGCAAAAAGCAGTAAAGAGCTGTCAGGCTTTTGAGGAGGACTAATGTGAAAGATATTGTTATTATTGGATGCGGTATAACAGGAAGTTTAATGGCTTATGAGTTATCAAAATATCAATTAGATGTTGCTGTTTTAGAAAAAAATAATGATGTTGCTTTGGAATCAACGGGTGCGAATAGTGCTATTGTCCATTCTGGACATGATCCAAAACCTAATACATTAAAGGCTCGTTTTAATTTAGAAGGAAATCGTATGTTCCCAGATTTATGTAAAGAGTTACAAGTTGATTATCAACAAATTGGTGCTTTTGTTGTCTCGACTAGTCAAGAAGAATCACTCACATTAGATCGTCTTGAACAGCAGGCAAAAGAGCGACGAATTCCTTATGCAAGATTAAATCGTGAAGATATTTTAGCTGAGGAACCACATATTGGTGATGGAGTTACAGAAGCATTATCACTTCCAACAACAGGAATTATTACACCATGGAAAGTCACGATTGCAGCAATGGAAGAAGCAATGGAAAATGGTGTAGCACTTTATTTGAATCATGAAGTTAAAGGAATTAAGCATATTAAAGATGGATATCGTATTTTTACAATTTATGAATCCTTTGATGCGAAAATGGTCATCAATGCAGCAGGTGTATATGCCGATACCATTGCAGGTTATTTAGAAGATGTTGCTTATCAGATAACACCTCGGCGTGGAGAATATTATATTTTAGGGAAACTGACAGAACCAATAGTGAATCATATTATTTATCCTGTTCCTTCATCTCGAGGAAAAGGGGTTTTGGTTGTTCCGACTATTCATGGAAATGTTTTGTTAGGACCAAATAGTGAACCGATATCTGATAAAGAAGATGTATCAACAACAGATGCATTAAATGAAGTGAAAAAGAATGTTATCAAGACTGTCAAAGATATTCCGTTTCAAAAAATCATTAGAACATTTTCAGGCTTACGTCCAACTGGTAATACAGGAGATTTTGTGATTGAAGAAGATGAAAATCATTCAAACTTTATACATGTTTCTTGCATTGAATCACCAGGATTAACGGCTTCTCCAGCGATTGCCAAATATATAAAGGATACGTTTGTTGCTCAGAAATTCCAACTTATTAAAAAGGAGTCTTATCAGAAACGTCGACCAGATATTGTCTGCGCACATCTTTCTCATAAAGAACGAAATCAACTGATTCAAAAAGATTCCCGTTTTGGAAAAATCATTTGTCGTTGTGAACAAATTAGTGAAGGAGAAATCATAGATGTGATTCATCGTTACGCCGGAGCGACAACAATTGATGGTGTGAAAAAACGTTGTCGTCCAGGCATGGGTGGATGTCAAGGAGGATTCTGTTCACCAGAAGTTTTAGCAATTCTAGCAAGGGAACTTCATAAAGATAAACAAAGCATTGAATACAAAGGGAAGCATACAGAAATATTACCTGCCAAGGCAAAGGAGGCACTTTGATGGAAACACATGATATCGTTATTATAGGTGGAGGAAGTGCAGGCCTTGCAGCTGCTTATCAAGCCAGTCAAAACGGCTGTCATGATATATTAATTATTGAGCAGGGTGTTGAATGTGGAGGTATTTTACAGCAATGTATTCATAATGGATTTGGGCTTCATACTTTTAAAGAAGAATTGAGTGGTCCAGGATATGCTCAACGTTTTATTGATCGTGTTGAAAATAATCCTGATATTGATATTTGGTTAGAAAGTACAGTCATTGAAATGAGAAATGATAAAACGCTTACTGTTGTTTCACCAAAAAAAGGCTATCTTGAGATTCACGCAAAGGCTATTATTTTAGCTATGGGCTGTCGGGAAAGAACAAGAGGGGCTATTGATATTAAAGGAACACGTCCCAATGGGATTTATAATGCAGGACAAGCACAGAAATTTTTAAATCTTGATGGTTATTTGGTTGGAAAGAGAGTCTTTATTTTAGGCAGTGGTGATATTGGCTTAATAATGGCTAGAAGAATGACGCTTGAGGGAGCGAAAGTCTTAGGAGTTGCTGAATTAATGCCATATTCAAATGGACTCGCACGTAATATTAAACAATGTCTTGAAGATTTTGATATTCCTCTTTATTTGAGTCATACAATTACAAAAATAATTGGAAAAGATAATCTTGAAAAGATTGTTATTTCTCAAGTGGATGAAAATCGTCAAGTCATACCAGATACAGAAATGGAATTTGAGGTTGATACTTTATTGCTATCAGTTGGTTTGATTCCTGAAAATAAATTAAGTGAAGATGCTGGTATTAAACTTCATTCTCAAACGAAGGGAGCCATTGTTGATGAATGTTATATGACCTCAATACCTGGTATTTTTGCTTGTGGTAATGTTTTACACGTTCATGATCTTGTTGATTTTGTCACTTCTGAGGCCAATAAGGCAGGTTATTGGGCAGTGAAATATATTCAAGGTCAAACGGGAGATGGTCATCTTATCAATCAAATCGCAAACAATGGTATTTCTTATGTTCTTCCCCAAGTTATTCATGAAAACGCGCAAGCTGATATTGAATGTTCATTGAGAGTGCAAGCTCCTCATAAAGATTGTCAAATTATCATAAAAAGTGGTGATTTTCAAAAGATTGTTAAAAAACGTAGTGTTGCACCAGCTGAAATGGAAAAGGTTATTTTAAGAGTTGCTGATTTAAAACAAATTCATCAGGATATAGAATGGGAAGTGAGAGAATGTTGAAAGAAATGATATGTATCACTTGTCCTATAGGGTGTCATTTAACTATACGACAAGATGGTGATGACATAGAAGTGACTGGTAATACTTGTCCAAGAGGAAAACAATATGCTATTGCGGAATTAACCAATCCAACGAGAATGCTTACAACAACAGTTGTTATTAAAAATGCTCTTTATCATCAGTTACCAGTTATATCTTCTGCTCCGATACCATTAGATAAAATAGAAGAAACTATGAAATTACTTAAAGAAGTTGCTGTGACTGCTCCTATTTATGAAAAAGATATCATTATGAAAGATATTTTTGGATTAGGTATTGATATCATTGCGAGTCGTAGCATGAAGAAAGTAGATTAAAGAAATTATGAAAAAGATTATTTTTATATTAATGATGATATGTTATGGGGATGTACTCAACAAAAAAATATCAATCAAATAGAAAACACACAAATACTACCAGCTAAGCTCATACAAAAAATAAAAATGACAATGCCTTATTCTATTTATGAGGAACTTGAAGATAAGGGTGTTTGTACTCAAATTGATGATACGCTTCTCCTCGGTAATGATGCTCAGAATCCAACTTTAAGATTAGATTTTACGTATAAAGGAGATCAGCTTATTCAATATGTCAGCAAAGAATATGGTTTTGTAGAGAGTATGAATGAAAAACATATTAATGAAGATGAAGCCAAATCTCTTGTCAAATTATTTGCAAAAACATTTCTGGAACAAGATGTTATTCTCAAAACAACAACTGATATGAGTGGTTATGATACAGGAGATTATATAACATTTGAAGATCAAAATCGTAATCTCTATCTTGTTCAATTCAATAAAAATATGGTCATCAAAATGGATAGCCAAAGTCAATGATAAGAAAGAATTGAGGTATGATATGAAAAAGTTATTAATACGTGGTGATGATTTAGGATATAGTGAAGGTGTCACATTAGGAATGATATCGGCTTATGAAAAAGGAATAGTGAATAGTATGGCAGTTATGATTAATATGCCTTATGCTAAAGAAGCGATATTGCTTGCCAAAAAACATAAAGGACTTTGTTTAGGGTTGCACGTGAATGTGACCAATGGTAAAGCTTTAGCACCAATTGATCAAATTCCAACATTAGTTGATGAAAATGGTATTTTTATTTCAAGTCGTTTAAGAAGAGAACAACTTGCTAAAGGAGAAACATTATTTAATGAAGATGAAGCATACTTAGAAGCTAAATATCAAATCGAAAGATACATTGAATGGGTTGGAGACATACCTGAATATATTGATTTTCATGTCTTAGAAGTACCTGAACTCATTCATCCAATCTTACGAATTTATAAAGAATATCATGTTCCAGTATGCATATATGATAAATGCTTTGACCACTCCATTCATGAGCAATCAATGAAACAGTATGAATATTATCAGCATCACGATGATCATTTTGAAAATATGTTTATCAATGGGGAATATGAAATGAAAGATGGTTTCAATCTTCTTGTGACACATCCTGGGTTTATTGATTATGATCTTTATATGACATCATCAATGATTGATGAACGCTTAAAAGATTATGCATTAGTCACAAGCCCATCCTTAAAACAATGGTTACAGCAACAAGATATTCAAATTATTTCTTTTAGAGATTTCATATAATTGAAAACAATGATTGTGAAAAGACATTACGAAAGTTAACTCAATCTTACATTGATTATGTATATTGAGTTGCTTTTTTTATCAGCAAATGAAACTGATTGGAATAAGTTTTAATGGATGAGTTTTTGAATTCTTTATTAATGTTTCTTGTTATGATATGATGAAGTTAGTCATGGAGGATGATATTATGCTATATGATCATATATTGCGTTTTCAAGGTGAGTGGCGTTCTTATCAAAGAAGAGTATTGGACCGTTTTGTAGAATATAAAAGTGATGGGAAGGTGCATATTGTTGCAGCACCTGGATCTGGAAAAACAACGC
>NZ_HG005297.1:10835-19120 GCF_000455285.1 Candidatus Stoquefichus massiliensis AP9 | reverse complement strand
TTGGAATTGAATTGATTCGTTTACTAGAGTGTCCAGCAATTGTTCTTGTTCCAACAATTACAATTCGAGAACAGTGGGTTAGAAGGATCGAAGAAGCATTTTTATGTCAGGGGATTACTACAAGTGATTATATATCACAAGATATCAAAAATTTAAAACTAATTACAGTGACAACCTATCAATCGATTCATAGTGCTATGTCTCATTATCAGGGAGAACTGATTGAAGAAGAGTCTGAAGGATTGATTCATAAGGAAGATGTAGATTATCATGATTATGATTTTTTAGAGGCTATTCGTGATGCTCAAATACAAACCATCTGTTTAGATGAATGTCATCATTTACGAAGTGAATGGTGGAAATCATTAGAATTATTGAAAAAAGAAGTGAAGTTTGATTATACAATTGCATTAACTGCGACACCTCCTTATGATTCTTCTGTTTCTATGTGGAATCGTTATATAGATATGTGTGGTGAAATTGATGAAGAAATTACAGTTCCTGAGTTAGTGAAAGAAGGAAGTTTATGTCCTCATCAGGACTTTGTATATTTTAATTATCCTACATCTCAGGAAGAAAAAGAAATTAAAGAGTTTCAGAAAAAAGGAGAAAACTTTTTAGAAAAAATAATGAATGATTCTGATTTTCAAATTGTTATTCAATCTCATATATGTCTACATGGAGAAATAAATTTAGATACTTTATTAGAAAAACCTGAATATTTGTCATCATTGCTGATCTATTTAGAAGCAAAGCAGTTATCATATCCTTTTGAATTTCAAAAGATATTAGGATATAAGAAATTAGAAAAGATGTCTATAAAATGGTTACAGATTTTATTACAGGGATTATTATATGATGATACTGATTCTTTTCAAATCAGTGAAGATTATCATAAAGAACTTATAAAAGAATTAAAATCATTAGGATTTATTGAAAAAAACAAGGTTATGATTGTTGTGAATCAGGCTCTTGAAAAGATGTTAGTCAAATCAGTTGGAAAATGTGAAAGTATCAAAGATATTGTTTTCCATGAATATGGATGTCTAAAAAATCAATTGAGATTGTTAATATTAACTGATTATATACGAAGTGAATATGAAAAATCGATTGGTGATGAAAGCAGAGATGTGCATAATTTGGGTGTCTTACCTTTCTTTGAATTATTAAGAAGGGAAAATCAAAAACGTCATATGAATATTCAGTTTGGTGTTTTATGTGGAACAATGGTCATCATTCCATCTGATGTTAAAGAACAATTATTGTCTATAATAGATGAACCTAAGAGAGTCACGTTCACGTCTATAGGTTCAGTGAATAATTATGTGAAGGTCAATATAAGTGGTGATCAACATTTTATTGTAGGTGCTGTCAGTCAATTATTTGAAATGGGTAGTATTCAGGTCTTGATAGGAACAAAGTCTTTGCTTGGTGAAGGGTGGGATTCTCCCTGTGTCAATACATTGATTCTTGCAAGTTTTGTAGGTTCATTTATGTTAAGTAATCAGATGCGTGGAAGAGCTATTCGTACTTTTATAAAGGAGCCAGATAAAACAAGTCATATTTGGCATTTGGTTTGTGTTGATCCAAAGAAAGCAATATCTTTAGAGGGAATAGAAGCAAGTGAGGATTATCAGACACTCTGTCGACGTATGGAACATTTCCTTGGTCTGCATTATACACAAAATATTATTGAAAATGGCACAGAGCGTTTAACTGCAATTTCTCTTCCATTAAATAAGCATCATATTAATAAGACAAATCAACAAATGCTTAAACTTTCATCACAGAGAGATCATTTGAAAAAAAGATGGAATGAATCTTTAGCTGTTTATGATCAAATAGAAGTTATTGATGATGTTGAATTCAAAGAAAAAATGATTACCGCAGTAATCTTAGTAGATGCAATCAGATATTTTCTTTTAATACTTGTCTGTGGTGTATTGGGTGGAATGATGGCGGTGGTATTATTCCCAGTTTTGAGAGAATCAAGTTTTATTATTGGGAGTTATTGTTTCTTGATTCTTTTGGCTTTATCCCTATGCTTTAAAAAAATTGTAATGTTTAAAAACCCTTTATCACGTTTACAAATATTAGGTGAAGGTGTATTGCAGGCAATGAAAGCAACAGGACAATTAGAATCCTATCATAGTGTTGTCAAAACAGAGTTGATTCAAGTTTTGCATTGCATTTATTTAGCTGGTGGAACAGGTCATGATAAAACTTTGTTTGCAAAATGTATGTATGAATTTTTTGAGCCTATAGATAATCAAAGATACATTTTATTTAAAAAGCATAGATTCTCTAGGAAAGAAGAGTATTTTGTTGTTCCTGAAATTTTTGCGAAGCGAAAAGAAGATGCAGAAATATTTGCGCAATATATGAAGCCTTTTATAGGAAAGTATCAAATTGTTTATACGAGAAATCAAGAAGGTAGACAAATTCTTTTGAATGGACGTATTTATGCATTGGCTAATCAGCAGGAACGCTGTATTACAAGAAAAAAAGTTAAGGGTGCATTGGAGTAAATTACGATTAAGTTGATTGCAGTAGATATGGATGGAACTTTTTTAGATTCACAAATGAATTATCAAAGGAGTATTTTTAGAAAGATTTATCAATATTTTAAAAGAAATGGAATACATTTTGTTGCTACAAGTGGGAATCAATATTATCAGTTGAAGTCATTCTTTGATGATTATCAAGATGAAATCACTTATGTTAGTGAAAATGGAGCATTGATTATTGGAAATAAACAAGATAATTTTTGTAATGAAATACCTTACAGTGATGTTGAAACAATTGTTTAAAGATTACAGCAAGATGATCGTATTCGGATATGTTTGTGTGGCATAAAATATTATTATAGATTAGAAATGATTGAATCACTCCAAGAAATCAATGAACCAAAGTTTCAGGATAGATTGAATACGCACGACCTTTGTTATTTATATAATCAAACAGATCCTTTAGAATTAGAACAACGTCAAGTATTCTTGAAGATATTTTCCAATCTAAAGTTGAGAATTTAGAAATTGTTCCACCATTTTTATGTGATTGTGGTCTATATATTCAATTTGGCAAAAATATTTTTGTCAAATTTAGTGCTTATTTTATGGATGGCGCAAAGATAACAATTGGAGATCATGTTTGGTTAGGTGCCAATGTTGTTGTATTACCTGGTGTCACAATTGGCAGTGGTTCAGTGATTGGGGCAGGGCGTATTGTGAATAAAGATATTCCAGAAAATGTTGTTGCATTTGGGAATCCTCGTCGTGTTATCAAAAACATAGAACAAGATAAATAGAACTTTTGATGATTATGGGAGTTTAGACTCCCATTTTTTACAAAATTATTATTTTGTATTGATTGTAGATAAAAATATCTTGATTTTTCAATAAAAAGCCGTATAATAAAGATGAAATAATAATAAACAATAATAAATAATAAGAAAGGAGAATGCTATGTTTGCTCAAGAAAGACAAGATTGTATTGTAGAGAAAGTCAATCAAGAGGGAAGTGTTCGTGTCAAAGATTTGAGTATTGAATTTGATGTCACAGATGATTGCATTCGTAAAGATTTGGCTATTCTAGAAAAAAAAGGTTTATTAAAAAAAGCTTATGGTGGAGCTGTGAGAATGAAAGAAAATCCTCATCTTTATAGAAGTGCAGATCGCAAAAGTTTTCCTAATGATGAAAGAATTATTATTGCTCAAAAATCTATTTCTTTACTACAACCTCAAGATACAATTTTTTTAGATATTTCACTTGCTAGTGTAGAAATTGCAAAACAATTACAAAATAGTGAAATGAAATTGACAGTGATGACAAACATGATAGAAATCTTGAATTTATTGTGTCAGTGTTCTCATATATCTCTTGTATTTATTGGAGGTCAATTAAATGATGAGGGTGATGGTTTTTGGGGAAGTTATTCATCACAGATGGTACGTTCATTTAAAATAGATAAAGCATTCTTAGGGGTTGTTGGTATTGATTCAGTATTAGGGCAGATTTCTACTTATTATATTGATGATGGAACAATGAAGAAAACAATTATTGAACAAAGTCAAAAGAGTTATTTGTTGTGTGAAGAACGTAAGTTTAAAGAATATGGAAATTATGTTTTTGGTTCTTTAAATGATATTAATGGTCTCATTGTTTCTAAAGACTTAAATCAGAAATTAAAGTTGACTTTAGAAACTTATGGTTTATCAATAATATAGGAGGATACTATGGATCAGTTAGTTCAAACAAAAAGAATTGATATTTTAAAAGAGAAAATGCTTGAATCACCTCGTTATGCATCTATTGAACAAGCAAGAATTATTACACGTATTTATCAGGAAAATGAAACATTATCTATACCAAAGAAAAGAGCACTTTCTTTAAAAGCAGCATTAGAAGAACTAGAAATTGGTGTTGAAAAAGAAGAATTAATTGTTGGTAATCGTACAAAAGGTGTACGTTATGGAGTTATCTTTCCAGAAAGTGGATGTTCATGGGTGAATGAAGAAATGGAATCATTACCAACAAGACCACAAGATCAGTTTATTGTAAGGGATGAAGATATTCATGAATTTAAAGAAGTGATTTATCCATATTGGCAAGGTCATTCTATGGAAGATGTGATTAAACAAAACTATGGAGAGCAGATTAATGCTATTTCAAAAGTTGTTAAAATTAATCAAAAAGATCATGCACAAGGTCATATATGTCCAGATTCTGCCTTATGGTTAAGACTAGGACCAAATGGTTTGATAGAAAAAGCACAGGAAAAATTAAAAACATGTTTACCAGAACAAAAAGAATTTTATGAATGTACAATATTGGTCTTAGAGGGTGCAATTCATTTTATGATGAGATATCATAATGAAATTATGAACATGTTGCCAAATATAGATTCACAATATCACCAATCATTACAAAAAGTAGCTGAAAACTGCCTTGCTCTTACTAAACGTGCTCCTCAAACATTTCATGAAGCTGTTCAATCATTATGGTTTTTATTTGTTATATTGCATATGGAGTCTAATGCTTCTTCTTTCTCACCTGGAAGAATGGATCGTTATTTATATCCATTCTATCAAAAAGATATTGAATCAGGTTTGATGAGTCAACAGGAAGCTTTAGAAATATTAGAATGTTTGTGGTTAAAGTTTAATCAGATTGTCTATTTAAGAAATCAGCATAGTGCGAAATATTTTGCTGGGTTCCCAATTGGCTTTAATATTGCGATTGGCGGATTAGATGAAAAGGGACATGACACATATAATGAATTATCATTATTATTGTTGAAAGCACAGTATCATCTGGGATTACCACAACCTAATTTATCAGTTAGACTCAATAAAAATTCTTCACATAAATTGATGCAAGAAGCTATTAAAGTCGTTGCTAAGGGAAGTGGGATGCCACAATTCTTTAATGATGAATCAATTGTTCAGACAATGATTAATGATTTAGGTATAGAAAAACAGGATGCATATAATTATGCGATTGTTGGTTGTGTTGAATTAACAACTCATGGGAATAACTTAGGGTGGTCAGACGCTGCGATGTTCAATTTCAATAAAGCTTTAGAATTAACATTGAATCATGGAAAATGTTTATTGACTGGAGATCAGATTGGTCTTGATTTAGGGAGCATAGAAACATATACAACATTTGAAGAACTAGAAAATGCATTCCAAAAGCAAGTTGATTATTTTATTGAAGAAATGATGAAAGCAGAAATTGTTGTAGAAAAAGCACATCAGGATTGTTTACCATCAGCTTTCTTATCTACAGTCATTGATGATTGTTTGGAAAAAGGATTGGATGTTACAAGAGGTGGAGCAAAATATAATCTATCAGGTATTCAAATGATTCAAGTTGCTAATTTAGCAGATTCTTTTGCGGCTATTAAGGAATTGGTTTATGATGAACAAATGATTTCACGCCATGAATTATTAGAAGCATTACAAGCTGACTTTAAAGGTCATGAAATCACGCAGACAATGTTATTAAATAAAGCACCAAAGTATGGTAATGATGTAGAATGGGTGGATAATATAGGCGCAAAATGGGCGAATTACTTCAGAAATCGTATGAAAGATTATACAAATTATCGTGGAGGGCCTTATCATACAGGAATGTATACAGTTTCTGCTCATGTGCCAATGGGCGAAAATGTAGGGGCTTCACCAGATGGTAGAAATGCTTTAACACCACTCGCTGATGGGGGGATGTCTCCAGTCTATGGTAGAGATATGTCTGGTCCAACAGCCGTTTTAAAATCAGTTTCGCGTATGGACAATTCCTTAACAACAAATGGAGGTTTATTAAATATGAAATTCTTACCAGAATTCTTTCAAAGTGAAACAGGTATGATGAAATTTGAAAACTTTCTACGCGCTTTTGTTGATTTGGAAATCCCTCATATACAGTTCAATGTTGTCAGACGTGAAGATTTATTAGATGCAAAGGCTCACCCTGAACGTCATAAATCATTAACCATTCGTGTTGCGGGTTATACAGCTTATTTTGTAGAATTAGCAGGGAAACTACAGGATGAAATTATTGAGAGAACAGCATATGTTGACATCTAAAGCTTTAGTTTTTGATATTAAGAGATTTGCAGTTCACGATGGTTATGGCATTCGTACAACAGTCTTTTTTAAAGGATGTCCACTGCGTTGTAAGTGGTGTCAGAATCCAGAGGGATTATCAAAGAAAAAACAACTTCTTTACTTTGAAAATAGCTGTATACATTGTCGCCGTTGTGAACAGAAAGCATACGATGGACAAATGACTTACAGTCATCGCCCTTATTTTCAACCTGATTATGAAGGCGATTTTGATAATTTAATCAAAGCATGTCCTGCTGGTGCTATTCGTTATGATAGTGAAGAGTATGATGTTGAAACATTATTAAACAAAATCAAGCAAGATGAAGTTTTCTTTAAACATGGTGGAGGGGTGACTTTCTCAGGAGGAGAACCTTTTATGCAAGGACAGTTTTTGATTGATATACTTAAAAGGTGCAAAGCAGAAGGTCTTCATACAGCGATTGAGACATCACTCTACACATCGTTAGAATGGATAGAAAAATCATTACCATATTTAGATTTGATTTATGCTGACTTGAAAGTCTTTGATGAAAAGGTGCATGAAGATTATACAGGATATTCTTCTCAATTAGTCAAAAATCATATACAATATATATTAGAAAGTCAATATAAAGATAAGGTAATTATCAGGACTCCATTGATTCCATCAATGACTGCCACTGATGATAATATAACGTCAATTTCAAAGTTTTTAGTGAATATTGATCCCGAAGTTAAGTATGAATTATTAAACTATAATCCATTGGCTTCCTCAAAATATGCATTAGTTGATCTTGAATATGGTGTCAATAAACAATATAAAATGTTTACAGAAGCACAAATGCAACATTTCTATGATGTTGTTTATCAAACAGGTTTAAAAAATTTAATCATCGAATAGGAGAAAATGAAAATGAAATTTATTATTGATACAGTTGATTTAGAAGAAATTAAGGATGCAGTAGAGCATATGCCAATTGTGGGGGTGACAAGCAATCCCTCAATTGTTAAAAGAACAAGTCCAGAAAACTTCTTTGATCATATGCGAGCAATCAGAAGCATTATTGGAAAAGAAAGAAGCTTACATGTACAAGTGATTTCTAAGGATTGTGAAACAATCGTCAAAGAAGCTCATCGTATCTTGGAAGAAATTGATGATCAGGTATATGTAAAGGTACCAGTTTCTTATGAAGGAATGAAAGCAATTAAAATCTTAAAAGCAGAAGGCATTCATGTTACAGCAACTGCCGTGTATGATTTAATGCAGGCTTATATGGCATTAGCAGCCGGAGCAGATTATATTGCACCATATGTGAATCGTATTGGAAATTTGGGAAGTGATCCTATGGAACTCATCAATGAATTATCAAGTCGTATTGTCATGGATGGATACAATACAAAGATTGTTGCAGCCAGCTTTAAAGGTGTTCAGCAAGTGCGTGACTCATTCAATTATGGAGCGCATGCGATTACCGCACCAGTCGATGTTTTAAAAACAATATTCAAGAATCCAAGTATTGAAAAAGCAGTAGATGATTTTAATAGTGACTGGTATGCCATGTATGGTGAAGGTACAGGAATCTGTGATTTATAGTGAATTGAGCCATTATAAGAATTTTCTTATAATGGTTTTTTTTGCATCTTTTGAAAAACACCTTGACTTGGAGTTAACTCTAAGTGATAGGATGAATACTT
>NZ_HG005297.1:0-9398 GCF_000455285.1 Candidatus Stoquefichus massiliensis AP9 | reverse complement strand
AGATGATTTTAATAGTGACTGGTATGCCATGTATGGTGAAGGTACAGGAATCTGTGATTTATAGTGAATTGAGCCATTATAAGAATTTTCTTATAATGGTTTTTTTCATCTTTTGAAAACACCTTGACTTGGAGTTAACTCTAAGTGATAGGATGAATACATTCAAAAGGAGGGAAAGAAAATGAATGAATTTTATGAAGATTTAATGAGGCCAATTGTTTATAAATGGTTAAAAGGGCATGATGGAGTTTTATCATGTGATAAGTGTTGTACATTATGTATTAAGAGTTGCGGATTACATGGAACAATTTGTTTCCATAGAGATAATATTGTTGAATTGAGTATAAAAGATGAAGAAACAGAAGAATCCGTATTCTATTTACATTTTCAAATGCATGATATGAAATCAAGTCTAGAACAGTTCAATACATTTTTTCAGTATCTTACATTACCAGTTTCACAGTACCACGATATAAATATCCATAATACATCAGTTAAAAAGATATTACTTAGTTGTAGTGGAGGACTGACTTCATCCTACTTTGCATATGCTATGCAAGAAATTATTAATGAAAGACATTTAGGAATACAAGTTGATGCAGTTGGTTATACGGATATAGATTATGTAGCAAATGAATATGATGTTATACTATTGGCTCCACAGATTGCTTATAAATTACCTGAATATAAAGAAAAATATGGACATAAGGTCATGAATATAGAGTCTATTGATTTTGCAACAAGTCATTTTGATGGTATTATTGAAAAAGCATTACATTAATGATGAAATTGGCTAAAAGCTAGTTTTTTTTAATTATTGACAAAAAAATGATAGAGAAATGTTAAGTTTATGTTAAGTTTATTTACATTATGTAAATGAAATGTTAATCTTTCTTTGTAGATTTATAGGAGGCAAAAAAGGGATGGAATTATCAAATATATTTGCTTTATTAGGTGGTTTGGCTTTATTCCTCTATGGTATGACGATGATGTCAAATGGGTTGGAGTTAGCAGCAGGGAATAAGATGAAATCAATCCTTGAAAAACTAACAACAAACCGTTTTTTAGGAGTTGGGGTTGGTGCATTAATTACAGCTTTGATTCAATCATCTTCAGCAACAACAGTCATGACTGTAGGATTTGTGAATGCTGGTTTAATGAAACTTGAAAATGCTGTTTGGGTGATTATGGGGGCGAATATTGGGACAACCATAACAGGACAATTAATTGCTTTAGATATTACTGCTTTAGCACCAGTTATTGCTTTTATTGGGGTTGCACTGATTGCCTTTTTCAAGAGTAAAAAATTAGATGCAATTGGAACGATTGCAGCAGGATTAGGTATCTTATTTATGGGGATGGAAATGATGTCAGGGGCAATGGCTCCACTTCGTAGTTCACCAGAATTTGTTAGTATTGTCTCTAACTTTGAAAATCCTTTAATAGGAATTGCAGTTGGAGCATTATTTACAGCTATTATTCAAAGTTCATCAGCTTCTGTTGGTATTTTGCAGGCACTTGCTATGAGTGGTGTGATTACATTACCATCAGCTATTTATGTTTTATTTGGACAAAATATCGGAACATGTATTACAGCAGTGTTAGCATCTATTGGAACAGGGCGTAATGCTAAGCGAACAACTATATTACATTTATCCTTTAATATTATAGGGACAGCAATCTTTGTATTGGTTAGTATGGTAACACCTTTTGCTCATTGGATGCAAGCATTAACGCCATCAAATATACCTGCACAGATTGCTAATGTACATACTGTCTTTAATGTTGTGACAACCTTATTATTGTTACCATTTGGAAAACAGTTAGTTCAACTTACATATAAGATTCTACCTGAAAAAGAAGGGCATGAAGATCGTATGGATGTGAAATTCTTAGATTTTAATCTTTTTACAAATGATTTCCATATTGGAACAAGTGCTATTGCAAATACACAATTGTTTAATGAAACACAAAATATGTTAGATGTGACAATCGATAATGTCAGAAGATCATTTGAACTAATGATTCGTTATAAAGATGAGAAATATGAGAAACTGCAAAAAAGTGAAGAATATATTAATTTTCTAAATAAACAAATTGTTGATTTTACAACAAGCGCTATATCTAATGAGTTTCCATTGGAAGGTTCTCAAACAATTGGTCTATTTCTAAAAGTCTCAGCAGATCTTGAAAGAATTGGTGATCATGCTGTGAATATTGCTAACCGTGCAAAATTACTCCATGAAGAAAATCGTCATTTCTCTGATGAGGCAATGGATGAAATAGGTATTATGAGTAGTCTATGTACAAATATATTAGATGAATTAAAAATTATGAAATATGATGAATTTAAAAATCTTGTTGATAAGGTTGATGTGATAGAAGAAAATATTGATAAAACAAATCAGCAGTTTAATATTAATCAACTTATTCGTTTAAAACAAAAGAAATGTACAACAGAAAATAGTGTTGTTTATACTAAGGTGTTAACAGATTTTGAAAGAATTGGTGATCATGGCTTGAATATTGCTGAAAGTTTTTATAAGATTAGAAAAGCAGTTGCGGCTATGAAAATGAAACCAGAAATGATTGAAGAATAATAATTTTTGGTCTAAAAAGATTAGTAGAAACATAAATAAATATATGTTGAATAATTGGTGGAGTCTGTCATAAAGTTTTATAACTTTATTTATTCAACAGAGTTTTGCTCATATGAGTATAACTTTTTATATTGAAAAAAACAGACTCTCTTTTAGGGAATCTGTTTTTTTAGTGAGGACGGTGAAAATATGGAGAAAATAGTATGTAAAGTTCGTGAGATGATGAGGCATTCTTCACCACCTCGATTAATTGCTTTAGGATTCATGAGTGTTATTGTTATAGGAGCTATTTTATTAATGCTACCAGCATCTATAAGAGAGGGACAGACTGTCACATTTGTTGATGCTTTATTTACTTCAACAAGTGCTGTTTGTGTAACTGGATTGATTGCTATTGATACAGCTGAACATTTTACTGTATTTGGCAGAACAGTTGTCGCATTGCTTATTCAAATAGGTGGCTTAGGTGTCACTTGTGTAGGTGTCTCTTTGATTTTGGCAGCTGGAAAACGCGTAGGATTTAAAGCAAGAAAGCTAATTAAAGAGTCATGGAATATTGGTGGTTATGGTGGACTCGTTAAGTTAGTGAAGTATGTTTTAAAAATGACTTTGTTATTTGAATTCGTAGGAACTATTTTTAGTTTTATTGTCTTTGTTCAAGATTATCCTCCACTAGATGCCTTGGGAATCAGTTTATTTCATTCTGTGGCAGCCTTTAATAACTCAGGTTTTGATATTTTAGGAGGTTTAACAAATCTTATTCCTTATCAAAATGATGTTTTATTAAATTTAGTGACTTGTGGTTTGATTATCTTTGGTGGTATTGGATTCCTAGTGATCATTGATGTTAAGAATAAAAAGTCTTTTAAAAAACTAACTTTTCATTCCAAAGCAGTTATTACAGTAAGTTTATTTCTGATTATTGTAGGAACAGTACTTATTAAATTAACAGATGATGTCACATGGTTGGGAGCATTCTTTCATAGTGTATCTGCTCGTACTGCTGGATTTTCTACTTATTCTTTAGGAAACTTTACAAATGCTGGATTATTTGTTTTGATTATTTTAATGTTTATAGGAGCATCGCCAGGATCAACAGGTGGGGGTATTAAAACCAGTACTCTATTTGTGATTGGAAATGTTGTACGAAGTATTATCACACATCAGCATTGTGTTGCATTTAAAAGAAGAATATCAGAGAGTGTTATTAAACAGGCTTTTGTTGTGGTCTTTTTATCTTTATGTGTGGTTATGATCAGTACATTTTTGTTGTGTATATATGAACCACAGTTTACATTTATTCAATTGCTTTTTGAGAGCACATCAGCATTTGGAACAGTGGGGCTATCAACTGGGATTACACCATATTTAAGTGGCATTGGTAAAGTGATTATTATTTTAACAATGTATATTGGGCGTATTGGAGCATTAACAATTATCACATTGGGAACATATAAAGAACCAACAACAGCTGTTTATACAACTGAAGATATAACGATAGGATAGGTGAAAGATATGAAAAAAGAGAAAAGTTATGCGATTATAGGATTAGGAAGATTTGGCATGCCATTAGCTAAAACATTAGCAGAAGCAGGTAAAGATGTTATTGGGATTGATAAAGATGAGGAACGTGTCAAAGAGTTAAGAGATTATAGTGAATATGCTTTTGTAGCAAAAACATTAAATAAAGAAGTCTTAGAGGATATAGGTGTACAAAATTGTGATATGGCAATTATTTGTATTGGGGACAAGATTGAAACAAGTATATTAACAACCTTAAATGTGATTCATTTAGGTGTTCCTCAAGTGCTTGCTAAAGCAACAACAGGAGAACAGGGAGAAGTTCTAGAAAAATTAGGAGCACAGGTTGTTTATCCTGAAAGAGATATGGCTTTAAGAATTGCTAAAAAAATATTAAGGGATAACATGGTTGATTCTATTTCTATTGGTAAGGGCATTGAAGTGATGGAGATTAAAGTGACTGGAGAGATGATTGGGAAAACAATCATAGAAATGAAAGTACGTGAGAAATATAGTTTAAATATTATTGCTATTCATCATGATGGTATAACTGAAACAGAAGTGGATCCACAGTATCATTTCCAATGTCATGATACAATTGCAGTTGTTGGAAGAGAAGAAATGGTCACACAATTTATTGATGATTACTCATAATTAAAAATTTATACAAATGAAAAAAGTATTGATAAATTCAATACTTTTTTCATTTGTGAAAATTCACGGGTAATGTGATAAATCATTGAAAACGCACCTCGTCCCTAAGTCGTGCCAAAGTATTGAAAAGAATTTTGAAAGGGGTTACTATAAACGTGCAAGAGATATCACAAGGGAGGAAAAATGATATGATGCAAAAAATTCAAAGATTTGGAGGAGCAATGTTTACGCCAGTTCTGCTATTTGCTTTTGCAGGAATTGTTATTGGAATTGGAACATTGTTTACCACTGAAGCAATCATGGGTAGTCTTGCAAGTCCAGATGGTTTATGGTATCAATGCTGGAATGTCGTCCTACAGGGTGGCTGGACGGTTTTTAATCAATTACCACTAATCTTCGTTGTCGGATTGCCAATCGGACTTGCTAAAAAGCAACAAGCCAGATGTTGTATGGAAGCATTAGTGCTTTACTTAACATTTCAATATTTCTTAAGTACAATCTTAAGTCAATGGGGTTCAACATTTGGCGTTGATTTTGCAGCAGAAGCAGGTGGAACAAGTGGCTTGACAATGGTAGCGAGTATCAAGACATTGGATATGGGGATGATTGGAGCCTTAATTATTTCAGGAATTGTTATCTTCTTACACAATCGTTACTTTGATACAGAATTACCAGAATGGATGGGAACATTTAGTGGATCATCATTCGTTGTTATTGTAGGATTCTTCGTATTATTACCAGTTGCTTTCTTATCGGCAAGCTTCTGGCCAATGGTTCAAGCAGGAATGAGAAGTTTCCAAGGATTTATTTCAGGAGCTGGGGCAGTTGGAGTATGGATATTCATTTTTATGGAACGTATCTTAATTCCATTTGGATTACATCACTTACTTTATTTCCCATTCTTCTATGATTCAGCAGTTATAAATGGTGGTGTTTACTCAGCATGGGCAAATGCTTTACCACAATTAGCTGCAAGCTCACAGTCATTAAAGACATTAGCACCATATGCATGGCCAACACTTACAGGTTTATCAAAAATCTTTGGTTGTACAGGAATTTCGTTAGCATTCTATTTTACAGCGAAAGATACAAAGAAAAAACAAATTGCAGGGTTATTGATTCCAATTACTCTAACAGCAATCTTCTGTGGTGTGACAGAACCAATTGAATTTACATTCTTATTTATCGCACCAGCATTATTCGTTGTTCATGCAATCTTAGCTGCAACACTCGCTACAGTAGCTTATTTATTTGGTGTTGTTGGTGTCTTATCAGGTGGTTTAATTGAAATGTCAGCATTGAACTTTATTCCATTAATGGCAAGTCATTGGCCAACATATTTAACATTGTTATTTATTGGTTTAGTTTTTACAGGTATTTACTTTGTTGTCTTTAGATTCTTAATCTTAAAATTTGATTTCAAGACACCAGGTCGTGAAGATGATGAAGAAATCACTTTCCATAGTAAAGCTGATTTCAAAGAAAAACAAGCTGGAGCTGCTCAAGGAAGTTTAGCAACTATGATTCTTGAAGCATTGGGTGGAAAAGATAATATTGTTGATGTGACAAATTGTGCAACACGTTTACGTGTCAATGTGAAAGATGAAAATTTAGTTCAAAGTGATTCTTATTTTAAAACAATTGGAACGCATGGTATTAAAGCAACAAAAACAAATATTCAAGTTATTGTTGGTTTAAAAGTGCCAACAGTAAGAGAAGAATTTGAGGGTTTATTATAGAAAAAGGAAGGTAGAAAATATGGCTCGTAGAAATAAACAAGATAAAGAACTTCAAAAATTAAATCGTTACTTTATGATCACAAAAGTGTTCCTAGCAATTACTCCTTTAATATGTTACTTATATGTATCATTAAAAGCAACAATGAATGGAATTACGTTTCAGCAGTTATTGGTTCAAGATCCAAGTACAACGGTTGTCTTTCTGATTGCGATGGTGAATCCTTATATTGCTTACCTTGTTCAATTGATTCAAAAAAACCTCACAGAAGGAAATACAAAATTTGTTTGTATTAATATGATCTTATTATTGATTGCTCAAGCTTTAACGATGAATCTATTCTATTTGATGATGTTACTTTATGTATTCTACAGAGCTATTCATTACTACAATATTCCAGTTATTTCAACACTAAAAACTTCAACAATCAAGCAGTCTTTTGTAAATGGTGGCGGAAGTATGCTTGTGATGTTGATAAGTTGTATTAGCTTATTTGCAACTATTAGATTAATGTAAAAAAACGGAGGAGAAAGAAAATGGCAGAAAAAAAATATTCAATTACTATTGCAGGTGGAGGAAGTACATTCACTCCAGGAATTTGTTTGTTATTATTAGAACATATGGATCGTTTCCCTATTAGAAAGATTAAGTTCTATGATAATTTTAAAGAAAGACAAGAAACTATCGCAAAAGCTTGTGAAATCTATTTAAAAGAAAATGCTCCAGAAGTGGAATTTGGTTATACAACTGATCCAAAAGAAGCATTTACAGATGTCGACTTTGTTATGTGTCATATTCGTGTTGGTTTATATGCAATGCGTGAAAAAGATGAAAAGATTCCATTGAAATATGGAGTTGTAGGTCAAGAAACTTGTGGTCCAGGTGGTTTAGCTTATGGTATGCGTTCTATTGGTGGAGTTATTGAAATCTTAGATTATATGGAAAAATACTCTCCAAATGCTTGGATGTTAAACTATTCAAATCCTGCTGCAATTGTTGCAGAAGCAACAAGAAGATTACGTCCTAACTCTAAAATCTTAAATATTTGTGATATGCCAATTGACTTAGAAGAAAAAATGGCTTCAATGATTGGATTAAGTTCTAGAAAAGAATTAGATGTTGGATATTATGGTTTAAACCACTTTGGTTGGTGGCATTCAATTAAAGATCAAAAAGGAAATGATTTAATGCCAGAAATTAAAAAACATGTGGCAGCAAATGGATTTGCTGATGCATTATCTAAAACAAATCAGCATGTTGAACAAAGCTGGATTGAAACATTTGCGAAAGCAAAAGATGTTTACGCATTAGATCCAGATACAATTCCTAATACTTACTTAAAATATTATTTATATCCAGATTATGTTGTTGAACATTCAGATCCAAATCATACACGTGCTAATGAAGTTATGGAACATCGTGAAAAGAATATCTTTACAATTTGTCAAAATATTATAGATAAAGGAACTGCTAAAGATGGTGGCTTTGAACCAGATGCTCATGCTGAATATATTGTTGACTTAGCTTGTGCTTTGGCTACTAACACAAAAGAAAAATTCTTATTAATTGTACCAAATGAAGGAGCTATTGAAAACTTTGATAGAACTGCCATGGTAGAAATTCCTTGTTATGTAGGAATTAATGGTTATGAACGCGTTGTTCAAGGAGCTATTCCACAATTCCAAAAGGGTATGATGGAGCAACAAGTTTCTGTAGAAAAATTAGTTGTTGAAGCTTGGATTGAAGGAAGTTATCAAAAAATGTGGCAAGCTATGACTTTATCAAAAATTGTACCTAGTGCAAAAGTTGCAAAACAAATCTTAGATGAAATGATTGAAGCTAATAAAGATTATTGGCCAGAGTTGAAATAAAATGGGATTCTTTAAAAAGAAAAGTAAATGCTTCTATGCAATGGCTAATGGAAAAACTGTTGCGATAGAAGATGTACCTGATGAAGTCTTTGCAACAAAGATGATGGGTGATGGGATTGCGATTCAGCCAAGTGAAGGCAATATCTATGCACCTTGCAATGGGAAAGTCACAATGGTGATGGATAATACAAAACATGCTGTTGGCATTGAAAATGAAGATGGTATGGAAATCTTGATACATGTTGGTTTGGATACAGTGAACTTAGGTGGTGAAGGGTTTGAAACCTTTGTTCAAGTTGGGGATGTTGTTAAACCAGGTGATCTCTTGATTCAATATGATAAGCAAAAATTTGAAACAGATGGAATTAATGATATGACGATGTTGGTTATTGTTGATATAAAAGGATATACACTCACAAAGTATCATATTGATAAACAAGTCCAAATCAAAGATTCTCCAATTCTAGAATATAAGTAGGAACTCATTCGAGTTCCTTTTTATTTTTATATATGATGAATAGTATGAATGTATATATTATGTTTATTATTTTTAAAATAAAGAGTATCTCGATAAAGAATTTTAAGATGTTGACTCTGATAGTTAATTGAAAAATATTGGTTGATTTGGATAATGAGTCGTTTTAAAATGGGAGCTAATTCTTGAGTGAGATATTGTTTTCTTACAAAACCATTGATGTAGGCATTTCTATATCTAAAAAATAGCATCAAATACCTGCTTAAAATCAATAGACTCAGGATTATTAGAGACAAGAATATTATATTCAATAGAATAAATTTGTATATATAAATCGCTTTCTTTATTTTATTATACTTAATTATTTTAAAAGTACATAGAAATAACATAAATTCGCTATAAATATACCAAACACTTATTGTTTTTGCCAAAATATTGAAATAATATAAAAAAGGTGATAATCTAGACTTAGGTGAAGAGTTATGGAAAACATAGCAGAAAAACTAACATTGTATTTAGAGAAAAAAGATATTATTCAAG
>NZ_HG005296.1:25276-79946 GCF_000455285.1 Candidatus Stoquefichus massiliensis AP9 | reverse complement strand
TAGTTCTGTTTTTTGACATATATAAAAAAACAAATATATGCTCATTCAACAGGGATTATAGGACAAAGTTATTTTTATAACACATCTAATTCAGATATGGGCGTGCCAACGTACAATTATAAATGGACAAAAATTGTCTTGAACACTTCCGTTTTTAATGCTCAATCTAGTTTTGATCAAAGAGGAACAATTGCACACGAATTTGGTCATTGCATGGGGTTAGCATATTCTACAGATCCAAATAGAGTAATGACTCAACTAGGTAATGGGGATAGTAGAAGAAAAGTTGCTAAAGCAACATACATAGATTTAGCTACTATTAATCATTTATATGGATAAGGAGGATGTTATATATGAGAAAAAAAACAGTAGTACCTATTATTTTAGTGGCATTTGTCTTGACATTGGTTGGATGTAATCATGAAACGACAGTTACTCAAGATATTGTAGATAAAACAGTAGCTGTGAATAGTTTTCATCCAAAAGACTATTCAAATAAAATTGAAATATCTTCGACATTAGATTTTGCAAAAATCTATCAAAATGTAGATGAACTATATGAAGATTCTCAAAATGTTGTCTATGGAAAAGTTAAAGAAATTGCATATATTGACGATTCTGGAGCAGCAATAACGAGTTATAAATTTTTAATAGAAAAATCATATAAAGGTTCTTTGAAAGAAAATGATATGATTTCTGTCTTGGCAGTTGGTGGATATGTTCGTCTAGAAAAGTTTATAGAAGTTTTTGGTGATGGAAAGTTTGAGGATTATTCTGAGTCAAAGCGTAATCAAACGGTTATAGAAGAGAATGTTATGGGTGCACCTTTACCTCAAGAAAATGAAAAATATCTGTTATTTTTATCTGATCCGATTAAAGATGAATCACCATTACCTGATGGTGCATATTCTGAAATAGGTGCTTTTATGGGAAGATATTATGATAAAGAAAATGCACGAAATGGAAATACATTAAGCAGATATGTACCTAAAGATGAACTAGATTTTTATGGTGGAGGAAATGAAAATTATTCTTTATCTGAATTTGAAAATATTTTACAAAAGAAATAGGAACTCATTGAGTTCCTATTTGACGTGTGTCACGCATGGTATAAGACTAGGTGGTGAAAGTCCATTGTGTGGATTTCATACTACCAACCGCTAGCTAAAGACAAGGTATTCATCGTAAGGTGTGAACGGAAGGAAGTCGGAGGTGGTGTAAAGATAGTGGGTACATGGGATGAAAGTATTATGTCTTACCGTGGGAGACTTTGGGGACATGATGAAAATGTAATATGGTGTAAAAGTTTATCCTAGGGAGTCAGCAGAAGTCATAGTAGTGATGATGATAACTGTAATGGTTATCTAGCGAAGGAAAGAACATAGGGATGTGAACTGGAAATGGAAGATAGTAAGGACAAACTATAGAAATCTACAAAGATTAGGAATAAATAAATACAAAGAATGGGAATGAGCAAATACAAGAAAAAGCTACTGGTATATAGCCAATAGCTTCATACTCTCCAGAACACTAACCAACGACAGATTGATTATAAGTGCGCTAGACTATTACAACTCTATAAACTTATGAAACGCCGTGTAGAAAACCCTACGCACGGTGTTGTAAAAGAGGCGAAAGATTTTCATTCTTAGCCTCTATTCAATTACCAAATAATAATTTGAACTTTAAAAGATGGAGGTGTATCTTGAATATTGATTTCACCATTTAATGATTCTACAATTTCTTGAATACTTCTTATACCTATACCATAGCCATCATGTTTTGTTGATAAATAATAATCTTTTTGAGATGGCTGATAGAGTATAGGATTTTCTATATAAAGAATAAAATGATCGTCTTTTAAATGAGATTGAATTGTTATTGTGGGAGAAGTTTCTAATGAAGCACATGCTTCAATAGCATTCTCTAAGAGATTACCTAATATTGAACCAAGCATCCAATCAGGTATATTGAGTTGATTAGGTAATGCAATTGTATAATCTAAAGTCATATTCTTTTGTTGAGCAATTGTATCATAATATGTTAATACTGCATTAAATACATGATTATTACAATATTCATGAAGTGTATAATTTTGTGATTGTTGAATCAGTTGCTGAATATAAGATGAGAGATGTTCATAATTTTGTTTATTAAGATCATCTTGAATAATAATTAAATGATGTCGGTAATCATGTCTTAACTGCTTTGTATGACGAATATTTTCTTGAATATCCTGATAATGAGTATGCAGGAGTGTAAATTGTTTTTGCATAAAATAGAGATGATTATCAAGGAGTGTTTTATCATGAACTTGTTGAAAACTTTCTTTTATATAGATATAAGAGAGTGTTATCAGTATATAGATCATAGCTATTTCTACTTGATATAATGTACATACGGGTTCATATAGTGGAAAAAGGACATTCGCAAATAAGGCAGTAGAAAATACACAAATATGACTTAACCAAAGTTTCTCTGTATAAGTATGACAATCAATAAATGCAAAAGCCGTTACTATTATCCAACCCATTAAAAAGCATTTATATCCATCAATAATAAAAGAATAGATATTCATAAATATTTGATTTTGATAAAAGAAATATGGACAAATCATAACACCTAAAACAAATAATAAAGTGATAATCATAAATATGTGTTTAATCTTTTGATTAAAATGACATAAATGACAATGAATCTGAATAAGACATCCAATCATTATAAAATAACATATATCTTCTATCCGATAACTCATGAAAGAAAAACCAAAAAGATGATAGAGAGGATAGGCAAGATAAAGACCAGAACATAAAGCAAAACCACTTAATAAAAAATACATATAACGATTCTCATGATTCTGAAAAGAAAGTATAAATGTCAGTAAACTGACTACCAATGCAATAGTACAAATCATATAACGAAACATTTGTCTTGTATTCAATATATGCATTATATCATCTTGTAATCCAAATAAGAAAGGATAAACAATCCCACTATAATAATGCTCCTCATCAGCAACCTGAATCGTTATATCAATACTTTCACTTGCCTGAAACATAATCACTCCAGAATGAACATGACCATGATAAGGTTCTAATTGACCAGTTTTCCATAATAAATCATGATTAATATAAATAGAACTCGCACTATAAATCTCAGGAACTTCCATTGCATAATATTGTTTTTCTTTTGGCAGCATTACTTTTAAATGATATGTTGCCTTTCCATGAGGAAGATCTTGAGTAAAACCTAAATCACGATATTCACCAATATAAATAATCTTATCAGATTTTATTTGTGAAATATCATTTGGATCAATGAATTTTTGTTCATAGATTTCCCATCCATAAGTTAACATATTTGTAGATTGAAAATTATGAGATAAATCTAAAACACCATCAACTCCTACTGGGGAATCAAAAGTATATTTATTATCAAATTGATATTGAAAAAAGAAAAGAAGAATAGCTGCTGTTATTGAAGTAACAATAATCAATATTTTATTTCTTTTCATAAGATTTCCTCTTTTTTATTGTCCAAAATCCAAAAAGAATACCTAATGTAAAAAAAATATAGAGTGGAACATTAAGTGATGGTTGAATTTTAACATCTTTTCCAGAAACAGTTTTTTGTGCTGTTTCTTTTTGTACAGAAGTTACTTTTTGATTGACAATAGATTTTTTATCGTAGGATTTTTGTTTATGATTGGTTAAGGAAGTTATTCTTTTTTGAACTGTGGAAGGAAGAGTTAATAAAGAAGATTTAGTAAAGTGATCTTGAGAAATACTCTCAGTATTCTCTATATTAAGATGATCTATAGAAGGAAGTTTTTCATTAGGTAAAATAGGTTCAGTAGAATCATCAGGCAACTTACCAGGTAAAAATGATTCAAGAGAATCATTGTCAGGTAATTTATCATCAGGAGCAATAGTTCCATGAGAGTCATCATCTGGTTTTTCATCAGGAATAACAACCTCGACATAGTTCTCGCGTTTTCCTCCATTACGATCCCCGTTTAGTTCATTTCTAACTTGTAATTCACCATTTTTTTCATAAATACGCGATATGAGTGAGTAATGTTCATAAGAAGGATGATCATATGATATTTGAATACGGTAAGCTTTATTTGTATTTAATAAGTCATCAAGATGAGAAATTACTAGTCGATCAGAAGTGACTTCAACAGAAGAATGTTGTGTTATATTATACCATGTTTCATCCAAAGAATACTGTGCATTTTCACAAGCCCATACATTGATAAGAGACACATCAAGATGATGCAATTTGGTACCTAAATCATCTTGATATGAAAAGGTTATTTGAGAAGGCGTTATTGTTTCAGAAATTAAACCAAGCTGGTATTGATTTATAACACGAATTCCTTGTTTTAAAGAACGTAGATTTTGATAACGTTCAGGATGAGGAATTGATCCTGTAAGGAAGTATATACCAGGTGTTGTTAAATCAATTGAAGAGGTATTCCAAATCATTGGTTCTTGAATGATTTCATTTGTTATAGTTATTATTGTGACTTCTTTTGGAAGATTAAGTTCACTGGATTCACCAATTATATAGGTAATAGGATTAAATGCACTGATATCTTTAATTTCTATAAGTTCATCAGCATAAGAAGAATGAATAGGAATAAAAGAAAAAATAAATAATAAGGAAATTAATTTTTTCATAAGTCTTTCTCCAATAAATAATGTAAATATGTTTCTTTGAATTTTTTTGCATAAGTTCTACCAATGGTTAATTGTGTACCATTTTTTAATTCAATTGTTTGTCCTTTAAAAGCCTGTATAAACTTTAAATGAATAGCATAACTCTTATGGATTCTTATGATATGTTTATCATTAATAAGTTCTAATAACTTATTTAAAGTTATATAGATAGGATATTCTTTTAATGCATGTAAAGTTGTCATATTATGTAAAACCTCAATATACTGAATATCATGAACATAAACCTTTTCCATTGAAGGAAGCGTAATATATCTAAATGATTGCATCAAATAATCCTTGCATCGATCTAAAGCTATACATAATTGATCATATTGAATAGGTTTCACAAGGTAGTGGTGACAACCAATGTTATAACTATCAGGATAATGCTCAGTAGATACTGTAATAAAAATAATAGCACAATCTATATTTTCATTTCTTAACTTCTTTGCGATATCAATACCTGATAAAGGCATATAAATATCCAATAAAACAATCTGAAATGATTTTACATGAATATCATTCATAAAATCAGAACCATTATCATATTCAATAATTTCAAAATCTAGTTGATGTTCAACTTGATATTGTTTCACTTGTGAAACAATATCTTTTCTATCTTCTTGTTGGTCATCCACAACCGCTAAAACCATAAAATCACCACCTATCAAAATTATAACATAATTAATCAAATAAATGACGTTGTTTATCCTAAAAAATTGTTGTTCATCCTAAGCACATTGGTTTGTAACTTTGTGTTTGATAGAATATAAATAAGATGAATGGAGGCAAGGAAAATGAAAAACATATTCAAACAAATACTTGTTATAATAATAACAATGGTAATAAGTATATCAACTATCAATATAATACCTGTCAATGCGGATGGTATCGATGTTGAAATCAATGCTACCAACTTTCCAGATGAAGCGTTCAGAACATGGCTTCAACAGAAAAGCTACGGTGTAGACGGGAAGATTACACAGGCAGAGATTGTGAAAATCAAAACAATACGTGTGATGAATAAGTCTAACATTCAAGATTTAACAGGGATTGAACACTTTACGGCTCTGACTGAATTGAATTGCCCTAACACAGGGATAACGAGTTTGGATGTCAGCAAGAATACGGCTCTGACCACCTTGTATTGCAATGACACAGGGATAACGAGTTTGGATGTCAGTAAGAATACTGCTCTGACTAAATTGGATTGCTCTAACACAGAGATAATGAGCTTGGATGTCAGCAACAATACGTCTCTGACTTCCTTGTCTTGCTATAAGACAGGGATAACGAGCTTGGATGTCAGCAAGAATACGGTTCTGACTTACTTGCATTGCACTAACACAGGGATAGGGATCTTGGATGTCAGCAAGAATACGGTTCTGAGTTCCTTGCATTGCTATAACACAGGGATAACGAGCCTGGATGTCAGCAAGAATACGGCTCTGACTACCTTGTATTGCAGTAGCACACCACTTGCCTATCTGAATATAGGTCAAAACAACAATTTAACTACAGTGGACGCAAGTAGTCTTAAAACTGTGGAATTAGAAATGACAGAAGATACCTTTAACATGACAGAGAAATTTGCCGGTATTGATAAAAGTAAGATTACCGTTACAAGTGGTGCAGATTATGACAGTACAACTGGTGTTATGAGTCATTACAAAGCAGGAACACCGATTACTTATATCTATGACTGTGGTACATCATCTGGTGGGACAAACCAGGAAATCAGTGTAACCTTAAACCTTACGGACACAAGAACAGACAGTACCATTTCCATTACAGACGATTTAAGCAAGACCTATGACAAAACCGCTGTCAGTGCTACCCCAACCGTCAGCAAGACAGGAAGCACAGGGGATGTCAGCTATAAGTGGGAGCGTAAAAAGAATGCTTCTGAATGGGAAACGATTGCTTCTGCCCCAACGGACGCAGGAACATACCGTGTCACAGCCACAGTAGCGTCAGACAGTAATTACAAAGGCGCAACTTCTCAACCAAAGGAATTTACCATTTCACAGGCAAGTAGTAGAATTACCATTACTGTCGATTTAAGTAAGCCCTATGATAAAACCCCTGTAGGAGGTTTTCCAGCTTATACTAATATCGGAAGTACAGGAGCAGTTACCTACAGGTGGGAGCGTAAAAAGAATGCTTCTGAATGGGAAACGATTTCTTCTGCCCCAACGGACGCAGGAACATACCAAGTGACAGCTACAGTAGCGTCAGACAGCAATTACAAAGGTGCGACTTCCGACCCAAAGGAATTTACTATTTCACAGGCAGACAATAGCTGGACAGATAATTTAGCTATCACTGGTTGGACATACGGTGCAACTGCCAATGAGCCTACAGCTACCGCCACATTTGGCAGTGTGTCTTATATCTACAGTGACAAAGAAGATGGTACATATACAGATACCGTACCGACCAACGCAGGGACATGGTATGTAAAAGCGAAGGTGGAAGAAACGGATAATTACAAGGCATTAACAAGTGATGCTGTTTCCTTTGAGATTACAAAAGCACAAGCTCCTGCTATTGTCCTGCCGGACAATCTAAGCGGTGTGTATGATGCCAAGCTGTCTACGGTAGATTTACCGACTGGCTGGACATGGGTTGATGGAAATCAAATACTTAAAGTACATAATTCTGGCTATAAGGCAAGACTTGAAGTAGATGACAGTAATTATAATTATACAATCATGGATGGGTATCATAGTGAAAATCATTATGTTGAAAAAACATTGAGTGTTACAGTAGCTCAGGCTACTAATAGTTGGATAGATGAACCTGTTATTAATGACTGGATTTATGGCGAAACTGCAAATACACCAACAGCAACTGCTCAATATGGTGAAGTTAAATATGCTTATAGTGATTCTGAGAATGGAATATTTACTGATACTACTCCAACTAATGCAGGCACTTGGTATATCAAGGTAAGTGTATCAGCAACTGATGATTATACTGGATTGAATCAAATTGTAGAGTTTAAGATTAAACAGGCAGAGAATAGTTGGATAAATAATCTTACTATTGCTGACTGGACTTATGGAAATACTGTAAATGATCCAACATCAGATGCTAAATTTGGAACATCTACTTATACATATAGTGATTCTGAAAGTGGAATATTCATAAGTACTGTTCCAAGAGATGCAGGAACTTGGTATGTTAAAGCAAGCGTTGCTGAAACAAATAATTATAAAGGTCTTGAGGCAGTGAAGAAATTTAGAATTAATAAAGCAACTGCACCTGCTATTTCATTACCTAGTGGTTTAAATGGAGTGTATGGAAATAAGCTTGCTACTGTGGTATTACCAGATGAATGGATATGGGTTGATGGAAATCAAACACTTAAAGTCCATAATTCTGGCTATAAGGCACGACTTCGAGTAGATGATCGTAATTATAATTACACAATCATGGACGGTTATAATAGTAAAGAGCATTATGTTGAAAAAACATTGAGTGTTACAGTAGCTCAGGCTACTAATGGTTGGATAGATGAACCTGTTATTAATGACTGGATTTATGGCGAAACTGCAAATACACCAACAGCAACTGCTCAATATGGTGAAGTTAAATATACATATAGTGATTCTGAAAGTGGAACATTTATTGATTCTGTTCCAACAAATACAGGAACTTGGTATGTCAAAGCAAGTATTTCAGCAACTGATGATTATACTGGATTGAATCAAATTGTAGAGTTTAAGATTAAACAGGCAGAGAATAGTTGGATAGATGCACCTATTATTAATGATTGGACTTATGGAGAAACTGCAAATACACCAACAGCAACTGCTCAATATGGTGAAGTTAAATATGCTTACAGTGATTCTAGGGAAGGAAGGTTTACTGATACTGTTCCAACAAATGCAGGTACTTGGTATGTTAAAGCAAGCGTTGCTGAGACAAATAATTATAAAGGTCTCGAGGCAGTAAAGGAATTTAGAATTAATAAAGCAACTGCACCTGCTATTTCATTACCTAGTGGTTTAAATGGAGTGTATGGAAATAAGCTTGCTACTGTGGTATTACCAGATGAATGGATATGGGTTGATGGAAATCAAACACTTAAAGTCCATAATTCTGGCTATAAGGCACGACTTCGAGTAGATGATCGTAATTATAATTACACAATCATGGACGGTTATAATAGTAAAGAGCATTATGTTGAAAAAACATTGAGTGTTACAGTAGCTCAGGCTACTAATGGTTGGATAGATGAACCTGTTATTAATGATTGGATTTATGGCGAAACTGCAAATACACCAACAGCAAGCGCTCAATATGGTGAAGTTAAATATACATATAGTGATTCTGAAAGTGGAACATTTATTGATTCTGTTCCAACAAATGCAGGAACTTGGTATGTCAAAGCAAGTATTTCAGAAACTGATGATTATACTGGTTTAAATAAAGTAATTAAGTTTGAAATTAATAAGGCAACACCAGATTATACAATACCACAGGATTTAAAGGCAACTTATGGAGATAGTTTAAAAGATGTTACAGTGCCTAAGGGATTTAGCTGGAATGATGAGACATTAAGTGTTGGAAATGTAGGAGTCAATACTTTTACAGCAATTTATACACCTAATGATGATAATTATAAAACTATTACGAATATATTTGTGAATGTTACAGTTAGTAAAGCAAGTAATGAACAAACAAAGCCATTATCATTAGATAATTGGACATTTGGGGATACACCTTCATTAGCATCTGTAGGATTTAAATATGGACAGCCGAGATTAATGTACAGCCATAAAATAAATGGAACATATGTAGAAGATGTTCCAACAAGAGCAGGAGCATATTATGTAAAGGCTGTTGTTGATGGTACTGATAATTATAGTGGTGTTGAGACAACTCCTGTTGTATTTGTTATTGAACAAAGAAATGTTGAAGAGAATAGTCAGTTCAAGATACCTGATATTAATAGTGATAGCAATCTTAATCATTTAACACTTAAAGATGGGGAGAAGGTTTTGGTAGAAGGAACAGACTATGATATTAAAAAAGTACAAAATGGAGATAAAGTAACTGTGACAATTCAGTTTAAAGGAAATTATAACGGTATAGTTACTAAGAATTATACTGTAGAGAATGATTCTTCTCATAATCAAGTAAATCAGTCATCTGATGCAAATAAGGAGACTGATGTTAAAACTGATGATAAATCAATGATGGGAGTATGGTCTATATTCATGATTATATCTATGGGATTTGTTATATGTTTAAAAAAGAGAAAAGATTAGATATATAGAATAAGTACTGATCAAATGAAAAAAGAGAACTATTTCATAATATGAGTTTACTCAATTATCAAAATAGTTTTCTTTTTTCTATGAAGGACAGACGATTAACTCTTCTGATATGTTATCATAAGTCATATATTTTTTGATTGTTGCTAAAAATAAATTGGATGTCATTCTTTAATCTTATTATTTGTATCGAAAACAGGAAATGAATGATGTTATATGCATAATTGACTTCCTGTTTTTATGTATAGTTCATTTAGTTCTATTAAAAATATAAGTTATGCAATAATTTTTAAAACATCTTCTTCTGTTTGTATGTCAGATAATGAATCAGTTAATAATTCTAACTGTTTATCTTCACTTTTTTCAATCTGCTCCTCAGTCTTTTCAGATAAGATTATTCGTTTTTTAACAATTTTATTAATGTTTTTGTTATTCCACGATCTTTCTCAATCTTCTGACTTTCTGCTCTAAATTCTCTCATTGCTGTACACATACTTATTTCCTCCTTTTCTTCTTTTTCTATGTAGCCAATCAGTTCTTTCGCTCTTATGATTGTTAAAACGACTATTGATTCTTCCTTGCTTAATAATATATCTGCTATACTGTCTATATCCTTATCCCAGGCATAGAATCTCTGCAGTGCCATGACAATCTTCTGATTGCTTGTGCATCTTAGTTTTGCATAATCCATTTCCTTCATATCCATAATGTTCCCATTCCAGTCATTCACCTTATCATTGATCACTTTAGGAATATACATGCGATCCTTAAGCGTTCTTGGCTTTATCCAGTAGCTTTCACCAGTATAGATGATAATCGTTACAACTGGTATAAAATGCAGATATTATCTTTTATTAACATCAAATAAGTTGAACTGCTGATTGTAGGTTGCATGATCATAGGTGAGGACACGCTTGCACATGGAATCGTCAATTCTCTGCTGATGTTCAATCGCAATGAGAACAGATATTCTATCAATCTCAGTCAGCATGATGTTGTCTCTTCTTCTTTCAACAGACTCGATGACATTTCTGTCATGGAGAACTGTTGAGCCGTCACTGTCCCACTGATGAAGCATATCCGGCTTAATGATTTCTTTGCCGTTAAAAAGGACAAGATTGGCAAAATCAGCAAATACTTCAGGCTTCTTATAGATTTTTATAGTTAGAGAAACAAAACATATTTATGAGGTATATCCTAAGGGTATTATACAATTATTGCTTAAAGAAAACAATTATCAATGATAAAAATACCCTTCTATTATATATATACGCAAAAAATTTCCATTTTTCTTCTTTTATTTGAAAAAAATAAATTTTCTTGCATTTCGCTAAAATATGAAAATATATCTAATATATTGTTAAGAATTTTGCTTATCTATGTTTAAATATAAATAGTTAGCAATTATTTCTTACATAGAACATATATGTTATATGTATGTTTTATAAGATTCTTTAAATATATGATATAATAGAAACATGTGAATTAAGAGGTGAATAGTCATGCGTGAAATAGATTGCTTGATTCAAGATATACAAAGGTTACAATATGATGATATTGATGAAATGTATAAAAAGTGTTTGCGGTTAAAGGAAATAGCATTAGAACAAGGGGATGATTATACATTATGTTTAGCGAGTAACTATATGATTGATTATTATTATTCATGTAAGACACAACAGGAGACTGTTAAGTTAGCCAATGAAGTGTTAGCAATGAATATAGAAAAAGGTTATCCTGATTTATTAATGCAGGTTTATAATTTATATGCTATAGCGATTTGTAATAATGATTATTCATTAGCAACAGGATATTATTTAAAAGGATTGAAGATTGCTGAAGAATTAAATGATTATTTAATGATAGCAAAGTTTAATTGTAACCTTGGTGATGTTTTTGTTCATTTAGAAAGGCCAGATTTAGCTGAACCCTATTTTTTGAAATCATTTCAACAATTACAAAATTTTTCATGTGATTCTATTGAGTATAAAGGAATACGTTTTGTGTTATGTTATTTAATGATTACTTATTGTGAAAAGGGAGAATTACAGAAAGCTGTATCATTAATGAAAGATAATCAATTTATATTTGAAAATCAAAAAGATGATCCCTTAAATCAATTATGGATAGCTTTAAAAGCAGTGATTTGTTATGAATATGACCAAAAGGATTTAGCTTTAGAATATATAGATAGTCTTTTAAACCATAATATTCATGGTTTTAGAGCAAATGAAGTGATTGATCTTATTTATCATATGTTATTAAAGATTACATTTGAAATAAAAGATAAAGAACGTATATTACGTATTTATCATTTATTAGAAAAAAATGATTTTGGTAAAACTGGAATAAGATTTCAAATAGAAATGTTAGAAATGAGAATCCAATATTGCCAAATATTTCAGATAGATGATAAACTTCCTGATTTATACGCACAATATTATTGTTTAATGCAACAAAATAAAAAAGAAAATACTGATTTTTGTTTAAATAGTGTTTTATATAAAATAGAATTATTTAAAGAAAAAGAAGAAAAGAAAGATATAGCCAAATTAGCACAACTTGATGAATTAACAAGAATATATAATCGTAGATATTTTCATTATAAATATAGTGAAGTTAAAAATAAATGTCATTTATTAGGAGTTATTATATTTGATTTAGATCATTTTAAACAGCATAATGATCAATTAGGACATTTAAATGGTGATATGATATTAAGAGATTTTGCAAAAACATTACAACAGGATAATGAAAATATCATTGGTTGTCGATTTGGTGGAGATGAGTTTATATGTATTTGCATAGATTGTGATGAAAAAGCAATTATTAGTTTTATTGAAAAAGTTTATAGTTCATTTGAAACATTAGATCATCAAGGAATTACTATTTCATGTGGTTATTATAATACATTTAATCAATGTTTATCTAAAGAAGTATTGATAGACAATGCAGATTATTATTTATATTTTGTGAAAAAGAATGGGAAAAATGGCTATTATGGATATTCAATACAATAAAGAGACGAAATTCAATGAGTCTTTTTATTTTTACTTTTATAGAGTTTTGTAAAAAATATCGAATGATTATGAAAGTTAGTAAATTAAAATAAATGTTTGTATTATGTACAAGCCAAATACATTTGTCTTTTTATTGGATTAAGATAGTTGTTGTATAAGTGTTGATAGATAGGGAGGAAAGATATATGAATCAAACATTACAACAATTAAAATCAAGATTAAGTACAAAGAAAACTGGAATCATGGCAATACTTGATCCTGATTCGAAAGAATACCAGGGAGTCTTAAATGAGTTTTTACCAAAAATTCAACAAATGTTAAATGATGCAAAGAAGGATCTAAGAGATATTTCTCAAAATGCAGATTTAGTAAAAAAAGAAATGCAAAGTATGTATAAAGTCATAAAATGTCAAGAGAAAGAAATCAAAGAATATAATGATAAAATAAAAGAATATGAAAAAATCATTAAAATGGCTAACGTAGATTTAAATCAGAATATTCAAGCAAAAGATCAATATGATAAAGATATGAAAACAATGGAATTAAACTGGTGTATACCTTTTGCAGGTTTCTTTATTATGATAAATGATAAAAAATCTGGTAAATATGATAGATATATTGCAGAAAGAAATCATATTCAATATGTCATAAATGAGATAGAAAATAAAATAAGTACAAATAAAGATCAATTGTCTAATATATCAGATTTATCTATTCATCTTATTCAGAAATATGACATCAATATGAAAAAATTAAATCAGCATAGAAAAAAGGTTTCTAATAGTATTAATCAGGTATTATATCTTTCTATATTGGAGGAAAGATTAAATATGTTAAGAATTAATGGAAATACGGCTTCGCATGTTCTTGAATTATTAGATAAAGAACCAGATATGATTCATTTTGATGATGATATTTATATGGATATTATAAAAGCGTATTATGAACATCCTGATTCATTTAAAGATTATATAATAAAAGGAGAAAAGGAATTCTTGTAAACTGTCATGGAAACGACAGTTTTTTTAATAAGAAAAAATGAAAAAGAAATGGGTAATAATGTAGAATTTTGTCTTTTTGCTTTAAATAAAGTTATAAAATTTAATCAATGAATACTCTGAAATGGTAAAGGGAGGTGTGTATTTGTATTTTATACAAGCAAACACATCCTTCCTTTTTTATTTGATTAATATAGGGCTTAGGAGGTGAGAATACTTCGTTAATGAGTCATCAAACATCAAAATAAAGGAGGAAAGAAAGATGAAAGTGAACGATTTTATTGCTAAAGCAAAAGAGATTGAAAAGATGAAAACAAAGTATCAGTTAGGTAAGTTTATGAATTCTAAGACAAGTGATGGAACTTATTTAGTTGATTGCAGCGGATTAGTAAAAGGTATTTTATGGGGTTATCCTGAGAAGGGGAAATATGGAAATAATGATATTCCAGATATTAATGCAAATACAATGATTAAAAAGTGTTCTCAGGTAACAACTGATTTTAAAAAATTAAAACCAGGATGGCTTGTATGGATGGAAGGTCATATTGGTATTTATGTTGGTGATGGTGTTGTGATTGAATCATCACCTAAATGGAAGGGCTGTGTTCAAAAGTCTTACCCTAGGGGTTGTGCAGTCGCTAATACAAAGAAATTAAATGAAAGGACATGGACTCAGTGTGGATGTTTTGATAAATACATAAAATACTAGGAGGTTAAGTGATGAAATATGAAATAACAGAGAGTCAAATTCAATGGAATGATGGTATTAAAAAGTATGAAGTCAAATATGATGGCTTACCTGATAAAACAATTCCTTTGGTAGTTGAAGCAAAAGAAAGCTTATTACAGGAAATAGAGTTAGATGATATGCTTATGAATTTAAATAACTCTACAGATTTATTGTATATTGCATTTTGTGCTTTAAATGGTAAAGACATGCAAGGAGATCTTGATGGTTTACAGGCTTCATTGCTGAAATTATGTGGTAAGAGTAAAGCAACAATGACAACATTTAAAGATCAGTCGAAAGAAATTACAAGACAAATTTTAGATAGCTATAAATGGATGAAAAAAGGAATGACTTCTCAGGCGTTGGTTGTCTTTGATTCAACAGCACAATATGCTGCACAAATGGCAAAAACATCAAAGGAATTATCAAATGAGTTTGATCATTTAGCTGAAGAAACGGTCATTGTACTTAAAAAAGTCGAAACAGAACATGCATCTGAAACAAAGCATAAGGCAGAACTTGAAGAAGAGTTAGTCAAGATGAATGCTGAAAAAGCGAAAACAGAATCATTAGCAAAGAGTTTAACAGAAGAAGTAGAAACAATAAATGTTGAATATAATCAAGAAAAAGAAGCACTTAAAGCGGCTGAAAGTAGAGAATTAACAATGGGTATTGTTTCTGCTATTACAGGTGCTTTATCATTAGGAATTTCTGCTGGTATTAGTGCAGCTACAAAAAACAATCATGTCGATACAAGTCAAGAAGAATTAGCAAAAATAGAAAAAGAAAAAGCAGAAAAAGAAAAGAAAAAAGAAGAAACAACAAAACAAAAAGAAGAAGCAAAGAAAAAAATAGATGAAATTAATGATCAAATCAAAACATTAAAAAATAAAAAAGAAGCAAAAGAAACACAGTTAACAGAAAAAAAAGAACTTCTTTCAAAAGAAACAAATGAAGAATTAAAAGAAAAACAACAAAAAGATATTGAAACATTAGAAAAAGAAATAGAAAACATTACAAAACAAATTCAAGAACAAGAAAAACAAATTGAAGAACAAAATACAAAAGTCACTCAATATGAATCAGTATTAACAGGTATAGCTGCATCATTACAATCACTCACAGAAAGTATGAAGGAAGCCAAAAATGCAGCTCGTAGTGCTAGCGAAGCACATGCTAATAAAGTTAATAGTTTATTAGATAAGAAACTTCAATTAGAAAAACAAAAAAGAGAATCATTAGCTGATATAGAAAAATTTGCTATTCTGGTGCAATTAAATAAAGACAAAGTTATTACAACAGATACAGCTATAGAAATGCTTTTAACAGCAATCAGATGTTTAAAGAAAGTTTCAGCATCATTATTAACAGCAGCATTATTCTGGGAATCACTAAGTCAATATTGTGAAAAATTATCACAATCAACAATTTCAAAACTCATTGAAAGTGTTTCACAACTTTCAAAAGAAGAACGTATAGAATTTTTTACAGATTCAGATTTTATTGCCGTTATTGTGAGATATGCAACCCAATGGGCAGCAATGTATTATGTCAGTGATGATTATTTAACACAAGCTAATATTGCTTATAATAAAGCTCATGATAATTTTGAAAAAATGCCTGATGCAAAAGAAGCAGTGCGAATAGCCCAAGAAAAATCAAAGATTGTATTGTCTAATATTCAAAAACAAATGCGCGATTCAGATGCCACAGTTATAGAAATAGAAAAACAAAAAAAGATAGTACAGGAAAACAAAAATGAATCAGTTCTATAATGCATTCGTAAAACAGTTATTATTTCAGAAAAATGTTCATGGTCAGGATGTAAAACATGAATTCTTAGAAAAAGTTAAACAAATGTTAGACAATGCTAAGAAAGAAATGAAAGATGTTTCTTTAGATGCAATATCTTTTAAAAACAAAATGAATGATATCTATGTGAATATTGAATTAAGAAGAAAAGAGGCTGATGTTCTGCAAAAGTTCATCAATGACATGCATACAAAAATAAGGGATTGTGAAAATGAAATTGAGAAAATGAAAATAAGAGAATTAGATTTATTAGAAAACATGAGTATGGATAAAAAGGAAAGATCTCAATTAAAGAGTTTAGCGATTCAAAGAGATTTTTTAAATTCTGATTTAGAAAATGCTAAACAAAAAAGATTGGATGCAGATCAAAAATTATCAATTATGCATGCATATATTCATGAATATACACAAAATTTTAAAGAACAACATCAAGTAATTTCGAATTGTGTGAACAAACTGTTGTATCTTATGATTTTAGAAAAAAGATTGGAATTATCAATTATAGATGAAAATAATGTATCAAAGGTATTTGATGTCATAGATAAACAACCCCATGTCATTTGTTTTGATGATGATATTTATATGGATATTATTATTAAATATAATGAATATCCTAATTTATTGAAAGATTACATTGCTAAAGCAGAAAGTTTCTTTTAAAACTGTCACTTTGTGACAGTTTTCATCATATTATTCATTCTTTTGAAGAAAAGAGAGGATTTACAATGATTATAAAAATATTAACAAGTACAAAAATGAAAAGAGATATTATAACTATTCAATGTCATCCTAAAAATAAGAATCTTGCTAGACATATGTGTCATTTTTTAAAACAAAAATATGGAACATTGAAAGTCTTTGATGATGAACACAATTACTATCATATGTTTATATGGGATATATGTTATATAGATGAATTAAGAAGAACAATATCTGTTTATACAGATAAAGATGTCTATTATATTACGAAATCATTAAAACAATTGATGGTGAATTTATCAAAAAAGAAATTTATCCAAGTTAGTGCACATACAATTGTCAATACATTACATATTGATCATTATTATATTAGTACAGATAGTCGAAGAATTATAGTTTTGGATAATGGCTGCGAGATTGTTGTTAATAGGCATTATAAAGATATTATAGATCGTTATATATTTGTAAAAGATGATGAGTAAATGTAAGAAGAACAGTGCTTTCACAAATAAAAAAGGGGATTGATATAATGATGGTAGAAATCGATTTCTAATATAAGAGGAGGAAAGAAATAGTGGATAAAGAAGGAACGCAATCTAAAAATCAAGCATTGTATGGAGCAAAGAGTTTAGAATATGTATTAATTCAATTAGGGATGGAAAAAGAGAAAGATGAGAAGGTCATGGAATGGGCTGCAGAGATGAGTTTGAATGATGGATTAGAATGTAATATTGTTGCATTAACTAATAAATTAACAAATAAAATGAATAAACATTTTTCAGATCAATATAGTGTGAAGTTATATACGGATTTAGATGATACAAAGATGTATAAAGAGTTGGTTGATTTAACTTTACAAAAGACTGAACCTAGTAAAATGAAAAAAAAGATAGATCAACTTAATAAGTTAAATGTTATTCATGAGAAATGTTCATTAGATCATTTAAAAGAAGGAGATATTGGTATTGGTGTATTTGTTAATGCATTAACATTAACACTAAGACAAATATTGAATCCATTAGAATATTTATTTCATTATAAAAATCAAGGAAAATTGAGTCAAGTCAATCATTATATGATGATAAAAAAGGAAAAACATGGCATTTATGTTTATGATCCTCATTGTCATGATTATAAATCTTATCAATTATCAAATAATCAAGTAACAACTGATGAGTGTTATTTATTTAGTGGAATAGCAGTCATTGTTTCTAAAGAAGGTGTATAAGTATGGAAGAAAGAGGAAGAAAGGGAACATTAAAAGATGATTTTATACAAGACGGGCCAACTTGTGGTGTTTACAGTTTGGCTTATGCATTAGACAAGTTAGGATTTAAAGATAAGATAGATCACAATGTTCTTAGTGAATGGGCCAAGCTCGTTGCTTTTGAAGGTCATATCGATGCAGGGTGTAATCCCATTGCATTAACAAGCCTTGCACTTAAGATAACTTCTGGAATATTTGCTGTTCAATTTTATGCAGATATTAAAAGTTTAATTGCATGTGCAGCATCGGAGACTAAACTAGTAACATCTTTAACTGCTTTAGATGAAGTGGCTAATGAATGTTTAGGTGCTCATTATACAAAAGCAGATTATGATTATCATAATCTCCATGATGGTGAAGTGGGTATAGGAATATTTGCAGTAGAGTCATCTTCCAAAAAATGTGTTAAGGTAGCATTTTTAGACCAATTCAAGACGGATCCGGCAAGATTACACTATATGATGATTCAAAAACTAGGAACAGAATACTATGTGTATGATTCTAATGTTGGTCCAAATAATCCTATAGCAATAGAAAATGGAAAAGTATCATCTACTTCTCCATATACTTATAGTGGACTCGCAATTGTTTTATCAAGAAGAGGGGGAAAATAAAGAGATGAAAATTAATGAATTATTTATACAAAAAGGACCTACAAGTGGTGTTTATAGTTTTGCTTATGCATTGAAGAAGTTAGGAATTATTGATTGCATATCACATGAAGAGTTGAAAACATGGGCTGAAGATGTCTCTTTTGTTGATGGAGATGGACATTATGGTATTAAAAATGGGTGTGATCCTGTTTTATTAACAAAAATGATTCTTGATTTGATGAAGAAAAAATATACTGATCAGTTAAAATCAGTTCAATTATATTTTAATATAGATCAATGTTTAGAAGCATGTAAAGCAAGTAATGCACAACTTTCCGATGATGAAAAAGAAAGAGTTAGTATTTTGTTAAAAAAATTACAGGCAGAAATGAATATGTTTGTTGGTGAAAATTATGTTAAAGCGAATTATAATCTTGAAGATTTAAATGATAAGAAAGTTTGTATTGGGTTATATATGAGTTTTGATCATCGTAAAGTAGATTCAATGAGTTTATTCTTAAGACAGCTTCTTAAAAATCCAGCACAATTCCAATATATGATGTGTTTTAAAGAAAATAATGTAGTGAATTTCTATGATCCAGTATGGGGTTATAATAACTTAGAAGAACATTCTGGAAAGTTATTTCAATATACAGGGATTGCGATTGTATTAGAAAGACAATAAGATGAAAGATAAAAATATGATAAAGTCAATGTTTATCTTTAGTTCCAAGTATAATGAATTACAACACCTTCAATATATCTATGAACAGATTAAAGATAAAGATTTTGCAGAAAGAGTATTATATCATCAAAAATGGTATATCTATAAAGCAAATAGAAGTAAATTTTACTACTATGTTATAAGCTTTTTAAATATATTAATTCCTTTGATTACTTCACTCTTACATGCATTAGATTTAAACAGTAAGAATATTCAATCATTATTAATTGTCTTACCTTTGGTTGTCAGTTTCTTAGGAAGTATGCTTATCCTATTCAGATTCTTTGATATATGGACGACATCTCGAAAGACGGCTACTCAAATTAATATATTTCTAGATAAATATCTTGATGATCAAAAAAATCCACTTTTTGAATCACATAAGAAAAAATTACATAATGAATTTGAGGCAATTATTAATAAAGAAAGCAAACAATGGCAACAAAATCTGAACAAGGCAAACAATCAAGAGAAAAACGAAGATGTGGTAAAATAACCACATCTTCACTATATAAAACAAGGTCAGAATCATTTAAATTCTGACCTTTTCATTCATTATTTCTTAGAACTATATATTCTATGAAACGAATTATAGCATAAATATGTGCTTTTTCAAACCCTTTTGTTTAAAATTGAGTGTTTTCATAGAATTATGAAATATGAATGATATCTACTTCATCACTTACTTTATTTTATAACAAATAATTCTTGATGTGAACTTTAAAAACATAATTTATAGTTCATTAATTATATTTTAATAGATTTATAAAATGTGATTTAGCGGTCTTTACCATGACATATGAATAGCCAAATTGTTAAAGAAATAGATTATGTCATGTTTATACATCTATCAAGAAGATTTGATGATGATAATAATGGATATAGTCTTGATTATGTGCTGACTCATGAAACATCATTATCTAAATATTTAAAGCAGTATGGAATAACATTTCAATATGATGATTATATAAAGATGTATATTCATGATAAAGAAGTTGTTATTGAAGATGATTATTCTGGTAGAAATTTAAAACAAAGATTAGGATATACATTTAAAGATTATGCATTGAGTGGATTTGCCTTTTGTGAGAATATGACAAATAATGAGTATTATGAAATTGCAATTGGTGGACCTGAATTCTTTGGATATCTATATCCTTATTTTGATGATGATACAATGATTGATCAGTTTATCAATAAGAGCATATTCTATCAGTTTATTTATTTAGTTCCTATTGATGAAGTAGAATTTGATGGTTATGAAGAATTAGATAATAAAGATAAACAATATCATATGATTATCAAAACATTACAAAGACTTTATTTCTATAAATATGAACCTGATTTTGTTAATGAAATGAGTGTTATTATTAAATCAAAAAATAATATATCTGAAAAATATCTTATCAATAAAACTATGTTATAAAGGGCACTAAGTAAACCAACTTAGTGTCCTTTTTGCTTATTATGTTTTATATAAAAATCATATTAAAAGGTAAGTATTAAGAGCATTTACTTTTTTGAAAAGAGAGTCAGAACTTTTCAAAATTATTGATGTGTATGTCATGATAATGAATGTATAAATATATTGTGATAGATATCAGTATTAAACATGTTTTGACAAAATCATTCATATACAAATGTATTGATTCATAGTATAATTATTTTAGAAATCTAGGAAACGGACAAGAGGTGATGACAGTGAATTATTTAAATACGGGAAATTCTAGTATTGAATTTAAGCAGACAATTGATAATCCCAATTATGTTGATAAATCAATGTTAATCAATGGCATATCTCATAACATTAGAATAAGAGATAATAAATATATATGTATTACAAGACCTAGGCGATTTGGAAAAACAATCAATGCGAATATGTTAGCAGCTTATTATACAAAAGGATATGATAGTCATGAATTGTTTGATGATTTAAAGGTTGCTAAGACAGAAAATTATGAAAAGCATATGAATAAGTATAATGTGATTTATATTGATTTTAGTATCTTACCCGATCCATGTGATAGCTATCAACAATATATTTCATGGATTAAAAGTGCTTTAATTAATGATTTACAGGTAATGTATTATATTGATCATATTGATAATGCACCAATAAGTCATACTTTAATCCAGACAAATGATTCTTTCATCTTTGTTTTAGATGAATGGGATTCTATCTTTTATAAAGACTTTATGAGTGAAAAAGATAAGATGAACTATCTTCAATTCTTGAAAGGTTTATTAAAAGATCAGGCCTATGTTGATTTGGTCTATATGACAGGAGTTCTACCAATTGCTAAATATTCGAGTGGTTCTGAATTAAATATGTTTGATGAATTCAATTTTATGAATGATAATATCTATGATCAATATTTTGGATTTACAGAGGAAGAAGTAAAAAAACTTTGTCAAATACATTCAAAACCAACTTATGAAGAATTGCAGTACTGGTATAATGGATATTATTTAAGTAATGGAAATCATTTGTTTAATCCACGTTCAGTTAATAAGGCACTCATGAGAGGCATATGTCAGAATTATTGGACAGAAACAGGACCAATGAATGAAATTGCAGATTGCATTGAACATAATGTGGATGAAGTGAGAGAAGATATAGTCAATCTTGTTGCTGGTAATGCAATAGAAGTTCAGTTAGATGGTTATAGTGTTACACAATTACAATTAGATACACGAGATGAAATCTTATCAGCTATGGTTGTGTTTGGCTTCTTATCATATTATGATGGCTATTTGACAATTCCTAACTATGAATTGATGCAAAAGTATAACCGAGTGCTATCAAGAGAAAGTATGGGAGGAGTTAAGAAGATTGTTGATCAGTCTAAAGCGATGCTAGAGGCAACAATCAATCAGGACGAGGAAAAGGTTGCAGAGATATTAGAATCAGTCCATGATCAAGAAATTCCCTTCTTAAACTATAATGATGAAAATAGTTTATCTTGTGTTATTACACTATGTTACCTGTATGCAAGAAATGATTATGATATCACAAGAGAAGACAGAAGTGGAAAGGGTTATGTAGATTATTTATTCATACCAAAGAAAAAGCATAAACCAGCCATAGTATTAGAATTAAAATACAATAAAAGTGTAAAAGAAGCACTTGAACAGATTAAAAAAAAGAACTATATTGATAAAGTGAAAGATTATCAGGAAATCTTATTAGTAGGTATCAATTATGATGGGAAAAAGCACCATGAATGTATGATTGAAAAGATGACGAAGTAGGAAGTCTATTTCCTGCTTTTTCTTTATATTTAAAAATGATATAATGAGGGTACTTGAAAGGAGAGATATGATGCGTTTAGAAGAATTAATTAATAAAAATTATAATCATTTAAATGATAATGATTTATATATTTGGCAGTATATCTCTGCTCATCGTAAAGAATGTGAAAAGTTATCTATAGATGATTTAGCTTCTCGCTGTCATGTTTCTAGAACAACTATCATGCGTTTTGCACAAAGGTTAGGACTGAAAGGATATACTGAATTAAAAGTTTATTTAAGAATAGATAATCAAAAATATCAACAAAAGCAAACGGGTTTAGATTTAGTCTATCATACATATCGTAAATATATGGATACAATCAAAGAAAAAGATTTAACAAGGGTTATTGAACTTATCGCTCAATCTGAAAATGCATATGTTTATGGAACTGGAAGCATTCAAAATAATGTTGCTTCTGAAATCAAGAGATCTTTTTTAGAAGTAGGGAAGTTATTCTTTGCGATTAGATCTATGAATGAAACATATGCATTTGAAAGTATGATGACAAGTCATGATGTGATTATTATGATTTCTTATTCAGGAGAAAATAAAGAATTATTGGAGTTTGCGAAAAAATTAAAAACAAAAAGTGTTCCTATTATAGCAATTACAGCAACTAAAGATAATACATTATCACATATTGCGACTGAATCATTTTATGTTGATGTACCTAATATTTTAAATCCAATTGGTCCTCGTCATGAAGGATTGGTTAATTATTTTATTTTGATTGATTTTATTCTTGTGAAATATATCGATTATCATGAAAGGAAGTTAAGTAATGACATTAGAAGAACTCGTGAATTCTCATTATGAGCAGTTAAATGAAAATGATCTTTATATCTGGCAGTATATTTATCATCATAAACGTGAATGTCAAAAAATGTCTATTCAGGAACTTGCAAAAACGTGTAATGTTTCTCATACCAGTATTATTCGTTTCACTAAAAAGATAGGATTAGATGGTTATAGTGAATTAAAGGTTTACTTGAAATGGAGTCTAAATAAGCAATTTGATTTCGATAGTCAGATTATGCATAAGGTTACCAATGAATTAAAAGATACATTGGATATGATGGAAAATAAAGATCTTGACCATGTTCTTAAATTAATTGATGAATCAAGAAGAATATATATTTACAGTACTGGTGAAGTGCAATACCATGCTGCACAAGAATTTAATCGTGAATTTGCTTATCGTCATAAGATTATGCATGTGATCGAGGGAAGAACAGAATTAGATACAGTTTTGAATAATGCTTCACGAGATGATTTGTTTATTTTGATTTCATTATCTGGTGACAATGAAATGATTGTTATGCTTTCAAAAGTGTTAAAAAGAATGAAAATAAAGACAGTTGGAATCGGGATTGATAATAAAAATCTTTTATCTCAAAATGTTAATGAATACATTGGTTTTAAAACAAGTTATTTTCATACTGGTTTTCAAGATAAGAGTTATTGTTGTACAGGTCACTTCTTTTTAATTGTCAATATGTTATTTTTACGTTATTTGGAGTATTGTTCATTAAAGAGTGAAGAGATAATGGAATATATATGATATTTTTGTTATAATACTACTATATACAAGGAGGAATTATAAAAATGAAAAAAGTTGTAAAAACAGATAAGGCACCAGGTGCAATTGGTCCATATAGTCAAGGTGTTGATTTAGGAAACATTATTTTCTTTTCAGGGCAAATCCCATTAAATCCAAAAACTGGTGAAATGCCTGAAGGAATTGAAGCACAAACAAGACAATCATTAGAAAATGTTAAAGGTTTGTTAGAAAGTCAAGGACTTAGTTTTGCAGATGTTGTGAAAACAACAGTATTTTTAGACAATATGGATGACTTTGCAACAGTGAATGGTATTTATGCAGAATATTTTGTAGAGCCATATCCTGCGAGAAGTGCAGTAGAAGTTGCAAAACTTCCTAAAGGTGCACTTATTGAAGTCGAAGTTATTGTATCTAAGTCATAATGTTATTGTATTAGTTGAACGTTATGATGTTTATTTAAGGGTGTACTATGCTGATGGACATAGTGAAATAATCATTGAGAATATTCAAAGTTATATCATCAAAAATAAAGGTAAAATAGGCTATAAAAAGCCTATTTTAATCAATAGTCAATGGTTATATCCAACAATTAATCAAAAAAATGGTTATTGTTGTTGGATAGATTTGGAACAATTAGATGATTATAATGAATATTATATGAATCTACTTAAACAAAAATTAATTTATAAAAAAGCAGTTGCTATGTATCTTAAGCATAAAGAAAATAGTATGTTAAAAGATGGTTGAATTTCAACCATCTTTTAAAGTACGATTAATGCAAACAATCCCATTGCTAAACAATATACAGAAAAATAATTCATTTTATGTTTATTTAAAATACTAAATAATAATTGTAATGCTAAATAAGTCACAATACCACTAATTATAAAAGCAATCAAATATGGTAACCAAAGTGTAGACAAAGCAGGGGTTGCAAAATCTTTTATTTTAAGAATAATTGCCCCTAAACTTACTGGCATAAACATAAAGAAAGAAAAATCTCTTGCTGTCTTTTGCTCTAATCCACCTAACATACCACCTGTAATGGTTGAACCACTACGAGAAATACCTGGTAATAGAGCAACTAATTGAAAACATCCCATACGTAAAGCATCCCATAAGTTTAATTTTCTTTTTGTTCTTTTTCCTTTATAGCCATATTTATGAATAAGCATTAAAAAGACAGCAGTTATGAGTAGCGTACACCCAACTAGTTTGACATTAGAAAAAGCTTCTTCAATATAATCATTCAATAAAACACCACCAATGGCTGCAGGGATAGTTGCCACTATCAACAACATACAATAGCGAAAATCAGGTAGTACAGCATCTCTTTTCTCAGCTTTAAAAATATAGCTAAAGAAAGAAACAAACAGTCTTGCGATATCTTTACGGTAGTAAAACATAATCGCTAATAATGATCCAGTATTAACAAGAACTTCAAAAGTAATATCAGTTTTAGGAAAATTCCACCCAAAGTGTTCAAAGATATTTTTAAATATAACCAAATGTCCACTACTTGAAATAGGAATAGGTTCACTAAAGCCCTGTATTGCTCCTAAAATTCCATAAACAAGAATATTCTGTAATAACTCCATAAGATAACTCCTCTCATATTAATGCTTATAAAAGATATCATTTCTTAAAACTATTATATACGAAATTTATGAAAAAACCTAGAAAGATTTATATTTAATCATTTTTAAGGAATACTAAACATAAAATAGAAAACAGGGGGTTAAATATGTTTTTAGTTAATTTTGTATATGATGATGAGGAGTTACTTGAACCCTATGAATGGCAAGATGATGATTGTTATGAAGAGTTTTATTATTTACCAATTTATCGTGTGACTTTAGAACAATTACATGATTTTATTTATGCACAAATGTCTTTATCAAATAAAGAGGATAGTTGCTTTATAGTGGGTGATGGACATTATAGTGTTGTTATTGAGATAAAGGATCAAAGAATATCACGGAGAGGAACTGTATCTTATGTACAAAGAGATATGATTAATCATATTGTGATGTCATTAGGGTTTACTTATTTTGATTATCGTATTATAGAGGAAGCGTATGAAAAGGAGTTTGGTTTAACAAGAGAAGAGAGAATGAAGAAAATTTGTATAGAAGAAGTGATTGATGAAATATTTGTTGTTCACTATGAGTTGTTTTTAGAATTATGTGATCAATTAAATATTAAAGAAGAAGGACCTAGTGAACAATATTTAGCATTAAAACATAAAATTGATAAAGGCTATTCTTCATTGCATGAACTCTTATATAAAGAGTTAATTCAAAAAAGATAAGATATATAGAAATGAATTATATTCTATGTTATGATGTGAACAAAGAGGTGAATCATCATGGGGATCTGGATGCCATAACACTAAGCAGGACTTAAGTGTTATAAGTCCTGCTAATCAACAATTAAGATTAGGAGGACAAGAAAATGTCATATTTTCAATATCATAACAAATCAATATATTATCAAATTTTAGGCAGTGGACAGCCACTTATGTTTTTACATGGAGATACAGCATCATCAAAAATGTTTGAATTACTATTACCACTCTATCAGGATGATTTTCAAATGATTATGATAGATTTTCTAGGCAATGGCCAATCTGAAAGGGTTGAGCAATTTCCAATAGAATTATGGTATGATCAGGCATTGCAAACCATTGCATTAATAGAACATTTGGATTATCAAAATGTTCATTTAATTGGAACAAGTGGTGGTGCATGGTCAGCAATGAATGCTGCTTTAGAAAGACCAGATTTATTTGGAGCAGTGATTGCAGATAGTTTTGATGGAAGAAAGTTACATGATTATTTTTCTGAGGAATTAATACATGAACGTCAATTTGCAGTGAATGATCCTTTGGCTTGTCAATTTTATCAATGGTGTCAAGGAGATGATTGGCGTGATGTTGTTGAAGCGAACACACAATCATTATTGCAATTGGCTAAACTGCAAAAGCCGTTGTTTCATAAAAAACTGAGTTGCTTTAAAAATTCGTTATTGTTAACTGGAAGTTTTGAAGATAAAATGCTTAGATCTGATTTATATGAAGAATATCAGAAAATGATAAAAATCGTTGGACATGGTCAAATCTACATGTTCAAAATAGGAGAGCATCCTGCATTGTTATCACAAGCAGAGGAATTTGCTATGGTTGTTAAAAACTTTATCAAGTAAGAAAAAAGAAGATTTCATTGAAATCTTCTTATCTTTTTTTAATAGTAATACCAATTTTTCTTTCAACTTTAGCCAATTTCTTTCTAGCAATAGGTCTTGCTTTATTAGCACCTGCTTCTAAAATATCATCTAAATAACTTCCTGTTGTGATTTCTTTATAACGTGCTTGTATTTTTTCAAGTTCAGTACCTACAACTTCGGCAAGATCAGTTTTAAATTCACCATATCCTTTTCCATCATATTGTTTTACTAAATCATCAATAGAACGATTAGAAAGAATAGAATAGATTTCTAGTAAGTTAGATATACCTGGTTTGTTTTCTGGATCATAGTGAATATGTGCATCGCTATCAGTAACAGCGGATTTGATTTTCTTTTTAGAAATATTGATATCATCTAAAATATAAATCGTTCCTTTTCCAGCTTCATCAGACTTAGACATTTTCTTTGTTGGATTCTGTAAATCCATGATTCTTCCACCAACCTTAGCTATTAATGGTTCAGGTAGTTTAAATGTTTCGCTATAACGAGAATTGAATTTTTCAGCAATATCTCTACATAACTCAACATGCTGTCTTTGATCTTCTCCAACTGGCACATAGTCAGGATCATACATTAAGATATCAGCATTCATTAACGAAGGATAATTAAATATACCAGCTCCAATAACCTCGTTTTTAGCAACTTTATCTTTATATTGAGTCATACGTGATAATTCACCCATTGTTACCATACACCCTAAATACCAACCAAGTTGAGCATGTTCTAAAACATCAGATTGTAAAAATAAAGTCACTTTTTCTGGATCTAATCCAGCTGCAATATATAAAGCAATTAAATCTTTTGTGTTTTTTCTTAATTCAGCTGGTTCCTGATAAATGGTCATAGAATGAAGATTCGCAATAAAGATAAACATTTCATATTCATCCTGATAAGAAACAAAAGGTTTAATAGCTCCAATATAGTTTCCTAAAGTCACACGACCAGTTGGTTTAATTCCACTTAACATTCTTTTCATATCAATTTCCTCCTTAAATATAAAAACGCCCTCTAAAAGGACGTTATAAACGCGGTACCACCTTTATTCATATCATTTGATATGCTCTTTCATCTTAACGCGATTAACGATAAATGACTCATGCCATCTATAACTCCAGAATCCCAATTCATCTATAATAATGACTTGTTTCCATCAACCACAAGTTTTCTATCTGCATCTGTTATAAACTACTTCATTCCTTCTTTGTCTTAATGACATTATAGAATTGTTTCTATCAAAAATCAATAGAATATCAAAAAAGAATTTCATAAATGTAGAAAATGATGTATAATAGTAAGGCAAGGAGATGATGTTATGATTAGAATATATACCGCACCAAGCTGTGCCTCATGCCGAAAGGTCAAAGCCTGGCTAAAAGACCATCAAATTCCTTATGTAGAAAAGAATATTTTTTCAACATTATTAAGAGAAGCAGAATTAAGAGAACTTCTTGAAAGAAGTGAGAATGGTACTGATGATATTATTTCTAAAAGATCCAAGATCATTAAAGAAAATAAGGTTGATATTGACGATATGTCAGTGAATCAGTTGATTCATTTTATACAAGAAAATCCATCTATATTGAAAAGACCTATTATTATAGATGAAAGAAGATTTCAAGTTGGTTATAATGCAGAAGAAATTAGAGCTTTTATTCCTCGTGAATTAAGAAGACTTCAAGAATGTGATAATAGTGACTTCTGTCCACAATTTACTGATATAAAGAAAGAATATTATAAAGATCAAACAAAGGAATGCCCTGAAAAGTGTGATTAAGTCGTTAAAAGTGAAAATTTATTGTTTTACTCAATGGAGCTATATATGATAAGTTAATGTCATAATGGCTTTTTTTGTTAGAATAAATGTCCAGTCTCTAAACTTGTAGGTGTGAGTAGGAATTCGACTTCAATTCGATTGAGAAATTAAAGAATCTAGGATATAGTAAAAGAGGATATTGGAAAATAAATAAAAAGGTTAATAATCAATAGAAATGTTAGACAAAGAAATCATTCATACTATATGAAAATTGAACTATGGTGATAGTATAGGTAACACTTATATATCACTGTCGTTCTTTTTTTATGAGAGTATCATTTTAGAATGAAAAGTTCTTGACCTGATTTTCTTTTGTTTGTATATTCTATTAGGAAATAAATGTTAAAATTTAATAATTATTTCCTAATAGTTAGGAAATAAAGATAACAGAGAATAATAAAGAAAATTGTTATAATGAGTAGGAAAGTGAGGTATATATATGCTCAACAAAAGACAGGAACGCATTATATCTATCTTTTATGAGAATAAAGAATGGATTACAGGTAAGGAACTTGCAAGACTTATGAGTGTTTCAGATAGGACTATACGTTCAGATATTGATGCCATTAATAAACATTTTAAAGAGGAGTTGATTTTGTCTAATATTCGAACAGGTTATTTTCTTGATTTAGATAAATATAATCAAATCTATGTGGATGCTCAAGTTGATATTCCTCAAACACCAGCTCAAAGATGTACATATTTAATCCAACAATTGTTAATTCATGAAGATGGTGTGAATTTAACATTTTTACAAGAAGATATCTTTGTAAGTGGTTATTCGATTGAAAATGATATAAAGAAAGTCCGTAAGACATTAGAAAGATATCCTCATCTTAAACTTGTTCGTTCTAAGAATTATATCTATTTAAAAGGTGATGAAATAGAAAAAAGAAAATTATATAAAGAGTTATTATCTAATGAAACACAAGGTAATTTCTTGAATTTAAATAAATTAGCAATGTTTTATAAAGATTTTGATTTAATCAATGCGACAGATATACTTGTTGATGTATTAAAAGAAAATCAATATATCATTAAAGATACAATGTTTCCTATGCTCATTTTACATATTGGTATTAGTATTGAAAGAATGCTAAATTGTCGTTTTTATACAACAGAAAGAAAAAATGAAAAATTATTAAAGAGTATTGAATACAAAATTGCTAAAGAATATTTTGAAAGATTGAAACAAGATATTCCTATAGAAATTCATGAAGATGAAACATGTTTATTAGCTTTGCTATTTTCTAATAAGAGTGGACAATATCAACCTGATTATTTAGAAATAGAAGAGACTCATATTGATATGGATCAATTACTAGAAGAAGTCGTCACACCAATAGAAAAGAAATTACATGTACAATTTCATGAAGATGATGATTTTATGGCAGGGTTAAAGATGCATTTACAAGGACTTATAGATAGATATAAACATCATGTTAATGCTGATAATCTTTTTATTCATGATATTAAAAGAAATTATCCATTAGTCTTTGAGATGGGTGTCTCAGTAGGAAAAGCTTTAGAAGAAAGATTAAATATACAAATTAATGAATCAGAAATGGGTTTTATTGCATTACATTTTGGAGCAGCTTATGAAAGATTAAATAGAAATAGTAAATTTAAGGCAGTCATGATTATTCCTTATGATCAAAACTTTTCATCTTTAGGTCAAAAAAAGATTGAATCAACATTTGGAGAAAGACTTGAAATAGTAGAAACTTTGTCATTATTTGAAGAAGCCAAAGTCTTAGCTTTAAATCCCGATCTTTTAATCACAACAACACCTCTTTCTCATGAATTAGATATCTTAACAATTCAAGTTAGTATGTTTATTAATAATGAAGATGAATCAATGATTTTTCAGGCTTTATCAAAATTAGAAAAGAAAAGATTTCAAATTGTTTTTAATCAGAAGATTACACAATTAATAGATCCTAAATATTTTTATATGGATTTAGATAAAAAAACTTCACATGATGTTATTGAATATTTATGTGATCAGCTTTATGAAGGTGGAGTCGTCAATAAGTTTTTTAAAAAAGGTGTTCTCAAAAGAGAGGATATGTCGCCAACATCATTTGCTTATTCATTTGCAACACCACACTCATTTGGAGACTATGTGAATACACCAACATTATCTGTTGCAATCCTTAAAAATCCTATTGATTGGGGTTCATTTAAAGTGAAATTAGTGATATTGCTTGCAATCAATGAAGAAGATCATGATATTTTAAAAATGTTCTTTGATTGGTTGAGTCAAGCTATTGGTGAAGCTGGACATTTTTCAGATTTATTGGAATCAAAAAATTATAATGAATTTATTTGTAAAATCACAAAGGAGAAAACGCATGAAAAAACCTACAATTAATTATGCAGCATTAAATAATACAAGAATCATAGAATCAAATCCGACAACAGTAAATAACTTTAAACGCTTATTTGCTTATGTGATTGACTGGTACGCAGCAAGTATGCTGGCAGGAATTCCTGTTGTTTTCATTTATTCAATCTTTTTTCAAGATTTAGAAATTACTCAAAATATTACTTTATTACCTATGCCTTATAGTATTTTAGCAGGAATACTTGCGATTACTGTTTATCTTGCTTATTTTATCATTGTTCCACTCAAGATCTATCCAGGACAAACTTTTGCTAAAAAGATTATGAATATTAAAGTTGTAAAAAATGATGACAATGATGTTGATCTTAAAACTTTACTGAAACGTGAAGTCATTGGCGTTATGATTGTTGAAGGATATATTGCAGCAAGTTCTAGTTATTTTCATCAGATCATTAATATTTTGGTTGGTAAAGATTTGAATCATATTTATGTTTATCTATTTGGTATTATCACAGCGGTTTCTATGTTGTGGGCATGTGCATCACCACAAAGAAAGATGTTTCATGATTATATTGCAAAAACAAAATTAGTTATAACAGGAGAAGATTAAATATTTCCTATATGTTAGGAAAACTTTTTAGAAAAATAAGATATTGTTGATTGTTATAATGTAGACAGATTTGAAAAGGAGGAAAAAATATGTTTAACAAATTAGAAAGCGTATTAATGCCAATTGCTGATAAACTTGGTAAAAATAGAGTGTTAATCGCTATTCGTGATGGTTTCTTAATCACGACTCCATTATTGATTGTTGGATCAATCTTCTTGTTAATTGCTAACTTCCCAATTCCAGGCTGGGAAGATATGATGACAAGTGTATTTGGAGAAAACTGGGGAACTTGGTTTACAAATGTTTCAAGAGCAACATTTAATATGACTGGTCTACTGACTTGCGTTGGGACTGGTTATGCATTTGCAAGAGAATTAAAAGGAGATAAAATTCAAGGAGCAGTTGTTTCGTTAGTTGCTTTTGTTATTCTGACAAACACAAGAATTGGATCAATTCCAGGTGTCAGCTTGCTAAAAGGTAGTGATGCTGCTGAAAACGGAATTGATGGATTAGCATTTAGATATATTGGTGCTGATGGAATTTTTATGGGACTTGTGTGTGCTCTTATTTCTGTTTTAATCTTTACATGGGTTTATAAAAAGGGATGGACGATTAAGATGCCTAAAGGGGTACCTCCAGCAGTATGTGATTCATTTGCTGCATTAATACCAAGTGCATTCGTTATGACAATATTCTTCTTAGTACGTATTTTATTTGGTTTGACTTCGTTTGGAACAGCACATCAATTTGTATTGGAAATCTTACAAATACCACTTAAAGGATTAGGAGATACATTAGCTGCAAATGCTATTTATTCATTTGCATGTACATTCTTATGGTTTTTTGGTATTAATGGACCTGCAGTAGCAAACTCTGTATATTTTATTGGAAATGTCTTAACAATTGAACAACAAGTTGCATTTGAAGCAGGAAAAGCATTACCACATATCTTTACAAATCCATTCTCTAATTTCTTCTGTAATTTTGGAGGTGGAGGTTCTACTCTATCTTTGGTTATTGTGATGTTAGGATTTTGTAAATCTCAGCGTATTAAACAATTAGGAAAATTAAGTATTGTTCCAGGAATATTTGGTATCAATGAACCTATTATCTTTGGTTTACCAATTGTTTTAAATCCAATTATTGCTATACCATTTATCTTAGTACCAATGATGAACTTAGTTTTATCTTACTTAGCAACACTTTGGGAAATCATTCCAAGAACAACAGGAGTGAATCTACCATGGACAACGCCAATTGGTTTCTCTGGATGGTTATCAACAGGTTCGCCAATTGCTGCAATCTGGCAAATCTTCTTATTAGTCTTAGGCTGTCTTGTTTATTTCCCATTTATTAAGGCGTTAGATAAACAATATTTAAAAGAGGAATTAGAAGCAGAAGATGAGGATGATGAAGATATTTCATTTGATGATTTAGATCTTTCTGATTTATAATGACGGACATTTTGTCCGTTTTTCTATTTTCTTTTTATCATAAATACTGTTTTATTGAGGTGGAACTGTAAACATATCAATGGATTTATGATTGACTTAAGTTAAGAGTCAGTATGATATATTTCATGAATTAATTATTGTAAAATGATAATTTTTGGCGTTTCTTGAGGTTGCTAATTGTGATATAATGATGACATGAAAATTAATAAATATTTTTCTTATGTATCAAGAGAACTGTCGAAAAGGAGATTTCTTATGCTTAAAAAAGGTGATCTTATAAGAGTGATTGCGCCATCAATGAGTGCTGTACAATTAGGCGATTCAATGATTCTAGCAAGAGAAAAGTTAGAATCTTTAGGTTTTTTTGTGGATTATGGAAAACATTTTTATGAAAGCAATGAATTTCTAACAACCAGTATTCAAAATAGAAAAGAAGATTTAGAAAATGCATTTTTAGATTCTCATGTAAAAGTGATAATAACTGCAACAGGTGGTTTCCAAGTGAATCAAATTCTACCTTATCTTGATTATCATCTTATCAAAGAAAATCCTACAATTCTTTGTGGATATTCAGATATAACTGCTCTCCTCAATGCAATATATACAAAAACAGGAATGATAACATATTTAGGTTTGCATTATTCAAGTTTTGCTATGCAAAAGGGGTTTGAATATTCTTTAGAATCATTTCAAAAGGTTCTGATGGAAAATGACTGTACACTTAAAGCTTCAAAAGAATGGTCAGATGAAGCGTGGTATTTGGATCAAAATCATCGCCATTTTTATAAAAATAATGGCTGGAAAGTCTATCATGGAAAAAATGTTGAAGGGATTCTTATTGGAGGTAATTTAAATACATTTCAGCTTTTACAAGGAACAGAATATATGCCATCATTAGAAAATAAAATTATTTTAATTGAAGAGGATTGTGAAGTTGCAAAAGAATATAGTTTATTTGAATTTGATAGAAACTTAGAATCTTTAACACAATGTATAGGCTTTGATAAAGTGAAAGCATTATTAATAGGGAGAATGCAAAAAGGAAGTTTCATTACAGATGATAAATTATTAAAAATTTTAGAGTCTAAACAAGTTTTAAAACATATACCAATTATGTATAATATGGATTTTGGTCATACAACACCAATGATGACTTTACCAATTGGTGGAAGAGTTCAGGTTGATATGGAAAACAAACAACTCAGAATTCTTTCCTAGTGTTAGGAAAAGAATTTGAAATATAAAAAAAGAAATTGATTTATAATAAAGGAGAATAAGGAACGATGAAGAAGATATATTTATTATGTAGTCAGGGAATGTCAACAAGTATGCTGGCAAGTATGATGCAGGAATGTGCCAATAGGCATCAATTACCCATTGAGATTGTCGCTTATCCTCATGGAAAACTGCCAAGTGTGATAGAAAAGCAATCATTGCCTGATGCTATTCTTCTAGGGCCTCAAGTCAAATATTTGTTAGAAGAGACAAGACAGAGATTTAAAGATTTAAAGATTCCTATTATGATGATTTCACAAGAGGATTATGGAATGTTAAATAGTGATAAAGTCTTGAAGCAAGCTCTTTTAGCAATGAAAGAAAACAAGGAGAAGAAAGATGAAGGTATTGATGATATTTGATCAAACTCAAGCTGGTTTAGGCGGAAAAGAGAGTGCAGATTTAGCATTAGGTGGTAAAATGATAGCAATGGGATCTTGTAATATGTTTGAAAAACAGGTGAAAGATGCTGGTGGGAAAATTATTGGAACTTTATACTGTGGGAATGGAACATTTATGAATGATCCGGAAACTGTTTCTAAAAAGTTTGCAGCCATGGCGAAAAAGATTCAACCGGATGTTGTCATTTGTGGACCATGTTTCAATTATGGAGAATATGGTATCATGGCAGCTAAGACAGCATTAACAATTCAGGAACATACAAATATTCCAGCCTTTGCCATCATGTCACAAGAATGTGAAACAGCTATTGCTGATTATAAAGATAAGGTATATATTTTAAAAATGCCTAAAAAGGGTGGAACTGGTTTAAATCAGGCTCTATCGAATATGGTCACTCTCGCAAAACGATTAGTGAATAAAGAAGATGTGAGTGCGTTTGTAAAAGAACATGGTTATTAAAATCATGTTCTTTTTTTCCGTTTAATAGGAAAGAAACTTACATATGTGAGTAGCTATTTGGATTTATAATAGAGTATGAAAGGCAGGTATGTTATGGATAGTTTAAAATTAATGGAAGAAATGACACAAGTTGTAGGTATTGCAGGTGATGAAAGACGAGTATCTTTATTATTGAAATCTTATTTAGAGCCTTATTGTGATGAAATTGTTTATGATCACTTAGGAAGTCTTTTTGCAGTGAAAAAGAGTAAAAAAGAAAATGCACAAAGAGTTATGGTATGTGGTCATATGGATGAAGTCGGTTTAATGATTACAGAAATCACCAAAAATGGTTTATTGAAGTTTATCAAAATTGGTGGAATAGATAATCAGGTTTTATTATCTAGTCGTGTACGTGTATTGAAACAGGATGGAAATGAAGTTATTGGTATTATTGGCTGTTCATTAAAGGATATTGAGGCATGTGATGAAAAGAAGATGTTGATAGATATTGGCGCATCAGGACAAGAGGAAGTTGAAAACATGGGAATACATGTAGGAGATAGTGCTGTTCTTGATGGTTCTTTTACAATTTTCAATGAAAATCGTATTGTATCTAAAGCATGGGACAATCGTTATGGCTGTATCATGGCAATTGAAGTATTAAAGGCATTAAAAGATATTGAATTGGATTATGATTTGTATATTGGGGCAACTGTACAGGAAGAAGTAGGAATGCGTGGAGCAACGACAGCAACTGGTCTTATTCATCCTGATATGGGGATTGTGATGGATTGTTCATTTGCTGATGACTATCAAGGAAAAGACAATGAAATTGGTCAATTAGGAAAGGGAATTTTAATTCGTTATTATGATAAAGGGATGATGCCTAATCGTGCATTATTAAATTATCTTGTTGAAATTTGTCAGAAAAATGATATAGACTATCAATATTTCTATAATATGGGACAAACTGATTCAGCATGGATTCATAAATTATTTGCAGGATGTCCAACTTTGAGTACATGTATTTGTGCTAGAGGTGTTCATACTGGAAATTCTATGATTGATTTAAGAGATTATAATAGTGCTCAAAAAGCGATCATTCAAGTATTGACTTCACTTGATGAAAAGCAAATTCAAGCATTTAAAGAAGAAAATAGATAAGAGGCTATGATATGTTAAAGGAACCCTATGGAAAAATGAATCTTGATATGATTAAAGAAATGAGTGAGGCTCATGGAATATCAGGATGTGAAAAAGAAGTCAGTAGAATTATGAAAAAATACATGAAACCTATATGTGATGAAATCACATATGATAACTTAGGATCTATTATTGGTGTTAAAAAAGGTCATCATGGACCTAAGATTATGATTGCAGGTCATATGGATGAAGTTGGTTTCATGGTGAGAGAAATAGATGAAAATGGATTTATTAGACTTTTGCCTGTTGGTGGTTGGTGGGGACATGTTCTACCTTCACAAACATTCTATATTACAACAGCAAGTGGAAAAAGATATCATGGTGTGATTGGTAGTAGTGCACCACATGGACTCAAAAAAGAAGTCAAAGAAAAAGTTATCAAACCAATAGATTTATTCTTAGACTTAGGTGTTGATAACAGACAAGAAGTATTGGATTTAGGAATTCAAATTGGTGATATGATTACACCAGATACTCAGTTTGAAATCATGAATAATCCTAATTATTTAATGGGTAAAGCTTGGGATGATCGTTTATGTGCAGCAGCAGCTATTGAGGTTTTAGAACGTATATCCCATGATGATATAGAAGCTGATGTCTATGCTGTCGGAACTGTTCAGGAAGAAGTTGGATTAAGAGGAGCAAGAACTGCTGCCAATATGATTCATCCTGATGTTGCTATTGCTTTAGACGTGACAACAGCTATGGATACACCTGTAGATCAAGGACAAATAAAACTTGGTAAGGGAGTTGTCTTAAGTATTATGGATGCTGGAATCATTGGACATAAAGCGCTATTAAAAGAGATGGAGTCTATTTGTAAAGATCTTCATTTAGATATCAATTATGATATGATGACAGTAGGAGGAACAGATGCAGATAATATTCATAAAGCATATGATGGGGTTATTTGTATGACCTTAAGTATTCCTACACGTTATATGCATTCTCATCGCTTAATCATTCATCGTAAAGATTATGTACAAACTGTTGAAGCTATTGCTGAGTTATGTAGAAGATTAGACTGGAATAAATATAAACAATTCAATCATGGAATCGGATAAAGCACTTTGATGTGCTTTTTTCTATATATTCAATATAATAAAAGACAACCACATAAAAACAATATTAAAAAAACTGTAAAAATACAGTTTTTGTTTGTATGAGAAAGGGAGGTTCTCATCTATCATATTAGTTATCATTATAAGTTGATGATAACAGCGAGTTTATTCATTTGAATATCATGTTCGTATGATTCTAATCATTTCATGAATTGTAACATTTGCTGATAAATGGATTCTAAAGATTGAATCCAGAAATCTTTTTTTGTTAAATCAATACCAGCAATCATAGCAGTTTCTTCAACAGTATGTGTTGTAGAAGCTTTGAGTAGTTCTTGATAATCTTTAAAGAATGTATGATCATTTTGATATATAGCATATAAACCTCTAGCAAATAAAGCGCCAAATGTATAAGGAAAGTTATAATATGCTATATCTGGAATATAGTAATGAACTTTTGTTATCCAACGATATGGATGTAACCACTTTGCATCCATTCCCTTTCCAAATGCTTTTTTTAATGCATCAATCATGAGTTTATTTAAATCTTCAGCAAATAAGAAATTTTTTTCAATATTTTCAAAAACTGATTTTTCAAAAGTATATCTTGCATAAATATCACAAACAACTTGACATAATGCTGATAATTGAATATCTAAAATTAACATTTGATTCTTTTGATCAGCTTTTTGATAAAAAGAATGATAAATAATATTTTCATTAAACATTGAGGCAGTTTCAGCTAAAGGCATACAATACTCACGGTTTAAAGGACGATGATGTTCAATCATATGACCATGATAGGCATGTCCTAATTCGTGGGCAACAGTCACAACATCACTCAGTGTTGAATTGTAGTTTGTCATTAAACGACTTTCTTGAATCCAAGCAAGATTTTCACAAAAAGCACCACCTTGTTTGCCTTTGCGACTTGGATAATCAATCCATTTCTCATCAAAAGCTCTTTTTGTCATTTGGTATAAAGAATTATCAATGTCTTTAAAACAATGAAGAATGATATCTTCACATTCATCAATGGTAAAATGATATTGACATTCATCAATCGTTGCATAAATATCATACCAAGGCATTCCATTTTCATGTCCCAATTTTTTGGCTTTGTTATATAGGTATTCTTGAAATATTGGTAGATAGTCTTCAACTGAAGATATCATAGCATCTAATGTTTCTTTTTTCATACCACTCTCTTTTAACATCTTATCTAAAGGATCCTGATATCCTCTTAAACGAGATATATAAAGCTGTTGCTTTTTGATATTGTTCATAGCAAAACTTAATGGTTCCGCAATTTGCTGATAACACTCCATTTCTTTTAAGAATGCTTCTTTTCTGATATTTTGTGATGGATCATGGCATAAGTTTTTGATTTGCGTGAGTGTCATATCTTGACCTAAACATTCAAGATGTGCACATGATGTTAAATGATAATACATATCACTCATTGATTTTAATGTTGAGGGATACAAGGCAGAAAGAATATCTTCTTGTAAAGAGTTGAGAGTATGTTTTTGTTTATCTTTCAATCCTTTTAAATAATATTGATATTCTAAAAGGAATGGATCTGCTGATTGTATATTGAGTGATCCTAAATGATTCTCGATTTTGATAATAAAAGAAGAATATGAAGATTGTAAATCTGATATTTTTTGAAGTTCTCTTATTGCCTCTTTATTTGTAGAATCCATTGTTTGAATAAGTAAAGAATACATCTTTAAACGATAACTATAATCATATTCTTTTTCTAATAGTTTTAATCCTTCTTTTATGGATGATTCGTTATCATTCATTGTTTTTATATATTGAGAGAATTGTGTTGATAACTTTATATATAGAGAGAAATCTTTTTGATATTGAGGATCTTGATATCCTTTATATAATGCATCTAATGACCATTGATAATTCATATGTTATACCTCCTTTGTTCTATTGATAAGTATAAAGGAAATAACAAAAAGATATTTGAAATGTTTTTCCTAGTTATTAGGAAATCTTATAAGTATATTTTTCCTAAGTGCTAGGAAAAACAGTTAAAAGAATAAAAGAGAAAAGAAGAGTACAATAGTATTGTGATTGATAAGGGGTGAAGAAGATGGACGAATCAATTAAGAAATGTTTCTTGATTATTTCAATAGTTGGTGAAGCAAAAGCTTACTATATGAAATCTATTCAAGAAGCAAGAAAAAATGATTTTGAAAAAGCAAATCAGTCTATTTGTAAAGGCGATGATAAGTTTGCTCAAGTTTATGATATTCAAAATCAATTGACCAAAGAAGAAGTAAACTGGATTTTAAATGATTATCATCTTTTACTTATTCATGCACAAGATCAAGTGATGTCTGTTGAACAGTTTAAAGTTCTTGCTGAAGAGATGAATGCCTGTTATCAAAGAATTTTTGGTCTTGAAACAAAAATATTAGAGGAGGAATAAAGAATGAAAAAGATTTATTTATTTTGTAGTAATGGAATGTCAACAAGTTTATTAGCCCAAAATATGCAGGATGTAGCAAATGCACATCATTTACCATTTGAAGTCAAGGCGTTTCCAATTGGAACATTAGGAGAAATTATTGAATCTAAAAATCCTGATTGCATTTTACTTGGACCTCAAGTAAAATATTTATTACAGGATACAATTGATCGATATGGTCAAAATGGAAAACCAATTGCGGTGATTGATTCTGCTGATTATGGATTAATGGATGGTGAAAAGGTTTTAAAAACAGCAATTAAAGAAATGAAGAAAGCAAAAAAATAAAACTGGGATATTCTCAGTTTTGTTTGTTAAAGGAGGTAAAATGTATGTGGGGTATTATTGCGACATGGCGTATGGCAGCTGAGGGAATTAGTGAAGCAAGTGAAATTTTAGCAAATCATGGAGATGCTGGTGATGCTATTGAAACAGCTATTAAGGCAGTAGAAGATTTTGAGTATTATAAATCAGTAGGTTATGGTGGACTTCCTAATGAAGAAATGGAAGTTGAATTAGATGCGGCTTTTATGGATGGAGATACTTTTGATATGGGTGCTGTAGCAGCGATTAAAGATTTTGCTAATCCGATTTCCATTGCAAGACGTTTATCTCAAGAAAAAGTAAATAGTATGTTAGTTGCTGAAGGGGCAGAGAAGTTTGCTCATAAAGAAGGCTTTGAAAGAAAGAACATGCTTACAGAACGTGCAAAAATTCACTTTAAAAATCGTATGAAAGAAGTCCGTGAACAGGAAATCAAACCCTATTCTGGTCATGATACAGTCGGTATGGTATGTTTAGATGAATTTGGAAAAATGACTTCAGCAACATCAACGAGTGGTTTATTTATGAAGAAAAAAGGGCGTGTTGGAGACTCACCAATTGTAGGTTCTGGATTCTATGTTGATTCTCAAGTTGGTGGAGCAAGTGCAACAGGGTTAGGTGAAGATTTAATGAAAGGTTGTATTTCTTATGAAATTGTTAGATTGATGAAAGAGGGAATGCACCCACAAGCGGCTTGTGAAAAAGCTGTCTGTGATTTGGATAGAGAATTAAAACAAAGACGAGGAAAAGCTGGAGATCTTTCTTTAATAGCAATGAATCATAAAGGTGAATGGGGTGTTGCGACAAATATTGAAGGTTTCTCTTTTGCAGTGGCAACGGCTTTACAAGAGCCAACTGTTTACTTAACAAAAATGATCGATGGGAAATGTGTGCATGAGGTTGCGAGCCAGGAATGGCTTGATCAGTATATGAAAACGAGAATGGCACCATTGGAAGAGAAGTAATATGGAAACATTAATAACAAATCAAATAGATCAATTATCTATTCAAATGATTGAAGATATTAAGAAAATTGTTCGTATGCCTAGTGTGAAAGGTGAAAAAGAAAAACATGCACCTTTTGGTAAAGATATAGCACGAACTCTTGATGAAGTATTGAAACTTGCACAGGAATTAGGCTTTCATACAGAAAATTTAGATCATTATATTGGTTGGGCTCAATATGGTGAAGGTGATGATTATATTGGGATTATTGGTCATTTAGATGTTGTACCAGTTGGCGAAGGATGGAAACAACCACCGTTTAGTGGCTATGAAAAAGATGGGTTTATCTATTCTCGAGGTATTTTAGATAATAAGGGACCACTATTGAGTTGTTTATATGCTTTATATGCGTTAAAATTATTACAGATAGAGTTAAAGAGACCAGTACGCATTATTTTTGGTTGTGATGAAGAATCTGGATTTGAAGATTTAGAATATTATTTAAAACATCAAAAGCCACCAATTATGGGGTGGACACCTGATTGTAAGTATCCTGTTGTTTATGGAGAACGCGGTAGAGCAGTTATAGAGATTTCAACTGATGAAAAAAATATTAATGATTTCTTTACATTTGTGAATACTTATTTTATGAATGCCAAGCCTAATGGTGAAAGACTAGGTGTTGATGACTATGATGAAGAATTTGGTATGAATGAGATGCGTAATTATGAATTGAAGCATAATCATCATCGTCTCATATTCTCAGTAACTTTCTCTTATCCAGCAAGTGCCTGTCTTGATGATATGCTGAAGACTATTCAAGAGAAAGCAGGAGACTTCAAGGTTGAATGTGTTCATCATTATCTCCCTGTTCGATTTGAAAAAGATTGTCCAATGGTAAAGGCTTTGCAAATTGCTTATGAAACAATTACTAATATGGATGGAACTCCAGTGACGACAACAGGTGGAACTTATGCAAAACTTATGCCCAATATTGTACCATTTGGACCAAGTTTTCCAGGACAAAAAGGCATTGGTCATCAACCTAATGAATGGATGAAGATTGATGATATTGTAGCAAATGCCAAAATATATGCACTTGGAATCTATTATCTTGCAAATTTATAGGAGGTTGAGTTTATGGAAAAAACTGTAGAAATTTGTTGTGGTAGTTATGAAGATGCTTTAAATGCTTATCGTGGTGGAGCGTCACGTATTGAGTTGAACAGTGCATTGCATTTAGGAGGTTTAACACCAAGTTTAGCAACACTTGTTTTAACAAAGAAAGATACTGATTTAAAAGTTATTGCAATGGTACGCCCACGTGGGGCGGGTTTTCATTATACAGATGATGAGTTTAGAGTTATGAAACATGATGCTGTGATGTTGTTAGAACATGGTGCTGATGGAATTGCTTTTGGATGTTTAGATGAATCAGGACATATTGATCGAAAACGAACAGGGCAGATGATTTCTATTATTAAAGATTTTCAAGGTGAAGTTGTTTTTCATCGTGCTTTTGACTGTGTTGAAGATCCGATTGAAGCCATTGAAACATTGATAGAATTAGGTGTTGATCGTGTTTTAACAAGTGGACTTGAAACAAAAGCAACCGATGGTATTGAAATCATTAAACAATTACAAAAAGATTATGGAAATCGTATAGAAATTCTTGCAGGTAGTGGTATAAATGCAAGTAATGCAAAAGAAATAATGGAAAAAACAGGAATATCACAGGTTCATAGTTCATGTAAAGATTGGATGATGGATCCTACAACAGCTTTACATCATGTGAGTTTTGCATATGTTGATAAGCCTCATATTATGGATTATGAAATTGTAAGTGCTGATTTAGTAAGGAAGTTAATAGAAAGTTTATGATGAGAAGACTAAGAAAAAATAAACAGATAAGATTATTGATTACACTCATCTGTGTGATTATTGCTGCTTTTATGCAGGCTTATGTGATTAAGGTATTTATTGAACCAGCTGATTTATTATCTAGTGGTTTTACTGGGGTTGCTATTTTGATTAATAAAATCACCTCATTAGCAGGATTTCAATTTTCTGTATCACTTGGAATGATTCTTTTGAATATTCCAGTTGCTATATTATGCTATAAGAGTATTAGTCCAAAGTTTACGTTCTTTTCATTATTAGAAGTCTTTTTAGCCAGTTTGTTTTTACGATTTATTGATTTTCCACCTTTATTTGATGATATTTTATTAAATATCGCTTTTGGTGGTTTTGCATATGGTTTATTAACTGTGCTAGCATTAAAAGGAAATGCTTCGACTGGTGGAACGGATTTTATAGCTTTATACGTATCGAATCGTAAAGGACGTTCTATTTGGGAATATGTCTTTGTATTTAATACTTTGATTTTAGTGATATTTGGGTATATGTTTGGCTGGGAACATGCAGGGTATTCTATCTTATTTCAATTCATCTCAACGAGAACAATAGATTCATTCTATCATCGTTATGAACGTATGACCTTACAAATCACAACAACTCATTCTAAACGTGTTATAGATGCATATGTTGCGAATTATCGTCATGGTATTTCTTGTGTAGATGCAATGGGTGGATATAGTCAAAAACCAATGAATTTATTACATACTGTTGTTTCTAGTTATGAAGTTCAGGATATTGTTGATTTAATTCGTGATGTAGATCCAAAAGCTATTATTAATGTTGTGAAAACTGAAAATTTCTTTGGTGGGTTTTATCAGGCACCTATCGATTAAAAGAGTCTTAGATTGCATCTAAGACTCTTTTAATTTTACTGTCACAATTCGTTGTATAATGAAGCTGATACGGTTTGATAATATCTAAGAATTTCTGATATCCTTCCTGCTCATTAAAAACTTCAAATTCTAATTCATAATCTACTTGATTAAGATAAGTATTCATATCTAATGACAACATACCTTCTAATAAGGGAATATCATAACGATGTGTTGTGAGTGAAAATTGTTGCTGTAACTCCTGGATGGGAATATTTTCTTGTCTAAGAATATCAGTAATCTCATTATGAAGGCTTCTCATATTGTAAAAGTCTTCTTTTTGCTGAGGAGTTAAAATAATATTGGTTTCTAAACGATGATTATGAAGAGGTCTTTTTAATGTCATTTCGTATTGATTATTTTTTGTTCTGATACGTAACATATATTTTTTTTGCTGTAAAAGAGGATGCGTAAAATAATCATTGATTTGAATATAATCATGTTTAATTTGTTCATGATAATCGCTTAAAATCTGATAAAAGATATCTTCTGTTATTAATATTTTATATTCTATTTCTATTTGTTCCATATTGATCACCAATCTTATTTTATCTTTTATTGAATTATATTTCAATTATTATATAATAAAGAAAAGTGGGGTAGGAAAATGAAAAGATATACAACTGTTTGTAAACCAGATCAATGTTCAAAAACATTAGAACAAAAAATAAAAAATGAACTTGATACTTTTATGACTTATGATGAAGAATATCCAGAACTTGTCATTAGTGTTGGAGGGGATGGAACAGTCCTTTATAGTGTCCATAAATATATTCATCAATTAGATAAAGTTTCATTTATTGGTATTCATAGTGGTACATTAGGCTTTTTAACAGATTATCAAAAAGATGAATATATGGAATTGGTTGCGGATATTCGTCATGATGAATTTAAAACATATAATCGCTGTTTGTTAGAAGTGAAAACACATAATCAGACATATATGGCTTTGAATGAAGTGAGATTAGAAAACAATCGACGTTCTCAAGTGTTAGGGGTTTATATTAATGGTGATTTTTTTGAAACATTTAGAGGAAATGGATTATGCGTATCAACAGCATCAGGTTCAACGGCATATAATAAATCACTAGGTGGGGCAGTTATTAATTCAGGTGCTGGTTTAATGCAGTTAAGTGAAATTGCTGGTATTCATCATAATGCTTATCGTTCTTTAGGTTCACCTTTGATTTTGGATTGGACTCATATTATTCATTTAGAATCAGAGAATTTTGATGGAGCAATTCTGGGTATAGATACAAAGGTTGTTGATTTATCAGGAGCTGGCTCTGTTGATATTTCTTTAGCAAAACAGCGAGCAAGATTTATTCAATATAAGCGTGTGGCTTATATTGAAAGATTAAAGAGAGCATATTTAAGCGAATGAAAAGACAATGGATTGTAGAAAAAAAAGATCATCAATCAAGGATTGATGATTTTGCATATCGACATGGTATCAGTCGAAAAGGACTCAAAGATATCAAAATGAAAGGCGATATTCTTGTGAATGATAGACATTGTACTGTTAGATATTTATTACAGGCTGGAGAAGTGGTTACTTTTGTTTATCCAGATGAAAATAATAGTATGGAACCAGTTAATATCCCCCTACATATAGTTTATGAAGACGATTATCTATTAGTTATTAATAAACCTAAAGGATTACCATCAATCCCAACAAAAGCTCATCCACGTTATACCTTAGCTAATGCATTAACTTATTATTATCAGCAAATTCATCTTTCTTCTACAGTTCATCTTGTAAATAGATTAGACAAAGAAACGTCTGGACTATTAATTGTTGCAAAATATCGTGAGATTCATGATTTGATGATGAAAGATTTCAAACATATTTATCGCCAATATCAGGCACATGTTGAAGGTTATGTTGAACAAGGAACAATTCGTCTGCCAATTTATTGTGAAGGACAAGGCATAACAAGAACCATAGATGAACGTGGTAAACCATCTTGTACACATTATCGTTGTTTATCATATGATGGACAGACATCACTTGCACAATTTGTGTTAGAAACTGGACGAACTCATCAAATTCGAGTTCATATGGCAGCAATTGGTCATCCCTTAGTTGGTGACGAACTATATGGTCATAAAAAAGGTGCTTTTGATTTGGAAAGTGTTATGATTGCTTTTCAACATCCCGTGACAAAACAATTGAAAGTTATAAAAAAAGGGAATGACTAAGTTCCCTTTAAAGTATAAGTCTATTTTTAACAATATTATTTTGACTACTCATATTTATAAACATTCCAATGGCAATCATATATGATAATAATGATGAGCCACCATAAGAAATAAAAGGAAGTGTAATACCAGTAATTGGTAGGAGACCTAAAATCATTCCCATATTCCATAATTGCTGAAATATCAGCATACCAAAAATACCCATTGTAAAGTACTTGTCATGATCATTTGTTGAATCAAAACCAATTTTTAGGATAACAAGATCTAAACCTACAATTGCTAATACCGTTAATAATCCACCAATATAACCATAATCAGTTAAAATAACAGCAAATATAAAATCCGTTTGCGCTTCTGGAAAAGCCTTGATAACTGCTTGAAATCCATGACCAAACCAGCCTGCTGTCCCATAGGATAACAATGAATAAAACAATTGGAATCCTTGATTACCAACAGTTCCTTCAGGGTCTACCCAGCCATAAAAACGATCCAATTTATGTCCACTAATAATTTTTGCAAAAATATCAGGCTGATACATAAATAAATAAGTTCCAACTGCAATAACAATACCAACTATAATGATTCCTACAGTAAACCATTGTCCGCGTAATCCACTAGAAAACAAAACAAAGACAACGCCTACAAGAATAATGAGAACGACTCCTGAGTCATTTTGTAAATAAACAAGTAAGGCTGGTGGTAAAACCACGGCCATGCATTTTAAAATATATTTGAGTTCTGTTTCAAAAGTTCTTACTAAGTAATAATCATTATATTCCTTAGTAATTCTCGCGAGTGCAATAACGATCGCAATCTTCATAAATTCTGAAGGCTGTAAACTAAAGAATGGTAAATTGAACCACGAAGTCGCCCCTCCAGCAGTATTAACAAAAGGAATGATATGATGTCCATACCAAATGCGTGTATAAATAAAATGTTCAATGGCTAAAATAACAAGTAGGATCATTAATACACCATAGATAATCCAAATTTTATCATAAATCTGTTCATTTCCAACTTTATATATAATAAAAATCACGATGAGTGATGCAATATAAAATACACCTTGCTTTAACCATAGAGTAGCTGGATTCCCAACTTTATTTGATATTAAAGGAGCAGCATTTAAAATTGCAAAACAACTAATGGCTGCTAATATACAAACAATTGGAATTAATGGTTGTTTTTGACATAATTTTTTTATTTTTTCCACTTCGTTGCTCCTTTCTTTTTTTGTCATCTTATAGTATACTATAAAAAAGAAATACTTCAATCAAAAAAGGATGTGAATATATGGAATTTGAATATGTTTTAATATTTATTGGGATTGCTTTGGCGATTATTTTACTTTATTATGGCTTTACGCGTTTTATTAAAAACAAAGATTTAAAACAGGATGTTGTTTCTACAATAGATGTTTCTGCTCTTATCAAAGCGTTAGGTGGAAAAGAGAATATTGTTGATGTGAAAAGTTCACCATCTAAGTTAACTGTGATTTTAAAATCACATACTGGATTGGATATAGAAATGATTCAGTCAATGGGTGCAAGTGGTATTGTAGAAGGAAAAGAAAATCTTTCAATGATATTTGGAAAACAGTCAGCTTTAATAGCTGAGGATTTAAAAAGAATCTTATAGCAGAGCAATCTGCTTCTTTTTTTTGGACTTTGTGAAAAAATTATGGAGCACTTTTGTAGACGAATGAAGGGATATTTGTTATAGTGAAGTTGTCACAAAGAAAATACTCATAAAGAAGCGTTCTGAGGGCTTAAAATGGCTGAAAATTCATCAAAAAATTTGATATTTTTCATTGTGCATAAGTAGTAAGAGTGCTATAATGGGTGAGGAATTTAATTTCAAGGAGGAAACAAAAAACATGTTAGAAAAAGAACAATGGAAAGGTTTCAAAGGTAGAATTTGGAAAGAAGAAGTAAACACTCGTGACTTTATTCAAAACAACTATAAACCTTACGATGGTGATGCTTCATTCTTGGCTGGACCTACTGAAGCAACAAATAAATTATGGGGAAAATTACAAGAGTTACAAAAAGAAGAACGTGCTAAAGGTGGAGTTCTTGATATGGAAACTCATATTGTTTCAGGATTAACAGCTTATGGTCCTGGATACATTGATGAATCTTTAAAAGATTTAGAAAAAGTTGTTGGGTTACAAACTGATAAACCATTAAAGAGAGCATTTATGCCTTTTGGTGGAATTAAAATGGCTGAACAAGCTTGTGAAACTTATGGATATACTCCAGATCCTCAGTTACATAAAATTTTTACTGAGTATCATAAAACTCATAATCAAGGTGTTTTTGATGTTTATACACCTGATATTAGAAAAGCTCGTCGTAATAAGGTTATCACTGGTTTACCTGATACTTATGGACGTGGACGTATCGTTGGTGACTACCGTCGTGTAGCATTATATGGTATTAATTTCTTAGTAGAAGAAAAAATGAAAGATTTAGAAAACTGTGGTAGTGGATCTATGACAGAAGATATTATTCGTAAACGTGAAGAATTAGCTGATCAAATCAAGGCTTTAAAAGCAATGAAAGAAATGGCTGCAGTTTATGGATATGATATTTCTGAACCTGCTAAAGATGCTAGAGAAGCAACACAATGGTTATACTTTGGATATTTAGCAGCTATCAAGACTCAAAATGGTGCTGCAATGTCAGTTGGACGTGTTTCAACATTCTTAGATATTTATATTGATAGAGATATTGAAGCAGGAACTTTAACAGAAGCGGAAGCACAAGAATTAATTGACCATTTCGTTATGAAATGTAGAATGGTTAAATTCGCAAGAATTCCTTCATATAATCAATTATTCTCTGGTGACCCAGTATGGGCTACACTTGAAGTAGCTGGTCTTGGAACTGATGGACGTTCAATGGTAACTAAGAACGATTTCCGTTTCTTACACACATTAGAAAACATGGGACCTTCTCCAGAACCTAACTTAACTGTATTATATACAGAAGCATTACCTGAAAACTTCAAAAAATATGCAGCTAAAATCTCAGTAGATACTAGCTCAATCCAATATGAAAATGATGATGTTATGAGACCTGTATGGGGAGATGACTATTCAATTTGTTGTTGTGTATCTGCAACTCAAACTGGAAAAGAAATGCAATTCTTTGGTGCACGTGCTAACTTAGCAAAATGTTTAACATATGCTATTAATGGTGGTGTTGATGAAAAGACTAAAGATCAAGTTGCTCCTAAATACCGTCCAATCATGTCTGAATATTTAGATTATGATGAAGTTATGCAAGCTTATGATCAAATGATGGAATGGTTAGCTGACTTATATGTTAATACATTAAACTTAATCCAATATATGCATGATAAATATTACTATGAAGCTGCTGAAATGGCTTTAATTGATACTGAAGTAAGACGTACTTTCGCGACTGGTATTGCTGGATTCTCACATGTTGTTGACTCTATTAGTGCTATTAAATATGCAAAAGTAAAAACTATCCGTGATGAAGATGGATTAGTTGTAGACTACGAAACTGAAGGAGATTTCCCTCGTTATGGTAATGATGATGATCGTGCTGATGATATTGCAGTATGGTTATTACAAACATTCTTAACTAAACTAAGAAAACATCATACTTATCGTAACAGTGAACCAACAACTTCTATCTTAACAATTACTTCTAACGTTGTTTATGGTAAAGCAACTGGATCATTACCTGATGGTCGTAAAGCTGGTGAACCTTTAGCTCCAGGTGGAAACCCATCTTATGGTGCTGAACAAAATGGTTTATTAGCTTCATTAAACTCTGTTGCTAAGCTTCCTTATGAATGGGCATTAGATGGTATTTCAAATACACAAACAATCAATCCTGATGCATTAGGACATGATGAAGATGAAAGAGTTCATAACTTAGTGACTGTATTAGATGGTTACTTTAAACAAGGTGCTCATCACTTAAATGTAAACGTATTTGGAAAAGAAAAATTATATGATGCTATGGAACATCCAGAAAAAGAAGAATATGCAAACTTTACAATTCGTGTATCTGGATATGCAGTTAAATTCATTGACTTAACTAGAGAACAACAATTAGATGTTATCGCTAGAACTTGTCATGATCATATGTAATTAAAGAACTTAATAAAAAATAAACAGCCTCTTCTTAGAGGCTGTTTTCATAGGAGACATTATGGAAAATGTAAAAGGAAGAATTCATTCTATTGAGAGTTTTGGATCAGTTGATGGACCTGGGGTGAGATATATTTACTTCTTACATGGTTGTCCTTTAAGATGCCAATTCTGCCATAATCCTGATACATGGGGATCTCAAAAATATCAGGAACTAACTGCTCAACAGGCATTAGATCAAGCTATGAAATATCGCAGTTACTGGGGTCAAAAAGGTGGTTTAACAATTAGTGGTGGAGAACCATTATTACAAATGGATTTTCTTATTGAATTATTCAAACTTGCTAAAAAAGAAGGTGTTCACACTTGCATTGATACAAGTGGTGGCTGTTTTACAAGAAAAGAACCATTCTTTTCTCAGTTTGAAGAATTAATGAAATATACTGATTTACTACTTGTCGATATCAAAGAAATCAATAAGGAAAGACATCAGATTTTAACTGGTAAAACAAATGAAAATATTCTTGATATGGCAAGATACTTATCAGATATTCAAAAACCGATTTGGATTAGACATGTTCTTGTACCTGAAAGAAGTGATTATGATGAAGATTTGAAATCTCTAGATGAATTCATTAAAACATTAAATAATGTAGAAAGGGTAGAAATACTACCTTATCATACATTAGGAACATTTAAATGGAAAGAATTGGGTATAGATTATCCATTAGAAGGAATCAATCCTCCTACAAAAGAACGTCTAGAAAATGCGAATCAGCTTCTTCATACTCAAGAATATCAAAATTATAAAGATTAAACAGATGGTAACATCTGTTTTTCTTTTCAGCAGATATAAAAACTGTTAAACTATAGATAGGTGATGAAAATGAAGAAAATAATCTATTTTATATTGATATGTTTATTTTTAAGTGGCTGTACCTCACAGCCACTTTCAAAGAATGATAAGCTTAAATTGATTGTAGCAAGTGATTTACACTATTTCTTAAAAGACTATTATCAGGATTGTGAGTGGTTTGAGGAATCTATGCTTTATGGTGACGGGAAAATGGTTACATATGCTGATGAAATTTTAGATGTATTTATCAGTGATATTAAAAAAGAAAAACCTGATTTGGTTATTTTAACGGGTGATTTAAGTTTTAATGGTGAAAAGGGAAGTCATCAAGGTTTGGCAAATAGACTTAAAGAAATCACAGATGCTGGAATAAATGTTGCTGTTATACCAGGTAATCATGATGTTGATAATATTTTTGCAAAAGGTTATGGAAAAGATGATTATATGGATGTGGAAAAAACAAATGCTGATGATTTTTTATCAATCTATCATGATATGGGTTATAATTTAGCGATAGAAAGACATAGTGAATCATTGAGTTATCGTCTTGATCTCAATCAGCAATTTAGTTTATTGATGATGGATTCTACTGCTCATCAATTAACAGGACAAGAATTAGATGTAGGTGGATTTTTTACTGATTCTACAATGAAGTGGTTAGGTGAACAGTTAGAGAATATAAAATCACAGAACAAAACACCATTAATGGCTTTGCATCATAACTTAACTGATCATAATGATTTGCTTAATAAAAATTATACGATTAAAGATCATCAAAAAATAGCCGATCTTTTACAATCATATCAAGTTCCATTTGTTTTAAGTGGACATATTCATTGTCAGAATATTAAGAAAATTAATGATATTTATGACATTGCTTCATCTTCATTATTAGATGCTCCATTACAGTATGGTATAATTGAATTAGATACTCAAGGTATGAGTTATCAAACGCAATCATTAAAGATATCTAAAGATGCTGATGAGTATTTTGAGCAAGTGACAAAAAATCGTTTTATAGAAAGACTAGAGTCAATCACAGATCAAAATACAAAAGAAAGTGTGTTAGATGTTATTGCAAGAGCTAATCGTTATTATTTTGCAGGAACGATTAGTGAGCATAAAGATGAGATTATGAAGATGCCTGGATATGCAATAATTAATAAAGAAGATAAACTGAAGTTCTCACAGGAATATCTTGCAAGCATGTTAATTGAGGAAGTCACTTCGCAAAAGTTATCTATAAAGTTTTCATAATATACTGTTTTTATTTAGCTATAAACGTGATAAAATAAAGATGAGGTAGTTAAGGAAGGAGATAAAGGAATGAAATTAGGAGCAATTGAAGCAGGGGGAACAAAATTTGTTGTCGCTATTGGTGATGAATTTGGAAATATTGTAGAAAGAGATGCATTTCCTACAACAACACCAGAAGAAACTGTAAAAAACATTTTTAAATTTTTTGATGGAAAAGATATTGAAGCATTAGGATTAGGATGTTTTGGACCTATTGATCCAGATTTGAATAGTCCAACATATGGATATATTACAACAACACCTAAAACAGGATGGACAAATTATAATATTGTTGGTGCAATTGCTGCACATTATCCTGGATTACCTATTGGATTTGATACTGACGTTAATGGTGCGGCTTTAGGGGAAGCTTATTTTGGAGCTGCCAAAGGATTAGATAGTGCCCTATATTTAACAATTGGTACTGGTATTGGTGGAGGTGCCATTGTTGAAGGTCATCTTGTTCATGGTTTGTTACATCCAGAAATGGGTCATATGATGTTAACAGTGAGAGAAGATGATCCTTATACAGGGAAATGCCCATACCATGGAACTTGTTTTGAAGGGCTGGCTGCTGGACCTGCTATTGAAGCAAGATGGGGTGTCAAAGGTAGTGAATTAGGTGTTGATCATCCTGCATGGGATTTAGAGGCATGGTACATTGCACAGGCATTGGCTATTTATATTTTGACAATTTCACCTAAGAAGATTATTTTAGGTGGTGGTGTCATGCATCAAAAACAATTATTCCCAATGATTCATAAATATCTTCAAGAAAGATTAAATGGATATGTTCAAAAAGATGAAATCACAACTGATAAGATAAAAGATTATATTGTTTATCCAGGACTTGGGGATAATGCTGGAGTTTGTGGAGCATTAGCTCTTGCAAAACTTGCGAAAGATAGATAAGGGAGCAATCCCTTTTTCTTTGTATAAAAATAGTTATTTCCAAGGAAATAATGACAAATATCAGTTATAATGTAGAAAAATAGTGATTCGCAACCAATAGTTTCGTTGTTTCAACCTTCAAATGGTAGTCGCAACCACTATAAACTCACTATAATAAAGGTGCTTAGGG
>NZ_HG005296.1:22488-25250 GCF_000455285.1 Candidatus Stoquefichus massiliensis AP9 | reverse complement strand
AGGGTAAAAGAATGAATATAGAAATTGCAAATAAATTATTACAGTTAAGAAAAGAAAAAGGTTTATCGCAAGAAGCCTTGGCTCAAGAGTTAGGTATTAGTCGACAAGCAGTCAGTAAATGGGAACGAGCTGAAGCGTCTCCAGATACAGATAATTTAATTGAATTGGCTAAACTTTATGGTATTTCATTGGATGAGTTATTATTACATGAGCCAGATGTTAAGGAAGATACTATTGAGGAAACAAATGAACAGGATAATTCAAAATATGTTCATGTGGGGTTTGATGGAATACATGTCAAGGAAGATGGTGAAGAAGTTCATGTTTCTTGGAAAGGAATTCATGTCCATGAAAAGAATGGCAATAAAGTGGATATTGATGATAATGGTGTTTATGTAAATGGAAAACAGTATAATCATGATGATTGGGCAGAGTTTAAATATGAACATCGTTATGAATTTCCATTTGGTGGATTATTATTTGTAGGTTATTTAATATATGGTGTTATGACAGGAGGATGGCATCCGACTTGGATTATTTTATTAACAATCCCACTTTTATCAACGCTTGTTAGTGCAATAAGAAAAAGAAAACTTTCTTATTTTGGATATCCTATTTTAACAATCATCATCTTTTTATGGCAAGGATTCACTCAATCTATGTGGCATCCAACATGGGTTATCTTTTTAACAATTCCATGTTTTTATGCTTTAGCACATTATATTGATTATCGAAAGAACTTCTAAGGAAGTTTTTTTCTTTCGAGTATTGACATATAATATTATATGGCGTATAGTATTATATGAAATGAAGGTGATGAGATGATATTTAATACTGGTGCAGCTTTATTGGATGCAGTTGTTCTTTCAGTTGTATCAAGAGAAAAAGATGGGACATACGGATATAAGATTACACAGGATGTTCAAGCGGTCATCAGCGTGAGTGAATCAACGCTTTATCCAGTTTTAAGAAGATTACTCAAGGATGGTTGTTTGGAAAGTTATGATCAGGAGTTTCAAGGTCGCAATAGACGTTATTATAAGATTACAAGTACAGGTGTTGTTCAGTTGAATATGTATAAGCAGGAATGGCATGAATACACTTTGAAAATTAATAATTTATTTGATGGGGGATATCAAAATGGATAGAAAACAATTTATGAGGGAGTTAGAGTTCTTGTTGCAGGATATTAGTGATGAAGAACGTCAGGAAGCCTTGGATTTTTATGAAAATTATTTTGATGAAGCAGGAACGAGTCATGAACAAAAAGTTATAAGTGAATTAGGTGATCCAGCACGTGTTGCAGCGATTATTAAAGATGGGTTAAAAGGAAAGTTTGATGATCATATTCATGCTGGAAGTGGTGGTTTTTCTGATGATATGTACTCAAAGAATTTTGAAGTTATTGATGCTCAAAATAAAAAGAAAACAAAGAGTGCGAAGAAAGAAAATCATGGTAGAAATAGATGGAGTGAGATGGATTCTAGGGATCAGTTTGTTTTGATTATTCTAGCTGTTTTGGCTTGTATACCTTTCTCATTTTCGGTTATGGGTATTTTTAAAGGTTTGTTTGGTGGCGTATTTGGATTATTTGGTATAGGTTTTTCGATATTTGCAGTATTCTTATGTTTTATATTTGGATTTTGGATTATTACATTTATTTTTCATATTTTAGCATTTATATTGTTTGTAATAGGATTTATTTATTTGTTTTCAATGCCTGGTGCTGGATTAATATATATGGGAATAGCTTGTTTATTGACAGGATTGGGAAGTGTTTTTGGAAAAATTGCTTCGTGGTTCTTTAGAGATTGTATTCCTACAATAGTGAATGCAATAGCTGATGGATTAGGTAAAATATTCCATCCTAGAGGAGTGTAGTATGAAAACAATATATAAAGTACTTATAAGTTTTGGAATTGGTATTTGTTTGATTTTTGCTGGATTAAGTATTGGAGGATTAAGTGAATTGAGTGAAGTTGGATTATTGGGACATCTTAATCTAAAATGGGGATCTTATGAAATAGATGATCGTGATTTTACAGCGTCTCATGATATGGATAACTTAGTTGTAAATGTTCATAATGGGTCTGTACAGTTTCATACTGCTACTGATATAGAAAATATAAGAATTACAGCGAGTCATTTATATAATGGATTTGATATTTATCAGAAAGGTGATAAAATAGTTATTGATCAACCTCATTATTGGTGGTTTGGGCAAAAATATGAACGTTCTCAAATAGATATTTATATTCCAGAACATATTTCTTTGGATACTGTTAAATTCAATATGAGTGCTGGGGTTTTAAATGTTCATGATCTTAAGGCGAAAACAGTGAAAATGGATACAGCTGCTGGAAGAGTAAAAGTGGATTATTTGGAATGTGATGAGTTAAAAGTGAATACTGCTATGGGACAGACGAGTTTACAAAAAGTAACTGTTCACGAAAAAGTAAGTATTGATGTAGGTGCTGGTTCTGCTTCTCTTCGTTTAACAGGACATGAGAGTGATTATGACGCAAGTGTGAGTGTTGGTTTAGGTAATGTAAGAGTAGGAGATACATCTTTTTCAGGTATTGCTGATCGTAATTCTCATGATAATGATGGAAAGATAAAATTAGATGTTGATTGTGGTTTAGGAAATGTTAATATAGAAATGGAGGATTAACAATGAATAGTAAAAGATTATATAGATCAAGAAGAGATGTGATGATTTGTGGAGTTTGTGGAGGTATTGCGGAATACTTTGATATTGATCC
>NZ_HG005296.1:15701-21518 GCF_000455285.1 Candidatus Stoquefichus massiliensis AP9 | reverse complement strand
AACAATTGTAAGATTGATTGCTGTTGTTTTAATCTTTGGATGGGGATCTGGATTACTTGCTTATCTTGTTGGAGCTATTATTATTCCAAAAAATCCATATCAATAAAAAAGAACCCATCAAGGGTTCTTATGGAACAATCACTTGTAGTGATTGTTTTTTTACACATACATGAATAGGAAAACTTGTTCCTTCTTCACCATCTACATCATAAATGATATCTTTATCACATTCAATAGTTATACTTTCTGCTTGTACATATTTGACAAAAGGATTTCTATCATGATGATTGAATTTATAATCTTTAAATATAGCAATCATATCAGCAGGTGAACATTTTCTAATAATCAATAAATCCATTTCTCCATCCTGAATATCAGCATGTGGAGTAATATCTTTAAAACCACCAACTTGGGAAGTATTTGTTATCATAAAAAGACGTGCATCTTCTTCGAATTCCTCTTTTTCTGTTTTTATTTTTAAATGTAAAGATGTATTCAGTTGAGTAGGTAACTGACGAATACCACTAACATAATAGGCTAACGGACCAAAACGTTCCTTATCAGCTTTACTAACTTGAAAACTAATATCGCTAAACATTCCACCCGCAATCACATTTGCAAAATACCCATCATTAACTTTTCCTATATCCACTTTCATAATATGTCTTTTCTTCATCATTTCAATAAATTCATCAGTTGTATGAGGAAGTTTAAGATGAGTAGCAAAATCATTAACAGTTCCACCAGGTAATATGGCTAATGGAATGTCTGTTTGATTTTCAACAAGACCACTAATAATTTCATTAACAGTTCCATCACCACCCACACTAATGATAAAATCATAATCATTATTATGAAGAGATAAACATTTTTGATAGGCATCATTTTTCTTTTGAGTATAAAAGGTATCTACATGATTTACAATTTGTTGTAAAATCATTTGACCTATCATTTTATCTAGTTTCTTTTGAATTGTCTTCGTTCCTGAACTTGGATTAATTATAAATAAACATCTCATCTTTATCACTTCCTTTATTACATTCTAACATATATATTCAAAAAAAGAAGAACTATAGGGAATAAAGATTTATCAATTAAAATGGCATATCTTCTTTGGAATAAACATTGTTTCGTAGTAATCTTAACAAAAGTTCAATACCTTTTTTCATCATTGAAATAGATACAAATTCATAAGGTCCATGACAATAAAATCCACCTGTTCCAATATTAGGACAAGGCAATCCTAAATAAGAAAGTCTTGCTCCATCAGTTCCACCACGAATAGGAACAATTGTTGGATTCAGACCTATATCTCTCATTGCAAGTTCAACTTGTTCTACAATTTGTGGATGATCTACTAAAATATCTTTCATGTTGAGATACTGTTCATTCATTGTTATATCAATTAATTCATAACCATAACAACTATTCAAATACGCTTGAATGCGATGAAAATCATTTAATTGTTCTTTTAATTTCAAAAAATGATGATCTCTTACAATATATTCAAGACGTGTTTTTTCACAAGACCCCTGCATATGATTTAAATGATGAAAGCCTTCATAACCTTCTGTATATTCTGGACGACAGTTTTGTGGTAATAACTGATCAAATTCTATCGCAACTTCTAATGAATTGACCATCTTATTTTTGGCAGCACCAGGATGAATACTTTTTCCTGTAACTTCAACTAATACCTGATAGGCATTGAAATTTTCAAAATAGAATTCATTGATATCACCACCATCAATTGTATAGGCATAATCAGCTTGAAAAATATTTAAATCAAAATGTTGACTACCACGTCCTACTTCTTCATCAGGAGTAAAAGCAATTTGAATATCATTATGTTTAAATTCAGGATGTTTAAACATGTATTCTGCCATACTCATAATGATTGCAATACCTGCTTTGTCATCAGCACCTAACAATGTTGTTCCGTCAGTCGCAATAATATCATGACCTACAACTTTCTTTAAATCAGGAAATTCCTGAGGATCTAATATCATATTCTCATTTAAGATGATACGATGACCATCATAATTTCGAATGATTTGTGGTTGAATATGATCACCACTAGCATCTGGAGATGTATCCATATGTGCAATGAATCCAATGACATCTCCCTGATGATTATTATTTGAAGGAATTGTTCCATAAACAACACCATATTCACTCATTTGAACATTGACTAATCCTAAAATACGCATTTCTTCGACTAAAAATTCAGCTAATTCTTTTTGGTTAGCTGTAGAGGGAGATGAAGTTGCATAAGGATCAGATTGAGTATTAAAACTTACATATTTTAAAAATCTATTTTCTACTTTCATATTTGACTTCCTTTCTTTTCATATTATATCAATTATTGAATTTAACCACAATATAATTGTAATTATACTAGCCAAAAGTGATATTTATCATTATAATGGTGAATGGAGGTTTTGATGATGAGTAAATTTTATGCAGTCAAAAAAGGTAGACAAATAGGAATCTTCTCTTCATGGAATGAATGTGAAAAACAAGTAAAAGGTTTTCCTGGAGCACTCTATAAATCTTTTACGAGTAAAGATGAAGCAGAAGCATTTCTCGATTTGAGTCCAAAAATGACAATTGATAATGATGGATTAATTGCTTATGTTGATGGGAGCTATAATCAAAAGAACAAACAATATGGCTATGGATGTATACTATTGTATGGACAGCAGGTTGTTGCTCAATACTATGGTAAAGGTGATAATCCTGAGTATGTGACTATGCGTAATGTAGCTGGAGAAATTGCTGGAGCACAGAGGGCTATCGAATATGCGATTGAGCATCAATATCCTTTGGTTTGTATCTATTATGATTATGAAGGTATTGAAAAATGGGCAAATCGTATTTGGAAGGCTAATAAACCTGGAACAATTGCATATCAGAAGTTTGTTGAAAAAAGTCGACAGCATATTCAAATAACTTTTATGAAAGTACTTGCACATAGTGGTGATTTTTATAATGAAATGGCAGATTCTTTAGCAAAAAAGGCAGTGGGTATTCAATGAGTGAAAGAATAACAGTATTTGATATTGAAGTTTTAAATCAAGATCCTGCTAGTATTTGTGCTATTGGCATTGTGGAACTTGCAGGAACGCAAGTCATTTCTACATATTATTCATTAATTAAGCCTAGAAATTTAAGTTATGATAGTTATCGCTATAAAGTTCATCAGATTAAACCTAAATCACTTTATAAAGAAAGAAATTTTTTAGAAGTTTGGGAAGATATTAAGGGATATTTCGAAAATACGATTGTTGTATCACATGATATACAGGGAGATATGATGAATCTAAGGGCAGCTTGTAAGCAAAATAAGATACCTTATCCACATCTCTATATGTCATGTACGAATGTTTTGGCTCATTTGGTTTATCCTCATCTTCATAAATATAATTTAAAAGAATTAGCAAAAATGATTGGTTTTGAGTTTCGTGCTCATCAGGCACTAGATGATGCGAAGGCATGTGCTCAATTACTTATTGAAATGATTCAGCATGAGCATTGTGAGAATATTAGAGAATTGCATCAACAATTTCACTTAGAATTTGGTGAAATGAAAGATAATTATTATCGTAATATTATTTCAGCTGAAATTGCACCACAATTATTAGATATGGTTCAAAGAGAAGATGCTTTGCTTTATCACCAATCTGTTTGTTTTACAGGTAAACTATCAATGCCTAAAGAGATTTTAGAAGAGAAAACCAAGCAAGTGAGTGCATTACCTTCTCATCAAGTGAGTACCCAAACAAATTATTTGGTTATTGGTAAAGAAGGATATCATAAAGTAAGATTTGGTAAAGAAAATAAGAAAGTAAAAAAAGCATTGCAATTAATGAAACAAGGACAAGATTTAAGAATAGTTCATGAAAGTGAATATTTAAAACTATTAGAAACAAAAAAATAACTTGTTTCTTTTTCTTTAGAAAATCTTTGGAATTGTAACATTGCACCAATACGATATTTGATGTATAATTGAAAAGATTTTAGAGGTGATAAATGTGCATATAAGAGTTGCAAAAGTTAGTGATGCAAAAGCCATACAGGAAATTTATGCGCCCTATGTAGAAAAAACAAATATTACATTTGAGTATGATGTTCCATCAGTTGAAGAGATGACTCATAGAATTAAGAAAACATTAGAGAAATTTCCTTATTTGGTGGCTATAGAACAAAATCAGATTATTGGTTATGCTTATGCATCGGTTTATCGAACACGTCATGCTTATCAATGGGATAGTGAATTATCCATTTATATTGATGAACACTATCATGGACAATCTGTAGGTAAGATATTATATGAAAAGTTAATAGATATTTTGAAAGCGATGCACATTCAAAATGTTTATGCATGTATTACATATCCAAATGAAAAGAGTGAAAAGTTTCATCAAAAATTTGGCTTTGAATTGATTGGCTGTTTTCATCAGGTTGGATATAAATTTGATACATGGCATGATGTCATATGGATGGAAAAAGCTATTGGTAAGCGTGATAATGTACAAGAAGTAATCCCATTTTCGTTGCTTTCATCAATATTTTTTGATTCGAGTTTATAAATGTGTATGTTCAATTTTGTAATATTATGATATGATAGAAACTAGAGGTGAGAAAGTGGATACTTTAATTATAGGTTGTGGTTTTGCAGGGACTACAGTGGCACGTGTTTTAGCTGAAAGAGGAGAAAAAGTTAAGATTATAGAAAAAAGGAATCATATTGGTGGAAACTGTTATGATGAGTATGATGAATATGGTGTTTTGGTACATAAATATGGACCGCATATTTTTCATACTTCTAATAAAGAGGTTTATGATTTTTTGTCACGTTTTACAAAGTGGTATGATTATAGTCATGAAGTTGTTGGAAATGTTTATGGGAAGATTATTCCTATTCCTTTTAATTTGAATACACTAATGATTGTATTTGGTGAAGAAAAAGGACAACAGCTTAAACAGGAATTGATTGATACATATGGCAAAAATGCAAGAGTACCTATTTTAGAATTACAAAAGAGTTCTTCACAAGGAATTCAGGAAGTTGCTGAATATGTATATGAAAATATTTTCTTAAAATATACAATGAAACAGTGGAATCAAAAACCTGAGGAAGTTGATCAAAGTGTAACTGCACGTGTACCAGTATTGGTTTCATATGATAATCGCTATTTTCAAGATCCATATCAGGGGATGCCAGCAGAAGGATATACAAAACTTTTTGAGAATATGTTAGATCATCAAAATATTGAAGTTATTTTAAATCGTGATGCGAAAGATGATTTAACTTTTGATTTTGAAAATCATAAGGTTTATTATTTAGGAAAAGAATTTACAGGAAAGATTATTTTCACAGGAGCTATTGATGAATTCTTTGATAATCGTTTAGGTCAATTACCATATCGTTCATTACGTTTTGACTTTGAACATTATGATCAGGATTATTATCAGTCTAAAGGAGTTGTCAATTATACTGTTAGTGAAGATTTTACACGTATTACCGAATTTAAATATTTGACTGGACAAGATGTTAAAGGAACAACAATCATTAAAGAATATCCAGAAGTCTATAAAGATAATCAACAGGTTCCTTATTATGCGATATTGAATGCTGAAAATATGGCAATGCATCAAAAGTATGTAGATTTAGTGAAACCATTCTCACATTTTTATTTGTTGGGAAGATTGGCACAATATAAATATTATAATATTGATGGTATTGTGGAGGAAGCATTGACTTTAACAAAACAATTATAGGAGGATATTATGAAATATTTAAGTATTGCGATT
>NZ_HG005296.1:11808-15573 GCF_000455285.1 Candidatus Stoquefichus massiliensis AP9 | reverse complement strand
CCTTGTTATAACTCACAGGAATATATGAGTAAGGCTATTGAATCATGCCTTATTTTAAAAGATGATGTAGAAGTCATTATCGTTGATGATGGATCAAAAGATGAAACTGCATGTATTGGTGATGAGTATGCGACTCAATATCCAGAAACTATTAAATGTGTACATCAAGAAAATGGTGGACATGGTCAAGCAGTGAATACAGGACTTAAAAACGCAACAGGATTGTATTTTAAAGTATTAGACAGTGATGATTGGTTTGATCAGTCGGCATTAGTAAAAGTTTTAGAAACAATTAAGCAATTACATGAAAAAGATGAAGATGTGGATATGTTAATTGCAAATTATGTTTATGAAAAACCTAGTGAAAATAAATCAAGTGTTATCAAATATACCAATGCATTACCACAAAATAGAACATTTAGATGGTATGATGTTAAACATTTTTATCCACAGCAGAATTTATTAATGCATAGTGTTATTTATCGTACACAGTTATTAAGAAATTGTAATCTACAATTACCAAAACATACATTCTATGTAGATAATTTATTTGTTTATCAGCCTTTACCATATGTTGTGACTTTATATTATTTAAATGTTGATTTATATCGTTATTATATTGGTAGAGAAGATCAGTCAGTTAATGAGAAAGTCATGATTTCACGTATTGATCAGCAGATTAAAGTGAATAAACTAATGATTGATTGTTGTGATGTGATGCAATTAAAAAGTCGTAAATTACGTAGTTATATGGTGAAGTATTTAAGTATGATTACAACTGTTTCAAGTGCTTTGCTGGTAAAATCTGGGACAGAAGAACATCTTCAAAAAAGGGATGAATTATGGCTGTATTTAAAACATAAGAATCCAGATTTATATCGTGCAGTGAAACATACAGTATTAGGATCAGTTATGGAAATGGATAGTACTATAGGTAAGAAATTAATTACAACTGGATACAGTATATCTAGAAAGTTATTTGGGTTTAACTAATGAAAAAATTCTTATCTCAATATAAACATGCCTGGGTTTTCCTTTATTTTATTATTTACTTGCCTTGGTATTTTGGTCTTCAACAAAGAGGAACATTTGGATTTAAAGATGTTTATACATCTATTGATCAGGCCATTCCTTTTGTTTCATGGTTTATCTATCCTTATGTCTATTGGTTCTTGTTTGTGGCAGGAACAATTGCATATTTATTTTTCTTCCATAAAAAGGATTTCTATAAATGTGTTGCTTTCTTATTTATTGGAATGACAGTTTGCTTAATTGTCTTTACTATCTATCCAACAAGTTTTGATCATCGTCCAACAGTTATTGAAGGAAGTTCATTATCAACTTTCTTAGTCAACTTTATTTATACAGCAGACAAAAGTCAAAATGTCTTTCCAAGTATTCATGTTTTTAATTCTATTGGATGCGCACTTGCATTAATCAAATGTAGAGATTTTAAAAACTCAAATGCTATGAAAATATTTGCCAATACATCAGCTATTATGATTACTTTATCAACAATGTTTATTAAGCAACATTCTATTTTGGATGCTGTTTCTGCAGGTGTTTTAGCAATTATTTTGTATATACTTATTTACAAATTAGATGTACTCAAGATAGAAGAGAGGGTTGATGAAAAAAGACCTCGTCTATCTAAAAGTTTTAGTAAAATAAGCAGGTAGTTCAATACCTGTTTTCTTATGGTTTAAAGGAGAAACGATATGGCTACAAATCAAAATTTAGCACATGAAAAAATAGGAAAACTTTTGTTTTCATTAGCAATTCCTTCAATTATAGCGCAACTAGTCAATATTTTATATAATATTGTTGATCGTATTTATATTGGGCAAATGCAAGATGGGACGACGGCTATGGCTGCGTTATCTGTGGCTTTACCCATTGTGACTTTTGTGAGTGCTTTTACGCAATTAGTTGGTGTAGGTGGTGCACCACTTTGTGCTATTAGAATGGGTGAACAAAGAAAAGATAAGGCTGAAGAGATTATGACAAATAGTTTTGTATTACTAATTGTTGTGGGAATCATCTTAACGTTAGTGATTTTATTATTTCATGAACCATTATTGTATATTTTTGGGGCAAATGAAGAAACCATTATTCCTGCTGTTTCATATACTAGTATATATGCATTAGGAACAATTTTCGTACAAATCACACTTGGTATGAATGCTTATATTAACACACAGGGATTTGCTAAAATAGGGATGTATACAGTTGTTATTGGAGCAATTATCAACATTGTTTTAGATCCTATCTTTATTTTTATTTTTAATATGGGAGTTGCTGGGGCTGCTTTGGCAACAATTATCGCTCAAGGTGCTTCAGCTGTATGGGTATTAATTTTCTTGTTTGGATCAAAAAGTATTATTAAAATCAAAAAAGAATATTTGATTCCCAAAGTTCATATTATTCTTTCAATTGTTGCTTTAGGGGTATCACCTTTTGTTCAAACAGCTACAGAGAGTTTATTACAGATTTCATTTAATAATCAGTTATTAATATATGGTGGAACGATGGCAGTGGCTACAATGGCAATTTTAATGAGTATCTGGCAGTTTATTACCTTGCCATTACAAGGATTATGTCAAGGTGCACAGCCAATATTAAGTTATAACTATGGTGCTAGAAATTATACACGTGTCAGACAAACATTTCATTTAATGTTTAAGTTATGTTTAGGGTTTGCTTTTATTGCAAGTTTTACTGCAATGTTCTTTTCATCATTCTTTGTATCTATCTTTGCAAGTGATGCACAAACAATTCAATTTTCATCATGGGCATTACGTATTTTCTTAATTGGTGCTGGAATGTTTGGAGCACAGATTGCTTGTCAACAGGCTTTTATGGCATTTGGTCAAGCAAAAGTTTCTGTTTGGATGGCCATTACTCGAAAGATTATACTGCTCATTCCATTGATTTATATATTCCCAAATCTATTAGGTGGAACATCATTTGCAGCAATGATGTCATCGTCTATTGGGGCAATGGTACATGATGGAACACGTGTTTTTGCTGTTTTATTTGCTGAGCCTGTATCTGATATATTGGCTGCCTGTATCACAACATTTATGTTTGTTCGTTTTTATCGAAAAGAATTAAAAAAGCCAGATGAGATTATTGATGAGTAAAAAAATTATAACTTAAATTGTTTCTTTTGCTTATTTGTGATTAAATATGTAAAACAAAGGGGTGAAAGTGATGGAAAAAAGTTTGATATCAAGAATATTAGAAATGGATCCAGCAGCTCGTAATAGATTCAATGTTATTTTAAACTATCCGGGATTACATGCAATGTTCTTTTATCGTATTAACCATTTCTTATGGAATGCACATCTTAAGATGCTTGCACGTTTTCTCAGTCAGATTGCTAGATTTTTAACTGGAATTGAAATTCATCCAGGAGCAACGATTGGAAGAAGATTCTTTATAGATCATGGTATGGGGGTTGTTATTGGGGAAACAACAATTATTGGTAATGATTGTGTTTTATATCAGGGAGTAACTCTTGGAGGAGTTGGAACTGGTGAGCATAAAGTGAAAAGACATCCAACATTACAAAATAATGTGATGATTTCTGCAGGTGCTAAGATTATTGGTGATGTCACAATTGGTGATAATAGTATTGTTGGAGCATCATCTGTTGTTTTGAAAGATGTTCCACCAAACTGTACAGTTGTTGGTGTTCCAGGAAGAATAGTGAAAGAAAATGGTATCCGAGTTGATAAAGACTTATAAGATAAAATTTCAATA
>NZ_HG005296.1:0-10371 GCF_000455285.1 Candidatus Stoquefichus massiliensis AP9 | reverse complement strand
TATGCTTTTATCTTGGCTTATTCTCATTATTTATCTTATTGCTTTTTCTTTAGGAGCATTCACAAGTTTAGATCAGCAAGTATATCAAGGTCTCCAAGCATTGACAAGTGAGCAATTAACTGGAATTATGATTGTTATTACATTTTTAGGATCAACGTTAGGTATTATTATCATTTGTATGATATGTTTGGTTACACATATCAAAAAAGGATTTTTTATCAGTATCAATGTTGCGATTGTTGCTATATTGAATCAATTGATTAAATTTATCGTTGCAAGACCAAGACCTGATGTCATTCATCTGGTCAAAGAAACGAGTTATAGTTTTCCTTCAGCACATGCTATGGCTTCAATGGCTGTGTTTGGGATGATTGCTTATTTCTTATGGAAAAAACATAAAGTGATAGCAGTTCTAACATTAAGTATGCCTATTTTGATAGGTATAACGCGTATTTATTTAGGTGTTCATTTTACAAGTGATGTTATAGCAGGATTCTTATTTTCTATAACTTATTTGTGTACAGTGATTCCTGTTTTAAAATATCATAAAATACTTCCTATTTCATAAAGTAGAATAGGAGGTATTTTTATGTCTATTGATGTTGATATACAATCTAGTCTTTATTATTATCATTTAACACTTGTAGAAAGAGAAGATCATCTTTTTTGTTTAGTTGATTTAAATACAGGTGAATGGTATGAGAAAATGACAATCTATTATATTCAACGATTATTAGATCTATGGAACCAAAAAAGAGGAAATGTTCAAATAATCACTTGACCTATCCCTTGGGGATAGGTTTAATATGATTATGAGGTGGTTATCATGAAGATAAAAGAAGTTACAGAAAAATATGGTATATCAAGAAAGGCATTGCTTATTTATGAAGATAAAGGATTAATCAAACCTACAAGAAATGTCTCTGGATATAGAGAATATGATAGAGATAGTGTAGAAGTAATAGGAAAAATAACTTTTTTAAGAAAACTTGAATTTTCTTTAGATGAAATAGAAAGTATACTTATTCATCATAATTATGATTTATTACAAAATAAAAAACATGAATATGATGTAAATATTCATTTTGTTGAAACAAAGAAAAGTTATCTTGATTATGCTAATGATGTATTGAAAGGTGAATATTCTATTGATGAAGCAATAGAAGCCATAGATGATACAATTCAGTTATATAAAGATCAAGAACATAATGAAATGATGCATTTTGAATTTCACAGAGATGCAGTTATGATAATGTGGTTTATCACATTAATTATTTCTTTCTTATCAGGTCAATTGTATTTAGTTATAGCAGCTTTTTGTTCATTACTTATTCCTATATTATTGAGTTTAAAGTGTGTAAGAGATTTCTTCTTGTCAAGACATGCAAGAGTATTTATTGGAATGATGTTAATTATTGTAGGTAGTATTGGAGTTGGTGTACTTTCTCATAAAACCGACAATACATTCAGTGAATTTTTATTTGGTATTAGTATTCTTTTATGTTTTTTGGGAATAGCTACATTTCGTCAAGTACAGGAATTATTTAAAAAATATCAAGTCATTATTTCTACAATCTTTTTTATAACTGGGCTTATGATGTATGGTAGTATATTCTTTATTGAGTTTGATGGCAAGTTAGTTTTTGGTTATGTCTTAACTGCTACGTTCTTAATTGTCATAGGAATTATATTTAATAAATATATACGTAAAGTATTGGGTTATATTTTTCTTGAAATGATATAATGATTTCAGGATGAAGATGTTGAAAAGTGAGGGTATTCATGATAAAATAATTTGGAAATGTTCTATATTTGTTATAATTGCCCTCGTAGCTCAGTGGATAGAGCAGTGCCCTCCTAAGGCATGTTTTGCGTAGGTTCGACTCCTATCGAGGGCGCCAAAGTACCAATAAAATGAAATTTAAATATATAATTCAAAAAGCTGTCAAAATTTTTGCCTGCTTTTTTCGTATGACGAATTAAATCATTCTTACAATTTTACTGATCAAAATAAAAACTTTCTTAAAAGAATAAGAAAGTAACTTATCCATATTTACAATTATGTATATGTATTTTTTTATGATCTATAAAGATTTTGGATTCGTCAAATATTTATGGAAGATATTTGCTATAGATATTTAGAAGGTTATGAAAATGAGGATATGCTTTTTAAGTATGTGAGGATATAAAAATGAAGTATTTGATTTTATATCTTTATCTGTTTAATATAAACAATGTAAGGATTGGAAAGAAGGATGATATAGTGATAGAAGGAATAAAAGCTCTTTTCTTTGATTTAGATGATACACTTATTTGTTTTGGTGGAGTGACACATCAAGCATGGGAATTGACTTGTCAGCAATTAACAAATGAAATGGAGATAAGCATAGATGCACTCACTTTAGCACATCAAATAAATGTGATTAATGATGCTTATTGGTCTAATGAGGAGAATCGTCCTAAAGGAAATGTTGATTTTCAATTAGTGAGAAAAGGAATATTAAGAAAAGCATTTGATAGTTTAGATATGAATAATGATTTGGCTATTGCATTTTTATTGGATCATTATGCATATTATAAAGAAAAAGCTATTTATTTGTATTCTGATGTTCATGAAACATTGGACTATTTTCATTCTCACGGATATAAGCTTGTGTTAATAACCAATGGTGATGGAACACGTCAAAGAGAAAAGATTTTACGTTTTGATTTAGAGAAACATTTTGACTTGATTCTTATAGAAGGTGAACAGGGAATCGGTAAACCGGATAGACGTGTTTATCAAAAGGCATTAGATTTTTGTGATGTTTTGGCTAATCAGGCATGTATGGTAGGTGATAACTATCTTTGGGAAGTAAAAGCTCCTATTGAATATGGGCTTAAGGGCATATGGGTCAATCATAATGGTGAAATTTTATCACAGGATGATATACAGCCAACTTTAATGATACAGCAAATCAGTGAATTAATCAGTTTTATACGATAGAAAAAGGATTCTACTTGGAATCCTTTTCAATTTCAGTTCTTAATGTTTTGAGAAAATAATCTGCTGCTCGCGAAAAAATTTGATATTTTTTCCATACAAGTGTTAATCCAACTTCTAATTTTGGTTCAAGTGGACGAAAACATAATTGACTATCACCAGTTGTATTAATAAGTCTATCTAATGTCAGAGCATAAGTATTTCCTTCTTCTACAATCAGGGACGCATTATAGATTAAATTATAAGTGGCAACAATATTTAACTGATCAAAATCACTATTCATCCAACCAGATATTTCATTTTGAACCATATTCTGATGAGAACAAATTAATGGAATATCTTTTAGCTGATCAGCAGTAATTGAATCATTATTTGCTAGTAAACTATCTTTTCGCATTAAGAGTCCCCAAGTATCTTTAACAGGTAGTTTTAAAAAATCGTATTGTGAAACATCTGCAGGTTCTACAAAAATACCAAAATCTAATAATCCTTTTTCTATTCGTTCAGCAACATCCTGAGCATTACCACTATATAAATGAAACTTTATATCAGGATATTCAGCTTGACATTTTTGGATAACTCTAGCAATTAATTTCATACCTTCTGTTTCACCACTTCCAATGTAGATGTCTCCACTTATTGAAGTATCCGATAACAAGAAATCACTTTCCGTTTTTTCAACAAGATTAATAATTTCTTCAGCTCTATTCCTTAAAAACATCCCATCTTCAGTTAAAGTAATTTTACGATTACCACGAATGAATAATTGTTTACCTAATTCTTCTTCCAATTCTTTCATTTGTCTTGATAATGTTGGCTGTGTAATATGTAAATGTTCGGCTGCTCCTGAAATAGATTCTTCTCTTGTAATCGCAAGGAAATATTGTAAAACACGCAGTTCCATAGAATCACTCCTTTTCTTTATTATACTTTTTGTATCCATGCTTTTCAAGTATAGTATGTTATTTGATATAGGTATTTGATATTAATGAAGACGAGAATTATAATAAGATCAAGAGGAGGTCATGATATGCAGTCACAGAAATTCGTTCAAGAATTACAGATCATGAGAAACTTGCAAGATGCTGGATGTAATAATGAACAGATTTATTGTTTTATGCAGTATTTAGAAAATAAAGATTATAAAAAACAGGTGCATTTTTTAAAATGTCATAGATGCATATTAAAAGAAGATATGCATGAAGTTCAGAAGAAAATAGATTGTTTAGATTATTTATTATATTCATTAAAGAAGGAGGAACAAAATCATGAGTTATAAAAACATTCTTGTTATTTCAACAAGTTATCGCAGTGGGGGAAATTCAGACACACTGGCAGATGCCTTTATAAAAGGTGTTCAGGAAAGGGGAAATCTGGTTACAAAAATGAATTTAAAAGATCAGGATATTCATTTTTGTAAAGGCTGTCTTGTATGTCAAAATAAGAAATCTTGTGTTATTCAGGATGATGGAAATGAAATTGTTGAAAAGATGAAAAATTCAGATGTTATTGTCTTTGCAACGCCTATTTATTTCTATGAAATGAGTGGACAAATGAAAACATTATTAGATCGTACAAATCCGTTGTTTGAAGATGATTATCAGTTTAGGGATATTTATTTATTAACAACTTCAGCTGATGAAGATGAATCATCAATGAATGGGGCTATTTTAGGTTTAGAAGGATGGATCAAGTGTTTTGATGGAGTTTCATTAAAAGGTGTTGTAAAGGGGGTAGGCATAGATCAGTATGGGGATATTGAAAAGCATACACATATTTTAAAAGAGGCTTATTTGATGGGGAAAAGCATTGCTTAAAAGAAAGTATATATGTCTGTTTATAATTGTGTGCCTTGTTTATGGCTGTCAATTATCACAACCAGATCCATTACGAGATACAGCAGTCAGTCAAGATGAAAGAGGAGATGAATTAATGAATATTGTTATCAATGAACAAAAATATAAAATAGAACTCTATGATCATTCAACAGTTGAAGAATTCATTAAATTATTACCTATGACTCTACAAATGGAAGAACTTCATGGAAATGAAAAATATTATTATTTAGATCAAAGTTTACCAATACATCCAGAATCAGTAAATCAAATCAAAGTAGGAGATATCATGCTTTTTCAAGATAATTGCCTTGTCTTATTTTATAAAGATTTTCAAACATCTTATCAATATACAAGAATAGGACATATTGAAGATGTAACGGGTTTGAGTCATCAATTAGGAAACAAGAGTATAAGTGTAACATTTCAAAAGGAGGAAAATGAATGAAAGTTATTAATCAGGAATATTTAAGTGGTGAAAGAGCACTTTTTCAAAGTGAAAATATAAGAGTTGAAAATTCAGTTTTTGCAGATGGGGAGTCACCATTAAAAGAAAGCAAACATATTGATATTGACCAAAGCATTTTTAAATGGAAATACCCATTATGGTACAGTCAAAATATCAAAGTCATCAATTCTACTTTATTAGAAACAGCTCGTTCAGGTATTTGGTATACACATCATATTGATATTCAAGATAGTATTATTGAAGCACCTAAAACATTTAGAAGATCAAGTGATATAACATTAAAGAATGTTGATATGCCAATGGCTCTGGAATCATTTTGGAATTGTCAGAATATTCAATTGAATCATGTAAGAGCAAGAGGAGATTATTTTGGAATGAATAGTGAAAATATTGTTATTCATGATTTAAATTTAACAGGGAATTATTGTTTTGATGGCTGTAAGAATATTGAAATCCATCATTCAAAATTAATATCTAAAGATGCTTTTTGGAATTGTGAGAATGTAACAGTTTATGATTCTACTATTATTGGTGAGTATCTAGCATGGAATACAAAGAATATTACATTTGTCAATTGTACAATTGAGAGTTTACAAGGATTGTGTTATATTGAAAATCTAAAACTTGTGAATTGTCGATTCATGAATACAACTTTGGCATTTGAGTACTGTAAAAATATTGATGCTGAAATTGTTTCATATATTGATAGTATTATGAATCCAATTTCTGGTGTTATTCAGGCATTAAGTATAGGAGAGTTAATTATGGATGAAACAAAGATTAATCCATCACAAACTCAGATTATAACATCACAGCCAATGGTAAAAATTCAATCAAAAGAATGTGTATGCAGTTAGGAGGAAATCATATGACATATGACTTTTCAAAATTAACAAATCGTCACCATACAAATTCACTTAAATGGGATGTCAAAGATAATGAATTGCCTATGTGGGTTGCAGATATGGATTTTGAAACTGCTCCTGAAATTATTGAGGCGTTGCATCAAAGAGTGAATCATGGTATTTTCGGATATAATATTGTGCCTGATGAGTACTTTCAAAGTATCCAAAACTGGTGGCTAAAAAGACATCATTATTACATCGAAAAAGAATGGATGATGTTTTGTACAGGAGTTGTACCAGCTATTTCATCTATTGTTAGAAAGATGACAACAGTTGGTGAAAATGTTTTAATCCAATCACCAGTATACAATATCTTTTATAATTCTATTTTAAATAATGGACGTCATGTTTTATCAAGTGATCTCATTTATGATGGTTATGATTATCATATTGATTTTGAAGATTTAGAAAGAAAACTTTCACTTTCTCAGACAACTTTGATGATTTTATGTAATCCCCATAATCCGATAGGAAAGATCTGGGATAAAGAAACACTACAGAGAATTGGTGATTTATGTGCAAAACATCATGTAATGGTTGTATCAGATGAAATTCATTGTGATATCACTGCCCCTCATGATGAATACATTCCTTTTGCCAGTGTATCACAAACAAATCTTATGAATAGTATCACTTGCATTGCTCCAACAAAGGCATTTAATTTAGCAGGTTTACAAACGGCTTGTATTGTTGTGCCAAATCCTATTTTATATCATAAAGTGAATCGTGGTATTAATACAGATGAAGTTGCTGAACCAAATAGTTTTGCAATATGTTCAACCATTGCAGCATTTGAAAAAGGTGAAACATGGCTTGATGAATTAAGAGCATATATTGAAAATAATAAGCAAATAGCTATTCATTTTATTGAGCAATATTTACCTCATCTTCATGTTGTACCAACACAAGCGACTTATCTTTTATGGATTGATTGTTCATATATTTGTAAAGATAGTGTTGAATTAGTTAATGATATAAGAGAAACAACGGGCTTATATGTATCTGATGGTTTAGAATATGGTGAAAATGGAAGGTCATTTATTCGTATGAATGTTGCTTGTCCATTAGAAAGACTACATGATGGATTACAACGCTTCTATAAAGCAATAAAGCAGAAAGAAAAATAATTTCTTTCTGCTTTCTATTTAACCTTGTGTAGCAAATTTTTGTTTAGTTTGCATGATTTGCTGGGATTGCGCCTGTTGTGTTGGATACCAGCCTTTTGCAGCCATTTTCATATAAATCTCATGCTGCATTGTTAATGTATCACATAATGCTTTATCAAAAGTATTATGAACATTTTCAGTATTTGACTCAAGTGTCCCATGTAAATATAAATCACTGACACCTTTAATTGTCATTAATAAACTTTCCATTAAACATTTATCATCCATATGTTTGATCTTCCTTTCTATAAAAGATTAAAAAATTGTTGAAATAACTGTTCATGATTTTGAACAAGTTGGGTAACATAGTTCTTAAGTTCACTATCTTGTATTTTTGAAGCCACTTCTAAACACTGTGTTTTCATAAATTTTTCATGACCTAATGCATCTTCAATATAGAGTAATTCTTTGGGACTCATCATCTCACCTCCATATTTATTCTTCACAAGTTCAAAAAATTAATACAAAAAAGAATGAACAAATCATTCTTTTTCTCGATAATAACGCAAATGACAAATTTCATCTCCATTAGCTATCGTTTTCTGTAAATCAAGTTTACAGCCATAAGCCTCACCAATACCACAATCTCCACACATGGCAATATCACAGTACATGGCAATCTCTTCATCTGTACATCCAGCTTTTTGCCATGCTTTCACAAGAGGACAATAATGGAAATGAATTTCTAACTGATCATCACTACAGTTTTGAACTTTCATTTCAAAAACCCATTGAGCAGGCTTTGTAAAAAGTGTTTTTTTGAGTCCTTTCAAACTTGTTGTTTGTCCTTTCTTGACTAGATATTGTCCCTGTCCTAAACCACAGCGTTTAATAGCAGCAGGACCAATGTCCATTGGCTGTATACCTTTCTTTTGAGCTTCATCACATAATAAGTATAACCATGCTGCTCTTTGTTCTAATTGACCTCTTACAGCAGTTATAATAGGATTTTTGATTTGAGGAACATTTTGAATTTTTGACATATTTTCACTCCTTGTATCATTATTATAGCATTATTTTTATATTGATGAATAAAAATAGAGTGACGATTGAAAGAAAAGTGGTAAAATAAGATAAAGGAGATGAAGATTATGAATAATTTAAGTGAAGATTTAAAAAAGGTTTTATTAGCTGGGTTAGGAGCTATGGCTGTAACTGCTGAAAAATCTAAAGAAGTTGTTGAACAGCTTGTTAAAAAAGGTGAACTTACTGTTGAACAAGGAAAAGTCTTAAATGAAGAATTAAAACATACTGTTGCAGAGAAATTAAGAGAGCCTGTTAATGCTGAAAAAGTGAGTCAGGATTTAGAAAAGTTAGATCCTAGTGAACTGGAAAAATTAAAAGCTAAGATTGAAGAGTTACAAAGTTTAAAGAATGAGTCAGAATAAGTATAAAGCATTAAGCAGTAAACGTCGTTTGGCTCAGATTGTATCAATTCTTAGAAAACATCATCTTGCTAAAGGAATTAATCCTGTTAAATTTAGAATGATATTAGAAGATTTGGGACCAACTTTTGTTAAAATTGGGCAAATCATGGCTTCTCGGCAAGATATGTTTTCACAACGATATTGCCAGGAATTGGTGAAATTAAGAGATAATGTTGCACCTATGGACATTCAAAGTGTAAGAGAGGTCATTGAAGAGGAGTATGGAACAAGACTAGAAAATGTTTTTTCTCAATTTGCTGATATTCCTTTAGGGAGTGCATCTATAGCTCAAGTTCATCAGGCAATATTAAAAGATGGTCGGCATATTGTTGTAAAAGTGCAACGTCCTGGTATTTATGAAATGATGGAAAGGGATATCTCACTTGTTCGCCGTGCAATTAAATTATTAAGGTTAAATGAAGTTTTAGGGAGCGTTGTAGATTTAAATATAGTTTTGGATGAATTTTGGCATACAGCTAAAGAAGAAATGGACTTTCTTAATGAAGCAGCGTTCGCTAAACGTTTTCAACATCTAAATGAGGACATAGTTTATATAGGTTCTCCAATAATAGAGACTGATTATACAACAAGTAAGGTTCTTGTTATGGAATATATTGATGGTTATGAAGTTGATGATCTTATCACTTTAAGAAAAAATGGTTATAATAGTGAAGAAATTGCTGCTAAACTTGCAGAGAATTATATCAAACAGATTGTTGACGATGGTTTTTTTCATGCGGATCCTCATCCTGGTAATTTAAGAATAAGAGATGGTCAAATTGTTTGGATTGATTTTGGAATGATGGGAATTCTAGGTCGTGCAGAAAAGGATTTAATGAAAAATGCTGTTATGGCAATTGGACAAAACGATACGCAAAAACTTGTTGACGTCATATTAACATTGGGAGAACATGATGATCGTATTGACTATACATTGTTTTATGATCATATTGAAACTTTTATGTCTCACTATGTGAGTATGGATTTAACAGATATTAATTTAGGTGATGTCGTACAGGAAATTTTTACGATTGCTCATCGTCATCATATTTCTATGCCTAAAGGAGTCAGTATGTTAGCACGAGGTTTAGTAACTATTGAAAGTACAGTTATGCTGATTGATCCTCACATTAGCATTATAGAAATTGCTGCTAATCATGTTGCTAATCACATAACAGCTCAGTTTGATTTAAAAAAAGAACTTGTCAATTCTGTTCACAAAATATATGAATCAACACAAAATACTTTAGATCTTCCTATTCATTTATCAGAAGTGATACGAATGATGATGAAAGGACGTTTAAAAATCAATTTAGATATTATGGATTCTAGTGTTCCTTTAACAACTATTAATCATATGGTTAATAAACTAGTTGTTGGAATTGTGAGTGCAGGATTATTAATGGCAAGTAGTTTATTATGTACGACACAAATGACACCAAAAGTTTTTGGCATTCCAGCATTGGGTTTTATAGGGTATATGACAGCAGTTGGACTAGGAATTTGGTTATTATTTACAGTTTTAAAAGAAAAAAGACATAAAAAGTAAAAAAAGCGTGACAATACATCAAACCTGACTTTAGAAG
>NZ_HG005295.1:49931-96565 GCF_000455285.1 Candidatus Stoquefichus massiliensis AP9 | reverse complement strand
GGGGTTTTGTTTATGGCTGGTGGCATCCAGGGTGGATTATTTTTCCTGTTGTAGCAATTATAACTGCTTTTATTGAACGTATACGTTTCAATTGATGGACTCTTAGGAGTCTTTTTTTGTTTTTATTCAATCATTCTAGTATTGGGAAGTTAATTCATATATAATAGAGGTACAAAGGGATAAGGAGGATATTATGGCAGGTTTAACAAAGAGTGAGGAACTTAATGTTGATATCTTTTTTGAGTTGCTTTCTGAAAGTACAGATGATTATCTTTTTATGTGGGATATTCAAAATGGTGTTTTTCATATTTCTGAGAATGCATTTATAGATTTCAACATCGATCATTCCATTAGAGAAAATGTTGTAGATGTCTGGTCGAGTATAATGGTGAATGAAGATATACCACTTTGGCTTAATGATATGCAAATGCTTCAAGAAGGTATAAAAGATTATCATGATATGGAGTATCGTGTTTATAATAGAGAAGGGCAAGTTATATGGGTGTCTTGTCGTGGGAAAGTGAGTCAAGATAGTCAAGGACATCCTCTATATTTAATTGGTAGAATTTCAAATATAGGTAAAGAAAATAAATTTGATAATATTACTGGATTAAAGAATAGGAAACAGTTTGAAAAAGATTTAGGACATCTTATAAACTCAGATAAACAGACGCAAGGTGTAGTGGTTGTTTTAGATATAGATAACTTTAAAAATATAAATGAGCGCTATGGATATGCATTTGGAGATCGTGCTTTAAATCTGATTTCAACAAAACTAATAGCTCTCTTACCTAAAGGTTGTCAAATGTATAGATTAGATGGTGATGAATTTGCATTTCTGATTAAAAATGGATCTGAACAATCTACTCAAGCGATTTATGAAGATATACAATTATATGTTACAAATCATTTTATAATGGATGATCAGCGTTTATATATTTCATTATCAGCTGGTGCTTGTTTTTATCCAAAAGATGGACATTCTTATCAGAAGTTATTTAGGCATGCTGAAAATGCAGTAGAAATTGCAAAAATGAATGGTAAAAATCAATTGGTTTTCTTCTCAAAAGAAATGTATCAAAGAAAATTAAAAATTATTGAACTGCAAGAAAGTTTACATGCAACAGTCGCAAATGGATTTCAAGAATTTGAATTATATTATCAACCTCAAATAGATGTTAAAACAAAGAGTGTTGTTGGGGCTGAAGCTCTTTTAAGATGGCATTCGCCTAAGCATGGAGAAGTATCCCCAATTGAATTTATTCCATTATTAGAAGAAAGTCAGTTAATTATTCAAGTTGGAAAATGGGTACTTGAAGAGGCTATAAAACAATGTCAAATATGGCAAAAATATAATCAGGACTTTACAATGAGTATTAATGTTTCTTATATTCAATTAAAGGAGAATGCCTTATTAGAATATTTGAAAAATGAGCATTCACATTCACCTATTAATCATTGTATTTTAGAATTAACAGAGAATTGTTGGATTCCTAATTTACAGTTTATTAACCAAGAGTTTAGAAATATTCAAGAAATGGGTTATGGAATAGCTATAGATGATTTTGGAACAGGCTATTCATCATTAAGCCATTTAAAAGAATTACCAGCTAATGTTATCAAGATAGATCGTAGTTTTATTCAGGGAATTAAAGAAGAAAGTTACGAGTATATATTTTTAGAATATATTGTGAAATTGGCTCATGTGACACATTTAAAAGTTTGTGTTGAAGGTGTTGAGACTGAGGAAGAATATCATGTTGTGAAAAAAACTGATCCTGATTATATACAGGGTTTCTTATTTGGAAGACCGGTATCTGCTTCTGAATTTGAAAAAATGTATTTTCATGTTTGATAAGAGGTGAAATTATTTTGATAGAGGAAAAAATTGGATTAAAATATGCAGAATATTTTTTAAATAATTATTATGATAAAAATATTTCTGCTTTGGTGTCAATGTTACATCCTCATATATGCTGGAGTCATTTGTACTGTCAGCAGATTGTAAGAGGAATTGATGCTGTTGAGAACATGCTTATGAGGGAAAAAGAAGATGCACATTCTCTTACAGTTGATCATGTTCATATTGATAATGTTGACTGTAATGATTGTTTTTGTTATGTCTCTTATAAAACAGAGTTAAGAATTGAAAAAGGTGATTTTTGTCGTCCAATGACTATCTATGGTTATTTGACATTTAAACAAGATCATCAGCATGTTTTCTTATATGAGGTTGTCATGTCTTTGTTTGAATCAAAAGAACAAATTATTAATCATATGCAAAAAGAAACATCTCAAAAACAAAACTTTTATTTAAAACAAATACAATATGAAAATGCATTACGTTTAAAACAAGTGAATGATGATTTGGAAGTTTTAACAAATAATGTACCTGGAGGTATCTTTAAATGCCTTTATAATGAGGAATTAACGATTCTTTATATGAGTGATGGATTCTTATCTATGTTTGGATATACACGTCAAGAAATTCATGAACGCTTTCATAACAGCTTTTGGGAAATGATTGTACCAGAAGATCGTGAACCTACATTACATGAAGTCCAACGCCAAATGGCGTTAGGGAAAACTAAGCGTATAGAATATCGAGTTATGCATAAAGATGGACATTATGTTTGGGTTTTTGATAAAGGTCAATTAATTGAGGAAACACATGAGACATGTTCTTCTTTTTATTGCATTATGATTGATGTTACACAAGAAAAGAAAATTGAAGAAGAATTAAGATTAAGTTTGGAAAGATATAATATTATTATGGAACAGACAAATGATGTTATCATTGAGTGGGATATTGTTCATAAACATTTTAGATTTTCTCATAATTGGATTCATGCTTTTGATAATGATATTTTTGAATTTAAAGATTGTCAGGTTAATAAGGATGATTTAAAGAAGGGATTTCATCCTTATGATGTTAGTAAGATAGATGATATTTTAAATGAAATACAAAATGGTCAAAAGTATATAGAACAAGAAATACGACTGATTGATCCTAAACATCAGTATCGTTGGTGGCGATTACGATTAACTGTTCAATTTGATAAAGAAAATAAGCCATTAAGAGCAATTGGAATTATAGTAGATATAGATGAAGAAAAGCATCGCTCACAATATTTATTGCGTAAAGCACAACAAGATGCATTAACTGGTATTTATAATAAAATAACAACTCAAAATTTAATTAAAGATTATTTGTCAAAAATAGATATTCATGAATTAGGTGCAATGATGATTATTGATATTGACAATTTTAAGGAAATTAATGATTCTCAAGGACATTTGTTTGGTGATGCTATATTAGGTGATATAGCAAGAAGAATGAAAAATGAATTTGAGTATACGGATATTATAGGACGTATTGGTGGAGATGAATTTATTGTCTTTTTCAAGGATATTCAAAGTATTAACAACATAAAGATGAGTGCTCAAAAAATGCTTGATGAGATGGAAAAACTTGAAGATACTCATGATCATTTACATATTTCATGTAGTATAGGCATTTCTATAACACCACGTGATGGTATCGAATTTACAGAATTATTTCAAAAAGCAGATCAGGCATTATATCAGGCGAAGAATGAAGGTAAAAAACAATATGTTATTTATAATGAATCAATAATGCATGAGTATGTGTTTAATGCTAAACCACGTTCTCTAATAAATGAGAAAATTGATTCTAATGAAAATAATAGAATATCTAGTGGGCAGATTGCAGAATATGTGTTTAGAGTACTGTATAATTCATCTGATTTAGAATATGCAATTTCTTCTATTTTGGAAATTGTGGGATTACAATTTGATGTGAGTCGTGTATATATTTTTGAAAATATTGAGAATGATTTATATTGTTGTAATACTTTTGAGTGGTGTAATCAAGGTGTTGAACCACAAATGGAAAACTTAAAACAAGTATCTTATAAAGATGACTTGGGTGGGAATTATTATGATAATTTTAATGAAAATGGAATATTCTATTGTGCAGATATTCATAATTTGCCTAAATTGCAATATGCTATCTTAGCACCACAAGGAATTAAATCTATGTTACAATGTGCTATTAAAGATAATGGTCAAATTAAAGGATATGTTGGTTTTGATGAATGTCGTAAGAATAGATATTGGACTCAGGAACAGATTGATGCTTTGGTTTTCGTTTCAGAAATATTAAGTGTTTTCTTATTAAAGAATCGTGTTGAAGAAACTTTAAAACAAGAAAGTGAAGGTTTGTTGAATTTATTGAATAATCAAAGTTCGTGGATTTATGTTATTAATCCAAAAACATATCAAATGTTATTCATCAATAAGAAAACAAAACAGCTATGTCCTGAAGCAATGATTGGAATGCCTTGTTATAAAGTCTTTATGAAACGTGATAAACCTTGTGAGTTTTGTCCTGTTCAAAAGATACATAGGAATTGTACTAATCAGAAAATGAAAGTCTATAACCCTTATTTCAAAGTTTGGGTTGATGTAGATGCAACGTATGTGAATTGGCATGGAGAGAATGCTGTTATGTTAAGCTGTCATGATATAACAGAATATGAAAAGCTTATTGAAAAGTGACTTCTTTTGAGGTCTCTTTTCAATAAGAAGAGTGTATAATAAGGGAAGATAAGGAGATATTGATATGGATAAAAACTGGAGTTTAGATGAATTGTATACATCTTTTCAAGATGAGAACTTTTTCAATGATTTAAAGCAAATTGAAGATATTTTGATAGATATGAAAAAATATTTTAATTTAGGTCAAAATGAAATTGCTTTGACAGATTATTTACACCAAGAGAATAGATTAGATGATTTGGTAGAAAAAGTATATTCTTATATCAGTTTAACTATGAATGCTAATACAAATGATCAGGAGGCTATCAAATATGCATCAGTTATTGAAAACTTGTTAGCTGCTTTTGCTGATACAAGTGCACAAATTCAAAAATGGATTGCACAGTTTGATTTTGATCACATCACACATCATTATATTCAAGAACATCTTTTTGTTTTAAATGAAATCAAACAACAAAATCAATATTTATTAGATGATCAAAGCGAATCAGTTTTAGCCAATATGAAAACAACAGGATCAAGTGCATGGCTTAAATATAAAGATCAATTGATTTCATCAATGAAAGTCAAACTAGATGATCAGGAATATCCTTTGACAGAAGTTTTAAATATGGCTTATTCTAAAGATAAAGAGATAAGAAAAAAGGCATATGAAGCTGAAATCGCTGCTTATAAAGATGTTGAATTAGGTGTTGCAAGTGCGCTGAATGCAATTAAAGGTGAGGCACTGACAGTTACAAGATTAAGAGGATATGATTCAGTTTTACAAAGAACATTAATAGATTCAAGAATGTCTCAAAAAACATTAGATGTTTTATTAGCAACAATGAAAAAAGCCTTGCCTATGTTTGAAAAGTATTTTCAAACAAAAGCACAATATTTAGGTTATCAAAAAGGTCTACCTTGGTATGATATGTATGCACCCATTGTTGATGTAAATAGTGAATATGATTATGAAAAAGGAAGTCAGTTTGTGATTGAACAATTTTCTTCATTTTCACAAAACTTAGGTGATTATGCCAAAATGGCAATAGAAAAAAATTGGATTGATGTTTATCCTAGACAAGGAAAAGTAGGTGGCGCATTTTGTAATAACTTACATTGTATTGAAGAAAGTCGTTTCTTATTGAATTATGGAAATGATTTTAGCGATGTCATTACAATGGCACATGAACTTGGACATGGTTTTCATGGACATTGTTTAAATAGCCAAACAGCTATGAATGCTCAATACCCTATGCCAATTGCTGAAACAGCATCTACATTCTGTGAAACAATTGTGAAAAAAGCTGCTTTAAAGAAAGCATCAAAGGCTGAGCAATTAATGATTTTAGAAAATGAGTTATCAGATTGTGCACAAGTGATTGTCGATATTTATTCTCGTTTCTTATTTGAAAGTCATTTCTTCGAAAAGCGTGAAGAAGGGCCTTTAAGTGTAGATGAAATCAAGAAACTTATGATTAATGCACAAAAAGAGGCTTATGGTCATGGATTGGATCATGATATTTTACATCCATATATGTGGACATGGAAACCCCATTATTATGAAGCAGACTATGCTTTTTATAACTTTCCATATGCATTTGGACTTTTATTAGCAAAGGGATTATATGGATTGTATTTAAAAGAAGGAGATTCTTTTAGTGAAACATATGAACGTTTCTTATCATTAACAGGTAAGATGAGTTTAGAAGATGTTGGTCATAGTGTAGGCATTGATTTAACATCAGAGGTATTTTGGCAGAATTCCATTGATATGATTGCTGAGGATTTAGAGTCTTTCTATCAGCTCTTATCAGAAAACTAGCATTTGAAATAAGCGATGAAAGTGAGGTGTCATGAATGCTTGATAGAATAGTTCATTATCATGTGAGAAAAGATAGCTTAGAGATACATCATAATAGAAATATAATGATTATACTTAATTTAAGAGATGATCTTCAAATACAAGTTATTGATAAAGAATATAAATTAAAAAAGAATGATATCATCTTATTGAATTCTATGGATACTATGAAGATAACAGTGACATCTCATAGTTTATATGTTCAATTTATTATAGATTATTATTTATTTAAAATGCTGTTTCATCAAAAAAAATATTATTTTTTATGTAATTCATCTATTGAACAGAATGATAATTATAGAATTTTAGAGAGATATCTTGCAAAAATGATATCAAAGATGTATGAGAATAATGAATATAAGAATGCTGAAATAAGACAAATAGAGTATGAGTTTATGATCTTTTTGGTTGATAACTTTACTGTTTCTAGTTTTAAAAGTAGTGAAAATCAGAAGTTAGAAGATGTTATTGATTATATTGATAGTTTTTATAGCCAAGATATATCACTTCATGAAATCAGTGAACATTTTTCAATGACACCGCAATATTTTTCTAAATATTTTAAAGAAAAGATGAATATTACTTTTCATAAATATAAGACTCAAATAAAATTAGAACATGCCACTCAAGATCTATTAATGTCTCAAAAAACATTATTACATATTGCATTGGATAATGGATTTCCTAATATTGATTCTTTTAATAAATCATTTTATGAATTACATGAAATGAAACCCTCAGAGTATAAAAAGAAATATCAATATCAAAATAACAATATAGAAAAACAACCTGAAATGATAGATGATATTCTTAATGATATTTTGAAAAAAGATCAATATTTAGAAAACAAAGACCATTGTTTTATGATAGATTGTTTAAAATATGAGAAGTATCAGGAGTATTGGAAAGAAATTCTAAATTTGGGTAATATTTTGAATATGAATGATATTGATGTTCAAACACAACTTTCACTTCTTCAAAAAGAATTATCATTTCGATATTTAAGAATAGATATATTTTATCCTGAATATTATCATTATGAAGATTATTCTTTTTACAAAGAAGAACGTATTTATGATTATTTGATGAAATTAGACTTTACAATTTGGTTGAAAATTGATTTTCGTCGAATAGTCAATAATGAAGGATTCTTTGCTTATTTTAGAAAACTGTTATCACATTTTGCAAATAGATATAGTATTGATAATATAAAAAAATGGAAGTTTGAACTCATCTATAATACAACTTATAATGATAATAAAAGTCAACAGTATTTTGATGTTTATACAAGAATCCAGAATATTTTAGGTGAATATGATTCTTATTATTCTTTATATGGCCCATGTATGATGTTAGGATATCCTCAATATATTGAAAATTTTATAATAAATATGCGAAAACGTAATATAGATATACAGACAATGACTTTTTCAGCAGAACCTTTTGTTTTTATTCAGACTGAAAATGGAATTGAAATCCAAAGAACCAAGGATATGAACTACATCAAAAATAAAATGAATGAATTAAAAAATCAGTGTGGAACATTACTGGAACATACACATCATATTTGTATTACAAACTGGAATCATTCTTTAAGCCAAAATAATATTTTAAATGATTCTTGTTATAGAGGGGCATATATAGTCAAAAACATGATTGAATGTCTTGGTGTAGTTGATGCATTAACATATGGAAAACCATTGGATTTAACAACTTTATCTGATTTTCAAGGTAAGGATTTATTAGGTGCTGAAGGACTTGTATCGAAACATGGAATTAAAAAACCGGTTTATTTTGCTTATTACTTTTTAAATCATCTTGGTCAATACTATATAGATAAAGATGAGCATTCTTTAATCACGGCTTCAGGCACTGGAAATTATGTCATTCTTTGTCATAATTACAAGCGATTAAATCATAAGTATTATCTTGAAGAAAACAATCTAGATATTCATAGTTTTCATGAATATTTTGAAGATTATGATGATTTGACTTTAAATTATAGATTGGACCATGTTAAAAACGGAACATACCTCATTAAAATCAGAACTGTGAATCAGCAGTTTGGAAGTGTTCAAGATACAATGATGAATATGCTAGAAGATGATACATTGACTTTAAGTGCTTCCGAATTGGAATTTTTAAAGCAAGTTTCAATTCCATCTATACAATTACTACAAAGATCTGTTAAAGGAAATTCTTTAGAGTTATCTGTTACTCTTAAAGCTAATGAATTTAAACATATACATATTATTTATTTATATTAGAGGTTAATTTTTAATACTTAAAAATTAACCTCATTTTTTCGTATACATGATTTAATGTCAAAATTATTAACAAATTATAAAAATGTGGATAAGAATTCATGAGAAATATTATGGTACACAAAGTATAATGTGAATTGTAAAAATTAGTTTTAGAGGAGGATAAAATGAATTATAAGAATGTAAGTCAAGAAATTTTGGAAAAGGTTGGTGGACGTGAGAATGTTAAAAATGTATCACATTGTTATACGAGATTAAGATTTAATCTCGTTAATGATTCAAAAGCAGATGGTCAGGGGATTGAAGCAATTGATGGTGTTTTGAATGTTATGATTGCGAGTGGACAGTTTCAAGTTGTTATTGGAACAGAAGTTGATAAAGTTTATGAAGAATTCATGAAACTTATGGGAGAGAGTCATGAGTCAGTTCATGAAGTGAAAAAGAAAAAGACAGTGAAAGAAATGATAAATGGGGTGCTTGATATATTCATAGAATGTTTTACACCTATTATTCCTGTGATTGCAGGATGTGGGATGATTAAGGTCTTATGTGCTGTTTTACTGAATTTTGGATTATTATCAGATCAATCATCAACATATCAGATATTATCTATTATTGGTGATTCTGTTTTTTATTTCTTACCTTTATTTGTAGGATACACAGCTGCTAAAAAGATGAATGCTGATCCATTTATTGGAATGGTATTAAGTGCGATTTTGCTTCATCCAAATTTTATAGCTTTAGGTGCAGAAGGTGATGAATACAGCTCATTTCTTAGTATTCCAGTGAAATTGATGAGTTATAGTGCACAAGCATTACCTGTTATATTGAGTGTTTGGTTAATGAAATATGTAGATAAATTCACTCAAAAAATATGTCCAAGTCTTGTAAAAGTCTTTTTAAGACCGATGCTTACTTTACTGATTGTTGCCCCAATTATGTTAATTGTTATTGGACCATTGGGTGGTATTTTAGGTGATTATTTCCAAGGATTCTGCAATGTCATGAATTCATGGGGATGGGTTGCAGTGGGGCTTAATGCAGCTATTTTCCCATTATTAGTTTTAACAGGTATGCACAATGCGTTGATTCCATTAATGATTCAAATGTTTGCAACACAAGGATTTGATGCGGTATTAGTTCCTAGTGGATTGATTGCGAATATTGCTGAAGGTGGTGCAGCAGCGGCAGTTGCTTTGAAATCAAAGAATAAGAATATTAAAGGAACAGCAATGTCTGCGTGTGTTTCATCTTTATTTGGAGTTACTGAACCCGCTCTTTATGGTATTAATTTACGTTTTAAGAAACCTTTTATTGCTGTATTGTTGGGATCATTGATTGCTGGATGTTTTGCTGGATTGATGGGTATTACTGCCTATTCATTTGTGAGCCCTAGTATTGTTTCATTACCAATTTTTGCTGGTGAAGGAAGTTCATTTATTTGGGCAATTGTATCTGTTGTCGTTTCTTTTGTTGTCACATTTATTATTGCGTGGGTGTTAGGATTTGATGATGTGAAAAATGAAGATTTAAAAAGTGTAGATGCACCAATGAGTGGAGACGTTATAGCTTTATCAGAAGTTCAAGATGCAGCTTTTGCAAGTGAACAAATGGGAAAAGGATATGCGATTATTCCAACTGATGGGAAAGTTGTTGCTCCATTTGATGGTGAGATTGTTGCATTGTTTCCAACAAAACATGCTATTGGTATAAAACGTATTGATGGATTAGAACTACTTATTCATATTGGATTAGATACTGTTAATTTAAATGGTGAAGGCTTTAAATCTTATGTTGCAGTGGGAACACATGTCAAAGCTGGTGACCTATTAATTGAATTTGATTTAGACGGTATGAAAAAAAAGGGATATGATTTAACAACACCAGTGATTGTTACAAATAGTGATCAATATAAAAATGTTTCATTTCAAAATAAAAAGACAATTCAAATGAATGAGGTTATTTTAAATGTTGAATAAAGATTTTTTATGGGGGGCATCTTCTTCAGCGAATCAAATGGAAGGTGGCTGGAATGAAGGTGGTAAGGGGATAAGTGTTATTGATATTCTTGCTCAGGGGACTAATAAAAGAGAAGAGACAAATGGTGTTATTGAAGGTAGATATTATAGTTCACATAAAGCTGTTGATTTTTATCATAATTATAAAGAAGATATAGCTTTATTTGCTAAAATGGGAATTAATGCATACAGAATGTCAATTGCTTGGACCAGAATTTTCCCCCATGGCGATGAAGAAGAACCAAATGAGGAAGGATTAAAATTTTATGATTCTGTCTTTGATGAACTCTTAAAATATGGAATAGAGCCAATTGTTACAATTTCTCATTATGAACCACCATATTATTTATCATTAAAAGGTGGCTGGGCAAATCGAAAAACGATAGATGACTATTTACATTTTTGTGAAATCATCATGACAAGATATCAAAAGAAAGTGAAGTATTGGATTACATTTAATGAAATTAATTGTTTATTAGTACCTTTTGGAATTATGACAGCAGGTGGTATTTTTAGCCCTATTGATTCTCAAAAAAATACTGAAACAATTCGTTTTCAAGCTCTCCATCATCAATTTGTTGCAAGTTCAAAAGCAGTCCAATTAGCAAAGAAAATTAATTCAGATTTTCAAATAGGCTGTATGATAGCTGCTATGTGTAATTATCCATTAACATGTCATCCAGATGATGTATTACTCTCTCTTAAAGATGATCAAATAAAAAATATGTTTTGTAGTGATGTTATGATTAGAGGAAAATATCCTTCATATATTCAAAGATATATGAAGGATAAAGGAATTCACATAAAAATTTTAGATAAAGATTTAGATATCTTAAAAAAAGGAACAGTAGATTTTTATTCATGTAGTTACTATATGACAAATTGTATTGGATATGACCAAAATGCACAAAAAAGTAATGGTAATTTGATATCAGGATTAAGGAATCCATATTTACAAGAAAGTGAATGGGGATGGCAAATAGATCCAGTAGGAATGCGATATTTCTTAAATAAAGTTTATGACAGATATCAAATTCCTATCATGATTGTTGAAAATGGTTTAGGAGCAATTGATAAAGTAGAAAATGGATGTATTCATGATGAATATCGTATTAATTATTTAAGAGAACATATTATTTCTATGAAAGAAACAATAGAAGATGGTGTTGAAATTATAGGCTATCTGCCATGGAGTATTATGGATTTAATGGCATTATCGACTGGTAATATTGATAAAAGATATGGTTTTATATATGTTGATGTTGATAATCAGGGAAATGGAACATATCAAAGAATACCAAAAGATTCTTTCTATTGGTATCAAAAAGTGATTTCATCTCAAGGTGAAAATTTAGGATAATTATTGAGGATATCTTTATTGTTGAAGATATCCTTTATTGTCTATAATAGAAAATACTTAGTGTTTTTATTTGTGTTAAGAAGTGGTACAATAATTTTAAAGAAGGTGTCATTTGTGAAGAATAAGAAACTGAATATATTCATAAAAATTTGTATGGTGATTTATGTGATAACTTTAGGCTATGCTTTTTATATCAATTGGCAAGGAAAATATTTTGGTATGACATTTGTTGCTTGTTTAACACCATTTATTGCACCCTTGTTTATGAAAATGATCAAAATAAAAGTTCCTGAAGAATTTTATTTATTGAATATTATTTTTATCTATTTTGCAAGTCTATGGGGCAGTTGTTTAGGTGGTTATTCAACACCTTATTATGATAAGTTTACACATTTTGCAAGTGGAATTGTGATTTGTGAGTTGGCGTATATGTTATATAAATATCTTTTAAGAAATGAGAAAAGAAAAATAGTGATGTGTCTATTTATCAATGCAGTTAATGCTAGTGTTGCATTGCTTTGGGAGTTTTATGAGTATGCGCTACTTGTTTTCTTTCAATATGATGCTATTAGAAATGTAACAGGTGTTCATGATACAATAACAGACATGTTAGTGGCAGTGATTGGAGGAATACTTTTAACGATTTATTTAGTAAAGTATGATCAATCAACAAAAGATCATTTCTTTGTATCTTTGGAAAGAAAATTGTATAAAATCAATCATAAATAAGATATTGAATATATGATTTCAATATCTTTTTATGTGTGTAGAGCATATTTTCAGGAGATATGTTTCTTATTTTGAATAATGTCTAATCCTGTTTCTATTTGTTCAATTATGTTTTCGTTATCTGTAAGTTTACAAATTAATTTTGCTTTATTAATAAGTTGTAATCCTTTTTCTTGTTTATCAGTAGCATAGTAGTAAAGTCCTTCTAAAAAATATAACATAACTTTCCATGTCATCATTGTGATATCATCAGTTAGTTCATATAGTCTTTTTATAACTTGATTTACCAGATCATATTGTTCTGTATAAATTAAAAAGAAAAGATTATTTGTTAAAAGATGAGATATATAAGTCATAAATTCTGGATGATATTGGTATTTTTCCATTGATTTCCAGGAAGTAAGAAATAAACTTGTTTTTATCTTTGTATCATCAAAAAGAAAATGCATATTAGAAAATAATCTTATTTCAGATAATGTCCATGTTTCCATGTTAAATAAGTGTTTCTGGATATTTTGTTTCGCTCTTAAATACTCTTTTGATGAAGTGTCATGGAAATTTGAATATATTGATTGTAGTATCAGCAATTGCCAATATTCTAAATGATTAACATAATCAGAATTTTCTTTTCGTTTTTCATTAATTATATTTGTGATATTCAAAGCATAATTTGTATTATTTGCAAATTTTTTTATGTCTAACTGTGTAAGTACTTTGTTAATAGGTGTTTCCTGATAATTGTTATGAATAAGAAGAAGTTCTTCAACAGAAATCATTAAACGTTTTAAAACTTCTATCATAATTGAAAACTTAATATCATACTTTCCTTTTTCAAAGTCAATGGAAAATGACTTACTTAAAAGTCCTGAATAAATTTCTTTTTGACTAAAACCTTTATTTAATCGAATTTTACGAATCGTACAACCATATTTTTCCATAATTAACCTCCATTGTATCGTTATTATAACATAATAGGAATATTATTAGTACGAGTATTCGGACTTTTTTATAGATTTGTTCAATTATAAGATAAGATAGATGTATAAGGAGGAAACGTATATGAATAAAGAAAATAATGATTATAAGAAATGGGAATGTAAACAATTATTGCCAGGATTATGGGTTATTCAATTGAACGATGTTAGTGAGAGTAAAGATGAAAATCAAATGAGAATGATTGAAAGTGTTTTTAAAGATATTGAGGGTATTGAAGGTGAAGTGCTTAAAGATATAGAAGATGAATTGAATGAATATAGAATTGATAGGTTATCTCATGGTATTTGGATTATTCAATTAGATGAGAATAATCAATTGATTATGAAAATAAAGAATAAACTCAAAAAAATATTTCAAGATTAATAAGTTAATTTGAATTGACTTTATATGTAAATAGATTTATAATGACTAAAAATATATGTTTAGTCAAAAAAGAGGTGGTCAAATGCCAAAGGTTTATTCTCAGAGTGAAAAAGATGATATTAAAGACAGATTAAAAGAAGCAACAAGGAAAAGTTTATCAATAAATGGAATTAAAAAAACAACAGTTGATTCACTTGTAAAAGAAGTCAATATTCCTAAAGGAACCTTTTATTTGTTTTATAAATCTAAAGAAATATTAGTATTTGAGGTTCTGCTTGAGTTTCATGAAGTCTTTGAAAAAGATATGAAAATAGCATTATCACAGTTGGATTTTCAACATATGGATGTTCATCAACTTACTGATTTTATTCTTGACTTCTTTCTAAAAGCCAAAGATAACCCTTTGTTTCAAGTCTTAACATCTGGAGAATTAGAGTTACTTGCAATGAAATTACCTCCAGATATAGTGAATGAACATTTTCAACATGATCATCAAATGTTAGAAGAGATTTTGATGTATATTCCTCATCAGGAAGATATAGATATCAAGGCGTTATCTGGAGCATTTCGAGATTTATTTATGTTTATGTTTTCGGATTGCTGTCAAGACGAGCAATCATTAAAGATGTTAATTCAAGGTTTAGTTTTACAATTTTTGAAACAATAACTTGGTCATAGAACCAAGTTCATTTATATATTTATTTGACTAAATATATATAAACGGTCAAAAAAGGAGATAAATATGATAGAAGTCAAAGATTTACAATTCAGTTATAACAAGAATGAATTTATCAAAGAAATCAATTTTAAAGTAGAGAAAGGGATGATATTTGGTTTCTTGGGACCATCTGGTGCAGGAAAATCTACATTACAGAAAATATTAACAGGATTAATCACAAACTATAAAGGACATGCGATTGTGAATGGTGTGGAATGTAAACATCATACGAATGCTTTTTATGAGAATATTGGTGTAGACTTTGAGTTTCCAACACTATATGAGAAACTAACCGCAAGAGAGAATCTTAAATTTTTTGCATCACTCTATACTCACCAGACGCGTTCTATAGATCAGTTGTTAGAATCTGTTGGATTACAAAATGATGCTGATAAAAAAGTCAGCGACTATTCTAAAGGAATGAAATCGAGATTGAATTTTATCAAAGCGCTAATTAATGATCCAGATATCCTCTTTTTAGATGAACCAACAAGTGGTTTGGATCCAACCAATAGCCGTATGATGAAAGACTTGATTCTATTAGAAAAAAATAAAGGCAAAACAATTATTTTAACAACCCATAACATGGAAGATGCGACAGAATTATGTGATCAGGTTGCTTTTATCATTAATGGACAAATATGTGCAATAGACAGTCCTCAAAATTTAATTTTATCTCATGGTGCCAAACAGGTGACTTACACATATGAAGATAATGGATTCAAAACAGCCAACTGTTTATTGCAACAAATATCAGATGATGAAAGATTGCATCAACTCATGCAACAGAATAAGATTCTTTCTATTCATAGTAGCGAACCAACTTTAAATGATATCTTCATAGAATTAACGGGGAGAACTTTATTATGAGAATGATTCATTTGATAAAAGGAGATATTGTATTTCAAATCAAATATGGTTTTTATTTCCTCTATGTTGTTTTTACAGTTCTTTATGCTTTTGTTTTAGTCATTTTACCAGAGACTTGGCAGGAAACAGTTGCGAGTATAATGATATATTCTGATCCTGCTGCAATGGGTTTATTCTTTATGGGAGCTATTATCCTATTTGAAAAGAGTCAAAGAGTTCTCAATAGTTTAGCTGTTTCACCTATTCATATTTCAGAATATATTTTATCAAAAATCATTTCGCTTGCTTTGATTTCAGAAATAGTTGCTATGATATTAGCAGTTATCTCCCATCATCAAAATCTCATTATGGTTTTTATTGGAACATTATTATCTTCATTTATTTTTAGCCTATTAGGACTCATCGTATCGACAAAGATTCACAGTCTTAATCAGTTTATCTTATGGACAGTTCCAGTTGAAATCCTCTGTTTTGTTCCACCTCTTGCTTCTATTTTTATTGAAAATCAATATTTAATGGTCTATCCTATGACACATTGTTTATCACTTATCAATGGAAAAAGTCAGAATGATTTATTAAGTATATTGATTGTTGTGATTATGCTTGTTTGTTTATGGAAAATTGCTGTTTATATGACAAAGAAAATGTGGAAAAGCGTAGGAGGTGTTCATCTATGAAATCTCTCTTGATAAGTTTTCAACAATTATTATTTATGGTTAAAAAGGATAAAATGTTGTTACTGATTTGCTTTGTACCTATATTGTGTGGTTTTATCTTTCGTTATGGAGTTCCAATATTCAATCAAATGTCTATACAATATTTTAAGATTGATTTTCATCAGTATTATTCTTTGATTGATACCTTTTATGGAATACTCATTTCTGATATGCTGTGTATTGTTTCTGCTTTGATCATTCTAGAAGAAAGAGACGATCATATAATCAATGGTTTATTTGTCACTCCATTAGGGAAGATAGGGTATTTAATTTCGAGGTTAGGAATACCAACATTGATGAGTTTCATTTTTACATGTATATTATTACCAATATTTCATATTTCATCTTTGCCATTTGATATGATGATTTTGATTTGTATATTGGGATGTATGCAAGGGCTGATTGTTTCTTTACTGGTTGTCAGTTTATCGTCACATAAATTAGAAGGAATGGCAGTAGCAAAAATGGCTTCGCTAGAATCATTTGTTGTATTAATCCCTTATTTTATGCACAATGCATATTCATATGTGTTTGCATGGGTTCCAACTTTTTGGATAGGAAAGGGATTAGTCAATGTAGAAGTTTTCTTTATGCTTATGGGATTATTCATATCGGTTTTATGGATAGTGATACTTGTATTTGTGTTTAAACGAAAATTAGCATAAGGATATGCATATGTCTTTGAAATTTAAAAATCTATACAGCTAATATTTACTTTAAGTATTATTTTGGTTTACTGATTGTGATAAACAGTGAATATGGAAGATTTCGGAGTAAAATGATTATATATCTTGTTGATGTATCGTTGTATTGCTCCATTATTTTTTTTATTTTATAAATATATTAACACAAGAATAATAAATTAGAGATATATTTGGGTAAGTAGAATGATGATAATAACATAGAGAAAATAGGGACATAACGACAATTGCAGTCAAAAACAAGGCAGATAATGAAATTATTATTCTTAAATATAACGATTTAGATATCCAAGGAATAGTATATGAAATTCGAGGGTAAAAAGTGGGGCTTGAGTCTAATTAAGCAATGTTATATAGATATGATATAAAGATTGAATCAACAGGTAAGAAAAATATAGAAAGATTTCTAGATAATTTTATGTTTAATTAACTAGAGAAGAAATAAATTTCGTGAGGTCACAATTTGCGACCTCGATGCAGATATTTGGTATGAAAGGGAGAAGTCGTCATTTGTTCATGTTTTCCATTAATATAATTTCAATATTATATACAAGAGTATGCCTATTTGAATAAATTTTGCGTCAGTTTCCTTTTTTAATTGTGCAAAAAATTGCTTATAGCATTTTCTTTGTTTGCTAATTGTGATATACTAAGAGTATGGAAGTGTTTGGGGTAAGATAATGATACATGTATTTTATGTGCTTTGTTTTGCTCCCCTTGTTTTTAGAAGATTCACAGTGATAAATACAAATAATATTATAAATTGGAGGTAAAAAATGGATAAAGACAAAACAGCAATTGCATTGAAAAATAAAGAAAATCAAGAAGAATTTCTTCCGTCATATAATGACTTAGATATTCAAGGGATGATATATGAAATTCGTGGACAACAAGTTATGCTTGACTTTGATTTAGCGAAGTTGTATGGATATGAAGTTAAAAGACTTAATGAGCAAGTCAAAAGAAATAAAGAAAGATTTCCAGAAGATTTTATGTTTCCATTAACGCAAGATGAAATGCTTGAATTATCGAGGTCGCAATTTGCGACCTCGATACAGACATTTGATATTAAAGGTGGAAGAACTTATAAAATTAATGCATTTACTGAACAAGGTGTTTATATGCTTGCGACTGTATTAAAAGGGGAAGTTGCAGTCCATCAGAGTTTAATAATTATGAGAACATTTAAAAAGATGAGACATTATATTAATGAAAACAGACAATTATTAGGTAGTACAGATATATTGAACTCATTAATACAAGATAACATAAAGATTAAAGAAGAAATGTACAATGGTCATAAAGAACTAAAGACAGAAATTGATGGGATTAAAGAAAATATGGTCACTAAAAATGATATGAAAGCTTCTATGAATAAAGTATTAAATAGTTTTATTCCTAAAGAAGAATTGAAACAATTTGTTTTTAAGGATAGTCAGCCATTTGAAGCAAATGTTGCTTATATGGATATCTATAAAGAAGCAAAACATTCTATTTAATTGCAGATGATTATATTAATTGTCATACTTTATCTTTATTGTCTGCAAAGAAAAAGGAAGTTAATGTTATTGTTTTCTCAGATAATAAGGGAAGAGGTAGTGGAAAATTAAATCAATTAGAGTTTGATAATTTTAATAGAGAGTATCCAACTTTGTCTATTAAGAAAAATAATCAAAGATGTCATGATAGATTTATCATTATAGATTATCAAACAGATACAGAAAAGATCTATCATTGTGGAGCATCTAGTAAAGATGCTGGAAAGAAAGTTTGCTGTATAAGCCTATTTTCAACATCAGATATTATTTATTCAATTATTGATGAATTGTTAATGCATGATGATTATATATTTGAATAAATAGGAAGGTAATGAAATATATCTTATTACACAGTTAAGTCAATGTTATTATTAAATACAACTATATTTGTGCATAAATGAAAACTATAATAAGTTAAAATGTAAAAGTAAGTTCCCGTTAAAAAATGCTGATAACGGGAACTTAATCTTGTGTTTTATTAATAAAATATTTATTTTTTAATCAAATCAGTTATAATACATACGGAAAGATTTCTAACTTTTTTTATTTGTTTTTTCGTTGTGTAAGACTAAATTCCCGTAGGGTGAAAATAACGGGAATTTACTTTTTCATTCAATAAAAACTATAATAAATAAAAAATATGTTGACAGCGTTTTCATATCGTGATAATCTAAATGTAGATAAAGAAATAAAAATGGAATGGACTGTAACTCTTCGGGAGGCATAACCAAAAGTATTTTTGGTTGCACTTGAAGAGTTTTTATTTTGAGAGGATGAGAGATATGTTTCAGTTTTTAAAAAAGAAAACAGATTTTAATTTATATGCTCCTATTAAAGGAAAATGTATAGATATTGCTGAGGTAAAAGATAAGGTCTTTGCATCAAAGGTTATGGGGGATGGTTTTGCAGTTATACCAGATGATAATGTCATTTGTTCACCATGTGAAGGAGTGATTACAATGATATTTCCATCAAAACATGCATTTGGAATCAAGATGAAAGATGGTAAAGAGATACTAATACATATTGGTATTGATACAGTTCAACTTAATGGTAATGGATTTGTATCATTTAAACAAGTGAATGAACATGTTAAGATTGGTGAACCTGTTATTCAATTTGATAAAATAAATATTGAAAGTCAAAATTATGATTTGACAACAATGGTTATTGTTACAAATCAATCAAATTCAATGAAAAAACAAAAACTAGGGGAAATGGTAGAAGTAAAAGATTTAATTGTTAGTTATTAATGAAGGGAGGTATTTTCATGAAACTTATCAAAAAGATTAATAATAACTTTGCATTGGCATGTGATAGTCAAGGTGAAGAAGTTATTGTATCTGGTAGAGGCATAGGATTTATAAAAATGCCTTGTACAATTACTGATTTAAGTATTATTACTCGAACTTATTATGATATAGATTCAAAATATATAGGATTACTTAATGAAATTCCAGAGGATATTCTAAATATATCAGTGAAAGTAGTTGATTTTGCTAAAAATAAGTTAAAGAATCGTCTTAATCCTAATTTGATATTTACTCTTGCAGATCATATTCATTTTAGTATTGAAAGATATAAAAAGCATATAGTGTTTGAATTTCCATTAACATATGATTTTGAACAACTCTATTCAAAAGAAATACAAATTGGAAAATATGCTTTAAAACTTATTAAAGAACAAGTTAATATTCAATTACCAAAGACAGAAGTATTAGGGATTGCAATGAATATCATTAATTCAGAATTATATTCATCAATACCAAATAACGAACAAGATTTTAATGAATTAATTATACATATGACAGTTATTATAGAGAATTATTTTCACATGACTATTGATCAAACATCAGTGAATTATTCTCGATTTGCTACACATTTAAGATATCTCTTCAAAAGAATATCTCAAGATAAAGCGATATCCAGTGATAACCTAAAGATATTTCAATCATTACAAAAAGAAACACCAGAGACATATCAATGTGTTTATCAAATGAAGCGTTACTTAAATAGAAAAAAGAACTGGAAGTTAGATGAAGAAGAACTTTTATATTTAATATTACATGTGAATAGACTATTAACGAGAGAGGACTGTAACCAAAAGGGCATAACCTCAGATACATGAAAGAAATATTTATGTATTTGAGGTTTTTCAATGTTCATGACATTGTATAGCGCGCATACGATGTTTTGTATATATAAATGAGGAGGAGAGAAAATGAAAAAGAAGTATGAAGAATTGTCAAAGATTATTTTAAACTCTATCGGTGGTAAAGAAAATATTACATATTTTCAACATTGTACAACAAGATTACGCTTTAATTTAAAAGATAGAGGAATTGTAGATACTAAATCTATTGAAAATGCTGATCAAGTATTAGGTATTCAATGGTCTAATGATGAATTACAGATTATTATTGGTCCAGCAGTTGCTGATGCATATGCAGAAATTTGTGATTTTGGAGGTTTACAAAAAGAGGAAGCAGTTGATGAGAATCTAGATGGCAATTTAGAAAAGAAGAAATTGAGTTTTAAATCTGTACTAATGGCTATTATGGATGGCATATCAGGAAGTATAACACCAATTATTCCAATGATGATTGGTGGAGGAATGATTAAAGTCTTTTATATGTTAGCCAATATGGCAGGGATATTACCTGAAACAAGTCCGACATATCAGATTTTATTTTGGTTAGGAGATGCATTTATTTATTTCTTTCCAGTCTTTTTAGGAGCAACTGCTGCTAAGAAATTTGGTGCCAACCAAGGGATTGGAATGTTGCTTGGAGCATTACTGATTTATCCAAGTTTTATTACTGCTGCCACAGAAGGAACAGCATTGTCTATTTTTGGATTGCCCGTTTATGTAGCTAATTATTCAACAACAGTAATCCCAATTATTATGACTGTCTTTGTATTGAGTAAAGTGGAAAAATTGGTAAGTCGTTATTGCCCTGATATTTTAAAATCATTTGTTGTGCCAACAGGTTCATTATTAATTATGTTACCTATCATGTTAGTTATCACAGCACCATTAGGATATTATATTGGAACTTATGTTGCTGATGCAGTTATTTGGATTTACGAAACAATTGGATTCTTAGGTGTTTCTGTTTTATGTGCATTATTACCATTAATGGTTATGACAGGTATGCATACAATGATGACACCATATTGGACTTCAGCATTTGCGAGTTTGGGGTATGATCCATTTTTCTTGCCAGCCATGATTATATCAAATTTGAACCAGTTTTCTGCATCGTTAGCTGTATCACTGAAAGCTAAAACAAAGAAAGTCAAATCAACAGCAATGTCATGTGCCGTTACGGCTATTGTTGGAGGTGTGACAGAACCAGCTATGTTTGGTGTGACATTAAAATATAAAAAGCCTTTATATGCAGCTATGATTGGAAATGCAGCTGGAGGACTTGTTGCTGGATTATTAGGTGTAGCGTGTTATGCTTTTCCTGGTTCAGGAGGAATGTTTGCGATTGTGACTTTTGCAGGTCCTGGAAATAATCTAGTTTATTTCTTGATTGCTGCTGTTATAGGTATTGTTGTTACATTTGTATTAACTTATATTTTAGGAATAGAAGAAAAAGAGGTGTAGATAATGAGTTTTCCTAATGATTTTTTATGGGGTGGGGCTACTGCTGCTAATCAATTTGAAGGTGCCTGGAATGAAGATGGTAAATTAGATTCAACAGCTGATCACTTTACTCTCGGTTCAAGAAAAGAACCCAGATTGTTTACTTATGATATTGATCAAGATAAATATTTTTATCCAGCGCATAAAGCAAGTGATTTTTATCATCATTATAAACAAGATATTGCATTACTTGCAGAAATGGGCTTTAAAATATTTAGAATGTCTATAAACTGGACGAGAATCTATCCAAATGGAGATGATGAACAACCTAATTCAAAAGGTATAGAATTTTACAGAAATGTTTTTCTAGAATTAAAGAAATATGGTATTGAGCCATTAGTGACGATATCTCACTATGAATTACCATTTCATTTGGCTGAAAAATACGATGGGTGGTTGAGTAGAAAAACAATAGATTGTTACTTGAAATATTGTCAAACTCTATTTACGGAATATAAAGGACTGGTCAAGTATTGGTTAACATTTAATGAGATCAATAGTTTGATCTTAGGAGGAAATGGATATTTCTCTGGAGGAATACTATCTTCTTCAAGCAAAGATATGGGTGCAGGCATTGTAGATGATTTAGATGAATTCACAATTTCTAAGCAACATCAAGATTTGGTCAAACAATATCTGGCTTTACATCATCAATTGGTAGCAAGTGCTTTGGCTGTGAAAATGGCACATGAGATAGATCAGGGTTATCAACTTGGGTGTATGATTGCAGGTATTACACAATATCCATTGACATGTAGACCAGAGGATATGCTTTTGGTACAAAGAGAAAGGAGAAATATTTTCTATTATTGTTCAGATATTCAAGTGAAAGGTGAATATCCAAAATACATTGATCGTTTTTTTAAAGAAAATGATATACATATTGAATTTGAAGACCATGATAGAGATATTTTGAAAAATGGGACTGTGGATTTTTACACGTTTTCATATTATTCTACAGGTTGTGTGACAACTGATACTACTCAAGATAAGACAGCAGGAAATCTAATATTTGGTGTATCTAATCCTTATTTAGAAAAGAGTCAATGGGGTTGGCAAATTGATCCTCATGGATTACGTTATTTTCTCAATGAGATTTATGACCGTTATCATATCCCAATTATGGTTGTAGAAAATGGTTTAGGACAAGATGATAAATTGGAAGAAGATAAAAGTATCCATGATGATTACCGTATAGACTATTTAAGAGAACATATACTAGCAATGTCTGAAGCTATTGAAGATGGAGTGGATTTAATTGGATATACACCATGGGGCTGTATTGATTTAGTTGCAGCCAGTACAGGTGAAATGAAAAAAAGATATGGTTTTATTTATGTTGATGTTGATGATTATGGAAATGGGACATATCAGAGATATAAAAAAGATTCATTTTATTGGTATAAAAAGGTTATAGAAAGTCATGGAGAAAATCTAAAGTAAGTGTTAGAAGTAGGTTTGATTTTAGTCATTCCTACTTTTTATTTTTTTGTTGCTCTCTTTATTTTGAAAGAAAAGAAGTAGAGATTTGATAAAAACATCTATTAAATCGTATTTATGAACAGAATTAAACGGTATTGTGGACAATGTAAAAAAGATGAAAAAATTGTCAAATTTTTATTGACGTGTGGTCCATTTATAGATATATTTAATATGTAATACGAAATTACGTATATAATTCGTAAATACGTACAAGGGAGGAAGAGGAATGAATTTTTCGGAAGCGGCAACTGAGAAGTTGCTGATGGTTGCTGATAAAATCAGTAATCAAAAACACATGAGTGCAATTAAAAATGCATTCTCAACTTTAATGCCAGTTATTATCACTGGTGCATTCTGTACATTGATTTCAAATGTTGTATGTTCTACAACAACAAATGGTATCTCGCTTGCAAAGGTACCTGGTATGGCTTGGTTAGAATTCTTACAGCCAATCTTTACATCTGCAAACTATGCAACATTGAATTTCTTTACAATTGGTGCAGTTATTTTAATTGGTCTTGAACTTGGTCAGACAAATAAGATGAAAGGATATGCACCTGCATTTATTGCATTATGTTCTTATGTTGCATGTTGCCCATCTTTTATTAATTTTACCTTAGAAAATAAAGAGGTTATTCAAGTGGCTGATGTATTTGGTAAAGATTATACAGCTGCTAAAGGATTGTTCTTGGGGATGGTTATTGCAATGTTATCTGTTGAGTTATTCTCATGGGTTGTTAAGTCAGGGAAAATGAAAATATCAATGCCTGATTCAGTACCACCAAATGTATCTAACTCATTTAATGTTTTATTCCCAGCGATGTTCACAATTATTGCATTCGCAGCAATTAACTTTGGCATTACACAAGTAACTGGTATGACTTTATATGACATTATTTATACAATGTTACAAAAACCATTAGAAGCAGTTATGCAGGGATTACCTGGATTATTAATCTTAATGCTAGTTGCACAGTTATTCTGGGTAATTGGTATTCATGGGAATCAAATTATTAAACCAGTACGTGAACCATTATTGAATGCTGCAATTATGGCAAATACGGATTTAGTGAATTCAGGAAGTTTTAATCGTGGAGATTTGAATATCATCAATATGTCTTTCTGGGATGTTTATATGTCTATGGGTGGTTCTGGGGTAACTATTGGTTTAGTTATTGCAATCTTCTTATTCTCAAAACGTGAAGATTATAAAGGAATTGCAAAATTATCATTAGTACCTGGTATATTTAATATTAATGAAACAATGACATTTGGATTACCAATTATGTTAAATCCAATCATGGCTATTCCGTTTATTATCACACCATTAATTACTGGAACAATTGGTTATTTCTTAACATCAATTGGATTTGCTGATGTACTTGTTTATGCAGTGCCATGGACAACTCCACCGATTTTAAGTGCTTGGTTAGCAAGTGGTGGAAGTATGACTTGTATTATCACACAAGTGATTTGTATTGCTGTCTCTATTTTGATTTATATTCCATTTGTGATGGCAGCTAACAAGCAAAAGATCGTATCTGAATAAATAAATATAACCACCTGATAAGGGTGGTTTGTATTTATATTTGTTATGACCTATGCTATGATTATCTTAACAGGAAAGGTGTGATCATATGAAATTGAATCGAACATTATTAAGAGCAATTGAGATTCTTGAATTGCTATCTAAGACAAAGGAAGGATATACACTAACTCAATTATCTTCATTATTAGATTCTCCAAAATCAAGTGTTTTTGATATTGTCAAAACATTGGTTTATAAAAATATGATTGTTGAAGATAATCAGACAGGTATTACAAAATATAAAATAGGTTTACAGACATTTCTTATTGGTAGCAGTTACTTAAATGATATAGATATTGTTAATGTTGCTAAACAAGACTTAATTGATTTGGCAAATAAAATGCAGTCAACAACTTTCATGGCTATATTGGATGACGATATGGTGACATATTTATATAAATATGAATCAGAAAAGACAATAATTACAACAGCCAATATAGGCAGTCGACGTTCAGTTCATTCAGCAGCATTAGGTAAAGTCATGTTAGCATTTGCAACAGATGAAGATTTAAAAAGAACTATTCAAAAAACAGAGTTTGTTGCTTATACAGAATATACAATAACATCAGTTGAGAAATATTTAGATGAATTAAAAGAAGTGAGAAGATTAGGTTATGCAAAGAGCGACCGTGAAGATACACTTCAACAAATTGCTGCAGCTGCACCGATTCGTGATCATGATGGGAAAGTTATTGCTGCAATTAGTTGTGTAGGTTTTTATGAGAGTCAAATCAATTTAGATGATTTGGGTCTTATTGTTAAAGAAGTTGCTGAAAAAATTTCAGCAAAACTTGGTTATGCATAAGAGGTATGAAAATGAAAATGACATTTCGTTGGTATGGTGAAGATGATCCAGTGACTTTGGAGAATATTAAACAGATTCCTAATGTGACAGGAGTTGTTAGTGCCATTTATGATATACCTGTTGGTGAAGTTTGGCCAATGGAGAGAATAGAAGAATTAAAACAAACTGTACAGAATGCTGGATTAGAATTAGAAGTGATTGAGAGTGTTCCAGTTCATGAAGACATTAAATTAAAAAGAGGAAATTATCAAAGATATATTGATAATTATAAAGAAACAATTCAAAATTTAGCAAAGTGTGGAATCAAATGTATTTGTTATAATTTTATGCCAGTTTTTGATTGGACAAGATCATCAATAGATCACCAATTAGCTGATGGTTCATATGCTTTGGTTTATTATAAAGAAGAAGTGGATCAACTTGATCCAACAAAACTAAGTTTACCAGGGTGGGATGCATCTTATTCTGTTGAAGAGGTTAGTGAATTGATAGAGGCCTATAAAATTCAAGGAGAAGAAGGTCTATGGGAAAATTTGCATTATTTTATTAAAGAAATTTTGCCAGTTGCAAGTGCTTGTGATGTTAATATGGCCATTCATCCAGATGATCCACCATGGTCAATTTTTGGAATACCAAGAATTATTACAAATGAAAAAAATCTAGATAGATTTCTCAATTTATATGATGATATTCATCATGGTCTCACATTATGTAGTGGCTCATTAGGGTGTGCTACGTTCAATGATATGCCAAAATTAATTAGAAAATATGGAGCAATGAAAAGAATTCACTTTGCACATGTCAGAAATGTGAAATTATTGGCAGATGGTTCTTTTGAAGAAAGCGCTCATTATTCAAGTTGTGGATCACTTGATATGGTTGAATTAATGAAAGCATATATAGAAGCTGGTTTTGAAGGGTATATAAGACCAGATCATGGACGGATGATTTGGGGAGAAAAAGGGAAACCAGGTTATGGTTTATATGATCGTGCACTTGGCGCTATGTACTTGGGTGGGATTATTGATGCTTTGAAAGGAAAATAAGATGAAAAAAAGAGTAAAGTTACCTGATGATTTTTTCTTAGGGGCTGCTGCCAGTGCTTGGCAGACTGAAGGTTGGACAGGAAAAAAAGAACATCAAGATTCATATATAGATTTATGGTATAAAGAAAATAAAGATGTATGGCACAACGGTTATGGGCCAGCAATTGCTACGGATTATTATCATCGTTATCAGGAAGATATTGGTTATATGAAAGAGATTGGCATGAATTGTTATCGAACATCACTCAATTGGTCAAGATTTTTAATTGATTATGAGAATGTGATTGTTGATGAAGATTATGCTGCTTATTATGCTGCTATGTTAGATGAATTGATTGCTCAAGGGATAGAACCAATGGTATGTTTAGAACATTATGAAATACCTGGAGAATTATTCAAAAAGTATGATGGATTTGCCAGCAAACATGTTGTTGACTTATTTGTAAGATATGCTGAAAAAGCATTTCAAAGATTTGGACATAAAGTGAAGTATTGGTTTGCCTTTAATGAACCTGTGGTTGTACAAACAAGAATTCATTTAGATGCTTTACGTTATCCATTTTATCAGGATAGTAAAGCATGGATGCAGTGGAATTATAACAAGGCTCTTGCAACAAATATGATTATGAAAGTTTATAAGGAAGGTGGTTATCGCATTGATGGTGGTAAGTTTGGAACAATTGTCAATGTAGAAACAGCTTATCCTAGAGGTAATAGTCCTAGAGATTTAGATGCAGCTGATAAATACGATTTATTCTATAACCGTGTATTCTTGGATCCTGCCATTTTAGGACATTACGAAAATGGGTTCTTTGATTTACTCAATCAACATGATATTTTAATGGATTATACGACAGAAGAGTTAGAAATTATCCAAAACAATACAGTGGATTGGGTTGGTATTAACTTATATCATCCAAATCGTGTCAAGGAACGTACAACAGCGATTCATCCCGATGCGCCTTTCCATCCAGATTTCTACTATGAAGATTTCAATATGCCAGGAAAGAAGATGAATCCTCATCGTGGCTGGGAAATCTATCCAAAAATCATGTATGATATGGCAATGCGTATGAAAAATCATTACAATAACTTTGAATGGTTTATTGCTGAAAGTGGCATGGGTGTGGAAAATGAAAAGCAGTATAAAGATGAAACAGGTATGATTCAAGATAATTATCGTATTGAATTTATCAAGATGCATTTAGATTGGTTATTAAGAGGTATTCAAGCAGGTTCTAATTGTAAAGGTTATATGTTATGGGCATTTACAGATAATGTTTCTCCAATGAATGCTTTTAAAAATCGTTATGGATTAGTTGAAATAGATTTAGAAGATAACCGTAACAGACATCTTAAAAAATCAGCTTACTTTTATCAAAATATGATTCAAACAAGAGAATTTGAAATAGAGGATGAAGAGAACGTTTATAAATAAAGAAGGAGGTTAGAGCATTGAAAAGCCAGGAATTAAGAAAGATAGCACCTGAATTAGATCCGTTAAGAATTGGAACAGGTTGGAAAGTAGAAGAATTAGAAAAAATGCAAATTTTTATTGGAAGTACATATGGGGATTCTCACCCAGGAAGTGTGCATCTTAATGAATTGGTAGGGTATGTTGAAGAAAGTCTTCAAGCAGTCAATGCCAAAGGTGCAAAATATTATACAACCGATATTTGTGATGGAGAAGCTCAAGGTCATGATGGGATTAATTATTCATTATGTTCAAGAGAAATGATGACCAATATGATTGAAATTCAGTATTGTGCGACACCATTTGATGGCTGTGTCTTTTTATCAAGTTGTGATAAAGCTGTACCCGCTCATTTAAAAGCAATTGCGAGATTGAATGCACCAGCTATTATGATTCCTGGTGGTGTCATGAATGCAGGACCAGATTTATTAACATTAGAACAGATTGGTAAATATTCTGCTCAATATCAGCGTGGTGAGATTACTTTAGATGAGTTTAATTATTATAAACACAATGCTTGCCCAAGTTGTGGAGCCTGCAGTTTTATTGGGACTGCAACCACAATGCAAATCATGGCTGAAGCACTTGGTTTGGCATTGCCAGGGACATCTTTATTACCAGCAACAAGTGAAGCATTAAAAGATGTTGCGAAAAACATAGGAAAATATATAAAATTCTTGGTTGAAAAAGATATTAAACCTTCTGATATTTTAACAAAAGAGGCTTTTGAGAATGCGATTATGGTTCATGCTGCCATTGCTGGATCAACAAATGCATTATTGCATTTGCCAGCAATTGCACATGAAGCAGGAATTGAATTAACTGGTGATGATTTTGATCGTATTCATCGTAAAATTCCATATATACTCAATTTAAGACCAAGTGGTTTCTATCCTGCTCAATATTATTATTATGCAGGAGGAACACCTGCCATCATGGAAGTGATAAAAGAACATTTGCACCTTGATGTTATGACTGTCACTGGAAAAACATTAGGTGAAAACTTAAAAGAGTTAAAATGCAATGGCTATTATGAAAAATGTTACGCTTTCTTAAAAGATATTCATGTGAAAGGAGAAGATATTATTTATCCTGTCACACAACCTTTAAATGAAGAAGGTGCAATTGCCATATTAAAAGGAAACTTAGCTCCTGAAGGTGCAGTTGTCAAACATTCTGCAGTTCCTAGAGAAATGCATGAAGTCGTTTTATCAGCTCGTGTGTTTGATTGTGAAGAAGATGCTATTGATGCGATTTTAAAACATTATATTCATCCTGGGGAAGCTGTATTTATTCGTTATGAAGGACCTAAAGGAAGTGGAATGCCTGAAATGTTCTATACAACAGAAGCTATTTCTAGTGATCCTGAATTATCTGCTTCTATTGCTTTATTGACTGATGGCCGTTTTTCAGGAGCAAGCAAAGGACCAGCGATTGGACATATATCACCAGAAGCTGCCAGTGGTGGCCCAATTGCACTGGTTGAAGATGGTGATTTGATTGAAATTAGCGTGAAAAATCGTTCTTTAAATATTGTTGGTATTCATGGAAAGAGAACACCATTGGATTTGATTGATAAAATTTTAAAAGAAAGACAAGCAAAATGGCAACCCAAAACACCTAAATATCAAAAAGGTGTATTGGCACTTTATACAGAGCATGCAGTTTCACCAATGAAAGGTGGGTATATGAAATAATGGCAACAAAGAAACAAAAGAAAGGTCAAATGGATGGCTTAACAGATCGTCAAAAACATATCGTTGAATTACGTGAAAAGTTAAATAAACCTGATCCTAATGCTATTCGTGTATTTACACCATATAAAATCATTACCTATATATTTAATATTTTGTTTCCTCCCTATGCCTTGTATCGTATATGGAACAAAAATTCAGAATTTAATAAAAATGAAAAAGGGATACAAACAGCTGTCTGTATTATTTATATGATTGTCTTATTTACATTATTAACAGGAGGAATATCATCATGAAAAAATCAGAAACAATTATGGAATTAAAAAAACAAGGTGTTGTTGCTGTGATTAGAGGTCATAGTTTATCAGAAGGAATTGAAATTTCTAAAGCTTGTATTAAAGGTGGATTAAAAGCTATTGAAATGGCTTATACAAATACCAGTGCTTCTGAAATTATCAAACAGCTTTGTGAAATCTATAAAGAAGATCAGGAAGTGTGTATTGGAGCTGGGACTGTTTTAGATGCACCAACAGCCAGAATGGCTATTCTTGCAGGTGCAAAATATATCGTTTCTCCTTCGTTTGATAAAGAGACAGCTATTCTTTGTAATCGTTATGGTATTCCGTATATTCCTGGATGTATGACAATTAAAGAAATTGTCACAGCAATGGAAGCAGGTAGTGAAATCATTAAATTATTCCCTGGCAGTGCCTTTGGACCTGGATATATAGGGGCTATTCGCTCTCCTTTGCCACAAGTTTCTTTAATGGTGACTGGTGGTGTCAATTTAGACAATGTTCAGGATTGGTTTAAGGCTGGTGTTGATGCAATTGGTGTTGGTGGCGAATTAAATAAATTGGGGGCTCAAGGAAAGTTTGATGAAGTCACTGAAATAGCAAGTCAGTATGTTAGTCGTACAAGAGAGGCGAAATAACCATGAGAGTGTTATGTATGGGAGAAACTTTACTGCGATATTCAACGCATAAAGGACATCGCTTTAGTGAACTTGATTTCCAAGTTCATATCGGTGGAAGTGAAACAAATATTGCTGTAAGTTTAGCACAGTATGGTTTTGATACAACATTATTAACCAAATTATCGAATCATGCATTAGGAGATGCAGTCATTTCATTCTTAAAAAAATATGATGTTGATACAACACAGATTTTAAGAAATGATATGAGAATTGGCAGTTACTTTTTAGAAAATGGCAGTGGCAATCGTACAAGTCAGGTCATTTATGATCGTAAGTATAGTGCCATGACATCATTTTGTTTGGATGACATTGACATGGAAGACCTTTTTAAGGATATTGATATTTTTGTTGTATCTGGTATAACAGTAGCATTAAATGAGACAGTTCGTCAGGCTGTGCTGAAAATGCTTGAATATTGCCGAGGAAATAATAAATGTGTCGTTTATGACAGTAATTATCGTGCCAAAATGTGGACAATTGATGAAGCTGGACAAGCTTTCAAACAAATCTTACCTTATGTGACTATTTTATCAGCAGGACATTTAGATGCACAAAATTTTCTTGGATTAACAAGTTCTAAAGAGACTTTTGAAAAACAATTAGCAGATTATTACCAACAAATAAAAAAGATGTATCCAAATATTCAATATATCACATGTACAAAAAGAGATATCCTTTCAACAAGTGTGAATGATTTAACAGGTTATTTATATGATAATTGTTTACATATTTCTCAAACTTATCATATTGATGACATTGTTGATCGTGTAGGTGGAGGAGATGCTTATCTTTCTGGGGTTCTTTATGGATTATTGAATCAGAAAGATATTGATTATAGTTTGGAATTTGGATGCTGTGCTTCAGTATTAAAACATACAATTCATGGCGATGCCAATACGTTTCATATTGCTGAAATTGAATCATTTATGGAAGCAGGAACATCAAGAATTAACAGATAAGGAGAGAAGTTATGGGATTTCCTAAAGATTTTTTATGGGGTGGAGCAATTGCAGCCAATCAGGCCGAAGGTGCTTATCTTGAAGATGGTAAAGGGTTAACGACTGTTGATATGATTCCTCATGGTGAAAAAAGAATGTTTGTAAAATTAGGAGATATGTATCCGGTTGAAGAAATAACTGGTGAAAATTATCCGAGTCATGAAGCGATTGACTTCTACCATCATTATAAAGAAGATATTGCTTTATTTGCTGAAATGGGATTTAAAACATTTCGTACTTCTATAGCGTGGGCAAGAATTTTTCCGAATGGTGATGAATCAAAGCCTAATGAAGCAGGAATTGCTTTTTATACTGACATGTTTAAAGAATGTCAAAAGTATGGTATTGAACCGTTAGTGACATTATGTCATTTTGATGTCCCAATGGGTTTAGTTAGAAAATATGATTCATGGAAAAGTCGTGAAATGATTGATTGTTTTACGAAATATGCGAAAGTTTGTTTCGAAAGATTCGATGGATTAGTCAAATATTGGTTAACATTTAATGAAATTAATATTTTATTACATTCACCTTTTTCAGGGGCGGGAATTAGTTTTCAGTCAGGTGAAAATCGTGAACAAGTCAAATATCAAGCTGCTCACCATGAATTAGTAGCAAGTGCTTTGGCTACAAAAATAGCACATGAAATCAATCCAAATAATAAAGTGGGATGTATGTTAGCAGGTGGGCAATTCTATCCATATAGCTGTGATCCCAATGATGTTTGGTTAGCCATGAATAAAGACAGAGAAAATTTAATGTTTATTGATATTCAAGTGCGTGGGTATTATCCAAGTTATTCACAAAGAGTATTTAAGGAAAAAGATATTTATTTGGATATTCATGATGGTGATTTAGAAATTTTAAAACAATATCCTGTAGATTTTATTTCATTTAGTTATTATCAGTCACGTTGTGCCAGTGCAAATCCAAAAATGGGAATGACAGATGGGAATGTTGTCAAGTCTGTTAAAAATCCTTACTTACAAACATCTGATTGGGGATGGCAAATTGATCCTTTAGGACTAAGAATTACTTTAAATGCTTTATATGATCGTTATCAAAAACCATTGTTTATTGTTGAAAATGGATTGGGTGCTAAAGATGAAATTGCAGAGGATGGTTCAATTAGTGATGATTATCGTATTGATTATTTAAGAGAACATATCAAAGCAATGAAAGATGCGATTGAAGATGGTGTCGATTTGATGGGTTATACAACCTGGGGTTGTATAGATTTAGTAGCAGCCAGTACAGGTGAAATGAGTAAGCGTTATGGTTTTATTTATGTCGATAAAGACGACCAAGGAAATGGAACATTAGAAAGAAGAAAGAAAAAGTCATTTGACTGGTATAAAAAAGTTATTGAAAGTAATGGTGAGAAGTTATAATCAAGGAAGATAGAAATATCTTTCTTTTTTTGTCTATAAAGAATTTTGGATTCGTCAAATATTTATGAAATATATTTGCTGATTGTGATATAATATGGGTGCGGAAGTTTTTGAGGATGAGATGAATATGCATGTGATATGTGTCTTTGTTTTGTCCTTTCTTTATTCTACTGAAAGGAGTCTATTATGCTTAGGATCACTATTTCTTCAACGCGTGTCTATTATAAGGATTTATCTCTTGATGATGCATTGACTGTTCATCATGATATTGTTCTCTATCAATCTATACTTCATAAGGCCTACAGAGAAGAATATTATGATCATAAGATGAATCCAAAGTATTTAAAGAACATCTATCATACAAGCGACTATTTACTACTAAGTGCTATTAGTGAAGCCAGAGGTATACTGAAATCCTAGAAGACATGGCATAAGAAAACCATATCAGTGAAGAAGAAACAGATGAGTAAGATTGATAAAAAATTAATCATGAAAAAGCGGATTCCAGATGAAAACCCCCTGATTCCGAATAAATCTCAATATAATTTAAAAAGATGATATAATAAATTATTTATTCAATAACCGAATAGTTGTAAAAATTGACCATTTGATTACAAATTACGCATAGATTGAAAATATGTGATATGATAAAAACTAATCATAAATAGGCGGATTCCAGATGAAACCCCCCTGATTCCGAATAAATCTCATCATTAAATGAAAAAATGTTATAATAATAAGTTTGTTCAATGACCGAATGATTACAAGAATTGACCATTTGATTACAAATTACGCATAGATTAAAAATATGTGATATGATAAAAACTAATGATAAATAGGCGGATTCCGGATGAAAAGCCTCTGATTCCGAATAAATCTCAATATAATTTAAAAAGATGATATAATAAATATATTAATGTAAAAATAATGAGATAAATACAAAGGATTTTAAAGAAGGGATATTTATATCTTTCTTTTCTTTTCAAATATGTGATATAGTTATTCTGTAAGATGTAAACAAAATAAGGGACAGATGTAAAAAGGGGTGAGGATATGGATCCTTTCTATCGTATTGAAAACATAGAAATTTTTAAGAAATGGGTATATTATCAAGTTTTAAATGATTCTCGATTGACTTTAGAGGAGTATGATTCAAGAACGTATAAAATATTTTATAAAGATAAAGTGGCTAGGTTTGTTGTTTGGCCAATTGGGATAGTAGAAGAAGCTGTAACTCAAGGGGAGGAACTTTTATTCTATTTGCATTATCAGTTTTATAATTTTCATTTTGCGACTGATTTGTTTTATCGAATGGTTGAAAAACTAACAGAAGAAAATGAGGAAAAGAAATCTATTTTATTATGTTGTACAGGTGGTATGACCACAGGTTATTTTGCTGAAAAGATGAATAAATATTGTCAGCTTAATAAAATACCTTATGACATTAAGGCAACAGCTGCCTATCATTTGAATCAAATTTATAAAGATTATGATTTAATCTTAATTGCTCCGCAATTAAGATATAAGGTTGTGACTTTGTCACAGGAGTTAAAACCTACAGTTGTTGAATGTATAGATCCGACAACATTTGCAACTTATGATTGTGATGCTTTATTAGGTCAAATAGAGAATTTTTATAAAAATAAGGAGACGTTATGAGTGAAAAACAAAAAATGCTAGAAGGGCATTTATATCAGCCTTATAGCAGTGAACTTTATAAAGATAGAGAATTTTGCAAAGGATTGCTGCATGAATATAATCTATTAAATCCTTTAGATAAAGATAGTCGAGATCTTATATTAAAGAAGTTACTAAAATGTAAAGGGGAATTATGCATTGAACAGCCTTTTTATTGCAGCTATGGTTATAATATAACAATTGGTCTTAATTTTTATAGTGATGTAGGATTAACAATTTTAGATCAGGGTGGAGTTAGTTTTGGTGATAATGTCATTTTAGGACCACATGTCAATATTTATACTGCATCACATCCTTACAATGAAGTGCAAAGAATTAAAGGACTAGAGTATACAAAACCTGTTATTATCTATGATAATGTTTGGATTGGCGGAAATGTGACGATTTTGCCTGGAGTGAAAATTAATCAGGGAGCAATTATTGGAGCAGGGAGTGTTGTGACTCATGATATACCACCATATGTGATTGCAGTTGGAAATCCATGTGAAGTGATTCGATCTATTACAAAAGAGGATGTTCATAAAAATTGGTAAACAAAAAGTGGCTTAGGCCACTTTCTTAATGTCTGAGAAATTAATTAATTCAATATGATTATCTTCTATAAATTGTTTTAATTCAGGAGATAGAATTAATTCTAATTCTTTCATTCTAGGTAAACAATAACTTGTCATATCATATAATCTTTGATCAACATAAGCAGGATGACACATAAATTCAAGAATATTTTCATCAACACTATATGCTTTTGTAACAAAGTCATAGTTTGCATCATCACCATACATACGATCATCACAACGAGCATATTCATAAGTATCTAAAACTTGTTCTCTTTGACGCATTGGTAAATCATATTCTTTTGCTAGCCTTTTTGCAACTTCTACGTGCCAAGGTAAAAGGTGAACATGATGATGTGAATCAATATGTGTTGGTTTATGTCCTGCAACAGCAATGAATTTCTCCATTTGTGCTTTCCATTCTACATATAGTTCTTCAGGGTCAGCATGGGGTTGTTTATCTGGATAGTCTTTAGGACGGATAAAGTTCCCATCTTTATCAGTAAATGATTTCGCACCATCTACTAGAGGTCTACCTGCAGTTAATACAAAGTGAATTCCTACACCTAGTTTAGGGAATTTTTTTGCTTCATTTAAGGCAAATTCTGCATAAGGCATATTCATCATACAAGTTGTAGATGTTAAAACACCTTGAGCGTGTGCCATTAAGATACCAATAGAATTTCCTTGTGTCATTCCAAAATCATCAGCATTCATAATCAGTTTTTTAATCATTGTTATATCCTCCCGTATATATATCCATTATATAGCGAAAAGAAAGAAAAAGGAAATTATTTTAACATTATGAAAATAAGATTCAATTTTTTTCTTTCTGTCTGAAGTATATTGCTATATAATAAGGGAGATGTAAGGAGATGAAGAACTTGAATAAAAATACAATTACAGGTTATACAGGTTTATATGGGATTGTTGCGAATCCTATTAAACATTCATTTTCACCAATGATGCATAATACTGCATTCCAGGTATTAGGGATAGATGATGTTTATTTAGCTTTTGAAGTAGGAGAAGGTCAACTTAGTGATTATATAACAAGTGTAAAAACATTGAATATAAAAGGTTTTAATATATCTATGCCATACAAAATAAAAATCATGAAGTATTTAGATGAATTAACGCAGGAAGCACAGTTATGTCAGGCAGTGAATACTGTTAAAAATGAAAATGGTAAGTTAATTGGACATATTAGTGATGGTGAAGGCTTTGTGATGGCATGTCTAAACAAAGGATGGCATGTACAAGGGCAGAAAATTGTTATATTGGGTGCAGGTGGAGCAGCATGTGCAATTCTTGTAGCCCTAGCAAAAGCTGGAGCTAAAGAAATTATTGTTTATAATCGTAGTGATAAACCTTTTATAAGAAGTTTGGCACAGCAATTAAATTGTTCAATTGTATTAAAAGCATTAGATCATCATGAAGAATTGAAAAAAGATTTAAGTGATACTTATTTATTAATACAAACAACAAATGTAGGAATGAGTCCTCATACTGATCAGTGTCTCATTGATAAATCTTATTTATCATCTCAATTAAAAGTAGCTGATATTATTTATAACCCGTTAGAAACAAAAATATTATCTATGGCAAAAGAAAAAGGTTTAGAATATATGAATGGTGAAGGTATGATTTTATATCAAGGTGCTGTCTCTTTTGAATTTTGGACAGGACAAAAGATGCCAATACCAGAAGTTAAAAAAGCCTTAGGAATGGAGTGAAAAAAGTGAAAGAAATCGTTGTTGCCTCTACAAATGAAGGAAAGATTAGAGAAATAAAAGCCATGTTAAATGAAATAGGAATAGAAGTGAAATCTATAAAAGATGTCTTTGATGAAGAAATAGAAATTGAAGAAACAGGTAAAACTTTTCAAGAGAATGCTTATATTAAAGCGAAAACAATTTGTGATATGATACATTTACCAACATTAGCTGATGATTCTGGTTTGGAAGTTGATGCATTAAATGGAGAACCAGGTATTTATTCAGCACGTTTTATGGGACATGATACAAGTTATGATATTAAGAATCAGTATATTATAGATGCTGTAAAGGGAAAAGAAAAAGGGGCAAGATTTGTTTGTGCAATGGCACTTTGTATACCTGATGAAGAACCTATTTTCATTGAAGAATATTTCAATGGAGAAATTAATGATTGTATTGAAGGAGAAAATGGCTTTGGTTATGATCCTATCTTTTATGTGCCTGAACTTCATAAAACTTCTGCATCATTAACATTAGAAGAAAAAAATCAATATTCACATCGTGCAAAAGCACTCAAAAAACTATATCAAATATTAAAGGAGAAATAAGAATGAATCATATTGTTTTAGTCCATCCAGCTATTCCACAGAATACTGGAAATATTATGAGAACATGTGTAGCTACACATTCAAAGTTACATATTATTAAACCAATGGGATTTTCATTAGATGACAAACATATGAAAAGAGCAGGGTTAGATTATATTAAAGATTTAGAAATGGAAATATATGAAAATTGGGAAGATTTTCTATCAAAAAATCATGGTGATTTTCATTTCTTTACACGTTATTCTAAGTTATGTTATACAGATCAAAACTATGTATCTGATCAAGATCAATATATCCTTTTTGGACATGAACATGATGGAATCCCTCATGATATATTAAAAGATCATCTTGATGAATGTGTTCGTATTCCAATGGATGGAAACGCAAGAAGCTTAAACTTATCCAATTGTGTGGCAATAGGAATCTATGAAGTCTTACGTCAGCAAGATTATCCAAAATTATCAAAGGTAGAGGTTCAAAAAGGTGCAGACTTTATTTATGAATAGAAAGAAAGATATTGTTTTAGCTTTATTGTTGACGATTTGTATTATATGCTTGGCAGTGATAGTTACAGTTTTCTTTAAACAATTATATTATTTCGATATTGATTATCTTCATATTGCTAAAAATACAGGTCTATCAAAAGAAGTTATTAAACAAAATTATGATATTTTGATACAGTATCAGAGTATCTTTTATCAAGGAACTTTAAATATGCCCAATTTTGTCATGTCAACAACTGGTCGTATTCATTTTGAAGAAGTGAAAAGAGTTTTTGAAGTTATACAAATAACTTTTGTTGTGACTGGAGTCATATCTGGTATTATGATTTACCAAAATTTAAAACAGAAAGAATATCGCTTTTTACAATTAACTTCTTTCTTTTCGGTTGGCATTCCAGCAATATTAGGCTTTTTTGTAGCTTTAGATTTTGACAAGGCATTTGTTATATTCCATAATATTGTCTTTAGAAATAATTATTGGATTTTTGATTATACAACAGATCCTGTAATTACTATCTTACCTGAGTCATTTTTCATGCATTGTTTTATGATGATTATTATTATTGTGATAGTGATCAGTGTTATAATGTATTGGATATATAAGAAAAAAAGAATTGTTATTTTAGAAAGTGTAGTGAATTAGCTACACTTTTTCTATAAAATAATTTGATAATAATAATTCATAGTTGACAAAATAAACATTTTATTTATACTTGTAATATAATGTTATATTATGATCGGGAGGATACTATGAAATATGTAAAAAAGTATACATTGTGTTGTTTAGGATGTCTTTTGATGGCTATTGCAATTAATGGATTTATTTCGCCACATGGTTTTGTTACTGGTGGGTTTGGAGGTTTAGCCATTGCTATTCATCATTTAATCGATGTACCTATAGGGACACTTATCATTATATTAAATATTCCACTATTTATGTTAGCATTTTTGAAAGAAGGAAAAGAGTTTATTATTGATGCAGTTATAACAACCTTGATACTGGGGGTGATTACAGACTTTTTAAGTTTTATGCCTATTTTGTGTGATGATGTTATATTAAGTGCATTGTTTGGTGGTGTCATTGAAGGAATTGGTGTAGGGATTTGTTATCGTTCAAGAATGTCGTCAGGAGGAACTGAACTTTTAGCAAGACTTATTTTACATAAAATGACTTGGATGACACCGGGGCAGATGTTAATGATTTTAAGTGCTGTTGTCATTACTCTTGCAACTCTTGCTACGCAGAGTTATACATTGGTTTATTATTCAATTATTGAATTTTTTGTAAGTGGAAAAGTGAGTGACGTGATTATTGTTGGTGGTGATCAGGCCAAAATGTGTCAGGTTATTACAACATATCCGGAAGAAATTCGTAATCATTTTCTTGAAAAGACATATCGTGGTATGACTTTATCATATGCCAAAGGATGCTATTCTAATGAGGAAAAAGCTGTTTTAATGAGTGTTCTTTCTCCTCGTCAAGTTCAAGTATTTGTAGATACCGTGAAAAGTATAGATCAGCATGCATTTGTGATTATTAGTGATGTGAATCAAGTGCTAGGAAAAGGCTTTAAAGGATTAAAATAAATCTTTTAAAGTTTTTTATTTTCATCATTGACATACTTGTAATAAGATGTTATATTATGTATGTGAGTTGTTATAAGATGTATTAAAACAAACTAAAAGGAGAGAAGAAAATGGAAATTAAAGACATTATTGCAACAATTAAGAAAGGGAAACCAAATATAAAATCAGTTTATTATGTTGGATGTGGAGCATCACAAGCAGAGTTATATCCTGCTAAATATTTTTTAGAAGCGAATGCAAAAACATTACGTATTGCTTTATATACAGCAAATGAATTTAATTATGCAACACCTGTAGGGTTAAATGAAGATGCAATTGTTGTGACTTGTTCATTAGGGGGAACAACACCAGAAACAGTTGCCGCTTCAAAATTAGCAATGGAAAAAGGAGCAGCAGTAATTGCAATCACAAACAATGGAAATTCTCCATTAGCAAAAGCTTGTCATCATTTAGTTGTTCATGATTGGGAGGGGAGTTACTCAGCAAAAATGGACAAAATGAATAAAGCTTTATTGGTTGCAGTAGAAATTTTAAACCAATATGAAGGATTTGAAACATATGATGCTATGATTAAAGCAAATCAAGCTATTTATGGTATCATTGATGATGCAGTGAAGAGTGTCGTGCCAGCAGCACAGACATTTGCTGAAGCTTATAAAGATGATGAAGTGATTTATGTTATGTCATCAGGAGCAACTCACAAAGTCGCTTATTCATTCTCAATTTGTTTATTAATGGAAATGCAATGGATGAACTCTGGATCATTCCATGATGGTGAATTCTTCCATGGTCCATTTGAAATTACAGACAAAGATGTTCCATTTATCTTATTAATGAATGACGGACGTACACGTGCAATGGATTCAAGAGCATTAACATTCTTAGAAAGATTTGATGCAAAAACAACAGTTATTGATGCAAAAGACTTTGGTCTAGGATCACGAGTACCAGGTGGGGTTGCAGAATATTATAGCCCAATGATTATTTCAGCAGTTTTAAGAATTTATGCCGAACAATTAGCAATTGTGAGAAATCATCCACTTACAAAACGTAGATATATGTGGAAATTAGAATACTAATATAAATTGTAGGGAAAAGGGGGAACGTTATGCGTCCAGAACTTGTTATATTTGATGTTGATGGTTTGATGCTAGATACTGAAGCGAGGTGGCAGCAGGCCTGGCAGGAAGTAGGTCTAAAACACGGAATAGATGATTTAGGATATACGACTTTTTTAAGATGTGTGGGGAGAAATGGAAAAGAAGTAGAGCAAATCGTTTATGATGATTTAAGAAATGAACATCTTAATCCTGAAATGATTTTAGAAGAAGCACGAGTCTATGGGAAAAAGCTATTGGATGAACATATTGATCCCAAACCAGGAATCTATGAACTCCTTGAATTATTAAATGAATTAAACATTCCAAAAGCAGTTGCTACAGCAACTGATCGAAATTTAACAATAGAAAGATTAGATAGATTAAATCTACTCCATCATTTTGATTATCTTCTCTGCGGTAATGAAGTGACAAAACGTAAACCACATCCAGAAATATATCAAAAAGTTGTTCAGCACTTTCAAATTGATCATTCAAAAGCATTAGTTTTAGAAGATTCAATTGTTGGAGTAGAAGCAGCATATAGAGCAGACATTCCTTGTATTATGATTCCTGATTTAATAGCACCTAGGGAAACTCAAAAACAACAAGCACTTGCCATTGTTTCTTCTTTACATGATGTCATAGAATTATTCGAGTAAGCGATAGTTTCACTATCGCTTTTTCTTTCAAAAAAGGATATAATAAAGAATAAGAGAGGTATATATATGAAACTAGATGATAATAATTCAATGCCTTTATATCTTCAGTTAAAAAATACAATTAAAGGTTTAATTGATAGTGGCGAAATTCAAAAGGGTGAAAAAATCCCTTCTGAAAATGAACTCTGCAAAAAATATGATGTTAGTCGTATTACAGTCAGAAATGCATTAGCTGATTTAGAAAATGAAGGATATTTGATTAAAAAACAAGGTAAAGGAACCTTTGCAACAACTCCAAAACTATTTAGACCGTTGGAAGATAGTGTAGGATTTAGTGAATCATGTAAAAATGCTGGAATGCAAAGTTCTTCTGTTGTATTAAAAAGAGAGATTCATCCAATGGATGATCGTATGAAAGATATATTAAAATTAGATGATAATGATCAGGTCTTATATATTCAAAGATTAAGATTAGCTGATGGAATTCCATTAATGATAGAAAATAATTATTATTCTTATCAAAAGTATGGATTTCTTTATAATGAACCATTAACAGGTTCATTATATGAATTATTGGCTGAGAAAAAAGGAATTATTTGTGACCGTTCTTTAAAAACTGTGATTACTGTCACGACAGCAAGTGGTGATTTGGTTAAAATATTACAGGTTCCTATTGGAGCACCATTATTTGTTATGGATGGAATTATGGGTGATGAGCATGGTGAACCTGTTCATTATAGTTTGCAATATATTGTTGGAGAAAAGTATTCGTTTGTCAGATAAGTCAAAAAATAGAAAATCAAGTGTTTGAATTCTCAAAAGAGTGTTGAGTCTTTAAACACTTTTTTTGTTTTCATTTGAAAAAATTATAATGAGAATTAACAAAAAGGGGGTTAGGGAAAATGGAGAGAATAAGAAGTTATATTGGGTCTATTGGGTTTTATAAATATGTTAGTTTAATTGCAATACCATTAGGGTTGCAGCAACTTATAACAAGTTGTATGGGGATTATTGATTCTTTAATGGTTTCCTGGATAGGACAAGTGACAGCTGTAGGAACAGCAGTTCAAATAGAAACATTATGTACAGCTGTCTCATGGGCTTGTGCAGCAGGTGTAGGTATCTTTTCAGTCCAGTTCTTTGGGGCTAAAGATATATTAAATCTAAAGAAATCATTTGGGTTAAGTATGATTTTGGCAGTCATTTCAGGGGGAGTTTGGCTTGTTTTAGCAGCATTATTTGGCAGACAGATATTATGTTTCTATATTCAGGACATATCTGTTATTAATAATGGCTTGCTTTATCTTAGAATAGCAATGTTTTCATATGTTTTTTTAGCATTAGAATTCGCCTTTAATATTATCTATCGAAATATTAATAAACCACGTATTCCTTTAATAATTGGGTTGATGACAATGATTATTAATATTGTCTGTAACTATATATTGATCTTTGGTATGTATGGTTTTCCTAAATTAGGAATACAGGGAGCCGCACTTGGAACTTGTATGGCACATATGAGTGGTGTAATTTGTCATTTTCTATATGCTTATCGTACAAAGCAACCATTTATTGGGTCGTTTCAGGAAATGTTTTCTCTAGATTATCGTTTCATAAAACCTATTATGCGTAAAACAAGACCAATCATTATAAATGAATTATTTTTTGGATTTGGTTCTACATTATTCATTAAGGCATTTGGAACATTAGGAACTGCTTCAATGGATGCTTACTATGTTGGTGCAAAAATATCAGATATATTCTATGCATTTGCAAATGGTTTCTCAAATGCAGTTGCTGCAGTTATTGGTATAACATTAGGATCAGGAGATATTGAAAAAGCAAAGCGAGAGGGAAACTATTTTATTGGTATGGCCATTTGTTTATCTATTGCTGTCATGGGATTGATATTTATATGCTCAGAATTTTTTGTCTCAATTTTCCACTTAAATAGTTTTGAAGTCATTAAAGAAGCTATCTTAATTGTTAAAGTTTTTGCTTTAAGAATTGCCTTAAGATTCTTTATTGTGATTGTGTTTTCATCACTTCGTGCTGGTGGAGATTCTAAAATGCTAACATTATTAGATAGTGGACTCATGTGGGGAATTGGTATACCTTTAGCTTTTATAAGTGTTCATTTTTTACATCTTCAAAGTATCGCTTTTGTTTTCTTAATTTGTCAGTTAGAACAGATTATTCGTGTCTATTTTGGCTTAAAACGTTATCAAAAAGGGGAATGGGCAGTGAATTTAACAACACTTATTACGAAATAAGAAAAAAGTCCGAAACCGTTGTCAGATGTTGTAAAATAAAAGGAGATTCGTCTCTATCTTGCAACAAATGAAAATAAGTGTTGAGAAGTGTTGAACAGTGTTGAAAAAGTATGAAAAAGATAAAAAATAATAAATGTGTGTCAAATCTTTCAACACTAATGTTATAAGATGTCATAATACGATATAGTGGTGTTGTGAGGCAGGGATGAATCAGAAAACTCATGAAAGGAAGGATACAAATGGCAAATAGTACAAAAGATTTGATATTAAATTATATGAGTGATCTGACAGAAAACTTTGACTTTACTCAAGTTAATGCATTTACAGCAAGTTCAATTAGTGATGAAATGCATATTAGTAGAAGCCTTGCAAGCCAGTATCTCAATGAACTCGTTAAAGAAAAAGTTGTTATGAAAATTAATTCTAGACCGGTCTATTTCTTACATCGTAAAAAAATGGAAGAACTCTATAAAACAACTTTTCAAGATGATGACTTCTATGATTTAGAGGAAGTAAAACAATATGTTTCTAATCATTCTTATGGCGAAGGTGATTATTCAAAAATCATTGGTTCTGATAAATCGTTAGCAGGTGTCATTAAACAGTTACGTGAAAGTTTTGAATATCCACCAGCTGGGTTACCAGTCATCTTATGTGGAGAGAAAGGAACTGGCAAAAGAACATTATGTACAACAATTTTTGAAAATGCTGCAAGAAAAGGAACAATTCATGAAAATACAAAATTAGTGAAATTAGAATTTTCAGCAACGAATAGTCATGAATTATTGGTAAAGGTTTTTGGTCAAAATAATCAGTTAGGGATTGTTGATAGTCATGATTATCTGGTATTCCTCATATGTGGAGCACAACATATGTCTTATGAATTTCAAGAATATTTATGTCAATTGATGGATACAGATAAGAATACTACAGTTCATAAAGGCAAGTATAAGAATAAAAATATTCGTTATATGATTTTAAGTGATATTCATCCTCATCTTTATATGAGTGAAAGACTTCTTAAAAACATACCTCTTATCTTAGATATTCCTAAACTTCAATATAAGAGCAAAGAAGAAAAAGAAGAACTCATTATTCATTTTATTCAAAATGAAGGATTAAAGATGAATAAAATCATTAAAATTTCAAGTGCTGTTTTAAGAGCATTAGTCAATGGTGATTATGAAAACAATATGTTAGGAATGCAGTCAACAATTCAAATCATGTGTGCCACAGCATTAAGAAAGAGTGCAGGTAAAAAAGAAGTTATTATTCATACTTATGATTTACCAGAACAGATCTTACGTACAATGCCAATAGCCACAGATGAAGCAATCATTTACATCGATACAACAACTTACAAAAAAAGCCAAGAAATTGATTATATACTAGATTACTTTGATCGTATTATCAAACCGCTTTATCATACAAAAGACTTTCTCTTAGCACTACAAGATAGTAAACATAATTTTGATTTATTAAGTGATTATCTATCTTATAAACAAAGAATTCCACCAGAAAGAATTAAAGGAACTGAAATTTCTTTATCAAATATTTTAGATGTTGTTTTAAAGAAAAGGTATATCAATCTACCAAGTGGATTCTGTTGTACACTTGCAAAACTAATTTATATTAATGAACTTTATAGTTCTTCTATACAAAATTGGCATTCTGAACATCATTCGATGATAGATGAAGTCTTAAGTCAGATGAAAACAGAATTGATGTATGAAGCTATTATTGTTGATGATATTACACATCTGATTAATACAAATTTAGAAATGAAGATGATAGATATTCTCTCTATTATTATGATTATCTATTTACATCATTACAATGCTCAAGTCTCAAGACGAAATATTTTTGGAATGATTGTTTGTCATGGTTATTCAACAGCAACTTCGATTGCAGAAGCAGTGAACAGTTTATTAGAAAATTATGTGTTTGATGCTGTGGATATGCCATTAGATGTGACAGTTGATGAAATTAAAGAAGTATTAGTAGGACGATTAAATCGTATGAATCATAATGCGGATGTCATCGTTATGGTTGATATGGGATCTCTTGAACAATTAGGAAATAGCTTAAGTACTGCTATTAATTGTAGTGTTGGCGTGATTAACAATGG
>NZ_HG005295.1:5414-49803 GCF_000455285.1 Candidatus Stoquefichus massiliensis AP9 | reverse complement strand
ACATCTGATTAATACAAATTTAGAAATGAAGATGATAGATATTCTCTCTATTATTATGATTATCTATTTACATCATTACAATGCTCAAGTCTCAAGACGAAATATTTTTGGAATGATTGTTTGTCATGGTTATTCAACAGCAACTTCGATTGCAGAAGCAGTGAACAGTTTATTAGAAAATTATGTGTTTGATGCTGTGGATATGCCATTAGATGTGACAGTTGATGAAATTAAAGAAGTATTAGTAGGACGATTAAATCGTATGAATCATAATGCGGATGTCATCGTTATGGTTGATATGGGATCTCTTGAACAATTAGGAAATAGCTTAAGTACTGCTATTAATTGTAGTGTTGGCGTGATTAACAATGTGTCAACAAGGCTTGCACTAAATGTTGGAAACTGTATCTTAAATGATCGTGATATTCAAACGACATTAGAAAAGGTCAGTGCTGAATCAAAAGCAGCTTATACAATTATTGAACGTCAAAAGAATGACACAATATTATTTACAAGTGAAAGTGGAATTCATATGGCACAAAGAATGCGTGAGTTATTTGAAAATAGTTTTTCTACACAAACACCAATTGATTTAGAAGTTTGTGATTATACACAATTAATTGCGAATGGACAAAATCATGAAATTTTTCAAAACAATAATGTTTTGTTTATTACTGGAACAGCGAATCCACATATTGAAGGTCAAGTGTTCATTGCGCTAGAAGATATCATATCAGGAAATAATATTGATGTGATGACATCACGTTTGTCAAAATATTTACAGCCTGAACAATTAGATCATTTGCTAGATAATTTACGCAAGAAGTTTACTTTACAAAATGTAGTAGGATATTTAACAATTCTTAATCCAAAAGTTTTATTAGATAATGTCACGTTAGCGATTGAAGATTTACAGCAGCGTCTGAATAAAAGTTTTGGTGGAAAAACATTAATTGGTATTTATATTCATGTTTGCTGTTTAATTGAAAGACTTGTAACAAAGACGGCTATTACAGAATTTGTGGATCTGGAAGGATTTGAAAGAGAAAACAAAGAGTTTATACAATCAGTTTATGAATCTTTTCAGACATTATCAAAAAGATACAATATTACAATACCAACAAGTGAAATTGCATATCTGTATGAGTTTATTGCAGCAGATGAAGAGAAATTTGAAGATGGAGAGTTGGTCTCTAAATTAAATGGGAAATAGGGGAATGAAAAATGGAAAAAGATAAAAAGATTATTATTGCAACACATGGAGAACTTGCTAGAGGGTTTGTGAGTGCATTGAATATTATCGTTGGAGATACAAGTAGGATTGAAACAATTTGTGGATATCTTACACCAGATTTTAACTTAGCAGATGAAATTGAAAAAATAATGACAAGTGTTGATTTTGATACAACTGATGTCATTGTCTGCACAGATATGATGGGTGGAAGTGTTAATAATGAATTTGTAAAACACTTATCACAATACCCATTCTATCTTGTTACAAATACAAATTTAGCTTTCTTAGTTGATTTGGTATTAACACCAGGGGAAATCAATACGGAAATACTCAATGCAAAAGTCAGTGATGAAATGGTCTCTGTTAAATATGTGAATAGTTTAGTGAATCATTATGAAGATGATTTAGATGATAGTTTATAAGGAGGAGAACTTTAATGATTAAAGCAGTTAGAATTGATCATCGATTAGTTCATGGTCAGGTCGCATTTTCTTGGACACAGTTTTTAGGAGCAACAAGAATTATTGTTATTGATGATAAAGCAGCTAATGATGAATTTCAAAAGATGGCTTTAAATATGTCAAAACCTGCTGGAGTAAAATTAAATATCTTCACAGTTGAGAAAGCTTTATCAAAGATGGAAAAAGTTGAAACATTGAAAGATACAATCTTTATTGTCTTTGGTTGTACACATGATGCAGCAAGATTTATAGAGCAATATCCAAAGTTTAAGGAAGTTAATTATGGTGGTATTGCGAAAAAAGAAGGGTCTCAACAATTCTCATCAGTTATTTATTTGAATGATGAAGAAATTGCGGATACAAAAAAGATTTTGGATGCTGGTGTAAAGATTTTCATGCAGCAGTTACCAACATCAAAGAGAGAGGAATTGAAATTAAACTAAAACAGGAGGGAAAAGTATTATGTTATTTCAATCGATTTTAATTGGATTGGTTGCAGTCTTCATGGTTTTGGATTCACGTATGTTAGGACGTTTGAATTTTGAAAGACCATTGATTACTTGTACAATCGTCGGGCTTATTATGGGGAATGTTGAAACAGGACTATTAGTTGGAGCCCAAATGGAAATGATCACTTTAGGTATGATGAGTATTGGAGCTTCAGGTGTTGATATGAACATTGGAGCGATCACAGGATGTGCTCTTGTTATTACATCAGGTGCATCAATTGAAACAGCTCTAACAATTGCTGTACCAATGACATTATTAGATCAGTTATTAACAACAGTTGCTGATATTATTCGTATTCAATTATGCCATATGTGTGATGGATATGTTGAAAAGAGTCAATATGCAATGGCAAGACGTGTTCATATCTTATTTGGACCACTTGTATATTCAGTATTTAAATTTATCCCAGTATTCTTTGCAGTTTACTTTGGAAATGATTTAATTAACACAATTGTAAATGCAGTTCCTGAATTTATCATGAGTGGTGTTTCTTTAGGTGCTAACTTAATTTCATTCTTTGGGTTTGCAATGTTGTTATCTACAATGATTAATAAAAAGAATGCAGTATTCTTCTTCTTAGGATTTGTAATTGCAGCATATTCAGGATTAGGTTTAACAGCTATCGCAGTCATTTCAATTGTAGTCACAGTCTTATTATATCAAATCAAATTTGGAAATAGTTCTTCTTCATTACAGGCAGCTGGTGCAGATATTGATGAATTAGATGAACTAGATGACGAATTGGATGATTAGGAGGGGAGAAGCTATGTCAAAAAAAGGATTAGAAATTCAAAGAAATTATCCACTCAATAAAAAGGTTAAAGAATTTTTCTGGGGTGGTTGGTGTATGCAGGCGCTTTGGAATTATGAAAGACAAATGAATACAGCTTTCATGTGGGGGATATCTAAAACAATAGATCGTTTGTATCCAGATCCAGAGGAAGATGAAAAGAAAAAAGAAGCTTATCGCAGATCTTTAGAGTTCTTTAATATTACACCTCAGTTTGGAGCATTTGTATTAGGTTTAACAGCAGCAATGGAAGAAGAATATGCTGATAATCCAGAAACATTTGATCCAAAGATGATTAATTCAGTGAAAGTTGCATTAATGGGTCCATTATCAGGTATTGGTGATTCACTGTTCCAAGGAACTGTTAGAGTTATTGCTATGAGTATTGGTATTTCATTAGCACAGCAAGGATCAATCTTAGGTCCTATCTTAGCTATGTTAATTTCATTTGGTGTCAGCTTCCCAATCACTTGGTTTGGAGCTAAACTTGGATATTTAAATGGTCAAAAATACTTAGAACAAATTTCTAAGAGTAATTTGATGGATAAGATTATGTATGGTTGTAGCGTTGCTGGTTTGATGGTTATTGGTGGTATGGTTGCAAGTTTGGTTAATATTACAACACCATTAGCTTATGGAGAAGCATTACAATTACAAGTCATCTTAGATGGTATTATGCCTAAATTAATTCCATTAGCATTAACTGGAGTTATGTATTTCTTAGTGAAAAAAGGTGTTAAACCAATGGTTGTTATTATCTCATGTTTTATTGTAGGTATCATATTGAATTACTTTGGTATCTTAGCAATTTAGGAATATCTTAGCAATAAGTTTTCCATATATTATTGAACGTTAGAAAAGATAAAAGAGGAGGAAGAAAAAATGTTCGATGTTAAAAAAATGATTGAAGAAATTACTTCAAAGAAAGAAATCAAAAACATTAGTTTTACAGGAGTTGGAGGATCATTAGCTTGTTTCTATGCACCTTATTACTATGTTTCAAGAGAGGCAAAAAATGTAACAACAAGTTATACTTCATCAAATGAATTTGTACATGATACACCATCATGTGTAGGGGAAAATTCAATCGTTGTGATTTCGTCTCGTGGTGGAAATACAGCTGAAACTGTTGAAGCAGGGCGTGTTGCTAAGAAATTAGGAGCAACTGTTATTGGAATGACTCATGAAGAAGGGGATAATGGTATTACTGACGTTTCTGATTATGTTGTCTTATTTAAAGATTTATCTGAGGCAGTTTATGAAGAAAGCAAAACTGGATATATCTTACGTATTGCTGTAGAAACATTACATCAAGTTGAAGGAACTGGAAAATATGAAATGATGTTGGATGCTATGAAAAAAATGAATAATTTAGTTCCAGCTGCTGAAAAAGCAATTATTCCAGAAGCAATTCAATTCTCAATCAACTATAAAGATGATAATATTATTTATACAATGGGTTCAGGAACTGCATGGTCAGCAGCGCAACAACAACAGATTTGTATCTTAATGGAAATGCAATGGATTAACTCAGCTGTTATCCACACTGGTGAATTCTTCCATGGTCCATTTGAAATTACTGATCCAGATACAGCATTCTTATTATTAAAATCAACTGGTAAAACAAAACCATTAGATGAAAGAGCTATTTCTTTCTTAAGTCAATACAATCATCATTTCACAGTTATTGATGGTGAAAAATATGGTATGAATGACTTAGGTGAAGTTAGTGAATACTTCGATTATGACTTCCATACAGCAATGCTTGGTGTATTTAATGAATTATTAGCTGATATGAGAAATCATCCATTAAGCAAAAGAAAATATATGTGGAAATATAAATATTAATAGTAACTTATCTGGCAATGCTTATTGCCAGATTCATTCTATTTAAAGGAAGTGAAAAATATGTTTAGAGAAATGCGACGTCATCGTCAAATTCTATCAATAAAAGAATGCACTGATATTTTAGCAAGAGGAACAGCAGGTGTATTGGCAGTTCTAGGAGATAATGATTATCCATATACTGTTCCTTTAAGTTATGTCCATGATAGTTCAAGAATTATCTTTCATATGGCTAAGTCAGGGCATAAGTTAGATGCAATAAAAGATCATTCAAAAGTATCTTTTTGTGTGATTGATCAAGACCAGATTGTAGAAGAAGAATATACAACATATTTTAGAAGTGTGATTGTTTTTGGTAAGGCAAAAATATTAGAAGATACTATTGAAAAAAGAAATGCATTTGAAATATTTGCTGAAAAATATTCTCCTTATGATGAATTAGGAAGAAAAGCAGAAATTGATAAATTGTTTAATCAAACAATGATTGTGGTTATTGATATTGAACATATGAGTGGAAAAGAAGCGATTGAACTCAAAAAATAAATGGTAGAGAGGGGGATTATGATGAGTGAAAAAAGAGCACATCTCTATTGTGGTATTGTCGCAGTTATATGGGGTTTAGGTTTTATTGCAGTGGAAAGAGCTTTGGTTTCATTTTCTTGTTTTGATATTTTATTTATTCGTTTTATGGGATCGGCATTACTTGCTTGGGCATTAATTATAAAGAAGATAAAACAAATAGATAGTCGTGTTGTCAAAAAGGGAATCTTTAATGGTATATTACTATTTATTGCATATGGCTTACAGACATATGCACAGACATTGACAAGTGTCAGTAATAATGCGTTCCTTTCAGCATCTGGTGTTGTCATGGTCCCTTACTTTTGTTATTTTGTATTTAAGAAGAAACCATCTAAAAGACAAATATTAAGTTCATGTCTTTGTTTATTTGGTGTTTCTATTTTGACTTCGTCACAAATGACATTCCAAATAGGCGATTTACTTGCTTTAGGATGTGCAGTATTCTTTGCTGCTCATCTTGTCTCTTTACAATATACTTGTGTTTTAGAAGATAGTCGGATTATTAATGCAGTCCAATTAGGAACATGTGCAGTTTTATCTATCCCTTGTGTTTTATTATTTTCTCATGTTCCTACTCAGATTTCTGGTGAATCTATTTTATCATGTATTTATATTGTTGTATTTGCAACATTTCTATGTTTTTTCTTACAAACACGAGCACAACAAGTAGCAAGCGCAAGCAGTTGTTCAGTGATTTTATCAACTGAGAGTTTATTTGCTGTGATTTTCTCAGCAATCATTCTTAATGAATATATTAAGATGAATGTTATTATAGGTGGTTTATTCATATTAATATCTGTGGTCCTTGTCCAAACATCCTCCCTTAAAATTGTTACACATAGACTACGAGAAAGAGTCAAAGCATATCATTAGATATGTTTTTTCTATTTACGAAAATATTGGTATTTCATAAAGTTTTGTTTTACAATGGGAAAGCAAGGAGGAGAGATATGAATTATCAATTGATTGCTTTGGATATGGATGGAACACTTTTAAATCATGAATTGAAAATAACGAAGAGTAATCTAGATGCTATGAAAAAAGCGAAAGATGCAGATAAGTATGTTGTGATTTCTACTGGAAGATCACTCAGTGAAATGAAACATTATTTGGATGATTTAACAATGGTAAGATATATGATTTTAGAGAGTGGTGCTTGTGTTTATGATTTATATGAACATCAAATGATTTATCAAAAAACTTTTTCAAAAGATGACATTTTAAAAATATATAACACATTACAAAAACAAGATATTATGTTACATATATTTACAAATGGGTATTCATATTCACCTGATGGACAAAGACAGAGAATGGATGAATATCAGATGGGAAAATATCAGAATATGTTTTTGGAGTGTGTAGAGCCTATAATGAATGTTGAATTATTCTTTCAGAAACATATGAATCATGTTGAAAAAGTTAATTTCTATCATCGTTCTACAGAAGAAAGAGAAAAATCTTTACAATCTTTAAAAGATTTAGCTATTGTTAAAGCTTGTGTAGAAATATCTTCTTTAGAATTAACACCAAAAGGTGTTAATAAAGGATTAGGAATAGAGCATCTTTGTGATTATTTAAATATATCAACTGACCAATGTATTGCAGTGGGTGATTCAGATAATGATTTAGAAATGTTAGATACTGTTGGATTAGCTATTGCAATGGGAAATGCGAATGAAAATGTAAAGAATATTGCTGATATTATTGTGAATGATTGTGAACATGATGGCGTTGTAGAGGCCATTAATAAATATCTCTTAATATGAAAGGAAGAAAATGAATGACAGAACGTGAAAAGATGGAACAGGGACTTTGGTATGATGCTAATAATGACAAACAATTATTAAGTGAAAGATTAGATGTAGAGGAATTATGTTTTCTATTGAATCAGACAAATCCTAAAGATGTGAAGAGAAAATCAGAAATATTGAAACAATTAATACCTCATATAGGAAGTGATATAACTTTATTAACACCATTTTATACTGATTATGGTTATAATTCTTATATAGGAGATCATACATTTATTAATCGTAATGCATATTTAATGGATTGTGCAACGATTACTATTGGTAAGAATTGTTTTATAGGACCAAACTTTGGTGCTTATACAGCTAATCATGCTTTGGTTGCTGATGAGAGAAATGCTGGTCTTGAAATTGCTTTACCTATTACAATAGGGGATGGTGTTTGGATTGGTGGAGATGTGACAATCCTACCTGGTGTGACAATTGGAAGAGGTAGTGTGATTGGAGCTAGAAGTACGGTCACGAAAGATATACCAGAAAATGTGATTGCAGTAGGAAATCCTTGTCATGTGATTCGTTCTATTACAGCAGATGATTCAATTATTTCAAAGGAGTAAATAATATGAATATGAGTGATTTTAAGTGGACAAGACAACCTCAATCTTATCATATAACAGATGATAGAGTTGAAATTGTAACGACGCCTCATACAGATTTATGGCAAAGGACGTATTATCATTTTCAAAATGATAATGCCCCTGTATTACAAATGGAAACAGATCAGCAATATTTTAGTTTTGTTGTGAAAACAGATTTTCATGATAGCCATCATCGTTTTGATCAATGTGGCATTGTCATGTATTTAGATAGTGAGAATTGGTTAAAAGCATCTATAGAATATGAAAATGAAAACTTTCAGCATTTAGGCAGTGTTGTGACAAATAATGGGTATTCAGATTGGGCAACAACAGAGATTGATGCTTCGATAAAATCCATGTGGTATCGGTTAAGTAGACGAGAAGATGATTATTGTATAGAGTGTTCAATGGATGGTGTGAATTTTCAGCAAATGAGAATTTGTCATATGCACAAAGGTAAAGGAAAGATTCAATTTGGTATCTATGCTTGTTCTCCAGAAGATTCTTCATTTCAAGCAATATTTAGACATATGCAAATGTTAGAGTGCCAATGGTTAGCTCATAATGGACAAAAACCTGATGAAATATAAGAGGAGACTGAATTTCAGTCTCCTTTGTATTATAAAATATGTAATGCTTTTAATTTTTCTTCTAGACTTTCTTCATAAGGTAAGTAAATACCCGTTATCCCTAATTCATCAGCAGTATTTGCATTCATAAAAGAATCATCTATAAAAACAGATTCTTTTGGAGCGAGTGCATATTTGTCAATTAATAACTGATAAATCTGATGATCTGGTTTTATACAGTGAACATGAGCAGATATGATTTTTCCATCAAATATTTTAAAGAAATCATATTTATGAAACATAGTTTCTATAGCTTCTAAGTGAAAATTAGATAATAAATATAATGAATATCCTTTTTCTTTTAACTGATATGCAATTTTAACATTCTCAACAATAGGAGTCATCATATCAGTCCAATGATTTAAGACAAATGTTATTTCTTCACTATATTGAGGATGTCTTTTTGTAAGAATTTCAATAACATCATGAATCATCATAGTTCCTCTATCTAACTCAATCCATTCATCACTCGCAAATAATCTTCCCATAAGTTCATTGACTGTTTCTTGATCATAAAACTGTTTTAAATAATCACGTGGCTGAAATCTTAATAATACATTTCCAATATCAAAGATAATATTTTTCATACATTTCTCCATTTCTATAGTATATTCATTTTGATAAGTTCATTTCTTAAGTCAGTTTGATAAGGTAAATAAATACCATACATACCTAGTCTTTTTGCTGTATTAACATTAGCCAAAAGATCATCAATAAAGACAGATTCTGAAGGATTTAATGAATATCTATCAAGTAAAACTTGATAGATTTTTTCTTCTGGTTTAACTAATTTTTCTTTTGAGGAAATAACAGCACCATCAAATAGTTCAAAAAAATCATATCTTTTGAATAAAGTATCTATCCCATCAGTTGAAAAATTAGATAAGATATATAATAGATAACCCTTATTTTTAAGTTCATAAAGTAATTGTATTGTTTCTGGAATAGGAACCATCATATATGTCCAATGGGTTAAAAAGAAGATAAGTTCATCATGATAGTGAGGATGTGCTAATGTTAATGAATTGATAGCTTCTGATAAAGTACATGTTCCAATATCTAAGTTAACCCACTCATCACTAGAAAAAACAATTGTCATTAAATCGCCCATAACATTTTTATCAAAATACTGAAGAAGATATTCTTCGGGCTGAAAATCTAGAATAACATTTCCTATATCAAAAATAATATTTTTCATATCATTAAGCTCCATTCATACAGAATTCACATTATTTAAACATCATTGTATTATATATTTTATCATGGAGGGATAAATCATGAAAGCATTTTTAAAGAAATATAAAAACATAAAATATCTTTTGATTTTTCTTTTGATTTATATGATTGGATTTCTATTGTTAGAAAAACGTATGTCTACAAGAACAATCATGACAAGTTCATTGATAGATCAGTATATTCCATTTAATGAATATTTTGTAATCCCTTATTTACTATGGTTTGCATTTATTGCTTTTGGTTTTGTCTATTTTATATTTATTGATCAGGAGGGTTTTCAAAGAACAGCCTTTTATCTTTTTACTGGAATGATGATTTCTTTGCTTATTTATTTGATTTTTCCTAATGGCCAAGATCTAAGAGTAGAACTCAATAATGAAAATGTCTTTCAAATTTTAGTTGGTTTCATATATTCAATAGATTCACCAACTAATGTCTGTCCAAGTATTCATGTTTATAATAGTCTTATGATGAGTATTTCATTAATGAAAAGTCAAAAGATGAAGGAACATCATATGCTTTGTATTTTCATTATTGTATTAACATTCTTTATTTGTGCATCAACAGTTTTAATTAAACAACATGCCTTTGTCGATATGATTGCAGCAATTGTTTTGGCTTTAATTATTTATGGAATTGGTAAAAAGAAATGGAGTTATTAAGAAGTTGATAGTTAATCAACTTTTTATGTTGACAATTATATCACACCACGATATAATATCGGTGTGATATATCGAGGTACGATATATAGGAGGAGAGCCTATGATTTATGATTTTGTATTAGCAGCATTACCTTGGATTGTAATGGGCTTAGCAGTCGCAATTGTTATAGCATATGCGAGTAAAAAGAAAGGAAGATAAGCGTGGAAGATAAAATTAAGCGTGTTTATATTCCCATGACAGAAACTGGTTTTTATATCTTGTTTTGTTTACAGACTGAAATGCATGGTTATAACATTATTCAAAAAGTAAGTTCAATGACAAATGGAGACATTCAAATTGGAGCGGGGACAATGTATGGGAGTTTATCTAAAATGGAAAAAGATGGACTAATTCAGTTTACAAAAGAAGAAGGGAAAAGAAAAAGTTATATTATTACTGATTTAGGAAAAAAGATTTTAGATATTGAAATTAAACGCATTGAAAGATTATATAAAAATAGTCAGGGGGTGAGTAAGTGATGGAAACAAAAGTAATGAAGAGATTTTTTGGATTGGCTGATTTCTTAGAAGAACAAAGATTTTTAGAGGAACAGCATAAACAAGGCTGGAAATTTATAAAATTTGAAGCCCCTAGGAAATATACTTTTGAAAAATGTGAACATGAAGATTATATTTATCGTTTGGATTACAATGAGGAAGAAAAAGATGAGGAAGCATATTTGCAGATATTTCAGGATTGTGGATGGGAATATTTGATGAAATATCAGACATGGTATTATTTTAGAAAGAAAAAATTATCACTGAATGAGAGTGATCAGGAAATATTTAGTGATAATGATTCTAAGATTGATATGATTAAGAAAGTTATGTGGAAACAGATGTTGGTATTGATACCGTTTGTCTTATTTTTACCAATATTCATAACAGCAATCAATCATTTTCTTAATGAAGATATTGTTTTTAAAATGATATGGATTGTTTATATACTTATCATGGTTTTCTTATTAAGTATGTGTGTTCATAATATCATTAAACTGAATAAATTAATTCAAAGTCTTGCAAATCCATTGGATGATCATGAAAATAAATGAATGAAAAGAATTTAAAAACGGAGTAGAATCATTGACTCCGTTTTAATCATCTATTTTATTTTCTAGAAAAACTAATAATATGTTTTGTGGTGTATCATAGTAAAAACTTGAATTATAATTATCTATTTTATCACTCACATTAGTGATATGATCACTATGATAAATATCAGCAAGTTCATATGTTTTTTTATGTTTCTCTTCTTATCATATGCAACGTCCTCACACGAAATATATATAAGGCGTTATAATTTTCTTGGCTATTAAAACTAATACGATGTGAGGAATATTTGAATTGTACTAATAACAAAGATTATTTATAAGTAATTATTTCATTAATATAATCAGAAATATAGTTATAAATCTGATCATTCATCATAGCACCAATAATAATACTATAAGTATGTGGTATACCATCTCTACATTGAATAATACAATCATTCTTCGCTCATTTTTTAAATTTCATAATGACTGGATAATGATATAAGTCCTGTCCCGAATACTGTTGAAATGTTTTTTGATGCAAAATCTGCATCACTGCCATTAATGAACTTAGATAATTCAGTAGACTTAAAAGTGAGGAAATGATGATTGATTATTCATTAATAAAATGATATAAAAAAGCCCTCAGAATTATTTGAGGGCAATGTTTTATATTAACCTTTGAAGAATGTATAAGCTTCAAAATGAGCTTGTGGATGATCACACGCTGGACATCTTTCAGGAGCTTTTGTTCCTTCAAAAATAAATCCACAGTTATTACATTTCCAAGTAACTGTTTCAGATTTTTCAAATACAGTACCATTTTCTAAGTTTTCTAATAATTTTAAATATCTTGCTTCATGCATTTTTTCAGCAATAGCGATACTTCTGCATACTTCAGCGATTGCTGGGAATCCTTCTTCGTCAGCAATTTTAGCGAATTCTGGATACATATCAGTCCATTCTTCGTTTTCACCTGCAGCAGCAGCTTTTAAGCATTCTGCAGTTGTTCCTAACATGATTGGGAAATCTCCTTCAACATGTAATGCTTCACCTTTAAGTTCAGCATTTAATAATTTCATTAATCTTTTTGCATGTTCTTTTTCTTGGTTAGCAGTTTCTTCAAAGATATTAGCAATTTGCACATATCCTTCTTTTTTAGCAATTGATGAATAATAAGTGTAGCGATTTCTTGCTTGAGATTCTCCAGCGAAAGCGTGTAATAAATTGTTAGCAGTTTTTGATCCTTTTAATGTAGGCATTTGATATGCCCTCCTTTCTAATGTTTCTTTTTTAAGCAGTGGCGACAAGTTCCATGGAATAATATCTCCGCAGAATGAATCTGGTCGTCGCAGATATCTTGAACCTTATCGATAAGAGGGGAAATTAGAGATTCATCTAAAAATAAATCTTGAATGCTTCCACATTCATCACAAACCAAATGATAATGTGGTTCAACTCTTGCATCGAAGTGTATAACACCATCACCGACATCTAAACGTAAAATTCTTTTTTGGTCAGCAAGTAAATTCAAATTCCTATAAACTGTCCCTAAGCTTATATCTGGAATGATTTTACGTACATTCATATAGATGCGATCGACATTAGGATGCGTACTATCTTCTTTCAAGACATCATAGATGGTTTCTCTTTGTTTAGAGTATCTTAATTTTGTCTCGGCCATAAGTCTCCTCCTTATTAATAATGGTTACTATTATTTTATCATATATTTCTATAATGTCAAATATTGTAGCAACTTAAATAAAGAAAATATATTGGAGTAAACAACATAATAAAAAGGAACAAATACCATGGATAACACGATCTTTAAAATAAGTAGGAAAAGAATAAGGGATGCCTTCCAAAATATTATCTACTTGCATTAAGACAGATAAACCAGAAAATGATAAATATAAACTGACAATAGGATAAACGAGGAAATGATGATATTGTAATAATTGAATAGAACCCGAACTAAATTCAAGGATACCTTGAATAATACTTAATAGAAAATCATTGTGGATAACTGTTTGTAAACTATAACCAACAAATTGAAAAACAAGCATATAACCAAGAATAAAGATGAATGCTGTTAAAGATGTTGTAATACTTTGTTTTATTGCTTCCACAAATGACATATGAGGATTCTTTAATTCATAAATCGTATCTTTAAATGTTAAAAATTGAAATGTTTCTTTATGGAGAATAGCCTTTATAATACTTGGAATAATATGACTTATATAGATCATGAGAGATATTTTGATAGGAAGATGTAATGAGACAAAGATAAAACTTAATGATGAAAAAGAGGCAATAGATAGAAGATGTTGTAATTGATGAATATTAATATAACCAAATTGATAGGATTCTTTTATAATTTTTGCATTGGTTGGATAACCACAGAAAAATGATACAAAATATAAAGATGACATATGTGGTGTTAAATGAAATAGTGGAGAAAATATGAATTGTATGAAATAACTAAAAAGATTAAATAAGCCTAGTGAAAGACATAATGATATAAGAATCATAAAAGGGAGCAAAGAAGGTAATAAGTTATTAAGAACAATCTGAATAACATTTGTTGAGACTTTGACAATCTGAAACATATTCATAAATGAAAAGATAGTTGTAAATAAAACAAGACAAAGTGTAAAATAATAGTTGGCTTTTTTCATAGTGACTCCTTATAATAGAGAAGAGGTGATAATGTGAAAGCAATACTTGTTGGGGTTGAATATGATCATATGTATTATGATCTAGATATATCAATGAAGGAATTAAAAGAATTAAGTGCAGCTTGTCATATTGAGGTGAAAGATGTTCTGATACAAAAATTAGATCAGATATCTCCTAAGTACTATATTGGAAAAGGTAAGGTAGAAGAATTAAAAACAATGATTAGTGATGATGATATTGTGATCTTTAATGAAGAATTATCACCTTTACAAGTTAAGAATTTAATTGATGCATTAGATGTAGAAGTGACTGATCGTAGTGATTTAATATTACGTATATTTGAATCACGAGCTCAAACAAAAGAAGCAAAATTACAAGTTCAAATTGCAAGAAATCAGTACTTATTACCTCGATTAGCTGGTATGAAAGAGGAACTGTATTCTCAGCAAGGTGGTTCTGGATTTAGAGGTAGTGGTGAAAAACAGATTGAATTAGATCGTAGAATTATTCATCGTGAATTGGTACAAGCCAGAAGAGAATTACAAACCATTGTTAAACAACGGCAGACACAACGTCAATTACGTAAAAGAAATCAAGAAAAAGTTGTATGCTTGGTAGGTTATACAAATAGTGGGAAATCATCATTACTGAATTACTTTACTGATAAGAAAGTATTTGAAGAAGATATGTTATTTGCATCTTTACAAACAGCATCAAGACAAGTGAGATTAAAGAATCATCATATCATTATGAGTGATACAGTAGGATTTATTAATCAGTTGCCTCATCATTTGGTACAGGCATTTCGTTCTACGCTAGAGGAAGTCAAAGAGGCGGACTTATTATTACATGTTATTGATTCATCATCATCTTATTGTGAATCACAGATAGAAACAACATTAGAAGTATTAGAAGCAATAGGTGTTAAAGATACACCAATGATTTATGTTTATAATAAGGTAGATAAAGATCGTTATGCATTTTTACAGCCACAAGAGCCTTCTGTATTTATTTCAATTAAAGATGAAGTCAATCTTGATATTTTAGAAAATATGATGATTGATATGCTCTTTAAAGATTATGAATTAATTGAACTTTATATTCCATATGATCATGGAGAAGTTTATAGTGATATCAAACAACACTATGAAATGATTCATGAGGATTATTTAGAGAATGGAATATATGTGTCTTTTTATGTTGATGTTAAAGATAAATATAAATATCAGGATTATTTATATTTAAATTGAAAAAATGCTACCGTGAAGGGTAGCATTTTGCATCTATATTATAATTATTTTGAATTGTCTTGATAATTTTACGATAATCTTTTGTAGCATAATCAGTTGGATCAATACAATGTATAGGTATTTGTTTTTTTGTATAGGCTAGTATATTTGGTTCAAAATATGCAATTTGAGGTGCTAAATATAAAGCTTGATAATGATGATATTCTTTATAAATTTGTTCTATTGAAAGAGAATCAAATTCAAAAGGAATGTTCTCTAATTCACAAACTTCTTTCATTTGATTAACAAAAACTGAGGTTGATAGGCCACCACTACAGCACATAGCTATTTTGATTCGTTTTTGATTATTATGCTTAATCATAGTTTGATAAAACTCATGAAAGAGGTGACAGCATTGTGAAAGGTCAATAATAGTGTAATGTAAATAGAAAAGAAGATCATTATTATTTTTACGATAAAGTTCTTCTTCTACAATATTGTTATACCAGACAGTCACGAGTCCTTTCACATGAGACATTTCAAAAGAGATGGATTGAAATTTATCATTGTTTTCTTCTATATGACATTGAACTCCATCTTTTTGATAAGATGTTTCATTAAGAATAATCCATTTTATAAAGAAATCATGATATAGGGGTAAATAGAATTCATCTAACATAATTATCACCTTCTTATATATCATAACCTTTTTATTGCCTAACGTGAACCTTTTTTCCTTAATAGAAAAGGAAAACTTTAAATTTTTAAAATATGAGCATGTTTAGTTTAATAAAAAAAATAATTATGGTAGAATGTAATGGGGTGATGATATATGGAAAAAAGAATATTTGTTATATCAGATCTTCATGGTCAGTTTGTTTTATTGCAGTTGTTATTAGATCGCATAGGATTTAATGATAATGATGAATTATATATTTTAGGTGATATCATGGATAGAGGACCTAATAGTATTGATATTTATTATTTTGTACAGGCTATGGATAATATTCATATGATTAAAGGTAATCATGAGATTATGATGCGTCAGTCAATGCAAACTGCTTTGAAATATAATGATTTGGATTCTGAAAGATCAAATCCATATCGACTATGGAAACAAAACGGAGCGCAAAAAACAGTGAACAGTATTCGAGAATATCTCCAAAAGGATTATATTCCATATGAAGAGTATTTTGATTTAAAGCAAATGTTTATAAAGGAACTCATTGCTTTTATTGATTCGTTGCCTAGTTATATAGAGTTGGATGTTAATGGAAAACATTATGTGTTAGTACATGCAGGAGTGGATCCAGAGATTCCATTAGAAGAAAATGATGAGGAAATTCTAGCGTGGATTAGAGAGTATTTTTATTTAAATGAAGCAAATCCTGACTTTACTTATATTTTTGGACATACACCATGTTGTTTTATTAATGAAGATCATTCATTTAATATCTGGTATGATCCTGATTATCATAATAAAATAGCTATTGATGGTGGACTGGCTGTTGGAAATAAAGGACAATTGAATTGCCTTTGCTTATCAACTGGAGAAGTAACAGTTATTAAATATGAGGAGGGACAGCCTAAGTGAGAAGTGCATTTTATAATTTAATTAACTTTATTAATATGACGAATGTCCATGATGTTTATTGGGGAGCAGCAAAGAAGATTCTTCAGAACATCTATCAAATACCACATAGCACAATTACTGAAGTTGCAGATATGTGCTATGTTTCCACTGCAACAATATCTCGCTTATGTCGAAAGCTAAACTATGAATCATTTGCTGATTTTAAAAATGATGTCACTATGAATCTGAACTTCTTTAATCAAGATGCAAAAAGATTATACTTTGATCATCAATTACCTTCTCGTGATACAATTAATGAAGGGAAAGAAATTTTTAAAGATCATTTTCAAAATATTATTCATAACTTACAAGATACATATGATAATATTCAATATGAAGATCTCATGAAGATAGTAGATAAAATACATGACTCAAAACATATTTGTTTTGCTGGTAATTTCTTTACTCAATCTGTTTCAATGCAACTTCAAATTGAATTGTCTTATTTAGGAAAAGATTGTATTGCAATGTATCCGTTAGAACAGCAAAAAGAAATCTATAAATCATTAGACAATCAAGATTTGGTTATTGTGACATCTATAGCTGGAGGATTTTTTCAGGATCATCCAGATGCTATGAGAGCATTAATGAAAACACCGGCTTATGTGATTGCGATTACACAATTAGATGAATTTCCATATAGTGATAAAGTGGATATGATTTTACATGTAGGAAATAATCACCATTCACTTATTGGGAAATTCTCTATTACATATATATTTGAAGTTTTAGAGGCTTTATATCATTTAAAATATGGAACAAGAAAGTAGCAGTTCTTTTAAGAACTGCTACTTGTGTTTAATGTAACAAAATTAATTTGATTTCTTGCAAAAAATTTATATGGAAAACTTGAAGGACCTGAGAAACCATTGGATACCAATAAAGTTGATCCACTTTTTTGATAGACTCCATGATTATATGTTTTTGCACCATCAATACTCATTAATGGTCCATAATAAGGAATATAAATAGAACCACCAGCACTATGACCTGATAATTGTAAATCAATTTGACCCTGTGTTTGTGAAAATGTATCAGGCTGATGAGCTACCATTATTTTAATTGTCTTGGTTTCACCTTTGAGTGCTGAGATATCTGATTCTCCATCATAAGTATATAAGAGGAAGGAAGAATCTTTATAATAAATTGTTCGTACTTCATTTTCAAGGACTTCAAATCCTCCATCGTTTAGGACTTGAGAGACTTCTAATGAAGCTTTTTTATCATTTTCTCCTAAGACAGCAAATTTACCATATTTACAATCAATATCTTTTAAAGCTGCTGATACTTCTTTAGCATTAAAAACACTCCCATCATAAAGATCTCCACCAAAGATAACCATATCAAAAGGATAATTGTTAAGTCTTTCTATCATTTTTTGAAAACGTTCTAAGTTATCTTTATTTGTAAGATGTATATCAGTAATATAGGCAATTTTAAAACCATTTAATTGGGAATTAATATTTTTATGGACATATTCATAATTTGAAAAAGTATAATCTTTTGGTGACAAAGCGTAGGTATAATAACCGATAAATAATAAACCAAAGACGATTAATAAAAGTATTAATCGTCTTAATAATTTTAATTTTTTCATGCTTTCTTATTCATAATAACAGGAATAATCATAGGATTACGCTTTGTTTTATGATAGAAGTATGGTCCAAGAGTGTCTCTGATTGTTGTTTTAATTTCACCAAAAGTTGTTTTGCGTTTAAGTAACTGAGAAAGTTCACGACTTACTAAGAACTCAGCTTCTCTAATCATATCTTTGCTTTCTTGCATATATACGAAGCCACGTGACATAATGATTGGTTTATTTAACAGACATCCTGAACGTGAATCCATAGAGATTAAGACTGAAACCATTCCATCTTCACTTAATATTTGACGATCTCTTAATACAGCTGTAGATAATCCTGTAATATCATTACCATCAACATAAATATCATCAACATGAACACGAGGCCCTAAACGTGCTTCACCATTACGAAGTAATATTGAATCACCATTAGATAAAACAAAGGAATTACCTTTAATAAGCCCAACTTCTTCAAAGAGTTTTGCATGAATCTTTAACATACGATATTCCCCATGAACTGGAAAGAAATATTTTGGTCTTGTTAATAGTAACATAAGTTTTTGTTCTTCTTGTGAAGCATGACCAGATGTATGTAAATTATTAATAGCTTCATTTGTAAGAACACGGGCTCCAGCACGATAAAGTTTGTTAATCACTTTGCTGACACTGCCAGCATTACCTGGTATTGGATTAGATGAGAAAAGAACAGTATCTCCAGGTTTGATTGAAATCTGACGATGTGTTCCATTAGCAATACGACTTAAGGCAGCTAATGCTTCACCTTGACTTCCTGTACATAAAATAAGAATTTCGTTGTCTGGTAAACGTTTGGCCTCATCATTCTTGATAAAGAAACGATCAGGACATTTAATATATCCAAGTTTTCTTGATACTTGAATATTGTTTTCCATTGAGCGTCCAAAGACTAATATTTTACGGTTAAATTTAACGGCTGCATCAATAATCTGTTGTACACGATGAACATTTGATGCAAATGTTGCAACAATTAATCGACCTTCTGTTTTTCTAAATTCTTCTTGAACGCTATAAGCAACCTGTTTTTCACTAATAGAGAAACTAGGAACTTCAGCATTTGTTGAATCACTCATTAATAATGTAACACCGGTTTCTCCTAAAAATGACATAACTTGATAATCAGCAGGATCACCAACTGGTGTCAAATCAAATTTAAAGTCACCAGTAGAAACAACACGTCCATTAGGCGTATTAACAATAATTCCTAATGATTCAGGAATAGAATGATTTGTTTTAAAGAAACCAATATTAAAGTGTTTTGTTTTCACTTGATATAAATTATTGATTTGAATTAATTTTGTAGCATTTGTTAATCTTCTTTCTTCTAGTTTTCTTCTAATCATTGCACAAGCAAGAGGAGAAGCATAAACAAAAGGAACAGAAACAATTTGTAAGAGGAATGGAATTCCTCCAATATGGTCTTCATGACCATGAGTAATTAAAAGTGCTTTGACTTTCTTTTGATTTCTTTTTAGATAAGAGTAGTCAGGAATAACATAATCAATTCCTGGTAATCCATCTTCGGCGAATTTGACACCTGCATCAATGATGATGATTTCATCATCATGTTCAATACAATACATATTTTTTCCAACTTCATTAAGTCCTCCTAAAGCAAAGACTTTTGTATCTAGTGTGTGGTTGTCATTTTTTATATTCGTCTTTTTGGTTCTATTATGAGGTGTTCTTCTACGTTGAGGAGAACGTTTTTGAGGCATATCTGCCATTTGTTTCACCTTTCTTTCTTTTATAGTATACCACTTTGTCTTCATTTTATAATAAAATGAATGAGAATGGAAGCCATTCTCATTTACATACTAAATAATCTTTTTACATGCAGCAATTGCAAGTGAATGTGGCCCAATATGACAAGCAACGCTTAGTGATAATGGATCACAGATAATTTCATGGTTAGGGAAAGTTTCTTCAACTTGTTTCTTAAATTCAAGAGCTTGTTCTTTGTCATAAGTATAAGCAATCATAATACGTGCCCCTGACATATCATCATGTTCAGGATCAATACGTGTTTTAATATCTTCTAAAGCTGCATTAATCATGATCTTATTGGCTTTTGCCATTGTACGTGTCTTTTGGAATGAATCAAGCTTTTCACCCTGAATTGTTAAAATTGGCTTAATTTTTAGTAATCCACCTAATGCTGCAGCAGCAGGAGTAATTCTGCCACCTTTTTTCAAATATTCTAAAGTATTAACAGTAATATAAATTGTTGCATTTAACTTGTTATCCATTAATATGTCATGAATTTCTTTTGCATCTTTTCCTTGTTTAGCAAGTTCAATTGCATCTAATACATCATATTTCTGTGTCACAGAAATACGCTGTGAATCAACAACGTAAACTTTATCTTTGAATTCTTCTTCATCAGATAGCATTAATGCTGTTTGACAAGAACCACTTAATCCACTAGACATTGGAATGTGTACAATCTGATCATAATCTTTTAAAATATTATTGAAGAACTTTGTAACCTCACCAGCCGCAGGCTGTGAAGTGAAAACTTCAGCACCATTCATTAATTTATCATAAAACTCATCTTGTGAGAGATTGATATCTTCTTCATACTCTTGACCATCAATAGTAAAAGGCATTGGTAAAACAAAAATTCCTAATTCTTTGGCTTCCTTTTGTGTTATACCACTGTTACTATCAGTCATTATAGCGACTTTCATGAGATTCCTCCTTCTTGATTGTATGTAATTTGACATTTCTATTTTATCTTATTTATAAAATAATGCAACCTTTTTATATTGACATGTTCACAATATTTCTTAAACTATATATATAATACAATGAAAAGAGGAATATTGGATGAATGATATACTACAAACGTTTATAGATAAGTATACAAATGTGGGACTTAATTTGGTTGATGCATTGATTGTCTTTATATTAGGATGGTATGGAACAAAGATTTTAATTCATATTTTAGTAAAAATGATGAAAAAATCTAATGTTGATCCAATTGTGATTAATTTTGTAAAGTCCATAGTCAATGTTGGATTAAGAATTATTGTCATAATTACGGTTATTGGACAATTAGGTGTTTCTGTGACTTCTTTGGTTGCTGTTTTGACCACAGCTGGAGCAGCTATTGTTTTGGGATTGCAGGATTCAATGAAAGGTATTGTTTCTGGAATTATTATCTTATTTGCGAAACCATTTGTAAAAGGTGATATTATTGAGGTTAACAGTTATATAGGAAAGATAGAAGAAATTCAATTGTTGTATACTATACTGATGACCTTTGATAATAAAATGGTTGTTATTCCTAATAATGAATTAGCATCTTCTACTTTTGTGAATTATTCACATGAGGATATTAGAAGAGTAGATATGACAATGGATATTCATTATGAAAGTGATGTTGAGTTAGCTAAACAATTAATAATGAATGTCATTGAAAATCATCCCTATGCTCTTAAAGAACCTGTTCCTTATGTGAGAGTAAGTGAATATAAAGATCATGCAATTGCTATTGGATTAAGAGTATGGTCACAAACTGATCATTATTATGATTTGAAAGATGATCTTATGGAACAAATCAAACAATCCTTTGATCAACAGGGAATTGCCATTCCATACTCACAATTAGATGTTCATATTCATCAATCTGATAAATCTTAACAAAAACATACATGATGTATGTTTTTTTGTATAAATTTTACATTTTAGTTCAGAACAAATATCTAAAAGATAAAACAAATTGTTTACACATGTATACAATTATAAAAAAGCAAACGCTTTTTTAATGAAAAAAACAAATTATTGAAAAGATTTTTGGAAAATTATGAAATCGACAAAATTTTTTTAAAAAGAAAGTTGACCAAAGAACAATTTTTATGTATGATGTATTGTACGAAGATATATTTTATATAAAGTTTGGCTTGTAAAAGATGAAAATATCTTTGTTATGATGAAAGGTATGGTAAAAAATGGGTAAGTATGTAGTAAAACGTATATTAATAGGGATTATAACGTTATTTGTTTTATCTAGTGCCACTTTCTTTTTGATGAAGGCTACGCCTGGTTCGCCAATTAGTGGTGAAAAGTTCAAGACTGCTGAAGCAAGAAAAGCAGCAGAAGAAAGATATAATTTAGATAAACCAGTTGTGACGCAATATGCTTTATATTTAGAGGGTGTTGCTCAAGGTGATTTGGGAGAAAGTATGGTACATGAGGGACGTACTGTTACATATTATATTGGAAATGGATTTCCTGTTACAGCGAAATTAGCTTTTGTAGCATTTATTGTTGCTGTGACTGTAGGAATTACATTGGGGACAACTGCAGCTCTTTCAAGAAAGAAATGGGTTAATAATGTTTGTATGTTTATTGCGACAATTGGAGTCAGTGTTCCTTCATTCTTGATTGCAATGTTACTGGTTGTTATATTTGGGGTTAATTTAAAAATGTTCCCATTTATAGGTTTGGCAACGCCAGCACATTATATTTTACCAGCATTAGCATTGTCATTGTACCCAATATCAATGATTTCACGTTTGACACGTAGTAGTATGCTGGAAGTTATGAAACAGGATTATATTATTTTAGCTCGTTCTAAAGGAACACCATATAAAAAAGTTATTATCAAACATGCTTTAAAGAATGCAATGTTGCCTGTTATTACATATATTGGGCCAATGTTTGCTTTCTTATTAACAGGAAGTTTAGTTGTTGAAACAATTTTTGCAATTCCTGGACTTGGATCATCATTTGTTACATCTGTTATGGACCGTGATTATCCATTGATTATGGGAATGACTATTTTCTTAGGTATTTTGATTATTTCATTCAACTTAATTACTGATATTGTATCTGCTATGGTAGATCCAAGAATTAAATTGAAATAGGGAGGGAGTTAAGATTATGGATTTGAAAAAAGAAGAATTAACATTGACTCCAGACTTATTTGAAAAACTGGATGATAGTGAAAAGAATGCTGAAAAGATTTCATATGAGAGTAAAACATACTTTCAAGATGCATGGGTACGTTTTAAGCAAAATAAAATGGCATTAATTGGATTATTCTTTGTTTTGTTTATGATTATAGCTTGTATCATAATTCCAATGGTTTCACCATATAGTTATGATGAACAAAATATGGCTATTGCGAATCAAGGACCTACTATGGCTCACTTGATGGGAACTGATAAGTTTGGTAGAGATATCTTAGTTCGTATTATGTGTGGTGGTCGTATTTCGTTAAGTGTTGGATTTATGGGAGCGTTTATTGCTTTAGGTATTGGTGTTATTTATGGTGGTATTGCCGGTTATCTTGGTGGAAAAATAGATATGTTAATGATGCGTTTTGTTGATATGATGTATTCTATTCCAGATATCTTATATATTATTATGATTGTTGTTGTGCTAGAACCTAGTTTAACTTCAATTATGTTGGGAATTACAATTTCCTCTTGGATGGGGATGGCAAGACAAGTACGTGCTCAAGTCTTAACATTGAAAGAACAAGAGTTCTCATTAGCTGCTTTTGTTTTAGGAGCAAGTAGAAAACGTATTTTGTTAAAACATTTAATTGTCAATTCAATGGGACCTATCATTGTTTCAGTGACAATGTTAGTACCTAGTGTTATCTTTAATGAAGCCTTTTTAGGATTCTTAGGAATTGGGTTGAATGCTCCACAAGCAAGTTGGGGAACTTTAGCAAATGATGCACGTCGTATGATGATGTCTCAACCAATTCAAATTATTTGGCCAGTTATGGCTATTTGTTTGACAATGTTAGCATTAAACTTTATTGGAGACGGATTAGGAGTTGCTCTTGATCCAAAGAAGAAGTAGGGAGGTTATAAAATGTCTGCAATGTTAGAAATCAAAAACCTTTCTACAGAGTTTTCTACTGATAATGGAACTGTTCAAGCTGTAAGAGATGTTTCGTTTGAAGTTCAGAAAGGTGAAATTTTAGGTATAGTTGGTGAATCTGGTTCAGGAAAATCACAAACAATGTTTTCTGTAATGGGTTTATTAGCTGGTAATGGTAGAGTTGCAACTGGAGAGATACTTCTTGATGGTAAGAATATTTCACCATTAGCATTTAAAAGTGAAAAAGAATATGAAGATACAATGAGTGATATTCGTGGAAATGATATGGCAATGATTTTCCAAGATCCAATGACATTCTTGAATCCTGTATTAACAATTGAAACACAATTAACAGAACCAATTTTAAATCATAATAACGTTTCAAAAGCTGAAGCTAGACAACGTGCAATTGAGTTAATGGCTAAAGTTGGAATTCCTTCGCCGGAATCTAGAATTAAGCAATATCCACATCAATTTTCAGGTGGGATGAGACAACGTATTATTATTGCGATTGCCTTGGCTTGTAATCCAAAATTAATTATTGCGGATGAACCAACAACTGCATTGGATGTAACAATTCAAGCACAAGTATTGGATTTGATTTCTGGATTACGTGATGAACTTGATTCTAGTATTATTATGATTACACATGATTTGGGTGTTGTTGCAAGTTTATGTGATAGAATTGCAATTATGTATGGTGGGAAAATTGTTGAAATTGGAACAGCAGATGAAATATTCTATAATCCACAACATCCATATACAAAAGGATTATTATCTTGTATCGCAAATCCTGAAGATAAGGAAAAGAAAGAGTTACATCCAATTCCTGGATCACCACCAGATTTATTAAACCTTGGAGATTGGTGTCCATTTGTTGATAGATGTGAAAAAGCAATGAAAGTTTGTAAGATGAAAATGCCATCTCAAGAAGTTTATTCTGATACTCATCAGGCTTCTTGTTGGTTATCTCATCCTCTTGCAAAAGAAGGGAAGGGTGAATAATAATGGCTGAACCTATATTAGAACTGAAAGATTTAAAAGTATATTTCTATGTGAATGGCGGATTCCTAAAGAAAAAAGATGAAGTTAAAGCAGTTGATGGAATTTCCTTAAAGATTTATCCAGGTGAGACATTTGGTTTAGTTGGTGAATCTGGTTGTGGGAAATCAACAACTGGTCGTGCTATTGTCAAAATTAATCAACCAACCAGTGGTCAAATTTTAATTGATGGGCAAGATATTACAAAAATTCATGGAGAAGATTTGAAAAAGTTTAGACAAGATGTCCAAATGATTTTCCAAGATCCATATGCAAGTTTAAATCCACGTATGACTGTTGGTGAGATTATTCGTGAACCAATGGATATACATGGAATCTTTGATACAAAAGAAGAAAGAGAAAAACGTGTAAGAGAATTACTTGATTTGGTTGGTTTAAAACAAGACCATATCCGTAGATATCCACATGAGTTCTCTGGTGGACAAAGACAACGTATTGGAATTGCAAGAACACTTGCACTTAATCCAAAGTTTATCGTTTGTGATGAGCCTATTTCAGCGCTAGATGTTTCTATTCAGGCGCAGGTAATAAATTTGCTTGAAAAAATTCAAGCAGAAATGGGAATTTCTTATTTATTTATTGCTCATGATTTGAGTATGGTGAAACATATTTCAGATCGTATTGGAGTTATGTATTTAGGAAATTTAGTTGAAGTTGGAAATAGTGATGAAGTTTATACTGATCCACTACATCCATATACACAAGCTCTTTTATCATCTGTACCAATACCAGATCCTAAAATAGCTCGTGAGAGACAAAGGATAGTTCTTGAGGGAGAACTTCCTAGTCCAATCAATCCGCCTTCAGGATGTGTGTTTAGAACACGTTGTCCTAAGGCTACAGAGAAATGTGCACAGGCAAAACCTGAATTAAAGGAAGTCAATGGTCGACTTGTCGCATGTTTCTTGTATGAAGATAATAAAGAATAGGGAGGAGACAAACATGAAAAAATTATTGAGTTCTTTATTATGTTTCGCTATGGTTGCCACATTAACAGCATGTGGTGGAGGAGGTCGTGCCGATACATCTCTTATTAGAGTTGCACTTGGTGGAGACTGTGAATTCCTTGATCCTGCAATCGTAGACGATTCTATTACTGCTAATATTTTAGCACAAATGTATGAGGGATTATATAAGTTAGACAAAGATGGTGCTGCACAACCTAATGTTGCTGAAGCTGCTCCAGAAATCAGTGATGATGGATTAACTTATACAATCAAATTGAAAACTGGTTATACTTGGAGTGATGGTGAACCTTTAAAAGCTGCTGATTATGTATATGCATGGAAACGTGCTTCAGCAATGGGTATTGGTAAAGCTTATTATTCACAATTCATTAACAAAATCGTTGGAACTACTGATGGTTCTAAACCATTAAGCAGTCCTGATGATATTAAAGATTTTGGTGCTGTTGCAAAAGATGACAACACAATCGTTATTACTTTAAAAGAAAAATGTGCTTATTTCACATCATTATTAACAAATACAGTATTCTATCCATTACGTAAGGATATTGTTGAAAAAGATGGTGGAAAGCCATTGACTAACAATTGGGCTGATAGATTAGACAACCCTACAAATGGTGCATTCCGTGCAACTGCAATCAATGCAAAAGATGAAATCGTTCTTGAAAAGAATGATAAATATCATGCAGCTGATGAAGTAAAAATTAGTAAAATTAGTTTCAAAGTTATGAAAGATTCTGATACACAAACAAGTGGTTTCCAAGCTGGAGATTTAGATTGGGCTACTTCTGTTAACAATGAAACTGTTCAAAACACTGAAGAATTAAAGAAACAAGCATACATTATTGATCCATTTGTATGTAACTACTATATTTTAATTAATGCTGGAGATGAAAATAAAAATGAAGCATTAAAAGATGTTGATATTAGAAAAGCAATCTCTTATGGTATTAATCGTGAAAGTGTATTACAAGCTACTGGATATGGTGAATATGCATATGTATTAGATAAAATAGTACCTGTAGGTATTCCAGGAGCTAATGGTGATTATAACGAAGAAGTAAAAGATGATGTTTATGGTACTTATGATAAAGCTAAAGCTCAAGAAATCATGAAATCTAAAGGTTATAGTGCTGATAAAATGTTAACTTTAACTTACAAATATAATGATTTACCATTACACAAAGATGTTGCTCAAGCAATCCAAGCTTCTTTAAAAGAAGTTTACATTGACTTCCAATTAAAAGTTGAAGAAAAAGAAACATTCTTCAAGAGTCGTGATGATGGAAACTTTGAATTAGCTCGTCATGCTATGACTGCTGACTTCTTAGATCCAATGGCTTACTTATCAATGTATTATGGTCATTCTTTAGCAGGTAATACTGTTGATGATGATAAATATGAAGCAATGATTACAGCTGCTGAAAAATTAGATGGTGCAGAACGTATTAATAAATTACATGAAGCAGAAAAATATTTAATTCAAGAACAATGCTACATGATTCCTTTATTTGGATACACTGATCCATTCTTAAAAGCTTCTGATCTTGAAGGTATTACTTCTTCACCAGAAGGACATTATGACTTAACAAGAGCATATTATAAATAAGCAACTGAAACAGAGGAGCACTAATGTGCTCCTTTATGATATGGAGGAGAAAGTATGGAAATAAGATCTATAAAAGAACAGTATAAAATAAAAGATGTATGCTTAAAAGAAAGATTAGATTTCATAGTTCCTAATATTATGAAACAAAGTAAAAGTGATGCATGGATTGTTGCTAGTAAAGAGTATCATGAAGATTTGGTTTTTGATTCATTGACTCCTGCCAGTTATTTAACAGCAAGACGTATTACTATGCTTGTCTTTATTAAAAGCGAAGATGAAGTGAAGAGATTTTCATTAAGTATGCCAGATGAAGCTTTGAACCAATATTATCCCCAATATTGGAAATTTGGAGAAGAAGAACAAATGGATGCTTTAAATCGTTTGTTTGATGAATATAATCCACAAAGTATTGCTATTAATATTTCAAAGGATTTCACATATGCTGATGGATTAAGTCATGGGTTGTATGTCACATTAAAAGAATCATTAAAACCTGAATATGTAGAAAGATTTATTGTGGATGAATTATTACCAATTAAAGTCATGGAAATAAGAACAGCTACGGAATTATCATTATATCCTGAATTAATGAAAATTGCCTTTTCAATTATTGAAAAAGCATTTAGTTTTGAAACAATTCAACCTGGCTTAACAACATGTGAAGATGTTGAATTCTTTATGATGGACAAAGTGACACAATTTGGTCTAGAATATTGGTTTTCTCCAACAATTGACATTCAAAGAGAAGGGCATGATGGAGTAATTTACAATGGTGTTATTGAAAAAGGTGATTTATTACATTGTGATTTTGGTATTAAGTATTTAAATCTATGTAGCGATACTCAGAGACTGGCTTATGTACCAAAAGATAGCGAGACTGATATCCCACAATGGATGAAAGATGGATTTAAAGTGAATAATCGCTTCCAGGATATTGTATGTATGTGTATGGCAGATGATAAGAGTGGAAATGATGTATTAATGGATTCTTTAAATAAAGCAAAAGAAGAAGGTATTGATGCTTGCCTTTATTCTCATCCATGTAACATTTATGGACATGGACCAGGACCAACGATTGGATTATGGAATAATCAGAATCCAATACCACTTAAAGGTGATATCAAGATGTCATATGATACGGTTTATGCATTAGAATTAAATGTGAAATATGTATATAATGGAATAACTTATACAATGTTTAGTGAAGAAACTGTTTCATTCACTAAAGAAGGTGTAACATTCCTTTATCCAAATAGAGATCAAATATATTTCGTTCGATAATATATAGGTGATGCTATGAAGATATTGAAGCAGTATCAGGGCTTAAGAAAAGAAATCTATGTTTTAACTTTTGGTAAAGTTGTCACTTGCCTCGGGGCAATGGTATGGCCTATGATGACCCTGATTTTATCTAGTAAACTTAAGATGGATGCTTCACACATAGCATCCCTTTTGCTTATCATGAATATCATTCAAATTCCATGTATGATGTTTGCTGGATATATAGCGGATCATTTTAATAAAAAGATGATTATTATTTTCTGCGATTTAGTAACTGTAGCTGGATATCTACTCATTGCTTTATTAGATATTAATATGAGTACGATCATTATATTTTTTATAGCAGGGTTGTTCGCTATGATGGAGCATCCGGCTTATGATGCATTAATTGCTGATCTGAGTCATAGTAACGATCGAGAGCGTGCTTACAGTTTAACATATTTAGGAGCAAATTTAGGTATGGTATTAGCACCTATGATTGGTGGATTATTGTTTGCTGAGCATCTTCAATTATCTTTTTTCATTGATGCTCTATCAACATTAGCTTCGACCATTATGATTATACTAATGGTAAAAGATGTTTCAGTAGTGAAATCACAAAGTGATGAAAAATATGAAGAAGCACAGAGTGGTGGATTATGGAAGGTATTAAAGACAAGAAAGGTCTTGGTATTTTATCTTTGCTGTTTTATTGTCATTGAATTTATTTATAGTCAATATCAATTTTTATTACCTTTAAATTTGGAACAGCTTTATGGGCAACAGGGAGCACTTTATTTTGGGGCGATGACAAGTTTAAATGCAATTGTTGTTGTCATTGGAACACCTTTATTAACAGCATGGTTTCATCGTATGAGTGATTTGAATAAAATATGGATAAGTACTGTATTATTTATGTTGAGTTTATCAATGTATATTTTTATTCAGGGAATGATTCCTTTGTATTTTATTTCTATGTTTATATTTACATGTGGAGAGATATTTAATGCTTTAGGACAATTACCATTTGTGACAAAAAGAATACCTTTATCTCATCGAGGACGTATGAATTCTTTACAAAGGATGTTAAGTGCGATATTTATTGCAGTGATGCAAAAAGGGGTAGGTGTATTAATTGATCATCATACAATGGTTTTTATGTGGACTTTGGTGAGTATATTGACTGTTATTGGTGTTATGATGATAAGTGTCTTAAAGAAGATGGATCAAAAAGAATACCCATTATTACAAAAATAGGAAGTTCCAATTCGGAACTTCCTATTTTACATTGTTTTCTAAGATTTTTAGTAGAACTTCTACTTGTTTATTCATCATTGTCAATGATACATATTCAAATGGACCATGGTAGTTATAACCACCAGTACCTAAGTTTGGACAAGGAAGTCCCATATATGTTAAGTTAGCTCCATCAGTTCCACCTCTAATAGGAACAGCACGTGGTTCTACTTGACATTGTTTCATTGCTTCCATTGCATTTTCTACGATAAACATGTTTTTCGCAATATGTTCTTTCATATTTAAATAGCTTTGTTCGATAGTCACTTTAATCATATCATATCCATACTTTTGATTAAGGAACTGTGCAATATTTTCAAAATCCTGACATTGTTTTTTAGCTAAATCAAGATCATGATTTCTAATAATATATTCCATGACTGTTTTCTCACAATTTCCATGAATATCATGTAAATGATTAAATCCTTCATATCCTTCAGTTGATTCGGGTCTTGCATGAATTGGTAACATGGCATCAAACTCTTGAGAAACATGAATGGAGTTTATCATTGCATTTTTTGCTGAACCTGGATGAATACTTTTCCCAGTAATTTCTACCACAGCACTAAATGCATTAAAGTTTTCATATTCTATTTCAGCAATATCTCCACCATCAACAGTGTATGCATAATCAGCATTGAAATAATTAACATCAAAATTTTCTGTTCCACGTCCAATTTCTTCATCAGGTGTGAATGCTATTTGAATATCATTGTGTTTAAATTCAGGATGAGTCATTACATATTCTGCCATCTGCATAATCACTGCAACACCAGCCTTATCATCAGCACCAAGAAGAGTAGTTCCATCAGTTGTGATTAAATCATGATGCAGAACATTAAGTAATTCAGGGAATTCATGGGGATCAAGATATAATTTCTTTTCTTTATTAAGAACAATTGTATCTCCTTGATAATCTCTAATGATTTGAGGATGAATATTATTTCCAGCAGCATCTGGAGAAGTATCCATATGAGCAACAAATCCAATTTTCTTCCCTTGATTGTTATTATTTGATGGAATTGTTCCATAAACAATTCCATATTTATCTAATTGAGCATTTTCAATACCAATTGATTTCATTTCTTCAACTAAATATTTCCCTAATTCTAATTGTTTCATTGTTGAAGGAGCAGTATCTGATTTAGGATCAGATTGTGTATCAAAACTCACATATTTTAAAAATTTTTCTTCAATATTCATTGATATAACCTCGCTTTCTATTTCTATATTATACATGGAAATGTATGAATAATCTATGATATAATGAAAAAGAAATGGAGGAAAAATCATGAATCAGACAATTAAAGAATTATATGAAAGAAAATCAGTTCGTATGTATACAGATGAAGCTATTACAGAAGAAGAAAAGAGGCTCATATTAGAATCGGCATTACAAGCTCCAACCGCTGGAAATATGGCTTTATATTCAATCATTGATGTACAAGATCAATCATTGAAAGATGAATTAGCAATTCGTTGTGACCATCAGCCATTTATAGCAAAAGCACCACTTGTTCTCATCTTTTTAGCAGATTATCAAAAATGGTTTGATATGTTTAATGAGTATACACCTGGTGTACCTCAATTAGAAGAATCAGATTTATTTTTAGCGACACAAGATTGTATTATAGCAGCACAGAATGCAGTTGTTGCAGCAGAATCATTAGGAATTGGATCTTGTTATATTGGTGATATTTTGGAGAATTTTGAAGAAAATCAAAAATTACTTCATTTGCCTAAATATGCTGTTCCATTTGTTATGGTTGTATTTGGAAGACCAACTGAACAACAAAAAACAAGACAAAAACCAAAGAGATTTACAGTTGAGGATATGGTAAGTATTGATACATATCATCAAAAAACTATAGTAGAAACAAAACAGATGTTTATGAAACAATCAGGTAAAAGTGAAGAAGAACTTGGAAAATATATATCATCTTTTGCAAAAAGAAAGTTCTTTGCAGAATTTAGAGATGAGATGAATAGATCTTCTAGAGAAATGCTAAAACATTGGATAAAATAATAATTTTAATCAAAAAGAGGTTTCTTAATCTATAATCATAGATTTGAAACCTCTTTACATATTAGTCATTAATCATCTTTTTAACATATTGATGAAGTGGCTGGTGAGCATTTTCACCATATATTTTTATGATATCAACAATTGCACTTCCAACAATAATGCCATCAGCGATTTGTGAAATCTTCTGTACTTGTTCTGGACTATGAATACCAAAGCCTACAGCAACTGGGGTATCTGTCACTGAACGAATTGTATTAACGATTGCAGATAAGTTACTTGAGAATGATTCACGAACACCAGTCACTCCCATAGATGAGACAAGATAGATAAATCCTTGTGCTTCTTTAGCGATTTGAAGCACTCTTTCTTTTGATGTCGGTGCTATCATATGGATGAAATGAACTTGATATTTTTTAGAGATATCTTTCACTTCATGACTTTCTTCAAATGGACAATCAGGAATAATAATGCCATCAACACCAACATTTTGACATTTCTGAAAGAAACGTTCATAACCATAATGAAATACAGGATTTAAATATGTCATTAGACAAATAGGAATATTTGAGACTTGACGAACAGCTTGAACAATATCAAACACTTGATTAGGTGTTATTCCTTGTTTTAAGGCACGAAGATTAGCTTCTTGAATAATTGGTCCTTCTGCTACAGGATCACTAAAAGGAATACCAATTTCAATGAGTGAAGCCCCTGCTTTTTCCATTTCTAAAATATATTCAACAGTCTTTTGTGGTATTGGGTCACCAGCAGTTAAAAAAGCAATAAAGGCTTTCTGATTTCTAAAAGCATTTTTTATTCTATTCATGAATATCTATCCCCCTATACTTTGCTATGGCAGCAACATCTTTATCACCGCGTCCTGATAAGCAAATGATGACTACATCATCAGAAGATAATGTTGGTACATATTTCTTAGCGTAGGCTATTGCATGTGCACTTTCTATAGCACAGATGATTCCTTCTGTTTTTGCAATATACTCAAAGGCTTCAACAGCTTCATCATCTGTAATGGGAACATATTGGGCTCTTTTTGTATCATATAGATGAGCATGTTCTGGACCAATACCAGGATAATCTAAACCTGCTGAAATAGAATAAACAGGAGCAATCTGACCATTTTCATCCTGACAGAAGTAAGATTTCATACCATGGAATATACCTAATGTTCCAGTGTTGATAGTTGCTGCATTTAAGGCAGTATCAACACCTTTACCAGCAGCTTCACAACCTATCAATTGTACAGGATCATTAATAAAATGATAAAATATTCCCATAGCATTGCTGCCACCACCTACACATGCAATCACCGCAGTTGGCAATTTCCCTTCATACTCAAATATCTGTTTTCGAGCTTCCTTCGAGATAATACTTTGGAAATCTCTAACAATCATTGGGAAAGGGTGAGGACCCATAACTGAACCTAATACATATAAAGTATCATCAATACGCTTAGTCCATTCACGCATGGCTTCATTAACAGCATCTTTGAGTGTCATTGTTCCAGTTGTTACACTATGAACTTGGGCACCTAACAACTTCATACGATAAACATTTAAAGATTGTCTATCAGTGTCTTCTTTTCCCATAAATATTTCACACTTTAGTCCTAATAATGCAGCTGCTGTTGCAGTTGCAACACCATGTTGTCCTGCACCTGTTTCAGCAATCACGCGTGTTTTTCCCATTTTTTTAGCCATAAGAACTTGACCCAAAACATTATTGATTTTATGTGATCCGGTATGATTTAAATCTTCTCGCTTTAAATAAACTTTCGCACCACCTAAATCTTCTGTCATTTTTTTAGCGTAATACAATAAAGAAGGACGACCAGCATATTCATTGAGAAGCTGACTGAGTTCATCTTGAAAATCTTTATTATTTTTATAATATTCATAGGTATCTTCAATTTTGTGAATTTCATTCATTAATGTTTCTGGAATATATTGTCCACCATGTATACCATATCTACCTGTTTCCATTTTTTACTCTCCATACAATTTCATTTATTTTTTCTTGATCTTTATAACCATGTGTTTCAACACCACTACTTATATCAATACCATAACAATCTAATTTTATTGCTTCATCAATATTAGAAAGACGAATACCACCAGCTAGAAAAAAAGGTTTCCTAATTTGAGGTATTAAAGTCCAGTCAAAACATCTACCACTACCAGCATTCGATGAATCAAAAAGATAATAATCAATATCCTCATACTCGCTATAAATATCCTCTACTGTCATTGCTTTTATTAAGGGAAGATGAACCTGATGTTTTAATTGTGAAATGTATTTCTGATCCTCTTGACCATGTAATTGTACAATATCAATGATTCCAAGTTGTACAACTGTTTTAATCTCTGAAATTGGTGCATCAACAAAAACACCAACAGTCAAAATGTGTGGATTAAGCATTTTTTTAAAATGATAAGCTTGGTCTATAGTGATTTGACGCTTACTTTTAGCAAAAACAAAACCAATATAATCAGGCATAGCCTGATTGACATATTTCACATCTTGTTCTCTAAAAAGTCCACATATTTTAATTTTCATGATAACCACGCAGAATATCAAATGTTTTCTGTTTATGTTGAGAAGTCATGAGTGCTTCACCAATTAAAATAGCATTGACATGTTGTTTGGTAAGACTTTGAATATCTGCATGGGTATGGATACCACTTTCAGAGATAAAGATGATATCATTGGGAATAAGTTTTCTAAGATTGATACTTGTATTGAGATCAACTGTAAAGTCTTGAAGATGACGATTATTAATACCAATCATTTTCGCTTTAGCATTAAGTGCTCTTTGTATTTCCATAGCATCATGGGTTTCTACAAGAACACTTAAGCCAAGACTATAGGCCATTTTCATAAACTTCGTTAATTGGTCTTGTGTGAGAATTGAACATATCAGTAAAATAGCATCTGCTCCGATAACTTTTGCTTCATAAATCATATATTCATCAATGATGAAGTCTTTTCTAAGTATTGGAATATGAACTGCTTTTTTAATTTCTTTTAAATAGTCAGGACTTCCATAAAAGAAGTGTGGTTCTGTCAAAACAGAAATAGCGTCAGCTCCAATACTTTCATATTCTTTAGCAATACTCATATAATCAAAGTCTTGATCAATTATACCTTTAGAGGGAGAAGCTTTTTTTACTTCAAGAATATAGTTCATCTCTTGTTTACGCATTGCTTTTTCAAAAGGGAAATCATAGTAAATAGGACAATTATCAGCAAGAGATTTCATCTCCTCTAATGAGATTTTTTGTTTTTGCATTTCCAGTCGTTTATAAGTCTGCATAACAATATCATCTAGAATCATATATTCACCTGTGAAGCATTCATAAACTGTTTAAATTTATGAATGGCTTTTCCCTCATCTATCATTTGTCTTGCAATAGTGATACCTTCATGCATATTTTGAGCTTGTCCACCAAGGTAAATTGCAGCACCAGCATTTAGTAAGACAGCATCTCTTTTTGGATTGTGTTTTCCATTTAAGATATCTAAAGTGATTTGGGCATTTTCGTCAGGACTACCACCAACAAGTTCTTCCTTTTGACAACGTTTGAAACCAAATTGTTCAGGGGTAATGATATAATTCATATAATGTCCATTATTAATTTCACAGACTTTAGTAGAAGATGATAATGAAATTTCATCTAATCCATCTTGACCATAAACAACCATAGCTCTTTTGACACCTAAGTTATGCAAGACATTTGCTAATGGTTCTACTAAGCTTTCATCATAAACGCCCATTAACTGCATTGATGCACCAGCAGGATTGGTGAGTGGTCCTAAAATATTGAAGACAGTTCGAATACCGAGTTCTTGGCGAACGGGTGCGACATATTTCATTGCAAGATGATAATTTTGGGCAAACAGAAAGCAGATATCATGTTTTTTAAGAATCTTAGCACTATGTTCTGGAGTGACATCGATACGGACACCTAATGCTTCTAATACATCTGCTGCGCCACATTGGGAACTGGCTGAACGATTACCATGTTTTGCTACTTTTATACCGGCTGCAGCAATCACAAAGGCAGAAGTCGTAGAAATATTAAAAGATTGAGAATGATCCCCACCTGTACCAACAATTTCTAAAACATCTTCATCATTCAGAAGTTTAATACAATGTTCACGCATTCCAGCAGCACTCCCAGTTATTTCATCAATGGTCTCGCCCTTAAGACCTAAGGCTGTTAAATAACTTGATATTTGAATTGGAGATGCTTGTCCTGCCATAATCTCGTTCATACAATCATAAGCTTGCTGTTTTGTTAAATCTTTGTTTTGTGATAATAATTGAATTGCTGTTCTAATCATTTGTTTTCCTCCTTCTATAAATAAAAAATCCGTCCCAACAGAAAAATTCTGTCAAGGACGGATACATAACCCGCGGTGCCACCTTGTTTCACGAAATAATCGTGCGCTTATAAGATGCTATCACATCTCTGACTACTTACGTAAGTCAATGACGTCAAAGAATACTCAGCTAGGCTTTTCACTTTGCCCTCAGTGGTCCATTTAATAGGCTGCGTTCTGCTTGTTTCCACCATCCAAGCTCTCTAGTAGTGCACGATCTATTTTTATCTCCACCTCAACGGTTTACTTGTACATATCATATACTTGTAATAAAAAATTGTCAACATAATATTTAAATTACAATTGTTTATACAATCTATAAAAGAAAAAAACTCTCTCATAATAAGAGAATTTTTCATTTTTATTCTTTCATTTTTTTTATAGATTTATCAGTTACTTCAATATGATTACGATAAAGAGCAATATTAATAAATCGACTGCCTACAGCATAAATCAATGCCATACTTGGGACAGCTATTAATAAACCAAAGAACCCAAATAAATTTCCAAAAACAACCAATGATAATAAAACATATAATCCAGAAATACCTACAGCCCCACCAACAACTCTAGGATAAATAATATTTGCTTCAAATTGCTGAATAATTACAAAACAAATTGTAAAAATAATAGCTTGTGTTGGCTCAACAGCTAATACAAGAATAAAACTAATCCCAAAACCAACAAATCCACCAAACATTGGAACTAAACTTGCCAATCCAATAATAAAAGCAATTAATTCTGGAAAAGGTAATCCTGTTAATCTAAAGCCCGCATACATCAATGATGTTAAAATACAGCACTCTAATAATTGTCCAGAAACAAAACCATTAAAGTAATGGTTAGCTTCTGCTCCAATATCAAAAATCATAAGTGATTCTTTATATCCAAATAAGAAAGTAACAACTTTTTTTAATTGTCTTAAATGAGTTTCTTTATTTGCTAATAAATAAAGAGACATAATGAATGATGTAATTACATTAATAAAAAATCCAAATATACCAATTGATTGGAAAATCAAATTAATCCCAGCATTCCCTAATAAATCACCACTTTTAGATAACAGATTATTTAAATCTAAATTTGATAAAGCTTGTTGAATTGATTCATAGTTAATTGCATAATTCACATGGAATTTAGCCATTGTATCATTAATTAATGTAACAAGACGATTAGAGTAGTTAAATATATTTGAAATAATTAATGTAATACTTTCACCTAATTTAGGAATAATAAAGGAAGAGAATAAAACAATTAAAATAATTGCTAAAATAAGAGTTGTAGCAATAGCTAAACCTCTTTTTAATCCTCTCTTTTTAATTTTCTTGCCATACAAATGCTCAATTCTACGCATAGGTATATTTAATATAAATGCAATAATAATTGCAATATATAATGGTGTTGCTAGTGATAATATATAACCAATGATTGAAAAGACCGTATTAAAGTTAAATACGACAAAGGCTAATACAATAGCATAGGTAATATAAAGCATTGTTTTGTTGTTTTTGACAATATGTGTTTTGTCAATCATATTTCCACCTTCTTTGCTTTTTTATCATAACATAAATAGAATAAAATGTGTAGTTGATTGTGAAAAGCATGAAAACATGCTAAAATATGACATAAGGGATAAAGATATTGGATAATAGTGGAAAAGAATGTAAATTTATATAAAAGGAGGGTCGAGTCGAGAGATTAACTCGATAAAATGTTATGAAATTAACGCGGCAGGCACAGGTACTCATTTTTACATTTATGATAGGAATTTTTTTAATCACTGCTTTTTTATTGTTTAAACCAAGTGAAGAACAAAATCAAGAAAATAAAACAGATCAATATACAGTTCAATTGGTAGGAGAAGATGTAAAATTGCAATCAACGTATATTGATTCTATTTCTATTGAGAAATCTTCTACAAATTATGTTGAAAATAAAATTGTTTTAGAAAAAGGACAAAAAGTAGGAGATTATATACTTTCATCTGAACAGACTTTTATAAAATATATAAAATTATTGGGACCTGATGAAAAACAGAAGTTAATTAAAGGTTCAAAGAATATTATGACACATTATGCTTATACAATGTTATTGAGTGGAGATGTTATAGAAAAAACGAATACAACAACAAAAGAGAAAACATATGAAGTTGTTAATGCACATATTACATATCAGCAGATTCCATTGACTTTACTAAGTGATAATAATAATGTTGCAATTGCTAATCAAAAGAAAACAAAAGAGAAGATAGTTAATCTTCAGGAATTTATTAATGCATTAAAAGATATAGAAAAAAGAGAACAGATGTTAACATGGTAGAACTATCAAAAGATAGTTCTTTTGCATATAATTTGATTTTTTGAGTGTAATAGGATTATAATCTTTTCAAGGAGTGAGGAAAATGAAGAAGTTATTAAAAGTATCATTGATATATGTTATTTTGGCTTTGATTGGTGGTGTTTTTTATCGAGAGTTTACAAAGTTTAATGGTTTTACAGGTGTAACAAGATTAGCAGATATTCATGTTCATCTTATGGTATTAGGAACTTTTATGTTTATGATTTTGGCATTGTTTGCTCAAAGAACTCAACTTTTAGAAGCAAAGAAATTTAAGTTATTTATGATTTTATATAACATAGGCTTGGGATTAACTGTTATAATGATGAGTGTTAGAGGGATAACACAAGTTTTAGCAATGAATTTGTCTAAGGGATTGGATGCATCCATATCTGGGATGGCTGGTATTGGACATATCTTGCTGGGAATTTCTTTGATATTGTTAATGACAATTTTAATGAAGGTAAGTGAGGAGATTAAAGATGAAAGCAATTGTTCTATTTAAAGAAGGGTTTGAAGAAATAGAAGCCCTTAGTGTTGTAGACGTTTTAAGACGAGCCAATGTAACTTGTGAGATGATTGGAATGGATAAAATGAATGTAACAAGTTCGCATGGTATTGAAGTCAAAATGGATAAGTTATTTGATGAGTCAGCGTATGAAGCTGATGTTGTCGTCTTGCCAGGTGGGATGCCAGGTGCCACTTCTTTAAGAGATGATCAAAGAGTCATTGATATCTTAAAAGATTTTAATGATAAAGGAAAATGGATTGCTGCAATTTGTGCAGGACCTATTTCTTTAGAGAAGGCAAAAGTTGTGACAGGAAAGAAATTTACATGCTATCCAGGATTTGAAGAACAAATTCCTTCAGGTATTTATCAAGATACTTTAACATATGTAGATCAAAATATTATCACAGGTAGAGGTCCGGCAGCAGCACTCATGTTTGGTTATACTATCTTAGAAAAACTTGGAGTCAATTCAAAAAATGTACTAGAAGGTATGCAATATCATTATTTATAGAAAAAGAACACTAGGTGTTCTTTTTCCTTATAAAAGCAAGAGTGTGCTCATGACTATTGTCTGGATTATAAGTAAATCCATCAATATCCATTTGTTTTAGTTCATCCAATGTTTTGATTTCTTGTAATATCATTTGATTGAGCATTTGTCCTCTTGCCTTTTTAATGATCATCGCATTTCTTTTGTATTTTTGATTATCAATTTCTATAAAATCGATGAAGTAGATATGGGGATGATTGATCATATCAGTAAATTCTTTGGAAGCAAGTGAGATAATGAAATCTTCTTGTTCAAAATACTGGTAGATGGGTGTATACCAATAACTATAAAGATTCAGATGATCTGGTTTTATAGTCATATCTAAACGATAGGGAGTTATAGCGGTATTATATTGTAAGACACCATAATATGCAGACATAATTCTTACATGTTGATGTAAATAATCAGTATGAAGATGATATTGATCTAACTGTAACTGTTTAAAAACTGTGCCTTGGTATAGGGTGAGAGCAGGGGCTTGAACTTGTTGTTGATGATAGTAATCATAAACCTGAAGTGCCTGTTTATATGATATTTTCATAAGATTACAAAGATCTTCATCAGTATATTGTTCTAATAGAGAACGAAGATATTCAGTCTGCTCTGGAAAAATAAGATCAGTTGTAGAAAATTGATGTTTTTTATATTTCATTGTTTTACTAGGGGCAATAATTATTTTCATAGAATCCTCCTTGTTTTAATTATTCTATCATGCTTTCATAGAGTTATCTACGACAATGCATTGAAAAAACTTATAATCTGTATGAAAGTATGCTATAATCACTTCGGCAGGTGAAAGATATGAATACAATTATTATCAATAAAATATTAATGCATATGTTAGATTTTGAACATCGTAAAATTTATCATTCTACAGCATTTGTAGATCTTAATGAAACATCTATAGATTATTATCGTAAAAAAGTAGAAAAAGCTTTGAGTTCTCCAACGATGAAAGAATTAACAGTTGGTTCATTGCATGAAATGATGTTAAGATGTGATAAGTTAGTAGAGAGTGATGAAGAATTTATCAAACAGGCTCAAGAAATAACAGATAAGTTATTTTCTTTAGGTTCTGTTATTGAAGAAATGCCCAATAGTAATGTTCTTTTTGTAGATTGTTATAAAAATGGTGAAAGATTTATGGCAGTTTTAAAATTGAATTATCGTACAATTCCTATGAGTGTAGTAGAAGAAGGTATTGTTCGTATTACTAAACAACAAGTGCTTCCAATGATGGGTTCAGCTGTTGATGAAGCTATCATTATGAATTGTGACCAAAAACAGTTATTCTTAATTGAAAAGAAGTTTACGATTGATGGGAAACCAGACTTCTATCTTAATCCACAATGGATTAAAGGTGAAGAAAAATTAACAGATAAACAGAAGTTTTCAACTATGAAAAAAGTCGTTAAGAAGATGGATGATATTTATAATGTGAATGATGGGAAGGCTTTGCCATTAATGAAGCAAGAAATACAGGAGAAAGTGGAAACAAATCAACCAGTTAAGCCATTAGAAATTGTTAAAAAGGTACTTGAAAGAGATTATCAGGCACAGGAAGAAAGTGAACTGATGATGAAAGATTTAGGTATCAGTGAGGAAGATCAAATTGCTGTATTAGCAGGTGCTATGGATACTTGTAAATTAGTATTGGATGATGAAATTGAAGTGAAGTTACCGATAGAAGAGTATTTATCAGGGACTCATTTGGAAAAAATAAAACAGGAGGATGGCACATATTCTATTGTGTTAAAAGATATTAATGAAGTGATTGTAAAATAGACTGGATAAACATTCCAATCTATTTTTTTTATACATATATGTATACATTTTTCGGTATATTCAATAATTGAATAAAAAGGGATAATGTATACAAAGGGTGTGGTGTCATTTGATTAGTTATAGGCCGTTATATGAAACAATGAAAAAACGAAAAATAACCAGTTATGCATTGATTTATAAACATCATATTAATTCTAGAACAATGAATAACATCAAACATGGCCAAAATATTTCAACATATACAGTTGAAAGGCTATGTAAAATATTAAATTGCACACCTAATGATGTTTTTGAATTTATTGATAATGATAGTGAGTAACATGTCTTTATATAATGAGATATGTTATTTTTTTGTATTATTTATATTTTTACAAATGATGAATGTTAATGCTTTTTGAACTCAATTCATGTATAATAGAAATATATGAAAGGGGTTAAATTATGGCAAAATTAGATAATTTTTTGATTCAACTTTTCCATGAAGGAAATTGTTTGGAAATGTATAAAGTATTTGGAGCACATTTAGAAGAAGATGAAGGACAAAAGGGTGTTAGATTTACTGTTTATGCACCTAATGCAAGAAGTGTGCAGGTTGTAGGAGATTTTAATAAATGGAATGGTGAAAATCATTATATGGAAAGATATACTGATGGTGGGATTTTTACATTATTTATTCCAAAATTAAAACAGTATGATACATATAAATATCGTATTGAAACACCAAATGGTTCTTGGGTAGATCGTGCCGACCCTTATGCTTTCTTTAGTGAACTACGTCCAGCAACTGCTTCTAAAGTTTATAAGATTGATGGTTATAAATGGGCTGATAAGCGTTGGATGAATAAGCGTACAAAGAATTTTGATAGAGTTTTAAATATTTATGAAGCAAATATTGGTTCATGGAAAATGAAGAAAGATTTCACTGATGAAGAAGATGGTGAATATTATAGTTATGAGGAAATGATTGATCAATTGATTCCTTATGTTATTGAAAATGGTTTCTCTCATATTGAACTCATGCCTTTAATTGAGTTTCCATTTGATGGTTCTTGGGGTTATCAGGCGACTGGTTATTTTAGTGCAACAAGTCGTTATGGAAATCCAAAACAATTAATGGCTTTTATTAATGCTTGTCATAAGAATAATATTGGTGTCATTATGGATTTTGTTCCAGCTCATTTTGTAAAAGATGGACATGGGTTACATCAGTTTGATGGTGGTTTTGTTTATGAATATCCTGATATTAATTTAAGATATACAGAATGGGATAGTTGTTACTTTGATTTAGGTAGGGAAGAAGTAAGAAGTTTCTTGATGTCTTCTGTTCATTATTGGGCAGAGTATTTCCATATTGATGGTATTCGTTTCGATGCTGTTAGTAATTTAATATATTGGAAAGGAAATAAAGAAAGAGGCGTTAATGATGGTGCAATTGAATTCATGAAACGTATGAATTCACATATGACTGGATTATTCCCAGGAGTTATGTTGATTGCAGAAGATTCATCGGATTATCCAAATGTTACAAAAGCTGCTTGGGATGGTGGATTAGGTTTTGATTATAAATGGGATTTAGGATGGATGAATGATACATTAGCTTATTTTAAAAAAGATCCTCTTTTTAGACAATATTCTGATACACATTACAAATTAACATTCTCAATGATGTATTTTTATCGTGAAAACTATATCTTACCATTATCTCATGATGAAGTTGTTCATAGTAAAGGAACGATTCTTGATAAAATGTGGGGGAATAATGATCAGAAGTTTGCACAATGTAAGGCACTTTATCTTTATATGATGACACATCCTGGTAAGAAATTGAACTTTATGGGAAATGAACTTGCAGAATATAAAGAATGGGATGAAAAGAAAGCTTTAGGATGGGTATTATTAAAATATCCACAACATGATTCATTCCACAAATATTTTAGTGATTTAAATCATTTGATTTTAAATCATCCAGCATTATATCAATATGATTATTATCCTGAAGGATTTGAATGGTTAGTTGTAGATGATATGCAGCAAAGTGTCTTTGCATATGCAAGATATGCACCAGATGGTGAAGTCTTGATTTGTGTTATGAACTTTATTGGAAATACTCATAAAGGATATCATATTCCAGTCCCTGTAGAAGGAACGTATAAAGAGATTATTAATACTGATACAGATT
>NZ_HG005295.1:0-3977 GCF_000455285.1 Candidatus Stoquefichus massiliensis AP9 | reverse complement strand
GTTATACTGGAAGTAATTTTACAAATAAACGTGCTATAAAATCTAAGAAAATACACGCTGTAAACAAAGAAAATTCGATTTTGGTTGACATTGCGCCATTTTCAGGTATGATATTTGAATTGAAGAGAAAATAGTAAGGAGACATGATATGTTTAAAACAAAAGAAGAATTTAAGTATGAATTTTCAAGAAGAATTATTGAATCTTATGGGAGAACTGTAGAAGAATCTCATATGACTGAAAAGTTTATGGTTCTTGAAACAATGGTACGAGACTATGCCTCTGTCAATTGGGCGATGACAAAAATGATTACGAAAACAAATTATCAAAAACAAATTCATTATTTTTCAATGGAATTTTTGATTGGACGTTTACTCGTTAACAATATGATGAACTTAGGAATTTATGAAATTGCTAAGGATGGATTAGAAGATTATGGAATTAATATTCATGATCTTGAAGAATTAGAGTCTGATGCAGGACTTGGAAATGGAGGTCTTGGAAGACTTGCGGCTTGTTTTATGGACTCTTTGGCTTCATTATCTTATCCAGCATTTGGAAATACAATTCGTTATGAGTATGGATTATTTAAACAAAAGATAGAAAACGGTTATCAGGTCGAAGTGCCTGATCAATGGTTAAGATTAGGAAATATGTGGGAAGTTCGTAAACCAAAACATGCAGTAGATGTTAAGTTTTGGGGACGTGTTGTCTGGAATGAAGAAACTGGGAAATGGGATCATGTAGATGCTGAATGTGTACGTGCAGTACCTTATGATATGCCAATTGTTGGAAATGATACAACAGTTACCAATACACTTCGTTTATGGCATGCAGAACCTAGTGATGAAATTCCATCAAATAAAGACTTTAGACAATATGCGCAAGAAGTTCGTGATATTTGTCAAAATTTATATCCAGATGATTCAACATTGGCAGGAAGAACATTACGTTTAAAACAACAGTATTTCTTTGTGTCTGCAGGTATTCGTGCTATTATTAAGAATCACTTAAGAGTGTATCCATCATTGAGTAATTTCCATGAAAAGAATGTTATTCAGTTAAATGATACGCATCCAGTTTTAGCAATTCCTGAATTAATGAGAATCTTTATTGATGAATATGATATGGAATGGGATGAAGCATGGCACATTACTTCACATACTTGTGCTTATACAAATCATACAATTTTAGCAGAAGCACTTGAAAAATGGCCTGTTTCTACAATGGAATCATTATTACCAAGAATCTATCAGATTATTGAAGAAATCAATAGAAGATTTATTGGTTATGTGAAACAAGTCAGTGATCATGATGATGATTTATTAAATCGTGTTATGATTATTAAAGACGGTCAAGTCTTTATGGCTCATTTGGCTATTGCTGGAAGTTTTAGCGTAAATGGTGTTGCGAGACTTCATACACAAATCTTAATGGAACAGGAAATGAAAGATTTTAATCTTTTATATCCAAATAAGTTTAACAATAAGACAAATGGTATTACACATAGAAGATGGTTAGCTTATTCAAATCCAGAGTTATCAACATTATTAAATGAAACAATTGGTAATGGTTGGATTAAGCATCCAGAAGAACTAGAAAAATTAATGAATTATGCTGATGATTCTATTGTTCAAGGTAAATTCTTTAATGTTAAACAACAAAGAAAACAAGTTTTAGCAGATTATATCTTAAAACATAATGGTATTCGTATAGATACAAATAGTATTTTTGATATCCAAGTCAAAAGATTACATGCTTATAAACGTCAATTATTAAATATTATGCATGTCATTTATTTATATCAGGAAATGAAAGCAAATCCTGAATTTAGAATTTATCCAAGAACATTTATCTTTGGAGCGAAAGCTGCACCTGCTTATTACTTTGCAAAGAAAGTCATTAAATTAATTAATAGTGTAGCAGATGTTGTGAACAATGACCCTGAAACAAATGAATATTTAAAAGTTGTATTCATTGAAAACTATGGTGTGACTATAGCTGAAAAGATTATGCCTGCTGCTGATGTTTCTGAACAGATTTCAACAGCTGGTAAAGAAGCAAGTGGTACAGGAAACATGAAGTTTATGATGAATGGGGCAGTCACTGTTGGAACATTGGATGGTGCAAATGTTGAAATTGCAGAACGTGTTGGTGATGATAATGTCATTATCTTTGGATTGAAAGACAATGAGGTGAATTCATTAAGGCAACATGGACAATATAATGCATGGGATTATTATAATAATGATCCACGTATTAAACGTGTTGTTGATTCATTAGTAGATGGAACATTCCATGAATCAAGAGAAGAATTTAGAATGATTTTTGATGAATTAATGAATCGTAATGATGAATATTTCTTATTTGCAGATTTTGAATCATATATTAATGCTCAAGCGCAAATTGATAAATTATATCGTGATCGTGCAATTTGGTCAAAGATGTGTTTAGTGAATATTGCACAATCTGGTTATTTCTCATCAGATCGTACAATTGAAGAATATGTATTTGATATTTGGAAATTAGATAGAGTAAAAAGATAAAAAAGAGGTACGGATATTCAATTTTCCGTACTTCTTTTTAAACATTTTTCATGACATAATGGACATGTAATCCATTTTTTTATTGTTGTTATTGTTTTATGCTAAGTGTTTGCATAATCAAAGCAAAGACACTATGTCCATTCATTGTTCCGTAATCTCTTGTAGACACATCAATCACAGGTATTTGAGAAAACATTTTTTTTATATGTTTTTTTGCATATTGAACTTGAGGTGCCATGAGAATTATGCTTGCATTTTTAGCCACTGTTTCTATATCATTTAAACCAGTAGCACATATTTCAATAGAGATATTTTCTTCTTTAGCAGCATGATTAATTTTTTCAACAAGTAGACTTGTCGACATTGCAGCACTACAACATAGGACTATTTTTAACATATTCATCACCTCTATTTTTATTTTACCATAAATTATTCATTTTTATACAAATTTACTCATTAAGAATATAGGTAATAATGTCTTTTATGGTTTCTTCAAAATCACGCGTATGATATTGAGGTTGTTTGGTAGTTTTATCATGTGAAAAATGGCTATTTGACTGCAGTGTTATTAATGAATATTGTGTATAAAGAGGGCGTTTATGTTTTAATTTTGCTATCTTTTCTATTATTGGAGCAAATATTTTCTCTAATGAAATAGGTAAGTTAATGAGTTGAGGACTACCATGTATTTTTCTAATCACCTGAAAAAGTTCATTGATTTGATTATTTTGGTGTGAAAGTATATAACATTCTTTACTTTTTCCTTAAGTGGAGCTTGAATACATCCTTGAGTGACTCTCTCATATCGTCATAAGGGCCAATAATACCTGAAGGGTGAACTATAACAGTATGGAGTCCCTTTTCGTTGCATCTCATACATATTGAGAAGTTTCAGCTTTTGCTTTGGCATAGGCTCCTTTAACCATTTGTGGTGAGAAATGATTGACTTCTTTGATGACATCATCTGTTTTATCAATAGAATGAACAGAACTCACATAGACGAATTTTTTGTACAATTATGATTTACATCATAAAGATATGGATTTTTTTTATTGGTTATTTGAATGATTCTGGCAGTATGAATAACATATGTCTTGTACTGTTCACAATTATCAAATAACTGATTGAGTGATTGTGAATCACATATATCGCTATGAATATATTCTATATTCTGCATTGTTTGTACCTGATCTAATGAAAGTATAAAACGACGAATCAAGACATCCTGTTTAAGAAGAATACGAATAATATTCTTTTCTAAGTGACCATTTGCACCACTAATAATAAAAAGTTTCTTCATAACTTTCACCTTCATTTATCACTTGCATTATATGCCTATGAATAATGATTCACAATGAAGATGATTATAAGAAAAAGACATTCTTTGATAGTTTTTTAACTTTGAGTATGTTATACTACCTGACTTTAGAGG
>NZ_HG005294.1:103581-106591 GCF_000455285.1 Candidatus Stoquefichus massiliensis AP9 | reverse complement strand
GAGCATCTCTATATCCTCAATACAGTGAACCTTGGATTGTTTTTGATCGTGATCAGGTAAAAGATTTTGATGGTATCATAAAGAATGCTGAACAGAGTGGAATTCACGCTGGTTGGTCAAATCCGTGTCTTGAAATTTGGTTGTATGCTTATTTTGGTAGCATGCCTAATATTCAAGATTCCGTTAGCTGTTGTAATAGATTTGCGGTTGAGTATGAAAGAAGAACTGGTCAAAAATATGACAAAGCAGAAAAAGACTTGTATAAGAAATTATGCGAATTTGGAAACGAAGAAAATTCTATAAAAATTGCTCAACAGAAAAGAAAGCAGTGTGTTGAAAATGGTTTAACAGTACCTTCTGAAATGATTCCTTGTACAATGTTGGATGAATTAATAAATGTAATCAAAACGAAGTTAGACAATAATTAGAGAGGAGATTATGCTTTGGAAAAATTTAATCAATTTAAGAGTATTGAACTTTGGAAAGATGCTATAGCAATTGGATTTGGTTTATTCGGTATTATATCAGCTATAATGGGAATTTTAGGCTTTTCTTTTACTGGATTGTTTAAAGACATTAAACTAAGTATTATTTTGACAGTGATAGCTATTTTATGTTCATATATAATAGCAGTATTATTTCTATGGTGGAATACACGAGATAAAATTACTTTGAAAATAAGAGGTATAAAAATCACAGTATGTCAAGGTGACATATTAAAACAGAATGGATGGAAAGTAATAGGTGTTGATGATGCTTTTACTGTAACAGAGGATGATGCAATAATTACACACTCTTCTCTTCATGGGAAATTAATTAAACAAGTTAAAGAAAATAATGAATTAGAAGCGTTTAAAGAATTCATTGCAAAAAACCAGTGTAAGATATCACAGGGTGATATTTTACCATATAAAGATTTCATGCTATTTGCTTTGACGCATTTAAACGAAGATAATGAGGCACATGTAAATAATTTAAATTATGAGCCCCTTATACGCAAAATGTGGCAAGGTGTTGGGCGTATATATTCTGGAAAACCTGTTTATTTACCAATATTAGGGGATGGAATAACTCGATTTGATGGCGTATCTGAAAAACCATCTCCTTCTCAATTATTAAAATGTATGCTATGTACGTTGAAGACTAGTAATGTTCAGATAAAATCACACATAACTATTTTAATTTATGATAGAATAAACGAAATTAATCTTTACGATATAAAGAAGTTTATAAATTAAATAATCACTGTTCAACATACATACCATGTGTAAATGATATAGACAAATTTATATGATGTTATTAAGATTCAGAAAAAATGATAAAATGGAGGATGAATATGAATCGTACAGGAAATTATAGCGCATTTTATGTAAAGGAACCGTTTAGAGAAACAAATCTTGGAGCTAATATAGCCCATGATTTTTGTTATTATAATACTTTAAAAATGTGGAAAGCAAAAGATTCCACTTTTCCTTTCGTTGACTCACACAATAAAAATTATAATGTTCGTGATAGTAGCAGTTGGGAGACTCTATGTAGTCGTCTTAGAGAACGGTTACGAGCATCCAAGAATATTGTTTTATTTTTAAGTTCAAATACGATTGAAAGTAAAGCACTTAAAGAGGAACTTGAATATGGTATGAATACATTGGGGTTACCAGTTATAGTAATTTACCCAGAATATAAAGAGAAAACTGATATTGCTAGCAATGGGGAAATAAGGCAAAATATAAAAAAACTATGGAATAAAGTTCCTGCATTTAAAAAATATATGAAAAATGTTGCAACTATACATATCCCTATGAATCAAAAATTGATTATATCTGTACTTAAGAACCCAGATGTTATGATTAATACAATGGAAAAGGGGACCTTCATTTATAAATAGATTAATGTTTTAGGAGAAATCTATGTATAAATTTGTGTGATTTAATAAAAAGAATGAAGTTTTTTGCATTCTATAAATGTGGATATATAATTTATCATGTTGATTTAGCAATGACAAAAAGTTTATTATAATTGCAAATCTAGAGATTGTTAGAATTTATCTTTGAGATACAGAGGAATGCATTAAAAATATATAATGAGAATTGTAGAATATTAATACTAGATAGAGTATTCTAAAAAAATATTTCTAATTTGTAAAAAAGTGGATCGTATAGTATTGATGTTATAGTGGTAGAAATCGTAAATACTGTAATTAATGCAATATTTAAATATTGCAAAAAGCTAATATAGTATATGTAATAATAATTATATGTCAAAAATATAGTATAAATGATAGCCTAAAATGTATGGAAGGCAGAACAAAGGAGTTAATATGCAGAGTTTATATATTTCAAGAGTAAAAATAAAAAATTTCAGAAATTTTAAAAAAATTGAGGTTAATTTAGGTCATAAAGAGGTAATTATTGGCGAAAATAATGTTGGAAAAACAAATTTCTTAAGAGCACTACAGCTTATTTTAGATCCATCATTGTCAGATGAAGACAGAATGTTAGATGAATCTGATTTTAATGATACATTAGTAAATCCAATGGAAAACAATGAAGAAATTCAGATAGATATCTTTATTAGTAATTATAAAGATAACAAAACAATTCTTACTGTTTTAGACGGTGCCACTGTAAAAAATGATAATGGAGAGGAAGAATTGCAAATTACATATAAATTTTTCCCACATATAGATGACAACGGAAATAAAGAATATGAGTTTAATATTTATAAAGCCAATGATGAATCTAGAAGATTTGAAGCTTATGAAAGAAAATACTTAAATCTTAAGGTTATTAAAGCTTTGAGGGATGTAGAAGGAGAAATGAAAAACTCTAGAACATCTCCTATAAGAAAAATGTTGGATGAATATTCAATTAAGAAAGATGAATTGAAACGTATTGCAGATGAATATGAAAAGAGTAGTAAAGAAATCTTGAATTTGGATGAGCTTATAGATCTTACAAATAATATAAACAAACGATTTAGTTCAATACTAGGCAATAACAATTTTGAT
>NZ_HG005294.1:86342-103555 GCF_000455285.1 Candidatus Stoquefichus massiliensis AP9 | reverse complement strand
GTATCTTTGCAGACTATGGAAGTTGATCCAAATAGAATACTGGCTTCTCTAAAATTACTTATGGCTGACAGAAACTCTGCTGATATAAGTTTGGGATTGAATAATATCTTATACATATCAATGGTTTTACAGATGTTGCAAGATAAAACTGTACCTTCATTTTTGAAAAAAGATACATTTAATGAATTGAAGGCGAAAGAGAATAGTCAAATATTAGAGGATGTTTATGAGGTAAAGGCAAAAACTGGCAATTATTTTTTAAAGGAAGATATTACTGATGCTCAGATGTCGAAAATTTATTTTTTTATGAATGTAAATATGCCGGTAAATAAGGCCGTGACGATTCTTGCGATTGAGGAACCTGAAGCGCATTTACATCCAGTAAATCAACGATTGATTTATAAAGATGTTATTAAAAACAGTAATAACTCGGTACTGCTTACAACACATTCAACACACATAACATCTATAGCACCAATAGAATCCATTGTACATCTTCACGAGAAAAAGGGTGAAGGAACAGTTATACATGCTACAGCTGATATGCCTATTGCTGCAGGAGAATTCTTAGATGTAGAAAGATATTTAGATGTAAAACGTGGCGAGATTTATCTTGGCAAGGCTGTAATATTAGTTGAGGGAGTAGCTGAAGAATATTTAATTCCTAGATTTGCAGAAACATTAGGAAAACCATTAGATGAAAAGGGTATCATTGTTTGTAACGTAAATAGTACAAATTTTGCACCGTATGTAAAATTATTAGAAAATCTTGATATTCATTATGCAGTAATAACCGATGGAGATCATTATTATATCAAGCAGAAAACAAAAAAAGGCAAAGATGGGAATGATATAGTAGAAGATGAAAGAGAATATCATGTGATGGATAAAGATGTTCCACAAGGTGCTAAAATTGGCTATTTAGGACTTGAAATCATTAGAAATCTTTTTATTGATTTAGAAATTATAGCGGATACTGAAATGCCGAGTGCGTTCGACAAACAGGAGGAATTATTTGAAAAGCATGGAATATTTGTTGGTACACATACTTTTGAAGTGGATATGATGGAAGAATGTAAAGATAATGAAAATGCTACACAGATACTTATAGATATATTTAATGATTTAACAAAAGGTGGTAATATACAAAAGAAACATTTTGAAAATGATATAGAGTCTGGTGATTATTGGAAGTGCCTAAATAAGATTGAAGGCAATGGTATTGGAAAAGGAAGATTTGCGCAGAAACTATCAGGAAGATGCTGTAAAGAGCATGTGCCTTCATATATTAGGGCAGCAATTGATTATATCTATCAGAGGGTGAATGGATAATATGAGTTATTATGTAGCCAAATTAGAACAGGTATTAGGTGATTCTTGGCAAAAAAAAGCTTATGAAACAGAAGATAGTACAGTTGTTATAGCGGGACCAGGTAGTGGGAAGACAACAATTCTTACATTGAAAATAATGAAGCTTCTAAATGGTCATATCAATGAACCACAAGGATTAGCTTGTCTTACATATAGCAAGGAAGCAGCAAGAGAATTTGAGGATAGATTAAAATTATTAGGATACAAGAAGAGAAGAAATGTTTTTCTTGGTACTGTGCATTCATTTTGCATTTCTGAGATATTGGAAAAATTTGCAGATTTATATAACTATGGCTTGCCCCTTCCTATTAAAATTGTTCCTGAAAAATTAAGTATAAAAATTCTTAATGAAATAAAGAATGAAATGGGAATTCCTAAGAAAAAATATAAGATGGAGGCAATAAATAAAGAACGTTCTCTAAATATAAAGGGAATCAGTACTATTAAATCAGAATCTGACCCAACAGCAAAACAGATTGGAGAAGAATATGAAAAAAGAGTGTTTGAGGCAGGTTATATCGATTTTGAAAGTATAATCATTTATTCCACGAAGCTCATTCAAGAGCAGGAGTATGTGCGTAACTGTCTTAGTTCAAAATTTCCATGGATTGTAATTGATGAATATCAAGACTTAGGAAGACCACTACATGAAATGATTCTTTCGTTATTTACAAAGACGGATATTAAAATATTTGCTGTGGGTGATCCTGATCAATCGATATATGGATTTGTTGGTGCTGTCCCTGACTATCTGCTGGAACTGTATAATAGGGGGGATATAATTCCAATTGAATTAAAAAATAATTATAGAAGTAATCAAGATATTATAGATGGTTCTGAAACAGTGCTTAATATTCCTAGAAACTATCATGCAATGACAAGGGAAGGAGAAACTGCTATATATCGATTTATTACATGTAATAACGGGTATCCTGATCAGTTTGATTATTTCATTAATGATATCATTCCTGAATGCAAAGAAAAAGGAATTCCAATGGAAGAGATAGCCGTTTTATTAGGAACACAAAATGATTGTAAGGCGTTAGCTTTAATGTGTATGGAAAATGATGTTCCCTATTATATTCCGAAACACACATTTGATAGAAGTGATTTTGTTCAATGGATGGAAAAGTGTGCACTTTGGATTCAAGATAAAAATAAAGCTTATTTTGATGAAATATTTGAATATTGGTATAAACTCCAAGTTATGCATCTGGAGAATAAGTATCTAAGTGAAAAAGAAATATTTCAAATGAAAATTAATTTATTTGATGTTCTAAATGGTAGTGTAGAACAAAAAGATAATTTAAAAGAATGGGTTTGTTATTTACTGAGGAATCTTAAAATAGAAGATTTGTTAGCAAAGTCAGAACATATGCCTGATGAAAAAGAAAATTTATGTAAGCTTTATAATGAGGTTTCAGATGATAGATATAAAGATTATGATACTAATAAGTTTTCAAAAATAGGAAAGCCTGAAAATCAAATAACAATTACGACGCGACATAGTTCTAAAGGGCTGGAGTTTGAAGTTATAGTTATGATGGGAATGGATGAAGGACATTTTCCGAGCTGGGCTATTAAATATAATCCAAGCGCTATTCTTGAAGAAAATAGGATTTGTTTTGTATGTGTAAGCAGAGCAAAACGAGTCTGTATTTTAATGAATTCAAATTATTATGTTGAATGGAATTATTACAATGAAAGGGAAGAAACAAAGAAATACTATCCATCCAGGTATATTAAGCAATTAAAAGACAAATTTGGTAAGTAAAAGGTGTTGATATATAATGGGAAAGTTTAATAACTTTTTATGATGATATGATATTTGACATCATATTAGTAGAGGTTAAATAAGTAAGTTTTAGAATAGATAGAAATATAATATTATCGGATTGAATGATAGTTTTGATATTACGATGCTCTTCATTAATTTCAGCAGTAAAATCTAGATAATCGATGGCATTATGAGTGTGAGAAGGAATACGTTAATTGAGTCTGCGTGAGCCTAAGTTGCATGAAAATCGCACTGGGTTGGACAACTGTTGGACAATGTGATGCTCAAAACCCTAAAAACAAAGGACTTCCAGCATTTTCTAACTAAGTAAGAGATAAAAATTCAGTTTTTTATCTACAAAATTGCAAAGATTTTATAAAAAGGGCCCTAAAAAGGGTCTTTTTTGTATGTGTGTGCCAGGCATGGCATATATCTAGCCGGTGAAAGTCCGGTCACGGGTGTTACCGCCAAGTGTAGCGAACCACAAGCTGGTGATAGTGATGTCATGAGCGAAGGAAGTGGTGTAACAAATCTTTTGAGCCTACGAACAGAAACCTGATGAGGCTAAATGGTGGATAAGGTTACACAACAAACCGAAGTCCAAAAGGTAAACGTAAAACCAAGACAGTAAATCAGGAGGTTGTGAAGAGAAAGATATATGTCTTACCCTGGGAGGTCTTGTTAACAGTGAAGTCCAGTAAACTTTAAAATCAGTAGTGGTATCACTGGTCGAAAAAGGTTTATCACAAGAAGTCAGATGAAGTCATAGTAGGTAGAAATACTGAAGGACTGAAACGTTTATAGAGTGCAAATCACTATAAGCAATGTTTGGATAGTCCGAAAATGAGAATAGCCTAGAACTATGAAACGTAATCATAGATGGTAAAGGTAATGGGGATGGTTCCAAATAGATTTACAAATAGAGGAGGAGCAGCAAATGAAATTAATGGAAAAGATTTTAAGTCAAGAGAATTTAGAAATGGCAATCAAAAAGGTCAGACAAAACAAAGGAGCACCAGGAATAGATAAAATGACGGTACAAGAAGTTGAATATTGGTTTGGACAATATCGAGAGGAATTCATCTCTAAGATAATGAACAAACAATATCGACCAATGCCAGTGAAAAGAGTCTACATTCCAAAAGCGAATGGGAAACAAAGACCATTAGGGATACCTATAGTTGTAGACCGAGTTATTCAGCAAGCCATAGCACAAGTTCTTAGTACAATCTATGAGCCAATATTCAGTGAACATAGTTTTGGGTTTCGTCCAAAGAGAAGTGCACACATGGCAATGGAGGAAGTACTGAACAACTTGAATGAAGGCTATGAATGGATAATTGATTTGGATATTGAAAAATTCTTTGATACGGTCAATCATGATAAATTAATTTCAATCTTAAGAGAGAATGTCAAGGATGCAGTAACACTACATTTAATACGAGCATATCTAAGAGCAGGAGTATTAGATAATGGACTTATGAAGAGGACAATGGTCGGAACACCCCAAGGGGGACCAAAAGAATTTTACCAAAACATGTATTCCTTTATATCCATATGCTGATTATCCAGCTGTTCGTGAAACAGTTACAGCCTTTTTAGATGCTGTTATAGCTCAAGATGTGAAATTAGGAAATGCATTAGATGTTGCTCAATTGAGTGCTATTGGAATGGCTATTGATGAGTCAAAAGATACAGGAACATGGGTAGAAGTAAATCAAATCAAATAAAAAGCAGTTGATGATGTGAATACCAATAAGGTATCATATCATGATTCTGCTTTTTATTTTTTTAATCATCTGTTACAGTAAAAATATCTTCAATTGTGACATCAAATACTTTTGCAATATTCCATGCCAGAACAAGCGATGGGTTATATCTTACTTTTTCTAAATTTCCAATTATTTCTCTTCTGACACCAACTCATTTTGCTAACTCGTCCTGTTTCATATTATACTTGGCACGATATTCCTTCATTTTGTTATTGATCATTATGAATACCTAAATGTTCTCTAACTTCTTGATAAGACAAAAGTAAAATAAATACAAAGATTGCAATAGCAAAACTGAGTATGAAAGCTCGAGATAAAACTTGACTATTATCGTATGAGCATGTTGTAAGAATTGTCGCAGGGATGAGTAAAACCATTTCTGTTAAGAAAGCTATAGCTGCTGAGTGGAATAAGTATAATTGAAACAATTCATCGGGAATAAACCAATAATATCTTATAAAATAGAGAAAGAGAAAAAAGACATATAATTGGTTATTGTGCGTGATATAACCAATAATACCAATTAATGATAATAATGAGAATAAACATAAATAATTCATTTTTCTTTTCATAATAACGCCATCCATGTGATATATTTATATCTAAAAATACAACTTTATTGATAATTTTATGAATAATATAGCTTTTCTTGTACTTGATGATATGTATTTATTTCAGATTAAGTTTAATGATATGAATAGTCTTTAAAATGTCATATAAAAGGTGTAAACTATATTTAACAGGAGGGAAATTGTATGGATTATCAGGAAACAATTTTTAAATTAACAGATTTATTAATGAATAATGAAATCAATTCTTATATAATCAAAGAATCTTTAGAAATCATCAGCAATAGTTTCTCTTTTGATTGCAGTGCTATCTATGAAACAGATAATATTCAATTCTTTTATAAAAAAGAATCCTATGAAAAATCTAAACAATTATTACCACAGCAAGTCACTTATGAAACATGGCAATTACCATTTATGAGCCATCAGAAAATATATTCTATTGATATAGAAACAGTTCAAAATGAACAAGAAATTCATCTTTTAAATTCATTTTCTTTATCAAATATTATAATTGTTCCTTTTATTGATAATGAATGTCATGCCTTTATTATTTTTACAGGAAACTATGATGCTCTACAATTAGATAGACAAGCAAAACAAAGCCTATTTATTATGACTCATTTAATAAGCCAATATATCATTATGCGAATGAATCAAAATAAAATAAAACTAGTTGAAACAACCTTTGAAAGTATTATAGATAGCACAGGTATAGATATCTATGTTAATGATTTCTATACTCATGATATTCTTTATATTAATAAATCAATGGCTGCTCCTTATGGTGGTAAAGAAGCATTTAAAAATCGAAAATGCTGGGAAGTTCTCTTTCCGGGACAAACAGGTCCATGTGATTTTTGTCCACAAAAATATATCACTAATGAACATGACGAACCAGCTTCGGTTTACACTTGGGATTATCAGCGTCCTTTTGATGGTTCATGGTTTCGAGTTTTTAGTGCAGCTTTTTATTGGACTGATGGACGACTTGCTCATGTTGTGAGTAGTGCTGATATTACCGATAACAAAAAACAAGAAGCCATTATTCAATATTTAGCCAATTATGATGAATTAACGCATTTACCTAATCGCCGTAAATTAATTAAGGATGCAAAAGATAAAATCAATCATTTAGATGAATCTGAGAATCTCTATACATTATTCTTTGATATTGATGGTTTTAAGAAAATTAATGATCAGTATGGACATGATACTGGGGATGAATTTCTCATTGAGTTAAGTCATTTTTTTAGAGGAATCCCTTTATTAAAAGAAAATGTTTATCGTAATGGTGGTGATGAGTTTGTGGCAATTCTTTATGGCAAGATGACCAAGATCAATGTTCAAAATTTAGCTAGTTTTATTCATAATCGTTTTATAAAACCATGGGTATTAAAGCAATGCCAAGTCTATTGTAATATAAGTATTGGCGTTGCCTGTTATCGAGAAGATGGTTATTCAATTGATGAATTATTACATGTTGCTGATATGGCAATGTATCAGGCAAAAAAGAGTGGAAATGGATGTATTTGTTATGGGAGTGATTTGAGGAAATCATGATGAGTTGATATCTTTATGTCAAAAAGATATTGCATGCTGGATTGAAGCAATATCTTTTTTGCATATGATGTCATTGTTATAGTTTATATGATGAGATTAATTAATAAAATCCCAGAGAATAAGATTTATTGCTATTGCGAAATAGATTTTATCAAGGTATACTTAAGATAAGTAGATGGTCATGAAATAATATAAGTCAAGCAGTCATTTCATTGATAATAATGGAAATAAAGAGATGGGAGGGAATGCTATAATGGGAGATAATATTATGCAAAATTTAATAGATTTGGGGATTGATGCAACGGGAGCATTAGAACGTTTTGCTGGTCATCAAGATATGTATCTGAAATGGATTTTTAAATTTCTAGATGATGAAAATTATGATCAGGCTCAAAAGTTTTATCAATTAAAAGATTGGAAATCAATGCTTTTTCATATTCATAATTTAAAAGGGGTTACAGGTAATCTAGGGATGAATAGGCTTTATAGATTATGTCATGATATGGTTATTGCAATACGTGCTGAAGATTTTCAGACTGTTGAAAGTCTTGATCCTATGTTTGTAGAGGAATATAGGAAAGTTTGCAGTACACTTAAGTCCCTTCAGGAGAAATTATAATGAATCGTGATACACTCTTGATTGTCGATGATATGGAAGTGAATCGTGCAATCCTTCGTAGCCTTTTTGAAAATGAATATAATTTATTAGAAGCTGAAAATGGTGAACAGGCTTATGTTCTTATTCAGCAGTATAATCTCTCATTAGCAGCTATTTTATTAGATATGGTCATGCCGGTTATGGATGGTTACGAAGTTATGAGTAAAATGAGTGAAGATGGTTATATGAATAATATTCCGGTTATTGTGATTACTTCAGAAGGATCATTGGAAAATGAAGTGAGAGCTTTTGATTTAGGAGCAGCTGATATTATTATTAAACCATTTGAACCACATATTATTAAACGTCGTGTTCATAATGCTGTGGAATTGAATTTACATAAGACCAATCTAGAAGAGATGGTGGAGGAACAAGCCAATAAACTTCGTGAATCTAGAGATGTTATTATGGATACACTTTCATCAATTATTGAACATCGTAGTGCTGAAACCGGTCAGCATGTTTTACGTATTCGTATGTTTACCAAAGTATTATTAGAAGATGTTATGACCTTTTGTTTGGAGTATAAGCTGAACGAACACTCTATTAATGTGATTGCTGAAGCGGCTTCTTTGCATGATATAGGGAAAATTGCTATTCCTGACACAATATTAAATAAACCAGGACGTTTAACATCAGAAGAGTTTGAAATTATGAAACAGCATACACTCAAAGGCTGTGAAATTCTTTCTGGTCTTGATTGTATGGGAGATGAAGAATATCTATTATATGCATATAATATTTGCCGTTATCATCATGAACGCTGGGATGGTCGTGGCTATCCTGATCATTTAAAAGGTGATGCTATTCCTATTTGTGCTCAAGTTGTCGGCATTGCTGATGCATATGATGCTTTGACGACAGATCGTGTATATAAAAAAGCCATTCCACCTGAAGAAGCTATTACAATGATACTTAATGGAGAATGTGGAATGTTTTCGCCAAAACTTTTAGAATGCTTAAAAAATGTACGTGAGAAATTTTATCAATTAACTTATGAATATGCTGATGGACATTCACCTAAGCTAGATAATATTCAAACAAACATGTCCCATTCTCTAGATGTTTTAAAAGAGCCTATATCTAAGTTAGATCAAATGAAATACTTTGTTTTATTGCGTTATACAAATGCTACAGTTATGGAAGTTGATATGGATAGTGGTGTTTATCACTTGGTATATCAGCAGAATAATGATTTTCAAAACTTAAAATCAGGAAGTACAATTACATCATCCCTGCATTCCTTTATAAATAATGATGTATACCCTGATGATATTCCCTTAGTGCAAGAAATATTCGATCAGGACATTGATAAGTTTTTTAATCAGGGATTACTTAGAAAATCATGGCAATACCGTATTTTGCATCATAATACGGGAGAGTATATTTGGTATGAATTAACTATTTTAAGAGTCAATACTGAAAATTTTAATATTCATCGAGCTTTACTTATTTGGAAAGATATTGATCAAGATCATCATCATAAAGTATCTCAGTCAGAAAAACATCAATTAACTGCCCAAAATTTACAAGTCGGTGTTTTTCAGTATTTGAATGATGAGATGTTTACGATTCTTTATATCAATGAAGGATTTATTCATTTGTTTGGTTATAGTCAAAAAGAAATTGAAACGAAGTTTCACAATCATTATTTAGAAATGATACATCCAGATGATCAAAAACAAATTCGACAGAAGTTTATTAAAAAGATATTGGAATCAAATACTCAAGAATTGGAATATCGTGTTTTAACAAAAGAAAAACGATTGATTTGGATATTAGATAAATCCCATTTAGCAATTGATGAAAATGGACAAGAATGTTTAGAGAGTACTTTAATTGATATTACACAGATTAAACAAACACAAGAAGATTTAAGGATGACAATGGAGCGTTATCAAATTATTATTAATCAAACAAATGATATTATATTTGAAGCGAATTTAGAAAATGATGAAATTAAGTATTCTAGTAATTGGGAAAAGAAATTTGGATATACACCAGTTTCACATGATTCTTTAAAGACAATTGAAAGAGCTTCTCATTTGTATCCAAAAGATGTTCAGCCATTTATTGATCTTGCAAAATCAATTGTTAATGGTTTGCCTTATGGTGAAATAGATGTGCGTATTGCGAATATTGAAGGACGATATATTTGGTGTCGTTTCCGTATGACAGCTCAATTTAATAATCAGGGACAGCCGATTCGCGTTGTAGGGCTGATTATGGATATTGATGATGAAAAACGTCGAACACAAGAATTAACCCAAAGAGCTCAACAGGATTCATTAACAAAACTCTTCAATAAAGATACAGCTGTAACAAAAATTCAGAATATTATAAAAACTATGCAAGAATTTGAATATTATGCTTTAATGATGTTAGATTTAGATGATTTTAAATTCATTAATGATTCCTATGGTCATATGTTTGGTGATGTTATTATTTCTCAAGCAGCACAATTATTAAAAAATATATTTCAAGATACTGATATTGTTTCACGTTTTGGTGGTGATGAGTTTTTGATTTTTATTCCATATAATGGGGATGATATGTTTTTGCAAGAAAAGGCTGATAGGATTATTAAAAATTTATTACAAGTTCATTTACAGGATAATCATCAATTGGTATTAACTTGTAGTATTGGTATTTCAAGATTTCCTGCTGATGGCAAAAGTTTTCAGGATTTATTTAAAGCATGTGATTTAGCTCTCTATTATGCAAAAAGAAAAGGTAAAAATCAATATGCATATTATGATGAAAAGATTATGAATAAATTTTATGATGTTAATATGTCACAGGGAATGATTGCCCGAACAGAAATTGAATCAGATCAAAATGCATATAATGCTGATAGTACGATTCTTAAGACTTTTCAGCTTCTGTATGGATCAAAAGATCTTTATGCTTCTATTTCACAGATTATTGAGTTAATAGGAAAACAATATAATGTGAGTCATGTTTATATTTTTGAAAATGCTGATGATAAACAGAATACACATATATATGAATGGCGTAATCATAATGTTTTATCTGAAAAATCTCTTTTAGAATCAGAAGCAGAGAGTTTACTTAAAAAAGAATATCAGAATAGTTTTGATGAAAACGGGATTTTCTATTGTCAGGATATTGCTGTTTTACCAAAAGAACAACGTGAACTGTTTGCTTCACAGAGAATTAAATCTTTTCTACAATGTGAAATTAGAGATCAGGGAAAATTTGCTGGTTTTGTTGGCTTTGACGATTGTTTTAATTATCGTTTATGGACTCAGAATCAAATTGATGCTTTATCATTTATTGCAGAATATTTATTTAATTTTCTCTTAAAAAAACACGCTCAAGATCAAGCATTAAATGCTATTGAAGATTTAAGAATGATTTTGGATATGCAGCAGTCATGGATATATGTCATTGATCCTGATACATATATTCTTAAATATATTAATGCTAAGACACTTCATACAGTTCCAGATGCAAAAGTAGGCAAATACTGTTATCAGGCTTTTTTCAAATCTGATACACCATGTCAGAATTGTCCTGCTAAGAATATTAGATTAAAGATTAGTCAATCAACGGAAGTCTATAATCCCTATTTGAAAATTTGGGCCATTGTAGATGGCAGCCTTATTCGCTGGGATAATCAGGATGCCTGTTTATTGGCTTGCCATGATGTTACCCAATATCATCTGGATAAGAAAAAATAAGTGAGGTGACCAGAAAATAATGAATAAGAAAAAGTATCCCATAAATTTATTTATGGTCATAGGCAGTGTTATTGCAATTCTTTTTATTGGCTTTGCTATATATTCCTTCTATTTATCACTAGAAAATGAAATTTATGTTGAAAGAGCAGCTTATCTTAAAGAAATATCAGAACAGGTTGTTTTGACAACTGATACAATCTCTGATTCACAATGGAATCTTGCTGAAATTTTTGCTAATCGAATGCAAAAATCTCAACTCACTTCTTATCATGAGTTTATTGATTTTATTGATCAGCAGCAGACTATTTTTAATCAGCAAGGATTATCTTTATTGGCATTTGATGATAAAAGTCATTATTATGATAGTCAGGGAAATAAAGTCCGCTGGTCAGGAATGGGAGCCATTATCAATGATACTTCAGATAAACGGCAGGTTGAAATTACAACTCTTCCTACAACAACACAAATGACTGATGAAATGGTTTTTATCTTAAAAATGGATCAGCCTATAAAAATAAACAATCAAATTATTTTAACACATGTTGCTGTGACACGTGATATGTCAGTATTTAATAAAACTTTTCAGATTCCTTCTTTTGAGGGTGAAGGAGAAAACTATATTGTAAGTGCAAAGGGAACAAGAGTTTATCGTGGTCAAACGCCAAGTGATATTATTGGTGATGTTTACAATATTATTAAACCACTTGAAGATATGAAATTTTTATATGGTGGCAGTTATCAGACTCTCAAAGATTCTCTTGAACAATCCAAGACTTGCAGTTTAGAATTTGTGGATACGAATGGGCAACATTATTATGTAACAGCATCGCCTATGAAAACAAATAATTGGACATTGCTGAGCGTTGTTCCAAGTGAAAAAGTCAGTGAAAAAATGCAGCAATTTATGAATAAAGCATTATATGGTATGTCAGCAATTGCATTAATTGTCACCATTTCTTCAACATTGGCAATGTTTTTGATCGTTCGCTATCGAGCTGGACAGCGACTCATTCATGAACAAATGAAAGCTAATGAAGATATGCGTATAGCAACACAAGCTGCTCAGGAAGCTAATCTTGCGAAAACAGTTTTTCTAAGACATATGTCACATGATATTCGTACACCTATTAATGGTATTATGGGGATGACTGATATTGCTTTACGAAATATTAATGATTCTCAGCGTTTGAAAGACTGTTTACAAAAAATAGACTCAGCATCCCATCACTTATTAAGTTTAGTTAATGATGTTTTAGACATGTCTAGGATTGAGAGTGGGAAAGTTCAGCTTGACAATAAACCATTTGCTATTGATACATTATTAGATGCCTGCTATAGCATTATATCAGGACAGGTTATAGAGAAAAAAATCCATTTACATAAAGATTTTTCAAGTATGAATGTTTCTTATTTAAATGGTGATGAATTACATATTCGTCAAATTCTTATTAATGTTCTTGGTAATGCTGTGAAGTTTACACCCGTAGGGGGACGAATTGATTTTGTTGCGAGTAGTTATCTTAGAGAAAATTATTTAGCGTACGTAACGATTTCGATTAAAGATACAGGGATTGGTATGAGTGAACAGTTTATTGAACACATATTTGAACCTTTTGCTCAAGAAGAAGATGGTAGTCGTAGTCATTATCAGGGAACAGGTTTAGGAATGGCTATTGTCAAGCAATTATTGGATTTAATGGGTGGCGATATTCAGGTGACCAGTTCTTTAGGGCAGGGGACTGAATTTATTATTAAGTTGTGTCTACCAATGGAAAAGCATTTAAATGCACCAAAACAATTAGACAATTTAACAGCTGATTTATCCTCTTTACGTGTTTTATTGGTTGAAGATAATGAATTAAATATGGAAATTGCTCAATATGTCTTACAGGATTGTGGTGTTGAGGTCATAACAGCTATGAATGGACAAGAAGCTGTAGATATTTATACATCAGCTGATAATTATTATTTGGATGGTATCTTTATGGATATTATGATGCCAATTATGGATGGCTTTGAAGCAACGCAAATCATTCGTTCAAGTCACAAAAGAGATTGTCAAAGTATTCCGATTGTTGCAATGACAGCAAATGCTTATCAGGAAGATCGTCAAAAAGCAATTGATGCGGGAATGAATGATCATTTAACAAAACCAATAGAAAGAGAAAAAATTATTTCAGCTTTACAAAAGATGTATCAGCTTAAACAAGCAAGGGAGGATTATCATGAATCAGAAAAGATTTCTTAGAAAGGTATTATCACTGGGGATGATAAGTTGCTTATTGTTAGCAGGCTGTCGTCAAAATCAAACAAAAGATACTCATGAACCCATTTCTATTTTATCAGCAGGGATTAATTACAGTGAATTTCAAAAGAAATTAAAAGAAAAATATCCTGAAATTAATTTACAAATTATAAGTTATACAGGCAGTAATTCAACCGGTTATGCTCAATATTTATTCAAAAACCATGATATTCCTGATATCTATACAGTTTCAGTATTTGGAATGCAAGATATTCAAAGTGAGAACCTTATAGATCTATCTGGATATGATTTCTTAAATAATTATAAAACGGCTGATATTAAGCAAGTGACAATAGATGGAAGTGTTTATATGGTTCCGGCTGCTTCAACGATTATCGGAATGTACTATAATCAAACAATGTTTGAAAAGAATGGCTGGAAGGTTCCTCAAAATTTTACGGAATTAAAAGATTTAGCGAAAACAATTCAGGCGAAGGGAATTGATCCTTGTAGTGCACAATTTGAATTACCTGGGAATGGTTTCTTTGATTTACTGACAATGGCAAAAACAAATTACTTATCAACATCTGAGGGATTGCAATGGGAACGAGATTTTCAAGCAGGAAAAATAACTGCTAAAGAAGGTTTATCAGAAGCAATGAAAACAATTCAGGAATTAATAGATTGTGGAATGTTAGATGCTCAAGATGCTCGTCAGAGCAGTGAAGATGGATTGAAGAAATTCAAAAATGGTCAATCAGCATTTTTTCTCAATGCAGGAACATTAATAAAATTTTCGCAAAATGATGATGGAACTGGAGATAAGTATGGAATCATGCCATTCTATGGACGTGGAGAAGATAGTTCAGTTCTTATTAATAAACCAATGGCTTATTTTGGATTATCTAAAGAACTTGAAAAGAATGAACAGAAAAAAGCTGATGCGATAAAAATTATGGAGTTTTTAGCAACATCTGAAGGACAAAATGCTTTAATCTCAAAACAACAAAGTTATGTGACACCTTTAAAAGGAGATGAAATAGATAAAAATTCTCCATTTTATGAAGTACAAGAATATATTAGAAATGGACATACATCAACATTAGCTTATGCGGGTTATGAAGGAATTATTATTGACGTTGGGAGAAAGGTTCAAGATTGGGTAGCTGGAAATTGTCAAGGAGAAGATGTTTTGGCATATATGGATCAGGTTCAAAAACAAAATTTAGGTGGAGATACAGAATCTATAACAGTTGCCAATGATAACTTTACTATTGAACAGACAACACAATTATTAGCACATATTTTAAAAGAGGCAACGAAGAGTGATATAGGAATGTTATCGGTGGGCGGATATCATGATAATATGGAAAACACAACCGGAGTTTGTGCAAAAGTATTTAAGGGAAATATTACATTAGATATTTTAAATACATGGATTCCTGCTGAGTATGGTGAAGCAGTATGTATATTGACATTATCTGGTAAAGATCTTCAAACACTTTTAGAATCAGGCTTAATTGTAAAAACAGGGGTTCAGGGATTTGATTATATTCCTGCCGGAATTAAAGTGCGTAAAAATGAAGATGGAAAGATTCAGCAGATAACTTTAGATGATGGTTCACTTCTTGATGAAAATAAAAAATATACAATTGCGATTGATAAAGGTGCATATACTAATGAAATAGCTAAAAAAGGTCAAGTACAGGAAACAGATTTATTAGTTTCTGAAGTCGTTACTGAGTATTTAAAGAAACAAACATCAATCTCACCATTAGAATCATCCATTTCCTAAACAGTGTTTTGTTATTTAATAGACAGATGAGAATAATAGTTTAATCAAATAATTTAGGGGGATTACCAAATTCTTTGAGAGGCAGCTTTAGGGATTTACCAACACATTATGATTTATACGAAAATGAACTTAGGAAACAATATTTTAAAATTAAGAAAACAAATGTATTTATCACAAGAAAAGCTGAGAGAAAAGGTTGGAGTAACAAGATAGACCATTTCAAATAGGGAATTAGAACAAACAACTCCAGACACGCATCAATTAATTGTATTAGCAAAAAACTTAAATGTAAGCAGCGATACTCTTGTAGATAATGATGTTCATAATTTGCTAGAGCAAAAAGTGAATCATGTAGAATTAGAAATTGTTAAGAACAATAAACTCTTAAAAATTTCAATAATTGTTTTAACGATCATTGTTATTATCTTGATTTTGGCGTTTATTTCTTTGGCATAATGGTAAGAGAAGATGAAAAAGACAAGATTAAGCAGAAATGTGAAAGTATTTATTGTTATAATTGTGGCAGTTTCTATTGGTAGTTTTTTTACAGATATTTAGATTAATTAAATAAAAAACCTTTATGAGAAATATGATTCTTACTTGGTTATGGGTAATCGTAAAATCAGAGGATTCAAAATTATTGAATTTATCAATAACATTTAAATCTTCTTTTTCGTTTACACCCTAAAGTAAGATAGAACCAGAATATAAGAGAAAGGATTTTTTAATTTATTGTGTTCAATTTTGAATATATGGTTTGTTTGATTTATTGTAGATAAAAATTATTCTATAGATAAATGTAATATGCTGTAAATTTTGCAATCTATTATATCTTGTGGCAGATCTCCAAAAAGTAATATTCGGTACATATCCAATTTTTAGGATTATAGGTTAATAATTGTCCTAGACTATTGATGTTGCTATAGACATATTTCGGTTGTTTCATCTTTTGTGTAGCGGATATCTTATGTTCGATCTCTATCATATGTCGAGATAGATTGAGATTCTTTTCTAATTTGTATGCTAGAGGGATACTGATATTTATTTTCTGCCATCCAAATGATTGCAGAATATTATTATAATATCCATCAAATATAAAGGTATTCATTCCTTTGGTATCTCTCCACAAGTATAAAGGTGAATATTCATTTTTTAACAAGTATCACTTTTTTCAGAAATTAAATAAGCTTTGAATAATAGATGTTCAAAGCCATCTGTTTTATGTCCATTTATAGCAACTCTTTTTCTAATAACATTCATATCAAAATCATCAGGTAATATTATTTTGTACTGTAGTTTTCAAGGGAAACTAGTTCTTATCACACCAGAAAGTTTTCAATCACTTGATGATCTAATTTGTTATCCGATCGTTGTTAATAATCTTGAGACCTGTCCTTATCGTACAACGCTTTTAAACTGGTGGAATACACACCATTTAGATTTGGCAAAGATAATAGAATTGGATACAGTTGATGGAATCATAAATACATTATCTCTAGGTGGAGGTATATCTTTGCTGCCTTTAAAACTCATAAAAAGAGATTATGCAATTAATACTTTTTTTCTTAATGAATTACAATGTACATCAATTCATATATGGTCAGCTCAAGAAAAATCTTCTAAAGAATGTTCTTCTTTTATCAGTATTGTAAAAGAAAGTCTGGTTGATAAGATTGATGATGAATGATTTATAAAGTATATTTATATGATTTTGAAATTTCAGAAGGAAAATTGCTATTTTACGGTATTGTAAATATAT
>NZ_HG005294.1:65041-85582 GCF_000455285.1 Candidatus Stoquefichus massiliensis AP9 | reverse complement strand
GGAAATAACATAGTACGTTGGTCTGTGTAAGTAGAAACCTACGCTTTTTCTTCATTTAATTTATAACCAATACTCCAGACAGTCAATATGTACTGCGGATTGTTTGGGGACGGCTCTATCTTCCTTCTTAGTTTCCGTATAAATGAGGTTAATTTTTATCATCCGATATATAATTGTAGTCTCGGATATTTTCATAAAGTTGCTTTTTCGTAAATACATGTCCTTATGGCAAAAGAGAATATATAATAGGTCAAATTCTTTCGCTGTTAGATAAATGCTTTGCCTTTTGCAGTTAGTAAAGGCTCGAGTAAATGGGTTTAATTGAAATTCGTTAGTTGATTGTCTAATATAGGTAGGAGAAATAGAGAGTTTGGAAGATAGCTATTCAACAGTTTATTGATAAAAAAACCTCCTCATTATCTAAAAATTCAACAATAACTATTTTCCCATATTACCACCTTTAATTCTTTATTTGTTTAATTACCTTGCTGAAATTTTATTTGTATGATTTCAGGAGGACTGAGAAATCTAAAAGGGTATCTTGTCATACCAATTCCACTACTTGTATACATCTTTAACGAGATAGTCGTATTGATTTCTTTTTCAGTATAATACCCTTTCTTGAATCGTTCCGAACCTGCTGGTAAGAGTTTAGGTGTTATAAATGGTATGCTTACTTGTCCTCCATGAGTATGACCAGACAGTAAGAAATTTTCACTTTTGCTTTCTATAAATTGGGAAACGATAGGTTCATGTGCAATGATGATGTTAAACAAATCGCTCTCTATTTTATAAAGTGAAGGGTCAGTCCAGCCCATAAGATAATCGTCATACCCTATCAGCTTTATTCCGTAGTCTGCTAGTTCAACGCTTTCATTCTTCAATAACTCAAAGCCACATGAAGTCATAAAATCTTCATAAATACGAACAGCACCACCGCCATAATCATGGTTTCCCCAGACTGCATATTTACCTACTTTCGCTTCTATTTTTGTAATTCTTCTTTTAGATACTGTAGATCTATATAATTGCGGTCAAGAGCAAAATTATCAAGCAAATCGCCACCAAAAACTATAATATCTGGTTTTTCCTTATTGATTTTTTCTATTATTTTTTTAGCATGATTTATATCATAATACTTCCCAAAATGGGTATCTGTGAAATAAATCATAGTGCATGGCTTTATCGGTTTTTGTGTTTTTATAATCAATGTTTTTCTTTTTAGTAAGTTAGGTTCGATAAATCGTGAATATCCAATTACTGAAAGAAAAATGATAATAACAATAAATACGATTAAAATAATTCTTTTTTTCAATTTCCATCCTCTTTCTAATTTCAAATATAAGAAAACCTTTTTCTATTCGCAACAAGATAAAAAAGAGCTATGATGAATCCTAACATCTCTGCTATTGGAACTGCTATCCAAACACCAATCTCGCCAAATATCATTGGAAGAATAAGAACAGCACTTATGATGAAAATAAATGTTCTGGAAAATGATATAATAGCCGATGTTTTACCATCAGACAAAGCTGTAAACATGGAAGATGAAAAAATACCCAATCCCATGATTATAAATGCCAGAGAATAAATATTGAATCCATGCAGTGCTATATTGTAAACATCACTATTTGCAGGAGTGAAAATAGTTAATGCTTTTGTAACTGTTATATGAATCAATATGTTTGCTACAATTGAACTAATGATGAGAAACAAAATACTGTTTTTAAATATACTTTTCAACTGCATTTTATCATCATTTCCAAATTTATAGCTTAGAATTGGTGCGATACCATTGGAGTAGCCAAAATAGAGCGCTGTAAAAATATATTGAAAATATAAAATAATCGTTATAGACGCAACACCATTTTCTCCATAAAACTGTAGTAGAGTATAGTTGAATAAAAATGTTGTAGCTGCATTTGCTAAGTTTGTTACCATCTCAGATGACCCATTTGTGCAGGCTTGAAACAGTACTCTGCTATCAAATTTAGGTCGAACAAAATGTAACATATTATCCTTAGCAGTCAAGAAGAAAAATATGCCAACAATAGCAGGAATACAGTAGCCGATTCCTGTTGCAACTGCCGCACCTGCAACACCCATATTTAATGGCGCCATAAAAATGTAATCCAGTACTATGTTTGTTACCCCAGCTAATATTGTAACAACAAGCCCTAATGTCGGTTTACCAGCAGTTACAAAAAATGTCTGAAAAGAGCTTTGAAGGAAAAATGCAGGTGCAAAAGTAAAGATAATCTTTGCATATGCAATTGATAATGGGGCTTGTGTTGAACTGGCACCTAGAAATGAAATTATATTTGTGGTGAACAAATTTCCAAATATAGCGATAAAAATGCCAATCAATAGTTGGATTACAATAAAAAAACTCAAATTGTTTTGTGCTTCCTTTTGCTTTCCCTCACCCATCTTTCTTGCAACAATAGCACTTCCACCTGTTGCAATCATAATGGCAATTGCCATTTCAAAACAGATAACAGGATAAAACATATTAACTGCTGATAATGCAGTTGTTCCAATTAAACGGGAAACAAACATACCATCTATAATAATATACAGAGATAAACTAATCATCATAATGATGTTTGGTATAGCAAATGACAGTAATGAAGCAAAGGTAAACTTTTTAGCCAATGTATTATCCATTTTCTATTTCCTCCTTTAGTAATTCGTAGTATGTTGTATTGCTTTCAATAAGTTGCTTTCTTTTTTCTTCTCCTAATTTATGCATGGCACTTTCTTCCATTTGGTGTAATTTATTTAAAATAGAAGAAGCAAATATTTCTCCACTTTCAGTAAATGCAATAAGCCTTTCTCTTTTATTTTCTGTACTGGTTGTAATAGTGATATATCCTCTTTTTTCAAAATCTAATAAAATGCCATGTACAGTTTGCTTGGGTAAAGCCCACCAGTCACAGATTTGTTTTTGTGTACATTCCTTGTAATCATTTAAGGTATATAAGATGACGAGAGCGTTATAATTTAATTGATGTTTTTTAGCCCATATCCTGTATAAATCTAATGTACCACTTAAAGCAATATTTACTAATTTAATCTGTTCACGAATTTCCATAACTGCCTCCTTTTATAGTACTAATTCGTACCATTTGTATGGTAGTACGGATTAGTACTATTGTCAATGACCATTTAAAATTTTTGTTTACGTTATCTTAAATTAATTACTGAACTTTTCAAATTAGACATCAAAAAAGTATTGCTACTGTAAAACAACTAGTAATAATGCTTTTTATAATATTTTGAATACATGCCTTTAAAAACTAAGTAAGCGATAGAAAGGACTTGTTTTCTATGCTCGCATATAGCTTATGATGACTCATAGAAACCGCATTTTATGGGGTTTCTTAGTGCTTGCTCGAGCATGCGTGGTGTACGTGTTCAGACGGTTGGACAATAATAGATAACAAATTTGATTTTTTTACGCAGGATTTTGGCGTAACTTTCGACGGAAGTTTTTGTTTAAAAAATACGATGTTTTTATAGGAAACTGTTTGAGGTTCAATATGAACATATTATTAATTGAATGGAAAGAAGTATTATATTATTGATATGGTGAAAATGCTTTTTAAGAAATAATATACTCTGTTATAATGAATGTAGTTAGATAAATTTGAATTTATGGAGGTATTATGATTAGAGAAATTTATGAATACGAATTCAATGATCTATTCAACTTGTATTTGTATTTACATGAGGATTCAATTCCCAAGATAACAGAACATTTAAAAAGTATATGGCAAACTATTATTAATGATAATCATCATCATATAATAGTTAATGAGATTGATGGAAAGATAATATCATCTTGTGTTTGTGTAGTTATACCAAATTTAACAAGACATATCAGACCATATGCATTTATAGAAAATGTTGTTACCCATGCAGATCATCGGGGAAAAGGGTATGCAACAGAATGTTTAAATTATGCGAAAAAAATAGCCGAGAAAGAGAACTGTTATAAAATGATGTTGTTCACAGGTTTCAAAGAAGAAAATATTTTGAAATTTTATAGTAAAGCAGGCTACGACAAAAGTGATAAGACAGCATTTATTCAATGGATTAAATAGTTCTATAAATGAGAATTTGTCTATAATCTAATCAATAATAAATATACTAAATAAGGTAAATAGATAATAATAACTTATATTACAGTCTTTAGAAGAGTCCAATAACTTAACACAATGTAAATAAAAATATAAAGGAAAGTTCTATAACATATTTGTTATACCAACATATATTATAGAAACTTTCCTTTTATATTGACATTATATAATGAATATATAAATTATTCTAAATGATCTTCTTTATAACATTCTATGAGAGTCTTTTGAAACAATCTTTTCTTATGATGACGGCAGCCATCTAGGTCACATTGTTCACATGTTAATGAACGATTGCTTATTTTATAAAAACGTTGAGGGTGACGATGAATCTGAATCTCCTATTTTAAGAGGGAAGAAATTTCAAGTCCTACAAGAAGATAAATAAGCGGATGTGGAAAAAACAATAAGAAACTATATTGAAAGAAAGAATCCTAGTTATAGATGCGACATTCCATATAACAATCTGGACGGATGAAGATTGTATGAAAAGGGCACCATCCATAAATAGCAAAAAATACACTAAAATTAGATAAGGCAAAGAGAACAAATATCCAGATGCAATCTAAATATCCAAAAATATAAAAAAATCCAGGAAGAAATAAAAAGGTGATCCAAAAAAGTATTGCAAATATGGCGCGATGATTGTATTCTTTGCACATCGATTGAAAAGCATCTTCATCTAAATTAGTTTCTATTAAATAGTGATGCGCATATTGTCTTTCTTTATACAAAGTAGGATTACATACTGATAGCATGTCCTTGATTGGGAAAAGGGCAAAATAGAGAAATGCTATAATAGATAGCTGGAAGCGCGAAAGGTAGTGAAGGATTAAAGAAAACGCAATATATGGAAAAGAGAAAGAAAATACCACTACTAAATACACGAATATGATTCATTTTATCTTCCATGGGTGCTGTTTATTGAGCTAACCTTGTTCATTCCAATACTGATAATCGAGATTGTTAGCACTCATTCCTTTCTTATGCATCGTTCGCATAGTCATAAATACAATACGTGTTTTAAGACATAAATAAAAGTGTGGCTTATTATCTTTAATATTGTGTACAATTTGTTGTATTTTACGATGAATAGTTTTTTGTTTATCTATAGGAATGTCTTCCCAGTGCATTGCTGCAACAGATTGGGGAAAACTCCAAATATTACTCATTCCCCAATAGACTAAGCTTGTTTTGATATCTTTGATTGCTTGTTTTGTGCCTGCTCCAGCGCATGTAGCTATAATAACTGCTTTTTATGATAATTTGCTTCCTTTGGCCTATGAACAACCCAATTTATAAAGAAATGACCTAAGAAATTTTTCATGGGAGCACTGCATCGCATATAATATACAGGAGTGGTAAATACTAAAAGATTAGAAACAGTTATCGCTTCTGCTGTTAAAGAAATATGTTTCTCATGAGGACGGCATGAAACACCTTTTTCTAAGCACATATAACATCCAATACAAAAATTTGGAAAATCTTGAGGTAAGAAAAATTCATATATTTTTTCTGGCTTTAAAAGTTCTATCAAAGAGGTTACAATATGGTAAGAACAACCTTTATGATTTTGTCCATGAATTAATGTTATAATCATAAACTCACCTGTTTTGGCATACTGTATAAAGTTGAAAATTGACGTAAGCGCATCATCATGATATTGTTTCATGTATAGTTTGACAAGTTTTGGATTATGATATTGTTCCATAATATTCATTTTGCGAAATTTTGATTGGATGCTGTCAGTGTTGCGCAAATTGCAGACGCTGTTGGAATCAAAGTCCCTTCTCTATATAAGCACTTCAAAAGTAAACAAGATATTTTTATGTTTAAGAAATATTCATAGATTTGCTTAAATTATGATTTTTGTTTTCTTGTAATAGATTTTGTAGTATCAATATCATCAGACTTTTTAATGGTATTTTAGATAAAGATAGATTTGAAAATACTCTTTGCTAAAACAAAATGTCTAAGTTTATTTTGAAATTATGCGCAGTATTTGTTAAAAAGGAGACATCTGTTCCTTTCCAATAGGACTTATCTATGTTAAAATATCACTTAAAGGAATGATGGTATGATGACTGGTAAAATAAGACAAAAATTACACAATTCAATATATATATTAGCTATTAAGTATGGACTAATGTTAGCTATTCCTTTTTTAATTTTAGGATCATTTGCATTGCTGATTAATAGTTTTCCTATAGAAGCTTATCAAAAGTTTTTAATATCTTTTTTTGATGGTCGTTTAAGTCATATACTCACTATCATTTATAATGCATCTTTAGGATCCATTGCATTTATTTTTATTATTACTATTTCTCTTTCTTATGGAAAGTTAAACGGTAAAGATGATGCATTTTTTTATCCTATGACAGCTTTGATTTCTTATTTGGGATTTTGTGGTGGATTACAAGAGGATGTTTATATTTTTCAAACAGATTGGGTTTTTACTGCTATGTGTATTACTTTATTGGCATGTGGAATGTTGAGAAAAGGCATGAGAATAGTCAGTCGTCTAGAGAAACTTCATACATTAGGAGCAAATTATATTTTTAATAAAGCTATTCAGGCAATTTTTCCTGTAGCAATTATTGTTATTATATTCACAACAACTGGAGAAATATTAAGATGCTTATTAGGTGATATTAACATTATTAATTTTGGTTCTGTTTTATTTATTCATTTATTTAATTGGTTAGGAAATGGATTAATTGGAGCATTGATGTATGTCTTCTTTGTACATTTTTTATGGTTCTTTGGTATTCATGGGACGAATGTTCTAGATATGGTAGCTACACAATTGTTTGAACCTGGTGTACAAGTCAATCAAACATTAATTCAGAGTGGGCAATTACCAACAGAATTATTTTCCAAGACATTTCTAGATACATTTGCATTTATTGGTGGATGTGGTTCAGCATTATGCCTTATTATAGCTATTCTTCTTGTTGCAAAAGAAAGTCATAATAAAAAATTAGCCAAGGTTGTAGGCATATCTGTACTCTTTAATATTAATGAAATTGTTATTTTTGGGTTTCCTGTTATTTTTAATCCAATAATGTTTATACCCTTTATAGCTACACCAATAGTATTAACAATGATTAGTAGTATTGCTATGTCTATAGGTTTGGTGCCTTATATTACTCATTCTGTAGAATGGACAGTTCCGATTTTTTTGAGTGGATATCAGGCAACAGGTTCAATTTCTGGAAGTTTGCTTCAATTATTTAATTTAGTCATAGGAACTCTTATTTATATTCCATTTGTAAAACATAGTGAATATAAGCAAGGAAAAGAATTTGAAAAGTCTATAAATGATTTAGAGAAAGATATGAAAAAGGGCGAGGATAATGGTACAATTCCATCTTTTTTATCAGATCAATATCATTTGCATTTTCAAGCGAAAACTTTAACAATGGATTTACGTAATGCAATGCGTTTAGACCAATTACAATTATATTATCAGGCACAAATAACTTCAAATGGTGATATTTATGGTGTCGAAGCATTACTTCGCTGGTGTCATCCTGTTAGTGGTTTTATATCTCCTGCATTATTGATTACTCTAGCAAATCAAGCTGGTTTTTTAGATGAGTTAGGTCTTTATATCATTGAAAAAGCTTGTCATGATGCTGTACAGCTGGATAGCAGAAACAAAAAAATGAATTTATCTATTAATATATCACCTAAACAACTTGAAAATGAGAGTTTTGTTGCAAATGCATTAACAATTATTCGAGGTTATCCATTAAAAAATATTCAAATTGTTTTTGAAGTCACTGAAAGAGTTTTATTAATTACAAATGATATGGTCATTAATAGAATATTAGAATTACGTAAAAATGGTATTAAATTAAGTATGGATGACTTTGGTATGGGGCATAGTTCAATTACTTATTTACAGGAGAATATATTTGATGAAGTGAAGTTAGATGGAAGTCTTATTAATCATTTATTAGAAAATCAAAGAACAAGAGAAATAGTTATTAGTATTACCCAAATTGCGAATCGATTAAATTTGAATGTTGTTGCTGAATTCGTAGAAACAAAAGAACAAGTTGAAGTATTAAAAGATATAGGGTGTCAAATATATCAAGGTTATTATTTTGCAAAACCAGAACCATTAGATATATTTATAGAATATATACAGCAAAACCAGATAAAATGAGTTTAGAAAATGAGAGTAATATGTTCGGATAAAATATTGCATTATGCATATCTTATCCTTTTTTTGTTTAGTTATATAAAGAAAAATATAACAGAATCTATCAATGTAATTATTTCCGTATATAATTGTTTTGTGATATAATGAGCAAAAGGTATCATAAAAACAGGTGATAATAGTGAAAAATTTATTAGGTAATAGATATATTAAAATTTTATTTTTACTGATTATGGCTGCATTGCTATATTTTTCTTTTTATGATTATAGTATTAGAAATGAAAAACGAATTGAGTATAATTTAAAATCAATAACAGAAGAAAGTAATGAACAGACAAATGTTGCTATATCAGAAAAATTAAACGATCAAATTCATATATTACAAGTATATGCATCATTAATTTCGCAACAAAAAGATATAACAAGCGATCAATCTTTTCAACAATTAGAACCTTTATTACAAACAGAACTTTTTACACGTATTGCAGTGACAAATGCTGAAGGAATATCATATACCAGCGATCATTATACACATGATTCAAGAACAAGAGAGTATTATTTAGAAGGGAAAAAAGGTCATACTTATATATCTAATATTATGACAAGTACCATTGATAATACGGATGTTGTTGTTATGAGTGTGCCTATATATCAGGATAATGAATTTGCAGGTGTTCTTCGTGCAACATTAGATATCCATCAATTACATGAGTATTTTGAATTATCAATATTATCAGGAAATGTTACTTCTTATATTATTCAAAATGATGGATTTAATTTAACAAAACAAGATGATGATATAACGAATTTTTTAGATATGTTAGAAGATAACCACAATACATCTCAAGTTATTGATAAAATGAAAAATGATTTTTCTCAAAATCAAAAAGGAAGTATTACTTTTGAAAGAAATGGTAAAATGCGTTATGCTTACTATTCTCCAATAGAACATACGGATTGGTTTATGTTTACAGTATTACCACAAACACTTGTACAAACTGAAATGGATAATAATTTATTTCAAACGTTGATCTTAGCATTAAAAATAGGTATGATTTTGATAGTAACATGTTCATATTTTGTTTATTTGCAATATCAAAGTGCAAAAACACTAAAGAAAATAAATAAAAGAATGGATGCCATTATTTCTAATACACCTGGATCAAATTACAAATATGAAGTTTCTAAACCAGAAACTATCGTTTTCTTTAAACAGAGTAACCAGTTAATAGTAGGTTATACAGAACAAGAAATTATATCTTTGATTTCAAAAGATATTTATACATTAATTTCTAAGGAAGATTACGAAATATTATTAAATTCATTAGAGGGATTAAAACCTCATAAAGTGGTTACAAATACATATCGTATCAAAAATAAATACAATCAAATTCAATGGATATATGATCAACGTCAAATTATTCGTGAAGATAATCTTATGAAGTATTATGTAGAAGTTATGGATATTACTGAATTAAAAAAAGTTCAAGAACAATTATTAATTAGTGAAGAAAGATATCAAATGATTCTTAAAGAAACAGAATCAGTTATCTTTGAATGGAATACTTATACAGATCAAATTACTTTTTCTGATTTATGGACAAACAAATATGGATATCCAAAACAAATTGACAACTTTCTATTAATCACTAGTCAGCGTTTTAACCAAAAAGAAAACACTTATATACCACTAATAGAGGATATGGTAAGTGGAAGAATAGAAAATGATCAAATAGAATGTGTTTTGCCAAAAATAAGTGGTGAAGAAGTTTGGGTAAAAATATTTGCAAAAGCTATATTAAATGAACAAGGGTATTTGTTACGTATTGTTGGAAGTATTTCAGATATTAGTCAAGAAAAACAAAAATCATTACAATTATTAGAACGCGCTCAAAGAGATGGGCTTACTAATGTTTATAATCGTATGACATTAGAAACTCTTATTACGAAAGAATTAAATGATGATCCAAGACAATGTCATATGATGTATGTTATTGATATTGATGATTTTAAACTCATTAATGATACATTAGGACATTCATGTGGTGATGAAGCTTTAACAAAGTTCACTCATGTCTTAATGTCTAATTTTAGAGAAAATGATATCATCGGAAGACTTGGTGGTGACGAATTTGTTGTTCTCATGCGATATCCGCATCAAAATCCAGAACAGCAGATTGAAAGAAAGTGTGAAAGATTTCTTTCATCTATTTCAAAAATTCGTCTTACAAAAGATGATACATTCCGTATACATTGCAGTATTGGTGTGGCTATTTATCCTATTGATGGGACTACATATGAAGAATTATTTGATTGTGCGGATCATTATTTATATGAAGCGAAGAAAAATGGTAAGAATACTTATGCTTATAAAGATAATAATAAGAAAGAATAATAAAGAGGGTGATTTTGTTTTATAACAAGATAATTGAAGATAATAATATAATCGATGAGCTTAGTAAAAGAATTTTTCTTTTCATTAGGCAGGGTTCATGAAAATGAACATTGTAAATTTGTTCAATAGATTAAACCTCTTGTTATTCATAGATTGACTAGTATATAAACTGTTTCATGATAATAGAACTATTTAAGATAAAGAAACATTGTGATATGGTAGTCAATAGGTCTGCCTTTTGAAATTGTTAGATAATGATATAGAATTTTTTGAGGATGAAATGAATATGCATATTTGTTTTATCCTTTATCTATTTTAATAGAAGGAGCCTATTATATTTATTATCATAAATTATCAACAGATGAATCATTAGCTATTCATCATGATATCAATATCTATCCGCCAAGATATATCTAAAATAAAGTTTGTGTGTCACAATTACTTTTCATGACTGTCTAATAATATGAAGGAGGTTAATTAAAATCATATAGATAGAAAGGTGAGGAGAACAAAATGAAAGAAATTTTAATAACTGCTTTGATTGGTATCATCATAGGTGCAATAGATGTGCTTCCAATGATTAAAATGAAATTAGATAAATATTCAATTATTTCAGCATTTGTATTTTACTTTATATTACCATTTATAATTGTAAATATAGATTTTTATGATTTTGTATGGTGGTTAAAAGGTGGAGTTGTAGGTTTTATGTTAGCATTGCCAATTATTATTATGGTTGCAAAAGATGATAAAACTTCAGTACCACCTATGCTTATTATGTCAACTGTTTTAGGAATGATTATAAGTGCAATTCAGTATTTTTTTATGTAAACTCCATATTGGAGTTTTTTCAATTTTACGTTTATGTTAAAATATAGACTATAAAAGAGGTGTGGAGAATGTATGAAATTGATATAATACCAAATCAATTATATAAAGGTTGTCTTTTAGCAGCAATCATACATGCAGTAGCAGTAAGTGAATATCATGAATTCAATTATGAACATTCTTGGGATGGAGTCAATTATTGTATGAATAATTCGCAGGGATGCAGGGGTACCATTACATTTGATTCGGAATATATAATTGCTGTCTTTAGAGATGAATCACAAGTTGATATGGATAAGGATGGAATGAATATATTAGATGGCATACCTGATCCTATATTAGCCGTTGCTAAACAAGAAACTTTACAATATGTATTAGATGATATGTTTGGAGAAGTGCGACCTGTAATTACTGCAGCTTTTTGGGGAGATTGGGAGACATTATATAGTTCTCAATCATGGGAAGAGATTCTTTGTAATGGAGCAAATATTCTCCATAATCAACTTCTAGATGATATAAGCGCGTTTCAAGCATGGGATGATGAATATGGCTTAAATAATCAACAAATGGAATTGGTACAATCATTACTTCAAAAGAAATTAGAAAATAAAGATCAATTGATTAAACTAAGTAAAGATGAAATGAAGTGTTTATATGGTGATATTGACGAATGTAGGGAATCGCTACAAGAGTTAGGTATTTTTCTTGATATTTAAAAATTATACAAGTGTGTTTATTATAAATGTGCTAAATATTAGACTTATGTTAAAGTCATTATTCGTTTTTTAATTTTCTCGTATATGGTATATGTATATGTTATAATGAATATACAATTATGCGAGGTGGATACATTATGAACAGACCTATAACAACACTTTTTATGCTCATGTCAGTTGATGGAAAAATTAGTACAGGCTCATCTGATAATTTAGATGTAGATCAAGATTTTCCATGCATTACTGGTGTGAAGGAGGGACTTTATCAATATTATGAATTAGAACAAATGACAGATTTATGGTCATTGAATACAGGAAGAGTTCAAGCTAAATTAGGAGTCAATCAAAAAGATTTTCCAATGAAATCTCCAGTGTCTTTTGTGCTTTTAGATAACAATCATTTGACTGAACATGGAGTTCGTTATTTTTGTGCAAGGTCAAATAAATTTGTATTAATAACTCAAAATCCTGTTCATCCAGCTTTTTCAGTTAATGAAGATAATCTATATATTATTAAACAAGATCATTTCAATTTGTCAGAAGCATTAAAGGTTTTAAAAGGTGATTTTGGATGTGAGAACTTAACAATTCAATCAGGTGGAACTTTAAATGGGCTTTTTTTAAGAAATAAATTGATTGATTATGTGGATATAGTTGTCGCTCCTATATTGATAGGTGGAAAAGATACGCCAACTTTGATTGATGGTAATTCTCTAACCTCTATAAATGATTTGAATTTATTAGGTGTTTTACAACTTGAGAAGTGTGAAACATTGAAGAATTCTTATATTCATCTCAGATATCATGTTCTGAGATGATGATTAAAAAATGAGTAGGCAAAAATATGAATAATTGAATGAGGAGAATATGATTATGGATAAAAAGAAAGAAATAGATATGCTTAAATGTTCAGATAATAAACAGGCATATAATGTATTAAAAAAACTATTAGCTATAAGTGAAAAAAGTCCTGAACTTTATCCTTTTTTTAATGAATTTGTTGATATGATGAATAATCAGGAGAATTCATTTATACGTACAAGAGGTTTACGTTTAATAGCATATCATTCCAAATGGGATACAGAAAATAAAGTCAATTCAATTATTGATGATTGGCTTGAACATATTGAAGATGCCAAGCCAATTACTGCAAGACAATGTATTAAAGATACAGTTATGATAGCTAAATACAAGCCAGAACTTATAGATACAATTCTCAATTCATTAGAAAACTTTCATAAAATATATGATGATAGTATGCAAAGTTTAATATACAAGGATATTAAGCAAGCTATACGCCAGATTAGGCAATATACTTGGTAACTTTTAAAGTAAGTTTATATAGAAAAATAAAATGATGAACAAACTTTAAACATCTCGTTGACTAAATATAATTGTATCATTTGTTTCTAAACATAAATCACCTTTAGGCATTAACATTTGATTGCCTCGTTTAACTCCTACAATAAGTAAGTTTTTATCAATATTTGCTTCCATGATTTTCTTGTTTTCCCAATCATGTCCTGAAGTAATAATCATTTCATATAATTGAGAAAGATGACCTTCTTCATAATCAGTAAAAGTTTTCCATACACTCTCTTCTTCTTCAACAAGATTTAATTTTCTTGCAACAAGAGGAAGTAATGTACCTTGCAGTGTTACTGTAAAGATGCTAACAAGGAAAACAATATGGAAGAGGTCATTTTCTAATGCAGGTATCTTAGAAACAGCCATAATTGAAAAAGCAATTGACGCTGCACCTCTGAATCCTACCCAATTGACAAGTAATTGATGTTGAAATGGCATATGAAACGGTGTGAATAACAGGGCAGTTGCAATAGGCCTGGCAATAAAAGTAATAAACATAGCAATGAATAATCCAGGAATAAAGTTATATACAAACTGTGATGGAAAAGATAAGAGTCCTAATGTAAAGAATAGGAGAATTTGCATTAACCAGCCAATACCATCAAAGAAAAGACGAATTGATTTTTTATGAGGAAAAGATTGATTTCCAATAATAATTCCAAATAAATATGCACATATATAGCCATTCCCTCCTAATGCTAAAGAGATTTCAAAAGAAAATAAAACCATTCCTAACATAAATATTGGATATAAACCTGTTGCGTGAAGTTCAAAGCGTTTTAAAATAATAATACATAGATATGCACTTAGGATACCAATACCTACACCAAAAACAACTTGTTTTATAAGCAACAAAGGAATCGATGTAGAACTTTGCATTGTTAATATTTGAATACATATAACAGAAAGCATATAAGACATAGGATCATTACTTCCACTTTCCATTTCTAATAAAGAAGCTAGACCAAATTTAAAGTTCAAATTATTTGATTTTAATATTGAAAAAACACTTGCAGCATCCGTAGAAGATAACACTGAACCAATGAGCATAGCTTCCCAAAAAGACATTTTGAGTATATAAAAGCAGAAAAGACCAGTTAATCCAGCAGTTATAAATGTTCCAACAGTACTCATAATCACAGATTTTATAACAACAGGTTTTGCTTTATTCCAATTTGTCTCAAATCCTCCGTAAAAAATAATCATTAATAAAGCAAACGAACAAATTTGTTCAGCTATAACAAAATCATCAAAATGTATCTTAACAATACCATCACTTCCAAATAACATCCCCATGCCTAAAAAGAGAATTAATGAAGGGATTCCAAAACGATAAGCAATTTTACTAAAAACCATTGCTAATAATAAAACACATGAAATAACAATAATAAATTCTTGCAATAAAACCACCTCACTTTTTCTTATTGTAACATTAATTTGGTAACTATGATTTAAAAAATAAATAATATTGATAGAAGTTTCCATTGTTCCTTATATAAACTATATAAAAATAAATCAAATTTCTTCTTAAAAATGAATATCTGTAGTAAAATATAAACAATAGTAAATATTGTATAAAAAGGATAATATTTTTATTCATATCATAAGATGAGTTTACTTTATTTTAAACTATTGACTATATAAAACAGTAAGAGTACTGTTTATAATGAATAAAGAAGGTGGAATAGTGGGAAATCAGGAATTAAATCAAGTATTTATGCGATTGTCACGCTCTCAGTTTAGAAGCCGATTTCATCTTAAACAAAAAGAAATCGATTATATCAACCAAAAAGGAATAGCAACAATTCGCCAACATGCTTATGATTTTATTACAAAAAGATTAGCTCCTGCAAAAATAATAAATGATGGAAAACAAACACCAATGAAAGGACATCCGGTATTCATTGCTCAACATGCTACAGCAACATGTTGTCGAAAATGTTTGTATAAATGGCATCATATAAAACCAAATCAGGAATTAACTTCACAACAAATCGATTATATTGTTAATGTAATTATGGAGTGGATCGAAAGAGAAAGAAGGAATGAGGAAAATGATGAAAGTGATTTTTCATATTGATGAAAGAGAAAAATGGACATTATGTCTAGGAAATGTTGAAAATATGTTGACATATTATCAACATAATCAAATAAGTTATCACATAGAAGTTTTAGCAAATAGTCGTGCAGTCATTGATTATTTGAAAGACAGCTTATATAATCACAAGATTAAGGAATTATCTCTACAGAATGTTCAATTTACAGCATGTCATAATGCATTGCGTGGACAAAATATTGAATTAGAGGAATTAATTGATGAAGTTATCGTTGTTGATGCTGGTGTTATAGAATTGGCTTTAAAACAAAGTGAAGGATATGGATATATTAAACCATAAGGGGATGAGAGAAATGGAAAAGGGATTTGCTTATTGTGGGTTAGCATGTGACTTTTGTACAGAGGGACAGGATTGTCCTGGATGTCGAAAAGAAGGATGCTCAGGAAAAGAATGGTGCCAATGTTTTCAATGTTGTCAAAAGAATCAATTTCAAGGATGTTGGGAATGTCCAAGGTTTCCATGTGATAATCACATGTTAAATAAATTAAGAGTGAGAACATTTGCAAAATTTATTGGGATATATGGTGAGGGGAAGTTATATGAATGTTTAAAAAGAAATGAGAATCAAGGAATTGTTTATCATTATCCTAATGGACATATTGGGGATTATGATCAGTTTGATACAGAGAAAGAAATTATTGATTTTATTTTAAAAGGAAAATATGAAAATGATTGAATTTAAAAAGTGGCAAAAGGAAGATGTTCATTTATTTTATGAGTTATCAAATTGTCATGATTTGTATCAAAATATGAATGATTCATTTCCAAAGACAATAAAAGAGATTGAAATATTTCTTAATGATATTTTGAATAGTGATGAAGAAAATGTGTGTATTAGAAAGATAATATATGATGGGCAAGTGGTTGGCAGTATTGGAATTTTTATAAATGATAAGCAAGGTGAGATTGCTTATTGGCTGAATCAAACATATTGGGGACAAGGAATAATGTCTCAAGTGATTTGTGCATTTATAGAATGGATTCAAAATATTTATTCTCTCTATTCTATTATTGCAACACCTTTCTCTAATAATAAAGCATCACAAAGAGTTTTAGAAAAAAGTGGTTTTGTTTATCAAAAAACACTCCTAAAACATATCCTTAAAGATCATTGTTGGAGGGATTGTGAACTTTATGTATTGAATATTTTTTCATAGGTGTATTTTTGTTTTTTCAAGCAAGAATTGGTGATATGATTATAGAAAAGGAGGTTAGATTATGAGAGGTGTTTATTCATCAGTTACTGATATTAGAAGAAAAATTTTCACAGAAATAGCAAGAATGGCTTATAATGGTGATTATTCAGTTATCGAAGAGTTACCTTATAAAATCATACCAGGAGAAGTTGCAACATATCGTGAAAGTATTTTTCTGGAAAGAGCAATCGTAGGAGAAAGATTACGTTTGGCAATGGGATTGCCATTAAGACCCATTGATCAGCATACAATATTATCAACAGGGATTACCAATAGTATTATTGCAGAAAAATATTATGAACCACCACTTATTAATATTATTAAGTTTGCATGTCACGCTTGTCCAGATAATATTGTGAAAGTTACAGATGCATGTCAGGGATGTTTAGCTCATCCGTGTAAAGAAGTATGTCCTAAAAATGCTATTCAGATTGTGAATGGACGAAGTGTTATTGATCAAGATAAATGTATTAAATGCGGTTTATGTATAAAGAACTGTCCTTATGGAGCCATTATGAAAATGGAAAGACCATGTGCTAAAGCATGTGGCATGGATGCAATTAAGACTGATGAACATGGTCATGCAGATATTGATTATGATAAATGTGTATCTTGTGGTATGTGTTTAGTTAATTGTCCATTTGGTGCTATTAGTGACAAAGGACAAATTTTTCAATTGATTACGGCTATGAAAGAAGGATATAAGGTTTATGCAGCAGTTGCGCCAGCCTTTGTAGGCCAGCTGGGTCCTAAAGTAACACCAGAAAAACTCAAAGGAGCAATGAAAACTTTGGGATTTGAAGATACTATTGAAGTTGCTATTGGAGCTGATCTATGTACTGTGGAAGAAGCTGAAGACTTTTTAAGCAAAGTTCCTCAAGAACAGCCTTTTATGGGAACATCATGTTGTCCTGCATGGTCTGTTATGGCTAAAAAATTATTTCCTGAATTTAAGCCATATATATCTATGGCATTAACACCAATGGTATTAACAGCAAGAATGATTAAAAAAGATCACCCAGATTGTAAAGTTGTTTTTATTGGTCCATGTGCTGCTAAAAAATTAGAAGCATCACGTAAGTCGGTACGTAGTGATGTTGATTTTGTCTTAACATTTGAAGAAATTATGGGGATGTTTGAAGCTAAAGATATTCATTTTGAAGATTTAACAGAAGTAGAACAGTTAGGTGAAGCAAGTGCAGATGGTCGTGGCTTTGCGATTAGTGGTGGTGTTGCACAGGCAGTTGTCAATTGTATCCATGAAACACATCCGGATGTTGAAGTGAAAGTTCATGCTGAAGAAAGCTTACGTAATTGTAAAAAGATGCTACAGGATGCTAAAAAGGGAATATATGATGGTTATTTGTTGGAAGGTATGGCATGTCCTGGTGGATGTATTGCTGGTGCAGGAACATTACAACCGATTGTTCGTGCAAAGAATGCAGTGAATAAGTTTAAGAATAGTTCTGCCAAAAAGATTTCTTCAGAAAGTCAGTTTGTTGAACGATTAGATGAACTTGTAGAAGAATAAAAGAATCTTTGATAGTTAAGGAGGTTTCTATGAAGTTAGGGTGTATATACCTATGTGTTGGCAATATCCAAAAATCACTTGAATTTTATAAACAATTATTACAACAAGAGCCAACACATCAAAATGAAGATCGTTGGATTCAGTTTAACATAGGAAATACATTTGCTTTATATAATGGGCAATATGATGAAGAAATAATGCATTCATCACAAGATATATCTCAATATTTTAATTATGAATATCAAAAAGATTTTGATAATGCAAGCCATCACTATAATAATAATATTGTCTTAAATTTTGTTGTTGATAATTTGAACGAAGAATACAAAAGAATCAAATCATTAGATATAGGGAAGGTCTCTCACTTATATTATGTCAATATAACTCAACCATATTGGTATTTTACAATAGAAGATCCTGATGGAAATCAATGTGAAATAACAGGTGCTTATTATGAATAATATACATGTGATTGTGGATAGACCACTTGGAACATATCATCCAAAACACATTGATCTTTATTATCCTGTGAATTATGGTTATATTGAAGGAATTATGGCAGGGGATGGAGAGGAACAGGATGCATATATATTGGGTATTGATGAACCAGTAAAAGAATTTGATGGTGAACTTTATGCTATTGTTCATCGCATCAATGATGTTGAAGATAAATGGATTGTTGTGCCTCAAGGTTATCAGATAAGTAAGGAACAAATTGAAGATGCTATTGATTTTCAAGAACAATATTTTCAGCATATTTTATTGTTCATTAATCAGCCCATTCGTCTTGCTGAAATAAATGACTTATCAAGAATCACTGAAATCCTTGTATTTACAAAAAGATATTGTTATAGAGGTATTTTTGATAATCAGTATCTTTTCCAAGAGTTACAAGTTTTAAAGTTATATCAGAATTATATTCATAATCCATCTTTACGAAGACATCTTTTTGTTTATGATGATGGGATTATAAAAGGAATGATGAATGTTATGGTAACAAAAGAGTATTTGGAACTAAAAGAACTTTATGTGGATGTGATATTTCAAAAACAACATATTGGTCATCATTTACTTCTCTTCTTTTTTAGTATAGCAAAGCAACTTCATATTTCTTATTTGCAGTTATGGGTCATTGAGAAAAATATGAATGCTATTCATTTTTATTCACAGCATGGATTTGTTGTAGAGGGACAAAAGGAACGTATTGGTCAAACTGACCAATATCAGATTCTTATGATCAAAGAAATATGAAAAAATTAATCAATGAAACAACACAAAATGAAAGAGCAAAGTATATTGAATATCTCTTTCATTGTCATCATGGAGATTGTGAAAATTGTGGTGTTTGTCAAATCTTTAAAGGAACTTCACCACAGATTGTTTTTCAAGACTATATTGAAGGAAAAAGAGAATTTCAGGATATTGCAAGAGAGTTTAATCAAAAAAGATAACTCTCTTTTCATATATCGAAAAAGATTTACGGGATAGATAAAACAGTTGTATAATGCAAGACAGAGGGGGAATGTTTTGTGGGTATTGAGGAAAATAATTTTGCTAGAGGAAAAATGTCTAGTCATATACTGCATATAGCTGGACCAATGATTGTGGCTCAGTTTATTAATGTGTTATATAACGTTATTGATCGTATTTATATTGGTAGAATTCCTGAATCTGCAACATTAGCTATGGGTGGATTAGGATTATGTTTGCCTTTAATTTCTATTATTATTGCTTTTGCGAATCTATTTGGAATGGGTGGTTCACCTTTATGTTCGATTGCGAGAGGACAAGGAAAAATAGATGAAGCTGAAGAAATTATGGGGAATGCTTTTACACTTTTGCTTCTTTTTTCGATTATTATTATGTCTGTTGGATTTATCTTTAAGGAACAATTGCTTTGGTTGTTTGGAGCCAGTTCACAAACTATTGGATTTGCTAATGACTATATGACAATTTACTTGTTTGGAACATTATTTGTATTGATAGGATTAGGGATGAATAGTTTTATTAATAGTCAGGGTTTTGCTAAGATAGGAATGATGACTGTTCTTCTTGGAGCAGTGACAAATATTATTTTAGATCC
>NZ_HG005294.1:62941-65015 GCF_000455285.1 Candidatus Stoquefichus massiliensis AP9 | reverse complement strand
AATATTTATTTTTACTTTTTCAATGGGAGTCAAAGGAGCAGCTCTTGCAACAGTGATTTCTCAGTTTGTATCAGCAGTTTGGACTTTTCAGTTTTTAACGGGGCATAGGACAATTCTCAAAATAAAAAAAGAGAAAATGATATTAAAAAAGAAACATGTTGTGAAGATATTCTCTTTGGGGATGGCAGGATTTATGATGGGGATAACAAACTCTGTTGTGACTATTGTATGTAATTCAACATTACAGATGTATGGTGGTGATTTATATATTGCGATTATGACAATTATCAATTCTATTCGTGAAGTCATATCATTGCCTGGACAGGGCTTAGCTAATGCATCTCAGCCAGTTCTTGGCTATAATTATGGTGCTAAGCAATATCAGCGAGTTTTACAAGGTATAAAATATGTAACAATAACTTCACTTATAACAAGTTTTATTTTATGGCTAAGTGTTACACTTTTTCCAGAAATGTTTATTCAAATATTTAGCCATAATCAGGAAATCATCACTGATGGAACAAGTGCTATTCGATTATATTTCTTTGGCTTTTTTATGATGTCATTTCAGATGACTGGGCAAGCTATAGCAGTTGGATTAGGTAAAGCTAAACAGGCGGTGTTCTTTTCTGTTTTTAGAAAAGTCATTATCGTTGCTCCATTAACTGTTATCTTACCTATGTATATAGGAATCAATGGTGTTTTTATTGCTGAAGCTATTAGTAATTTTATAGGTGGTGGAGCTTGCTACATGACAATGTTATTAACAATAGGAAAAGATTTATTTAAAAAGTCTAAAGAAGGTTTAACAGTGACATCATAAAATCAGATTTCTTTCTTCATTTATGATATAATTGAGGTATAAAGAAGGAGGTATGAATTATGTATTATTGCCAAGATTGTCACATGCCTTACGAACAAGATATTTGTCCTAGATGTGGAGTAAAACTCCCACTTATCAAAGAAGATGATGATTGTTTTCTTGTAGAAAAGAAAGAATTGTGGGCAGATATGCTGAAAGAAGTCTTAGAAAATCATCATATTCCTTATTATTGTGCACAGCTGATGGGAGCTGGCATGTCATTAAAAGTAGGACCAATGCTTGAATCTTATCAATTTTATGTTCCTTATTCTCATTATCATGAAGCAATGCAATGTGTAGAGACACTCTTTTCTTAGAAATAATAGATACAAATGGATTATAGTAAAAGGGCAATGAGATTATTGCCCTTTTAAGTATAACATAAGAAGTATTATAAACTATTGTGTACTAGATTCAATAACATTTCAACAAAAATCATAGGTATAGCTTGAGTATCAACAACAGATTGATTTGTAAAGGTATGTCCAGGTAATACAATTGTATGAGAAAACAAATGTGAAAGTTGAGCATTTGGATTCATTGTAATAAGATATGATTTTTTAGGCATGCTATTATTTAAAGTTGATAAGAAACGACTAAAGTTTGCTTTTGCCCCAGTCATAGAAAAAAGAATAAGTGTTGCATCTTCATTCATTGTGTTAGATAAATGAGCGGCTTCAATATAATCATATGCACCAAAAGACATAATACCTAAATCTTGTAATCCAAATTTCAATTCTTTTGCAGGTAGTGCTGAATAATGAATGCCTAAAATATAAATTGAATTATCTTCTTTTAATTGAATAATTAACTTGTTTAGTAAAGAACGATCTAAATTTTTGAATTGTCCTAAAGCTTTCATATATTCATTAGTTAATTGATTAAATAAATCTGATGTATCTTTTTCTTCATAATGTTCATGTAAGTATTTAACCATTTCAAAACGAAAATCTTTATATCCTTTAAAACCTAAAACTTGACAGAATCTAAGAACTGCTGATGTAGATGTTTGACAAAGATCAGCAATTTTTGTGATTGCATATGTTTCAACGTTTTCAGGGTATTGGAGAATGTATTCATAAATTTTATACTCAGTTTTAGAAAAGTCATTTTTATGTAATTGTATTGTATTTATTATATCCATATTTATTCACGTATAATCAATTTAGGTCAGTAAATTGATTATTTCTCCTTTCTGGCCTAACTACTATC
>NZ_HG005294.1:60089-61971 GCF_000455285.1 Candidatus Stoquefichus massiliensis AP9 | reverse complement strand
GCTTGTTAAGATAAACTAACTATCATATACTTTTTCAAAAAAATTTTTTTGAGGTTGAAAAACCTCTTTTCGTCGTGTCTGAAACTTGCATTTAAAATAAATAGTAATTTTTTTCAAAAAACACTTGATTAATAATAGTTAATCACGTATTCAATATTTAAAAGAACATTTATCTGCAATGGCAGATGCTATCAATATAGATGGAGTTGAATGTTTAGGTTATACAATGTGGGGACCTATTGATCTCATTTCATTATCAACAGGAGAAATGAAAAAAAGATATGGATTTATTTATGTAGATATGGATGATAAGGGAAATGGAACATTAAAGCGTACAAAAAAGAAATCTTATCATTGGATGAAACGTATTATTGAAACAAATGGTGAAGCATTAGATGATTAGAGAACTTGAGAATAAGTTCTCTTTTTCTATTTAAGGCATATAATATTTTGGGTGATGATATGAAAAAAATAATACCATTTATTTTAATGTTTGCATTATGTTCATTAATATTTAAACCAGTGATTAGTGTCTCATCATCACAGTCTCTTGCTAAAAAAGTGATTGTTTTGGATCCTGGTCATGGCGGATATGAATTGCGAAAGAAAATTAATGACTATATTACATAAAAGAAAGGGAATTGCTATATCTATATAAAAAAATAGACTTGATGTCTATTTTTTTATATACACTCAAAGCAAGAAGGAAGATGAATATGAAAACAGAAATCAAAAATTTATTGTTATATTTCTCATTAAAATATAATGGTGTTTTTAAAGATGAGTATAACGCATTAGCAGAAAAAGAAGATTTTAATGTAGATGAATTCATAAAATTAAGGAAAAATATCAAGCATAAATATATAACTCTACTTGATGATAAATATCCTGACTTTTTAAAGACAAGTAACTGTCCACCATTTGTTATGTATTATCAAGGCAATTTAGAACTGATTGACTCTGATTTGCCAGTAAAGTTTGAAGTGCTTGAAAGTGGACATCGTATGATATCAACAGTTGCTCCATATGAGAAAAATGGGAAGATGATGTTTGACTATGTTGTTGGCTGTGAAAATGAAAAAGAATTGGAAAAACTTATAGATCATATTCATAGCAAAGGTTTGGAATTAAAAGATTATAGCAAACATAAGAAAAAGGATTTAGAAAGATAGCAGTCATCATGACTGCATACATAGCTGACAGTTGTCAGCAGGAAAGGAGGATCGTTTTCATAACAATTTAAGAGATTTATGAAATGGAATGTAGAAAAAAATACATTCCATTTTTTTATGCCCAATTTTGAAAAGAGGTGAAAACATGGGTGAAGTGATTGCAATTTCCAATCAAAAAGGTGGAGTGGGTAAGACTATGACATCAGTTAGTCTAAGTGCGTGTTTAGCATTGCATGATAAAAAAGTTTTGCTAGTTGATTTAGATCCACAAGGACATTCAACAAAAGCATTTGGATATCGAAATATGAATGAATATCCATTATCAATGAAAGATGTCATTATATCAGTTATTGAAGATGTTGAAATTGATAAAAATCAATTAATACTGCATAGTGACGAGGGAGTTGATATTATACCTTCTAATATCTCTTTAGCAGGGATTAATTCAAAACTGGATAGTGCCATGTGCAGAGAAACAGTCGTGAAAAGATTCTTAGATACTGTTAAAGAAGATTATGATTATATCATCATTGATACTAACCCATCATTGGATAACCTGCCAATTAATGCTTTGACAGCATCTGATAAAGTCATTATTACTGTTCAGGCTGAACCATATGGAGTAGAAGGTATGGCAGATTTGTTAAAGTCAATTCATATGGTACAGAGAAATTTGAACAGTGAATTAAAGATTGAGGGTATTTTTATTA
>NZ_HG005294.1:51726-59961 GCF_000455285.1 Candidatus Stoquefichus massiliensis AP9 | reverse complement strand
CTATGACAGATGAACGAACAAATTTATCAAAGAAGATTACTCAATCCGTAAAAAGAAATTTTGGAAATCACATTAAGATATTTGATGTGACTATTCCTCGCTGTACAAAAGCAGCAGAATCTACAGGTGTAGGAGAAAGCATCTTCAAGTATGATCCAAAAGGAACTGCAACAAGAGCATATGAGAAGTTAACAAGGGAGGTGTTTCTAAATGCCGAGAAAGAGCATAGACGACATCGAGATACCTACGTACGATGATTTGTTTACTTCTGAGGAACAGCGTCAGGAGTCAAAGTTAGAAAAGATTATGAACATTCCTATCAGTGAAATTCATGAATTTGAAAATCATCCATTTAAGATAAGAATGGATGAGGATATGCTTAAACTGGTTGATAGCATTAATGAAAATGGTGTTCTCCATCCTGCGTTGGTTAGACCATCACCAAGTGGTCAGGGATATGAAATGGTATCAGGACATCGTCGAATGAAAGCCACTGAACTCAATGGCTTAAATGAAATACCTGCAATTGTTAGAGATCTTAGTGATGAGCAGGCAACAATACTCATGGTTGATTCAAATATTCAGCGTGAACGTATACTACCCAGTGAGAGAGGATTTGCCTATAAGATGAAATTGAATGCCATGAAACATCAAGGGAAAAGGAACGATTTAACTTCTATGCAAGTTGCACAGAAGTTGAAAGGCAGAAAATATTCTGTTGAATTATTAGGTGAAGAAGTTGGTGAATCTAAAGATCAAATCAGAAGATTTATTCGTCTAACTGAACTGATTGAACCGTTGCGTGACTTGGTTGATGGTATTAGAGAAGATAAGAAAAAGATTGCATTAAATCCAGCAGTTGAACTTTCCTATCTTTCAAACGAGCATCAGGAGATTGTTATTAAGTATATTGATGAACTCAACATTACACCATCACATGCTCAGGCAATTAGAATGAAAGAATTATCTAGAGAAAACCGTCTTGATGAAAATGTGATTTATTCAATCATCAGTGAAGAAAAGCCTAATCAGAAAGAAAAACTCTCTATTAAAATGGAAGATATAGACAAATATTTTCCTAGAGGGTTTACACCTAAAGAAAAGGAGAAAGTCATATTAAAGTTATTGGACGGATGGGCGAAGAAAAGGAACAAAGAACATGAAAGATAAACAGTCACACATGTGACTAAAAAAATTGCATGATTTGTTTGCAACAGACTTTTAAGGGGTAGTCTGCTTTTTTTCGCTATAAGTGTGACTGGGTTTTCCCCTAAGAACCCCTTTCCCTTTTACCTACCGGAAATAATAGCATTGCAGAGTGATGTTATGTTTGATTTCATGTAATGAATTGATTATACTAAAACTAGAGATAGGAGAGGATACCATGAAACGACATATGCTGTTTACTGTAATGACTATGTCACTTATTCTAGTAGGCTGTGGAAACTCAAAAAAAGAGGATTCAAAAGTAGCAAATACACCTCAAAATGAGATTACTGCTGAGGATGAACAAGTGAATGAAAATAAAACTGATTCATCTGAAGTAGCAGAAACAAAGGATAAAGAGAATAAATCCAATACTGAAAAAGGTACAGATAAGGAATCACAAAAATCTGATACCAAGAAAGCAACAACAACTGATACAACTGAAAGCAAGACTTCTACTCAAAGTACAAGTAAAAATAATCAGTCAAAGAATGATACAAATTCATCCAACCCAAAAGATACATCATCAAAAAGTGAAACATCAGTGACTAAGCCATCTGGTTCTACTCAACCAACTACACCAGCAAAGCCCAGTGAAGAAAAGCCGAAGGAACCAGAGAAACCAAAGGAACCTGAAAAGCCTTCATATTCATATAAGGTAGGTAATTGCGGAAAATTATTTAATACTGAGAAAGAGGCTGATGATGAGGCTATTAGAATGTGGGATACATTTGATGATGGAACAAAATATATAAGTGGATATTTTGTTTATTCTACAGGAGATAAATGGAGTATAGATTACACTTACAGTTACTGGAAATAACAATTAAATATATTTTATATAAGATGAGACATAAACAGTTTCATCTTTTTTTATATCAAAAGGAGGAATATAAATGAAAGTAAAAATAAAGAAAGTCTTTGTAGGCATTATGTCTTTACTAATGATGTTAACATTAGTATCACCTAGTTCTGTCTATGCAGAAACGTATGTTACGGGAAGTAAGAAACATCCAACATGGTGGCTAGCTGAGCCAAGCAGTGGACGACGTGATGACCATGAGGCAGAACTACTTATTAATGGTGAACGAGTATTTTGTATTGATGCATTTACTCAATTCAAGTCCAATCAAACAATGAATATTGTTGATTGGAGTACAGTAGGTATTTCTCAAGAAATGTCAAAAGAATTATCTTTAATTGCATACTTTGGGACACAAGTTGATGGACGTAAAGCAGATGACTGGTATGCAATTACACAAGGACTAATTTGGAAAGTTTTGCATGAGTCTCAAGGGCATACGGATATGTGTTATGTTGAAACAAACACTAATCCAGACTATCCAACAACTGTAAGACTATGGAATGAAATTTTATCAGATGTAGAACAGTATAAAAAAATACCATCTTTTTCAAATACTACTGTTGAAGTGGATGCTGATAAAAGTATTACTTTAACAGATGTAAACAACTCATTAAATGGCATGATTGTTAAAGATAATGGTGGTTTGAATATTACAATTAATGGTAGTAATCAGTTAGTTATTAATGGTAGTGCAGATGCTAATGAAACTACAACTATCACATTACAGCGAAATATTGATCCATCCGCAGTTGGCACAAGCCTTGCATTTTATAATGGTAAGACACAATCAGTTGGAATGTTTAAAATTAAAGACCCACTACAAGTAAAATTAAGAGTTAAGGTCAACAAATTTGGAAAACTTGAGCTTACTAAGTACAATGAGGATAAATCAAGTACAGTACCAGAAACAAGTTATCGTATTACTGGACCAAATGGTTTTGATGAAACTCATAAGACTGATCCTAATGGCAAAATTATATTAGATAGATTAGCAATTGGTGAGTATAAAGCGACTGAAACTCAAGCTGGAACAGGATATTTAATCAATACAACTGAATTTGGCTTTACTATCAAGCCTAATGAAACGACTACGATTGACCCTTCAAATATTGAGCCTAAAGGTAAAATCGAACTCAATAAACAGATTGATACAACAAATACAAATGGATTGGTTGGAGATGCATATTTAAAAGATATTACTTTTGGTCTTTATGCAAAAGAAAAGATTGTCAACAAGGCTAATACAAAAACATTCTATGAAAAGAATGAATTGGTATCTCAGGGAAAGACAAACAGTGATGGCAAAATCATGTGGGATGACCTACCACTTGGTAATTATTATATTAAGGAACTTAATAGCAATAATAGTCTTGTCTTAAATAATCAGACAATTGATATTGTACTTGAATATCAGGGGCAGACTGTAAAGAAAGTTATTAAATCTAAAAAGGTTACAAATAGAGTAAATATGCAGAAGATTCAGGTCTTTAAAAGTGGAGAAAAAGATGGAATTAGTGGCATAGTTAAAGGATTGCAAGGAGCCGAATTTACATTCAAACTAAAAACAGAAGTTGATCATGTGGGTTGGGATAATGCAACAACGTATGCACAAATCACAACAGATAAAAATGGTATTGCTAATACACCATATTTACCATATGGTCAGTATCTCGTTAAAGAGACAGTTACTCCAAAAGATTTCATCACTGCACCAGATTTTCTGATTTCTGTAAGTGATGATTATAGTGAGTACACTGATATTGAACAAGTCAAACGAGTGAATATTAACAACAGACCGTTTACTTCTCAAGTTAAATTAGTAAAGAAAGACAAAGAAACTGGCGAAAAAGTAACATTAAATAGTGCAACATTTAAAATTAAAGATGAAGATGGTAATTATGTAGTTCAAAAAGTATTTGGTAAAAAAATTGATGCTTTTACAACAAATTCAAAAAATCATATTGTTTCTATCTTTGGAGATAAAGGTGAAATCACTTTACCATTATCGTTAAATGCAGGTACTTATACAATTGATGAAATTAAAGTGCCTAGTGGATTCTTACAATTAGAAAAACCAGTAAAATTTACAATTACTAATCAATATGATTATGATTTAGATCAAGATAATGAACCTATTCTAGAAGTAATAGTAAAGAACGCTCAACCAAAAGGAAAAATTATTTTACAGAAAATTGATAAAGAAACATCTAAACCATTATCTCATGTAGAATATGAGTTAACTGCTAAAGAAAATATCATCAATGTTATTGATGGCTCAATTCTATTTAAAAAGGGTAGTGTCGTTGCAAAAGGCATTACTGATTTAAAAGGACAGTTTATTATTGATAATTTATTTATGGGACATTATGGACTGAAAGAAACGCTAACTAATGATGGTTATGTACTAAGTGAAGAAGTTCATGATATTGTATTAGAGCAAAAAGATTTAACAACAAAAGAATATGTTGTTAATGTAAATGTAACTAATATTGCTCCAATTGGTGAAATTCATTTAATCAAAACAGATAAAGACACACAGGAATTATTATCAGGTGTTATCTATCAGTTGACTGCATCAGAAGATATTTATTCATTGGATGGAAGAAATACTCTTATTTATAAAGAGGGAGAAACAGTTTCTAAAGATATTAGTGAAGATGGTCTTTATATGACTAATGAATTAGGTGAAATTCATATTTCTAATTTACCATTAGGTCGATATAAGATTAAAGAAATAAAAGCATTAGATGGCTATGCTACTGATCAAAAACAATATGAAATTGATTTAAGTTATGATGGAAGTAACAAAACTATTTATACTCACAATCTAAATCTAACTAATTCTAAAACATCTATTGAAATCTCTAAAAAGGATATTTCAACAAGTCAGGAATTAGCAGGAGCACAGTTAACACTATTTGATAAGGATAACAATATTGTAGAAACATGGACTTCTGCAACTGAGCCACATATTATACGTGGATTAAATATTGGTGAAAAATATAGACTACACGAGGATTTGGCTCCATTGGGATATACTAAAGCGAGTGATATTGAGTTTACAGTTGAAGATAGCAAAGAAATTCAAAAAATTGAAATGATTGATGATATTATAAGAGTGGAAATTTCAAAGCAGGATATTACCAATGGAAAAGAATTGGCAGGGGCTAAACTTCAAATCATTGATTTCAACAACAAGATAATTCATGAATGGATTTCTACAGATAAGCCTGAATTATTTGAAAAACTACCTGCTGGAGAATATATCTTGAGAGAAATATCTGCTCCTGAGGGTTACGAGATTGCTGAAGATGTTAAATTTACTGTTAATGAGATGTCTGAAATTCAAAAAGTTGTTATGAAAGATGCACCATCACCTAAGATAGAGGTTCCAAAAACTGGAGACAGCAGTTATATAGGTGTGTGGTTATTAATGATTGGTGTCACAACTTGTACATTAGGTTTTATTAAGAATAAAAAGAAAAATGATGATGATAAGATTAAATAGTGTACTTTATTCTATACCAGTCACATCAGTACTATTTATTGTTGTAAAGATATTAAATATTTATACTAAGATTCATGGCACAACGAGGGAGAGAAAATCTCCCTTTTCTTATTGAAAAAGTTAAATGAAAGGAAAAAGTAAAATGGAACAAATATTAAATAGAATTAATCACAAAATTAATGCAGTGAGTATTGTTGATGAAACAAATTATTTTTCACAGCCTACAATTCAAATGGTTCTTATAAAAAAGCTGAAGAATCGTGAGAAATTTATAATTGGTGTCATTGAAGATAATGACTTTAATAGGCATTACCTTGTTAGGCCTCATAAAAAAAAGGTTGTAACAAGTTCTATACATTATAAAAATGATGGCATTGCTGATGAATGTATAGAAGGTTATGTACTGTTTTGCCTTAGTAATGGCTACCAATTGAGTTTCATATCTGTCCCTATGATTATATCTGTTTGGGAATATATAGAAATATACAGCTATAAAATGGATTATACTATTGAAGGTGTTAAAGAATTTCTCTTATATTGTCAACAGATAGGAGTTACAAAAGAACTTCTTGATTATTACGGTGATACAGAACGTGAAGATCTATATGCAATTTTCTTAAATGGCATCTTTAATGAAGACACCATACTTTTAAAACAGTGTATTGGAGATAGCGTCCTTATTTTAGGATATCAGGAATATTTTAATACTCTCTTGTACACTGTATTTGTTATAGATGATGATTCAAGCCAAATAAACTATAAGGAACATCACCGTCTCATTGATTCTGCTTTGACAGATTTTATGAGACTTTTTTATGATTTGAGCATTTTATATTATCGCCAGACTGAGAAGAATATTAAAGAGACAGTTAGTCATTTTATTGATTTTGTAGAGGAAAACGGGTTATGAATAAGCTAGATTTAAGCGATTATATTGGAAAAATCCACCGTATTATGAGAGATCATAATGATTATGATATGGAGATTCAATATATTTTGTATAGGAAGTCATATAATCAGGACTTACAGTTTAAAGCAGTATGTTTTAATAGTGATGATCCAAATGAAATAATAGGAATTACAAATATTGAAGGATATGAAAAATATTATTCAATTCCAGATTGGGATTATAATGTGGATACCTATTTGTTTGAAGATTTATCGAATGATTTTGAAATACTATATATATCATTAAACACTCACTATGGTATCTGGCAGTTCGTCAATGAGGCTCATGATGATATTGAGTGTGAAGATGGCTTGCAAAAGTATCTATGCTACTGTAAGCAAGAAGGAATTAATGCTGATATCTTGTCACGCATTATACCACACAAGGTTGATGATATCATGGATTTATATCGTGAGGAAAATTGTGGATATCAAATTATTGCTGAGACAACCTGCAATGAACAAACAATTGTGCTTGGTTATAAAAAAGGAGCATCTAGCGAATATGTTACATGGAGTACAAATAGCAATCGTAAAGGTGAATATCTATCTGGTCACTATTTCACTAAATATAAGCCTGCTATGAATGATTTTAAAGAAAGGTGTTTTGATATTATGAACAAAGAAGTAATTAAAATCAAGAAAAAATGTGAACCACAAAGAAATAATAATATAAGATAGTCAAATTACATGAAAAAGATAAACAGAAATAATTTGTTTATCTTTTTCAATTAAAAGGAGAAAATATGAGTATTTTACAGGAGTATGAAGAGATTAGAAAATCAATAACACCAAGAGAAAATAAAATGATTGAAGAATTTTTAAAAAGTCATCCACAATATTTATTATCTGATATTTATTATAATTCCGGAGTACATCAGAAATTTCAAAATTGGTGGAATCATCAGGAATTATGCAATATTACTAAATTAATTAAAGTTATTAATACAAATATATTTACAAAAAAGGATATTGAAAATATCTATATGGAAATAATTGATAACCCAAAACTACAGAAGTATGTTGTCGAATATGCTAATGCTCACATCAAAAAAGAAATTGATAAAGAAACAATTGTTACTTCCATAAATTTGCGTGATTCCAATCTGATAACTTGTTCTAGTATTGAATTTCAGGATAAGTTTCTTTTTTGCAGTAAGGGAGGAATGGAAGAAATGTGCAGGAACTTGCAGCAAAGCATTACTGCTAAAAATAAAACAAAGGAGAAAAAAGTCTGTGAGCGATGAATTAAAGAAAATTGGTGACTATACAATTCTTAGAGAAGAAAATGTAGGAGAAAACATATTTTATATTGGTGAAAAAATCATTGATGAAACAAAATCAAATTTTATTACAGGTAAAGTTGATCTAAAACTAAGAGGATTTGGCATTGATAAATATGAAATAGATTTTGAATCCGAAAATTACAATGAAGTTTTTTCATATTATTTATCTGCAATGATGAAACAAAATGAAATGGTCATAAAGGAAGTTCAGGAAAGACCAAAGGGTAAAATTATAAAGGAGGATTGTCAATCTATCTACAATTATAAGGACCTTATAGGAAAGATAGTCGTTCTTGATAGCCATGTGTTATATAAGGAATACCAGAGTGCATCGTATCAGCTTTATATTGCGAGAGGTGGCTTTGGGTGTGATCCAAAGGGAATGGGAAATGCTATCTATGCAGTTAATATTTATACTGGAG
>NZ_HG005294.1:0-50289 GCF_000455285.1 Candidatus Stoquefichus massiliensis AP9 | reverse complement strand
AGGAAACAAGGCTTGAAAGATATAATCTGATTGGTGTTATCAAGGAAGAAAAAATGCCAGAGTGGGCAAAAGAAAAACTGAATCAAATTGAAAAAAGTCAAAAGAATAAAAGTAAAGGTGCTGAACGCTGATGCTGAGAGCAGTTGTTGAACAAAATCATAAAAAAGCATATATAGACTTTAACAGTTCATGGGATAAAATTCATAGATCACTTCGCCATATTGGAATCCAAAAAAATATAGATCAATTGAAAATTAACGAACCACATATCAAGGTTCATTTTACAAAGGATTCAGGTCATTTTTATTCTTGCCTTAGACAATTAGTCAATGAAAATGATACGTATTTTGCTGTTTATGATGCATGTCATATTCTCCAGAGTGAAGATAAGGAATTTTTAGATTATTTGCAGAGCAGGTTTAATAAAAATGAGATTAACAGTATTGCAGATATCAGCATTACAAAGGATTTGTATCTATTATATAAGATCAATAAAACTGATAATGCTAAATGGAGTTTTAATGCAGATGTTCTGCACTATGAACAGATAAATTTTTTAAATAAAACAGTCCTTTTTACTCCCTCAAGAATTGACAGAAATACACTTCCTCATGGAGTGTACTTCTATGAAGTTCAGCATGATGATGCTCATAGAGGTATTATGACAATGATAGGTCATCATATAACAGTTAATTTTTGGGGAAGCATTATATCCAGTCAGAAAATCGGATTAGATAGAAATGGTTATAGAGAAATTGATGAAAAGAAAGATATCAGGTTTTTAGATAAACCAGTTTTAACACTAAAAGAATATTTAAATAAATATCCAGCTAAAAAAATAAGCTTTGAAAGATAAAACTATTAAAAAAGGAGGTGCAGTATGCCAAGCAAATATCAAACAGTATGTGAATTATTAAGGGAAACAACATTAACAGTGACAACATCTGCTGATCAGTGGCTCAATTTTCTTGATACATCATCGTGGTTCTTCAAGTCAACTTTTGAAGATCAGTTGCTTATTTATGCTCAAAAGCCAAATGCGACAGCGTGTGCTGAATTTGATGTATGGAACAAGAAACTTCATCGCTGGATAAAAAAAGGCTCCAAAGGAATTGCTTTGATTGCAGATAATGGTTTGAAATATGTATTTGATGTTTCAGATACAATCGCTAAAGACAATCGGCCACTTTATCTGTGGGAAGTCAAGGAAGAGTATTATGATGAACTTACTGCAGGACTTGAAAATGAGTATGGCAGTATTGACAAGAACGATTTTGGAGCAGTTCTTCTTGAAGTTGCTAAAATCATTTCTGATGAGAACGTTAATGATTATCTTACTTCTTTATTGCATTATCATAGTGGCAGCAGTCTTGATGAATTGGAAGATGCAGAAATCACAAGAGAATATAAAAGTCTCATTCAAAACAGTGTTGGTTACTCACTGCTGAAACGCTGTGGATTAAATCCTTTAGACTATTTTGATAAGGAAGATTTTAATGGAGTTGTATTATTTAACACCTATGAAACAATTGGTCAACTAGGAAGTGGATATCGTGACTTAACGGAAATGGGGCTAAAAGACATTGCATTGCATGTTAGGCAGATCATGATTCGTACATTTGATAAGAGCAGAGATATAGTCCAAAATAAAAATATGGAAAGCGAAAGGAGTGATTTTCATGAAGGAAATCAATTACAGTCAGGTGGGAGATTATCAGATGCCCAATCTCAAGGGGATGGAACCAGTCCTCAACAGCAGATACGCAAGGATGAGAGTCAATTATCTCAAGACACATCATCAGGGTTATCTGTTCTCGCTAAAGATCAGCAATCAACTGAATATTCATCTTCAGGAGATAGAAAAACAGATGGAGTTACGTATGGAAACACTGATGAACCAGTTACTGGAGCAATATCCAGCACCCAACAAGGAATTGAAACAGTTGGAGTGGATACAACATATGAACAACCTGAAAATGCAGGCAGAGGAGACAGCAATCAGGGAAATCATTTACAATTAAATTTAGATATTGAGATAACAGATGGTAAGGAGCAGTCTTTACCATTTTTTGATTTAGATGAAATCGAAACAGTGTTAAGGGAAGATAGGGCTCTTATTCGTTCAAGAGCAGAAATTATAGAATACTTTGCAGAACATACAACTGCTGAGGAACGAATAAAATTTTTAAGTGGCAGTTATAATGATTCTATTATTAAGACAAAAAGACGACCTGATTTTTATGATGGATCAAGTTTGAGCTTTAAAAAGGATAAGGAGCGTAATGGTTTAATTATCTGCTATGGAAATTATGGGAAATATGGTCATCCTACTTTCTATGGCTTTGATTATCTTCAGGAAGTTGTAGCAAATCTAATCGACAAAAAAGAATATCTACTGCCAAATATGAAGAATCTCAATGGCTTTCAGTATTCATATTTTGCTGAAGTATTTAATCGTGATGCAAAACATCGTATTTTTTCCTATCAGTCCTACATGAACTATTCATCTGCTGAAATCATCTCATATTTTAAGAAAACTCATGCAGATAGTGAACGAGCTAATTATGCAAAATCCATTTATCCAGTTGGTATTCATGAATTTGTGATTGATGATATTCCATTTGGTTTTGAAAAGAATGAGGATTTTCTTCTTATCTATTTTGGGACGCAGGAGCATATCTCTGCAAAAGAGGAAGTTGAGTGGAAAAGCGTAGCATCAAATATTGATGGACTTATCTTATCCCGATATTTTGATCCTAACGTACAGATTCCAACTATGGAAGAGCAGATAAATTCAGTTTATGAATCTACTGAAAATTTAGAAAAAGGTATCTTTTTCTCTCAGGAGGAAATTGATCGTGTTCTTGTACTGGGGAGTGGAACAAGGGACGGAAAATACCGAATATATAAACAGTTTAAGCAAAATAAGAATAACAAGGAAAATGCTGATTTTCTAAAAAAGGAATATGGTACAGGTGGAACGCATCCTGCAGTTGGATGGATAGATTTATTCCATAATTCTAAGGGAATGACATTAGAGCGTGGAGATATTGGTGAAAAGGATATATCTGTTACATTGAAATGGAGTCAGGTCAGCAAACGTATTGGAGAACTCATCGAATTAGATCGCTATCTAACACCCATAGAAAAAGATTATTATCCAACATATGTTCAAAAAGAAAATGAAAAAATGCTTGAATATGAAAGACAGCAGTTAGAAAAAGATAAAAAAACCAACCAGCCGGAAAAAATAGAAACAGTCAGCGATATTAATATTCATAGAGAATATGTATATAAGATTGGTGATACTGCCTATATTGGAAGTAAGGAGTATGAAATCATTGATACATCTAATGGTGTTGAACTGCGTGATAAGGATTTTCCACTGTTTAGTGAGCAATATACTGAAGAACAGTTTAAAAAATTATTAGCAGACAATCCACTCAATCAACATCTTCTCAAGGAAGTAATTGATGTGCCTGCTTCTCAAGGATTAACAAGACAGCAACTATATCAAAAATATTTGCCCATATTTGTTGATAAAATCAGCAACAGTTCTGTTTATCCAATTCTGCGAGATAGAGAAACCGATGTCACTGAGGCAGAAAGATATATACGCTCAGAAATGATTGAAATTATCAATGAGTATGCTATTGACGATAAGGATATTTATGATGCGTTTACAACTGATGATGAATTCAGAAACTATATGATTGATGATATTCTCGAAAGAACATATCAGGATATATCACTGCATGATGATCATTCCAAACACTTAGTAAATTCAGTTTATGGTGAACTGTATTCAATGTTTCAGAAATTGTCTCCACATACTATTGATAATCTATGCTGTCTGCAGACTATGGGAGCAGGTCCTCGTGATGATAAACTGATGATTACCAATCATGGCAATAATTTTGAACAGAAAGATAATTTTATTGAGATATTCCATATTTCTTATATTAATGGGATGGAAGTCAATCAGCCTCAAATGAAGTTTGAAATTGATTATAAAGAGAAAACATTAAAGCCTATCTATTACTATAGCAGATCTCCTTATATGGAAATTGACTTGTCAAATAACGAGAGTGTTTTAAGTGATGATGAGGTTTCTCAAGAACTAAGTGGCTATGCATCAAAATGGCTACAGAATCTTACTGATAAAAATTATTATCTTATCAATGAGCAGTATTATAGGGAAGATAGTGGATATTATGATATGAATTTTGATAGGGATGGAATCATCAGTACAACTATGCCCTATCCTCAATTAGTAGAATACTGCAGTCAGAATGGAATTGCTCTTGATGATAAATATCGTGAAAATACTGAAGTAAGAACTTTAGAAAGCATTCTTCATTCTCTTAGAATAGAAGATATTGACGTATCGTGGGATGATGAGCATAAAGGTATTATTGCAGGTGATGGTGATAATCTATGGCAGGGTAAAGCGTTCTATGATTTTCTAGCCGGTGAAGTGTTTGTCTATGAAGATGGAAAACCTGCAGGAGTTAATGAATGGGATTATGAACAGTATCTAGGTTTTGCAGGTGAGTATTCAGATGCTCCTAAAATATTGGAGCAACATGAAAAGATGAATTACACCATAAATGAAGATATTTTAGGTGCAGGAGCACCAAAAGAAAGATATAGAAATAATATTGCAGCCATCAGGTTGCTTTTTTTATTGGAGAAAGAAAATCGACTTGCCACTGCAGATGAACAGGAAGTATTAGCAAAATACGTTGGCTGGGGTGGATTAGCAGACGTCTTTGATGTAAAAAAGACAACTTGGAATTACGAATATCGAGAGTTAAAACAACTTCTCAATGATGAAGATTATAAAAGTGCCAGAGAGTCTACACTAACATCTTTTTATACACCACCGTTTGTGATTGAAAGTATCTATAAGGCAATTGAGAATATGGGATTCAGGCATGGAAATATTATTGATCCAGCCTGCGGTATTGGGAATTTCTTTGGAAAGGTTCCTGATTCACTGAGCAGTTCAAAACTCTATGGAATAGAAATTGACAGCATCAGTGGACGAATTTCAAAACAGCTATATCAAAATGCCAGTATTGCAGTAGAGGGATATGAAGATACGAGATTACCTGATTCATTTTTTGATATTGCAGTTGGTAATGTACCTTTTGGTCAGTTTAAGGTCAATGATCCTAACTACAATAAACTCAATTACAGTATCCATGATTATTATTTTGCAAAGACGATTGATAAGGTTCGTCCAGGTGGTGTTATTGCATTCATTACTTCACGATTTACAATGGATAAAGCCAATGGTTCCGTTCGCAGATATATCAATGAACGTGCAGAATTACTGGGGGCTATTAGACTTCCCAATACTACGTTTCAGGATAGTGCCAATACCAAAGCAGTCAGTGATATACTTTTCCTGCAAAAAAGAGATAAGCCAATAGTCAAGGAAGAAAACTGGCTACAGACATCAGCAGACAAAGACGGAAATATCATTAATCAATATTTTATTGATAATCCTCATATGGTTCTTGGAACTTTTAAGCAAACCAAAGGCATGTATGGTCGTGACGACTTAACTGTAGAGCCATTTGAAGATGTGAGTTTAAAAGAATTGTTGTTGACCACAATTGAATCAATCAAGGGAAATGCAAATGATATTTCATATGTTTATGATGATGAAATCAGTGATGAAGAAATAGAAACAATTCCTGCTAATCCAACCGTTAGAAATTACAGCTATACAATTGTCGATGATGAGATCTATTTTCGAGAAAACAGTATCATGACAAAGATGACCTTTTCAAAGACTGCTAAGAATCGTATCTGCGGTTTAATTGCGATTAGAGAAAGTGTCAGAACGCTAATTGAATATCAGACAGAAGATTATCCTGATACGACAATTGAATTAGAACAACTAAATCTGAATCAGATTTATGACGGTTTTATAGAAAAATATGGCTTAATTAACAGTCAAAGCAACAAGAGAGTCTTTCGTGATGACAGTTCATATTATCTGCTATGTTCATTAGAAAATCTCAATGAAGATGGTACGCTAAAGTCAAAAGCAGATATGTTTACAAAGCGTACGATTGGTCGCAAGGCTGAAATCACTCATGCTGATACTCCAAATGAAGCACTGCTATTTTCATTAAATGAGCGTGGCAAAGTGGATTTAGAGTATATGAGTCAACTTACTCATATAGAAATTTCATCATTAATTGAGAGTTTAAAAGGTGTTATCTATAAGATTCCAAATGTAATAGATGGTACAAAGGAAGATGAATACGTCACCGCTGATGAGTATTTAAGTGGAAATATTAGGGAAAAACTGAATATCGCAAAAATGTCTGCGACAATTGATCCTATATACGCGGAACATGTTAAAGCATTGGAAAATGCGCTTCCTGAGCCTTTAACTGCAAGCGATATTGAAGTACGTATTGGTGCTACATGGGTACCTATAGACATTTATGAAGATTTTATGCATGAGATTTTAAGTATGGATTATTTTGCTAAGGAGAAGATTCATATACATTATTCCTATATAACTGATACATGGAGTCTGTCTAATAAAAGCTGGGATAAGGGAAATGTAAAAGCAGAAAAATCCTATGGTACGCATCGTGCCAATGCTTATAGACTGATTGAAGATTCACTTAATCTGAAACCGACTCAAATTTATGATACTGAATATGATGATGAAGGCAAGAAAGTTAGTGTTCTTAATAAAAAAGAAACAATGATTGCCCAGCAGAAACAGGACATTATTAAGGAAAAATTTATCGAGTGGGTGTGGAAAGATTTTGACAGACGTGAACAGTTGACAATACTCTATAATGAAAAGTTTAATTCCATTAGAGCAAGAACCTATGATGGAGACCATTTGACGTTTCCAAACATGAATCCTGAAATTAGCCTGAGAAAGCATCAGAGGGATGCTGTTGCACGTATTTTATATGGAGGGAATACATTGCTAGCACATGTTGTTGGGGCAGGAAAAACATTTGAAATGGTAACTGCATGTATGGAACTAAAACGATTAGGGCTATCTCAAAAATCATTGTTTGTTGTTCCGAATCATCTTGTTGAACAGTGGGGATCAGAGTTTCTTCAGCTTTATCCATCAGCAAAGATATTGGTCACAACGAAAAGAGATTTTGAAAAAACCAGAAGAAAGAAATTCTGTTCAAGAATCGCAACTGGTGATTTTGATGCAGTCATTATTGGCCATAGTCAGTTTGAAAAAATTCCAATGTCAATTGAACGTCAGCGTCATTTAATTGAACAGCAGATTGAATCAATTACAAATGGTATAACAGATGCTAAAAACAATAATGGTGCAAAATTTACTGTTAAGCAATTAGAAAAAACGAAGAAAAGTCTACGAGATCGTCTTGAAAAATTAAATAAGCAGGAGCGAAAAGATGATATCATTACTTTTGAAGAATTAGGTGTAGACAGATTGTTTGTTGATGAAAGTCACTTTTATAAAAATCTGTTCTTATATACGAAGATGAGAAATATATCACAGTCGGATGCACAAAAATCAAGTGATTTATTTATGAAGTGTCAGTATTTAGATGAGGTAACAGGTGGAAAAGGAATTGTCTTTGCGACAGGAACACCTATATCAAATTCCATGACAGAAATGTATACGATACAGCGTTATTTACAGTATAGTACTTTAAGGAAGATGGGATTAGAGCATTTTGATAGCTGGGCAAGCACATTTGGAGAAACAGTAACTGCCATAGAATTAGCACCAGAGGGTAAAGGCTATCGTATGAAAACACGTTTTTCCAAGTTTTATAATCTGCCTGAATTAGTAGCGATCTTCAAAGAGTGTGCTGATGTTAAGACAGCTGATATGCTGAATTTACCAACACCCACTGCTCACTATCATAATATTTCTGTTCTAGCAAGTGACATACAAAAAGAGATATTGGAAGATTTAGCAGAGCGTGCAGAAAAAATTCGTGATGGAAAAGTTGATCCAACAGTGGACAATATGCTGAAGATTACAAATGATGGTCGTAAGTTAGCATTAGATCAGAGATTAATTGATCCATTGCTACCTGAATTTGAGGGAAGTAAAGTCAATGAGTGCATTAGGAATGTTTTGGAAATTTATCAAAAGACAGCTGATAGAAAGTTAACGCAATTGATTTTCTGTGATATGTCTACACCTAGGGTAGATACCTTTAATATCTACGATGAGATACATGAAAAGTTGGTTAGAAATGATGTTCCAGATGATGAGATTGCATATATTCATAATGCAAATTCAGATATAAAAAAGAAAGAACTGTTTTCAAAAGTACGAAGTGGAAAAGTGAGAATTTTGATTGGTAGTACGCAAAAAATGGGAGCAGGAACAAATGTTCAGGATAAATTATTTGCGATTCATAACCTTGATTGTCCTTGGCGACCAAGTGATTTAGAGCAAAGAGTTGGAAGAATTTTAAGACAAGGGAATACAAATTCAGATGTACACATTTTTCGCTATGTTACAGAAAATACCTTTGATGCCTATTTATATCAGTTGATAGAGAATAAACAGAAATTTATCAGTCCGATTATGACATCAAAAAGTCCAGTGAGAAGTGCAGAAGATATTGACGAAGCAACACTCAGTTATGCAGAAGTTAAAGCTTTGGCAAGCGGTAATCCTAAGATTAAGGAAAAGATGGACTTGGATATTCAAGTCAATAAATTAAAGATGGCTAAAGCGCACTATTTATCTGAAAAATACAGTCTTGAGGATCAGATTGTAAAGTTTTATCCGGTCCGTATTCAAGTGATGAAAGATAGAATCAAATGGTATGAGGAAGATATTGTTAGTATAGAATATCCTAAGGAATTTGATGGAATGATGATTTTGGATAAGCATTACAATGAAAAAGAGCTGGCAGGAAATGCACTTCTACTAGCAATACAGCAGATTAAAACCACGAGTGAAACATATATTGGTTCGTATCGTGGGTTTGAACTTTATATCGAATATAACCTTGGAACAAAGCATCATCAGACAATACTGAAGAAAAGAAATTCATATTATGTTGATTTAGGCAGTGATGTATTTGGAAATATTACTCGACTGGACAATCGTATTGAAAGCATTCCAAAAAATCTTGAAAGTGAGAAAATAGAATTATCAAATACACTTAATCAATTTGAAAATGCAAAAGAAGAAGTTAAAAAACCTTTCATCAAGGAAGAAGAACTTCAGGAAAAACTAAGTCGTTTATCTGTATTAAATAAGGAACTGGATGTTACAAATTCCAAAGAACAGAATATTATTGATTCAGGAGAAGTCATTGAAGAAAAAGAAATAAAATCTAGAAATTACGAACGATAGAGAAAACTTATTTTGAGTTTTCTCTATTTAATTATGGAGGAAAAAATGAAAAGGCATATTACAACAGAACAACTTGCAGAAGTAAAAAAAATAGATTTATTAACCTATCTGTCCAACTACGAACCAAATGAGCTTGTTAAATTAAGTAGAAATGATTATGTCACAAGAACACACAGTAGTCTCCATATTTCCAATGGAATGTGGTGCTGGTGGGTAAAAAATATTGGTGGTAAAACAGCATTGGATTATCTGATTAAGGTAGAGGAAATGAATTTTTTGGATGCCGCACTGCTTATTCATGAATGTATTACAAATGAAAAACCACAAATATCTAAAACTTATCATAAAAATGATAATAGATATCTAAGACTGCCACCTTCAGCTGATAGCAATGAAAATGTTATTCATTACTTAACTAATGTAAGATGCATTGATAGAGAAATTGTTGATTATTATATTTCACTTGGAATGATTTACGAGGCAAGGGATGATCATGCAGTTATCTTTTTAAGTTATGATGATAATAAAAAGCCTCGTTATGCGTTTAAAAGATCAATATGTGGAAATGAAAAAAGACATTTGAGTGGCTGTGACAGATCTTATAGTTTTTCTTTTGTTGATAAGGAGAGCAGTGAACTGCATTTGTTTGAAAGCAACATAGAAATGCTTTCGTATCAGACCTTGATTAAGCAAAAGAAAAGAAATTGGAAAAGAGATAACTATCTTTCACTATCAGGTGCTACGATGATAGGAAGCAGTATTGAAGATACCGATCTGCCAATTGCTCTATATGAATTTCTAAAAAGCAATCAGAATATTAAAGAAATATATGTTCATACAAATAATGATCGTGCTGGTTATGAAACCTATCAAAAGATATATTTTCATTTGTCTAAAAAATTTAATGTTTATAACAAAATCCCAAAACATACAAATGATATAAATGAATTGCTTATTTTAAACAATACTAAAAAGAAAAATAATTCACATCTTATTCTTTAGATAAGATGAAATTGCATATTGGATATATTATTTTACATTCTATATACTTCTATTTATATGGAGGTAAAATTTTATGGAGGATATGGATTATAACGAATTTGAGGAAATTCTACAGAAAATAAATAATAATGTTTACTATGTTATACTTTCCGTTATAGAAAGCATTAAAGATTCTGAAGAATTTAGAGAGTTAAGTTATTCAAGTGAATATAGACAATATGCAAATAAACTCTTGCTGGAATGCATTAGAGATGCATATTTTGAAGGTGCACATTATACACTAAGATTACTGACAGAAGAATTAGATGCTATTGTAGAAAGACGGAAGAAGGAATGTTAAATGAATAATGATATAGATAAAAATATATCTATAACAATTGGAAAAAGCAATGAAAAATATTCAATAACTATTATTTCTTCTGATGATTTAAGTATTGAGGATATTCACGAAGTGATATTTAGTTTTTTTGATATTGCAAAATTACACTACATTATGAGTGCTGAAGAATTTTCCTCTTTCGTGATTGCATTGGAGATATGTTTATATACTGATGAGACGAATTTTGAAGAACTTAATAAATTAAATTAAGATATCACACAAAAATTATTTTAGTATTAAAGCAACCACAGAAGGTTGCTTTTTATATGGGAAGGAAAAAAATGATAAAGAAAATTACTAAAGAAATTAATAAACTGGAACAGCAGAAACACCAAAAAAATGAAAAAAGAAATCAGCTGGATAGTGAAATCAGTCTTATTTCATTGCGATTAAAAGAATTAAATAATTTGAAGAATCAGTATGAGAAACTAGAAAAATCTACTGATTCTTTTTTTGAAAATAACGAGAATGGAGGGACTGTTTAATGCCGAAATACAAAATGGAAATCACTGAAATATTACAGCATACTGAAATAATTGATGCTGAAAATCAGGAAGAAGCAATCAGAAAATTGAAGGAAAAATATGATGATCAGGAAATTATCTTAGATTCTGCCAATCATGTTTCAACAGAATTTCATGTGCTGGAGAAGATTAAAAAGCGTGATTTATATGAAAGATAAGTATATTATCTTTAGATTTTCGTCGATAAATACATGTAATTACAAAGAATTAACAATTATTTAATATAATGATACTAGAGAATACTTCCTTTATAAATTAAACTATTAGCATAAAGGAGGAAATTGATATGATTAAAGGGAAGAAATTTTTGATACCATGCTTAGCAAGTTTAATATGTTTAGGAGGGGTAGTAAATGTTAAAGCAGATAGTATCATTTCGAACAATTCACAAGAAAATTATTATAGTGAAACAACATATTATACAGGTGATGAATTAAAGAATATTCAGCCATACAATGTTGAAACAGAGGATAGCGTATTAGTCGGTGCAGTAGAAAAAACGGTTTATGTTTCTGAGAAGAAAGATGATAATGGTAAAATTATTGATAGTCATCTTATGAATGAGGATGAGGTTAATGAGTATAAAAAATCATTATTGACAAGAGATAGTTCACACTTAGGAAACGATTCTACATCTAGAGGAAGATTAAATATTTTAATTCAGTTATTTAGAGAAGGAAGCGAATATCGTGCATATGGAAACGCAAAGTGGGCAATAGGTGCAGGTACTGCAGAACAAGGCCCAGCTTCTGGTAGAGATTTTGTTGCACTAACTTGGGGTGGTGGCAATAATTTAGTACAAACATCTAAAAGTTTGTCAGTTACTCGTCATAATGGAAGTTCTATGTCTTATAGCCAGGCAAAAGCTGACTCATACAAAGGTTATTGCTGGTCATTTGATGATTATTCAAGTAGTGGAAATATGGAAAGTTTACAAGCGATAGTTAAAATTAAAAGAGTTAGCAGTAAATTAAAAAACTTGCAAACGAGTATGAAGTTTACTTACATTCATACTTACCAATCTGTTACAGGATCTATTAGTTTTAGTGGTGGAACTGCTGGTTCAGCAGCAGGTGTTAGTTTATCATCAACATCAAAAAAATGGCAAATTGAAGTAGATGTTCCTGGCATAGTATATTAATATGAAAAAAATAATTTTGGTTATATTAATTTCATTAACAGGTTTAAGTTTAAGTCTGCTTCCAAAATTATGTAAATCTAATAAGGTTAACATTGATAATCATAATTCAGTAATTGATAACATATTACAGTTAAAAGGATATACTTCCATTAATATAGTTAAAGAAAAAAGATATAAAGATTATTATGCAATACTTTATTATAAATCGAGTTTCAATATAGACAATTCTAAAAAGAATTTAGAATTATCAATCTATAAGAAACTTGATAATTCAAAAAATAATTATGATTATTATGGAGGAGCATCCTCAACTAAAGATTTTGATACATTTAATTGTAATGACAGAGGTCAGGAAACAATTATTATTGTTTATGGTGATAATCAGTTAACCAATGCATCTTCATATTGTATAAAGAGTTCACAAAATTTATATAAGAAGAATATTGAATCAGATTTGATCTTAGATATTTATATTATATATGATACTAACAATTGTAGCTCAGTTAATGAGTTGCTTGATATAAATGGAGAAATCATTAAAATGTTTTAACGAAATTACACATACTAATATGATATAAAAATGAATAATTTAAATCTTATTTAATTTTTAACCAACATTAATTAATAGTAAATAATGTTGGTTTTTTTGTTTTATTTCAAATGATAAATTTAAGACATATTGTGTCCTGAATTGTAGCAAGCAAGGACTTTTGGGTACAAAGAGTCCAAAAGTCAGCTTGTTAGGGGATATCCCCCTAATACCCTCATCTAAGAAAGGAGAATGTGATATGGAGTTGTTGAAGTTGTTTGTGGTTTATGAAATTGGTGTTTTAAGTGGAGTTGGACTTCTGATTCTTATACAGAAGTTGCATGGTGTGTATGATGAAACGAACTAAAGAGATTAAGGTTCGTCTTAGTGATGAAGAATTTGAAAAATTGAATCAGGATGTATTAGAGAGTGGATTATCTAGAGAGGAATATGTAAGATCGCTTTTAAGAAAAGTAGTGCCTTCCAGTAAGCCAAGTCCTGATTTTATTGAAACAATTAAGCAGTTAAGAATGATAGGAAACAATCTGAATCAGATAGCTGTGATTGCCTATAAAACAAAATCAATTGATGTTGTGAGGTATAAGAAAGAAATGCTGTTACTGCAAAATGAAATTAAGCATATTTTAGATTTGTATAATGAACCGATACAATTGGAGGAAAGGTGATGGCAACAACTTCTATATGGGCAGTTAAGGATAATCTTAAAAGAGTGATTGATTATGCATCCAATCCAGAAAAAACAGAGAACAAGGATTTTGATCAGTATGATTTTAAGGGATTGGAAAATGTTATTGAATATACAACTGATGATTTAAAAACAGAAAAGCAGTTTTATGTGAGTGGAGTTAACTGTCATCCAAGCAATGCTTTACAGCAGATGATACAGACAAAGAAATCTGCACACAAAGAAGATGGAGTACTAGCATTTCATGGGTATCAGTCATTTCAGTATGGTGAAGTCACGCCTGAAACAGCACATCAGATTGGTGTTGAACTTGCAGAGCATATGTGGAGTGATGATTTTGAAGTTATTGTAAGCACCCATTTGGATAAGGGACATTTTCATAACCATTTTGTTGTAAATTCAGTTTCATGGACAACAAGAAAGAGGTTCCTAAACAAGCATAGAGATTATGACAGATTAAGAAGACTGTCCGACGAGCTTTGCAGAAAATATAAATTAAGTGTTATTGAGAATCCGAAAAAAGGAAAGCATTATGCAGAGTGGCGTGCTGAAAAACAAAAGATACCTACAAAGCGATCTATTATAAAGGATGATGTTGATAGAGCAATCATTCATTCAAGAACCTTTACCCAGTTTGTTCGCTATCTAAAAGAATATGGATATGAGGTTAAAACAAATGTTAAGCATATTGCTGTTAAGTCACCTGGATCTGATAAATTCTTTAGACTTCATAATTTAACCAATGATGAATACTACAGTGAAGAAAATATAAAATCAAGAATACTTGAAAAATCTATCTTTGTAAAAGAAAAAATGAATCTGAAATCAAGCAATACCAAATACAGATATCATGGTCAGTTTAAGAAAGCAAAGAAATTAACTGGCATTAAAGCATTGTATTTTCATTATTTATATCGAATGGGAATTATTCCCCAAAATGCACCTCATCAGAAGAAGGTGTATTTTTTTATGAAAGAGGACTTACGCTATATGGATAAAATCACAAAAGAGATAACACTTATCTGCAAAAAGAACATTAATAGTATGGAAGATTTAGGTCACTATGAAAACTCAGTTAATGAAAGATTGGATAATCTTATTAAGGAACGACGATGTTTCTACAACAAGGTGAGACGATGCAAAAACAGTGATACTAAAGAAAAACTCCAAACTGATATAGGTACTTTATCAACAGAAATTAAGGAACTGCGAAAGGAGGTGGTTTTATGCAGTGAGATCAGAAAGCGATCACTATTGATTGCTGAAAAATTGAAACAGGTAAATGAAATTGAAAACGGAAAGGACGGTGAAAAAGAAAATGAACGCAGGAGGAGAAACAGCCGATCAGGTCGTACGCATGACACTTCAGGGCATTGAGGTTGCAGCTAATGTTGCATTAAAAGCAGGTGGAATGGCATCCAAGTCACTTGCAGTTACATTGTATGCTATTCTAACAGACAAGAAAAAAGTTAAGGGCAAGGCAAGATTAAATTCCATGCTAAAGAGTGGCAAGGAGTTAAAGGTTTTTGCGATTCGTCATGAAGATTTAAAATTATTTATGGAGGAGGCAAAACATTATGGTGTACTCTATACGGTACTTAAATCAAAAAATGATGTTAATGGAATTTGTGACATCATGGTACGAGCTGAAGATGCATCTAAAATCAGTAGAATCATTGATAAGTTTGAACTTGCAACAATTGATACAGAGGCTATTAGAAAGTCAGTCATGGCTCAGCAATCTGCTAAAGATAATGTATTAAAAGATGTTCCTGTTTTAAGTGATGATGAGCATGATGCATTAGTGGATTCTCTTCTCAAGACAGTTGAGGAGAAATCAAATGAAAACCCCACATTGGCTCGAACACAGAAGATGGGCGAGAATCAGTTCGAGCATACCTTAGATCAAAAAGCACCTATTACTGAGCCCAAACGCAAATCAGTTCGCAAGGAACTCAATGAAATCAAGGAAAAACGTGAACAGCGAATTTCCAAAAAGAAACAAACTGTTAAACAGAGAAATTCACATAAAAAAGTAAAAAGAAAGAAAAAGGAGCGATAAACTATGAATGATATATTTGAAATGCTTGATAGTGCTATTCAGGAAAAATCAGCAAATCAGCAACCTAGAATGCCAAAGGAAGAATATGCAGAAATGATGAATCAAAGGCGACAGGAACTCTACAGTAAAGTTACTCAGCAGATTGATGTGATTAAGGATAATCCTCAGCAGTATATACATTATCTGTATATGCAGGCAAAATTGGATTATACAGTTTCAAATACACTACTGATTATGGCACAAAAGCCTGATGCGACAATGCTTAAGGACAGCAATCACTGGCGAGAAAATAAGCAGTATATTAAAAAAGGTGAGAAAGGCATTCAGATACTTGAGCCTGCTGGGGAATATCAAAAAGAAGATGGGACAATGGGAACAAATTATAAAATCAAGTATGTCTTTGATGTTTCACAATTAGGCAATAAAGTCAATTTAGATTTGTCACCTAAAATTCCAATTAGAGACCTTATTAGTGGACTCATCTATGCAAGTAATGTAAGAATTCAAAAGTCAGATACAATGATGAGCAAAGAAGATGTTCTTTATTCTCCTGAATCATCAACTATTTTCTATAAGAATAATATTGATGGAAATTCATTCCTTCAGGGATTGGTTAGAGAAATCTGTTATGTTGAATTTAATAAGCAGTATGGCAATATGGATCGTGAAAGAGATGGATTTATTGTTGAGAGTTCAGCCTATATGCTTTGTCAGAAGTATAATATATCCGCTGATGATAAAAATTTTGCTAATCAGGTTTCTCAGTATTTTTATGGGATGAGCGAGCAGGATATTAAGGAAGAGTTAAGCAATGCTAAAAACTTAAGTGATGATGTGGGTAAAAGAATTGAAAGAGGAATTTATAAGACTCAGCAGGAAAAAGTCAATACACAAAATCACAATATAGGACGCTGATTTTATGGGGTTATTTGAACAAAAGGAAAAAGAAGTGACTGTTAATATTATAGTTACTGATGTTGAAAGAAAAATTATTATTACTGCCCTTAAGCGTTTAAGAGATGAACAGATCAAGCAAGATAAGAATTATGATTTTATTGAAACAATCATCGGCAAAACAGCAATGGCCAATCCAATCAATAGAAAGGCAAGAAACAGTTATGAAGAAAGATAATAGTGATGAAATTATATTTCTTGTCATTTGTATTATTCCAGTAGTCTGGGTGGCACTGCTTTTTGCACCATATATGAATAAGGGGTTACTGAATGCTTTCATGCAAATGAATGATGCTTTCAGTGATCCTTTTGCTATTATCTGGTGTAGGGATAGTTTACGAACGGTTGCAGTATTTCTAATTGCTTATGTATGTTCAGTAGGTATTTATATATCAAACAGAAAAAACTATAGGCGAAAGGAAGAATATGGTTCAGCCAAATGGGCTAATACCAAAACAGTCAATAAAAAGTATGAAGATAAGACTTTTCAAAAAAATAAGATTCTTTCTCAGAATGTTCGCATCGGTTTGGATGGTAAAAAGCACCGAAGAAATCTGAATACGATTGTGATTGGTGGAAGTGGTGCTGGTAAAACTCGTTTCTACGGAAAGCCGAATCTGATGCAGTGCAATACCTCGTTCGTTGTACTTGATCCAAAAGGAGGTGCGAGACGTTCGTACATGAAAAGTGTACGCACATCTCAAATTTAAATATATTGAATTTGAAATGGAGAACTGAATATGTGATTAGTCGAATGATAAGGTAACGCTTTGAAAGGCTAACTTTAATCCTCCGACTGGCATGGACGTGAGTAAACACAGAAGTGTCAGAAGCTCGGTGAAGTCGGCAGAGAGATACCGTAACAAGTAGAGTTGACGAAAATCATTTAGAGGTAAGTGATGTATCCTATATGCCGGAAGTCTATAAGTTGCCTATGGTTAGAATGTGGGTTGACATTCCCACTGACGAAACTTCGAATGTACGGGTCTATATCGGGACTAAGTAGAAATGCTTGGTGACACAAACGTGTTGCTACTGTGGTTGAGTAAAACTCCGCCTTTATGAAAGACCATATAGTGTTACAGGCACTATCAAGGTAGCGGGCTCATAGAAGTGACCTAAGGGTAAAATGAACAGATAACATATTCGGAACGTCGAAAGCTAACAACGTAGAGAATTTACTTTCAGTGAAACGGTTCTAACGAAAACGTTACGTATAAGTTAGATTGATGTTAGTGAGAGAGGTGCCATAGTACCAATGAAACCGTAAATAAGTAAGCGGTGGAGGGATAGGCACTAGTCATGTTAAAAGTAAAAGTAAAATTAGAAATGGTATGGGTTCGAGTAAGACTAAGAGATGTATTACTCCCAACCTTTAGGAAGGAGGATACAGACCATACAAAGGAAAAAGAAGAAGTTACGTCATAATGAATATTATGACATGCAGAGAGTATTTGATGAACTTTATGCAAGCAGTAAAAATGGGAATAATTTCTATAAATTATATGAAATTATTATTTCCAAGCAAAATATCCTATTAGCATATCGGAATCTGAAAACCAATAGTGGCAGTGAAACTGCTGGAGTAGATGGAAAGACCATAGCCGATATAAAGAAAAAAACAGAAGAAGAGGTTATTCGTAAAGTAAGAAATAAATTGAATAACTATCAACCTCAGGCTGTCAAGAGAGTCTATATTCCAAAAGCTGGAAGTGATAAAACAAGACCATTAGGAATACCTACAATATGGGATAGACTTGTACAGCAGTGTATTCTTCAAGTGCTAGAGCCTGTCTGTGAACCTAAGTTTTATAAACATTCATATGGTTTCAGACAGAATAGAGCATGTGAACACGCTATTAGTCGAGTTGTCTCACTGGTCAATGTTGCCAATCACCATTATTGTGTTGATGTAGATGTCAAAGGTTTTTTCGATAATGTAGACCATGGAAAACTATTAAAACAGATTTGGACGTTAGGAATACGAGATAAGAGAATTATTTCTATTATAAGTAAAATTCTAAAATCAGAGATAGCAGGAGAAGGTATACCAACAAAAGGGACACCTCAAGGTGGTATTATTAGTCCCCTATTATCGCTTATCGTTCTAAATGAACTTGATTGGTGGGTTAGCAGTCAATGGGAAACATTTAAAACAAGTGGTAATGCAAGTGGTGGTAAGGGTTGGTTTGGATATGCACATAAATATACGAATCTCAAAGACGGGTTTATTGTTCGTTACGCCGATGATTTTAAAATCATGTGCAAGTCCTACCAGGAAGCTCAAAGATATTATTACGCTACGGTGAACTTTTTGAATAAGAGACTGAAATTAGAAATCAGTCCTGAAAAATCAAAAGTAGTTAATCTTAGAAAGAATTCATCAGACTTTCTAGGATTTAAAATAAAAGCTATACCTAAAGGAAAAACCAAATATGGATATGTTGCAAAAACGGATATGAATAGAAAGGCAATAGCCAAGGCAAAAGAGCATATGAAGAAACGACTTCTAGATATAGTGAGGAAGGATACTATGACGTCAATAGGGTTGTATAACTCAACAGTTATAGGACTTCAAAACTATTATCGAGTAGCAACGAATATTTATAACAACCTTATGGAAGTGAGCTATTCGTTACTTCCGAGTATGCGAATACGTCTAAGAACAATTGCCAAAACAAAAAGATTCTGTGAAATGGATAAAGAGTTTAGAGAACTGACTTATGGAATTCAGCCCAATACTAAAATCTATGTAGTAAAGGATAAAGGATTACTCCCAATCACAGGAGTTCGACGATACAATCCACTGAACTTTAGTCAAGAAATTTGCGACTATACGATAAAGGGAAGAAAAAAGATACATGATAACATAACAATTGTTCAGCAAAAGGGTTTAACAAAACTATTAGATTTGAGAAACCCAAAAGAAACAATTGAATTTAATGATAATCTGATATCGGCTTATATTATGCAGAGGGGAAAATGCTTTATAACAAAAGAGACATTAAACCTATCATATGGAATAGCCATAAGGAAAAATCCTAATGAAGAAAATAAAGATTATCATACGAATATAGTTATCATTCATCAATTTTTCTATAACCTATTATTCCTAAATGAAAAATATTTTTATAAAAAGCTGAGAACTATGAATATGACTTTAAACTCACAAAATTTAATAACAGAAATATTTGAAAATTATAAAAACTAATTTAAAACTTTTACTTTAACATGATGGCAAGCCGTATGAGGCGAAAGTCTCACGTACGGTTTAGAGCGGGGGAAAATCTGGAGATAACTTCAAAGGATTACCTATCGCTATAACTTTTGCGTGATATAGGATATCTTCTAGAAAAGAGTGGATATGTCATTAAGGTTGTTGACTTAATCAACATGTCAAAATCACACTGCTACAATCCGTTTGAATATATCAAGGATGATAAGGATGTACTGAAGTTAATTACAAATCTTATTCGTAATACCAATCCAAAGGGGAGTCAGACAAATGATCCATTCTGGGAGAAGTCTGAAACAGCATTATTAGAGGCACTTTGTCTATATCTTTTGCATGAGGCTCCTAAGGATGAGCAGAACTTCACAATGGTTATGGAAATGATTTCAAGTGCAGATGTTAGGGAGGATGATGAGGAATATCAAAGTCCATTAGATGAACTGTTTGAAAGACTTGAATTAAGAAAGCCTGACAGTCTAGCAGTTAAGCAGTATAAAATCTATAAGCAGGCGGCTGGAAAGACAGCAAAATCAATTTTAATTAGTGTCGGTGTACGATTAGCTGCTTTTAATCTTGAGAGCATTGCGTCTTTAACTGCAACAGATGAATTGGAATTGAATTTAGTTGGAGAAAGAAAGACAGCTATTTTTGCAGTTATTCCTGACAACGATTCAACTTTTAATTTTCTTGTTGGTATGCTTTATACACAGCTGTTTCAGATGCTTTATTATCAAGCAGATATTATACATGGTGGTGAACTGCCTATACCAGTTCATTTTTTAATGGATGAGTTTGCCAATGTTGCATTGCCAGATGAGTTTGATAAGCTGTTAAGTACAATGAGATCAAGGCAAATATTCGTATCTATCATTATACAGAATCTTGCACAGATTAAGGCACTATATAAAGATAGTTGGGAAAGCATCGTAGGGAATTGTGTGCGCCCATAAGTAGATAGCGCAATATAAAATATCTACGTGGTTTTTACAAGATACTGCCTTAAGCAAGCAGTAGGTAAAAGTATCAAAGTGACAAATAGTTACAACCTATTATTTTACAACTTATCCAAATGGGAAACCAAATGGGGAGTGTAGCATGTTGTTGTTTCGATTTAGAAACACTGGTGACATAGACAAAGTTCTATAAGTTAACGTCATTAGAAAATAAAAATTGATGTATAAGGAATAAAGCTAAACTGCCTAAACGATAGCCAAAACTGGGGAATCCGACCCTTCATACGAAATAGAACTGAAACGTATGATTTTCCTATCATTTACATTTCGCAGTTATGGAAATGAGTGATACTTAGGAATTAGTAACCGTAAGACAACGGGCAAATGGCGAAAGTCGATTCCGACAACATCAAATGCTTATCTTGTAATAACTAAATGGGGATGACCTAAACCTTGAAAAAGGCATGGTTACACAGCTCTCATAGTAGTCCGAGAACCCTGAAATGACAGGGAAAGCCGTAAAAATGGATGCAGTAACACTGCTTACATGGCGAAGGAGAGCAGCTTGTTGTTAATACTAACAGAAAGGAAGGTGCGTGAGGCATGAGAAATCCAATTGAAGTATTAAAAAGTTTGACGGAAAAGTCAAAGAATGAAGACTATAGATTTCAAAGGTTATATAGAAACTTATATAATCCAGAGTTTTATTGGCTTGCATATAAAAACATATACGCTAATAAAGGTAGTATGACTGCTGGTGCTGATGGAACAACATTGGACGGTATGAGTGATGAAAGAATAGAAAAAATTATTCAATCTCTAAGAAATCGTAGTTACAAACCTAAACCTGCAAGAAGAGAATATATTGCAAAGAAGAATAGCAAGAAGAAGCGTCCGCTTGGTATTCCATCTAGTGACGACAAATTGTTGCAGGAAGTCGTTAAAATGATTTTAGAAAGTATTTATGAAGTCACATTTAAAAAGACTTCACATGGTTTTAGACCTAAAAGAAGTTGCCAAACTGCTTTAAAACAAATTCAGAAAACTTTTACTGGAGCGAACTGGTTTGTTGAAGGAGATATCAAGGCTTGTTTTGATAGTTTTGATCATCACATTGTCATTCATCTGCTTAGAAAAAGAATAGATGATGAAGCATTTATTCAGTTGATTTGGAAATTTTTAAAAGCTGGATATATGGAACAATGGACATTCAATAAAACATACAGTGGCGTACCACAAGGCTCAGGTATCAGTCCAATATTATCTAATATCTATTTACATCAGTTAGATGAATATATGGAAGAATACCAAACGAACTTTGAAAAAGGTACAAAGAAAAAAGCAAATCCTGAATATAAGAAAGCATTCAAAAGAACATCGTATTATAGATGTACAGGTAGAAAAAAATGGGCAACTCTAACACATGAGGAACGAAAAAATAGAACTGCTAAATTACGTGAACTAGAAAATACAGAACGTACTATGACAACTACTGTACCAATAGATAATGAGTACAAACGTATTCAGTATGTTAGGTATTGCGATGACTTCATTGTTGGTGTTATTGGCAGTAAGGAAGATGCAGAACAAGTCAAGGCAGATATTAAGGAGTTTTTGATATCAAAACTAAAACTTGAAATGTCAGAATCCAAAACGAAAATAACTCACACTAGTGATAGAGCAAGGTTTCTAGGATATGATATTACAATTTCCAGAAGCCAAGATACAACGAAAACAGCAAGAGGTCATATCCAAAGATGTCAAAGCTATGTAGTAAAATTATTAGTTCCTAGAGAAAAATGGGTTAATAAACTGATAGAATACAAAGCGATTAAAATCAAAATTAACGAAAATGGTAAAGAAAGATATGTAGCACTTCACAGAGGTAAATTAGTTAATAAGGAAGATATAGAAATATTGGCATCATACAATGCTGAAATTAGAGGATTGTACAATTATTACTCAATAGCAAATGATTCCTTTAAAATAGGAATATTTGCGAATTTGATGAAGTATAGCATGTATAAAACATTCGCTAACAAATATAAAACAAACGTACATGAAATTAAAAGAAGGTACTGTATAAATGACCTATTTACGTTATCTTACATGACTAAGAGTGGTCTTAAAACAACCACTTTCTATAAAGATGGTTTTAAGAGGAAAATGGAAGCAACAAAATATGATGATGTCAGTACATTACCTCAATATACACGATATATGAAAACCAATACACTTAGACAACGAGTAGCAAACGGAGTTTGCGAACTATGTCAATGTAAAACTAATGAACTGGAAATACATCAAGTGAAGAAACTAAAAGACTTAAAAGGAAATAGCGAGTGGGTTGCGGTCATGCGTAAAATGAGGCGTAAAACCCTTGTTGTCTGCACTACTTGCCATGAACTTATTCATTCTTAAAGACTATTATGCAAACATAACAAGTGGAAAGCCGTATACATCGAGAGGTGTCTGTACGGTTTGGGAGGGAGTGGAAGTACGTCCTTAAATGGACAGACAGAAGCTTACCTCATGATGAACTTTATTATTTAGGTGGAAATGAACAGTCGACACATAAGTTCATGTCAGAGTATCTTGGCAAGGAAACACTGGATACCAATACATTTGGCAAATCAAGTGGGCGTAATGGCAATTATTCTACAAATTATCAGCAGGCAGGTAGAGAATTACTAACTCCTGATGAAATTAGGCTACTGGATAATGATTATGCACTTCTCTTTATAAGAGGAGAACGACCTGTGTTTGATAAGAAGTTTGATATCTTAAAGCATCCCAATATATCAGATACCGCAGATGGAGAAGCTCAAAGATATAAGCATGGTAAAATCAAATATTCTATTGATGATTGGCAGAATATTTTAATCAGTGATGAAGACTACGAATTATACAGTGAAGAAGATTTAGAGAAATATTTTAAAGAAATAGAAAAAGAGCAATCTAATAATCATTAGATTGCTCAATTAAATGTAGAGATTATCTGCATAGATGTAGTTTAACAATTTGCTTATTAGTATGTTAACTACATCGTTATTTTAAATAAGAGATGGAGGTCAATAAAAAGAATGAAATTATCAAAAAAGAAATATTTTTTATTATATATTGGATTTGTATTAATACTTAACTTTGGAATTGTTCACGTTCATGCTGAGGGAGATCCATTAACAGTTGTGAATAATCTGTCCAATTTTATTTTTGCATTAATTAGAGCTATTGGAATGATTTTATTAGGTTTTGGTGTTGTTCAGGTTGGATTATCACTTAAGAGCCATGATCCGTCACAACGTGCTAATGGCTTTCTTACTGTTGCAGGAGGTATTGTCATTACATTTGCTAAGGAAATACTCAATCTTATTGTGGGTGGGTAGATATGATTTCCATTCAGTAGGGAGGTGTATATTTTGGATGGAATTATAGATAACCTAACAAATGCCATCAATACATGGAATGAAAAACTTGCAGAGATATGGCTACTTCTGACTCAGTCTCCTCAGCAGTTTAAAGGCGGTCATATATGGAATACCATAGTTACAATTCATGGAGCCCTCTTAGCAATTGGACTTGCCTTATTAGTTTTGTTTTTTGTTGTAGGAATGGTCAAGACATGTACAAACTTAACAGAAATCAAGAGACCTGAACATGCATTGAGATTATTTTTAAGGTTCGCAATTGCGAGGGGACTTGTTGTTTATGGAATGGAACTCATGACAATGGTCTTTGAAATTATTCAGGGAATAACATCATCAATTATGAAATCAGTTGGTGTAGGAACAGCGACAAGCACGACACTGCCTCAGGAGATTATCAATGCAGTTGAGGATTGTGGCTTTATAGAAAGCATACCTTTATGGGCGGTTACATTATTAGGTGGTATTTTCATAACCATTCTAAGTTTTGTCATGATACTCACTGTTTATGGTCGTTTCTTTAAGCTATATATGTATACAGCAATTTCGCCAATACCATTGTCAGCATGTGCAGGAGAAATGTCACAAAATGTAACAATGAGTTTTATGAAATCTTATATTAGTGTTTGTATTGAAGGAGCAATTATTGTTCTCGCATGCATTATCTTTTCTGCATTTGCAGGATCACCGCCAGTTGTAGATGCTGAGGCAAGTGCAGTCAGTATGGTATGGAGCTATGTTGGAGAATTAATTTTTAATATGCTGATTCTAGTAGGGACTGTCAAGATGAGTGACAAAATTGTTAAGGATATGATGGGATTATAACAAAATATTCATATTAAATTTTGCTTTAGCATAGAAAAAGGGATTATTTAATCTATTATTTCATTTAATATAATAGATTTTAATCCCTATATTAGTAGTGAGTAAATAAATACATTTGGTAATGGAGAGTTTATAATTAATTATCTCTAAGTTCATTAATTTTGTTAAGAAATATAAATCCAAAAATAATAATGAGTCCAATAATAACTATACAGCAACTTAGAATATATCTAAGAATAACTGTATAATTAGCGTTGTCAAAAGTAGAGATATTATTAGTTATTGAGAATATAACTAATACAGATAAAATAGATAAAATTATACAAATTAGAAATTTAAAAAAAATACTGTTTTTCATATGAGGTCCTCCCTTTTTATGATTGAATTAACAATCTTCCCATATACTAATTATACCACAATGTCAAGATAAAAAACAGACTGTTTTTTTAGTGTTACAAGTATATAGTAAAAGTAGAAAAAGATTTACTTTATAGGAGGCATCAAATATGAAATGTAAATCTGTTAAAATTTTATTATCACTATCATTATGTGCATTATTAATACCTGTTTTTCCAGTTTCAGCATTAGAAGATGAGAATTTATTAGACACAGTTCCTGAAACACAAAAGCATTACGAAACAAGTGAGTATGGAGCTATTATGCAAAGATTAGAAAATTATAAAGTAAAGAAAGCAAGACGTATAACAAACTATGATCCAAATCAAGAAGAATTATTAGAAATCCTTAAAAAAAGACAAGAATACCATGATTATATTTATGAACTTAAGGAGCTTCCTGAAAGTGAATTAGTTGATTTAACTTTTGATGCTGATCAAATTAATGCGATTAAAAATTTTGATGGATCAGATGAAATGGCAACACGAGCTTCTGCTACAGTTTCTGCAACTTTAAAATTAACACAATTTAATTATACAGCAAGCGATAATAGAACACATGCATCTGCAACTTTTAGTGGTAGTTGGAATGGAACACCTCTTTACAAATTACAAGATACTATTGGAATTGGTATGATAGGTTCGTTGTCAAGATTTGTTAAGAGAAGTTCTTCAAATGCTATTACACATTACGATGGTAATGTTGTACGAAATACTTTTGGAGAATATAATTCATCAGCTGGACAGACATATAAATTTGGTATTGCTAATGTTAACGCAAAAGTATTTAAGAATTTTACTATGACATATAGTGCAGATGCTGATGGAAAAAATACATTAATGGATTATGGAGCTGCCTATGTTCATTTTTATGAAACATTCTCTGTAACAGGTTTGAGCATTGGTGTAAGTGGTTCAGGTGCAAGTATAGGTATTAGTTTCTCTGTTACTAAAAATGGAGATGTTGAGTGGAAAAATATTTATCCAAGATCAACGTACATCTAAAAAAGTGATTGTTAGATAGTGATAATAAAATAAGGTTATTTAAAAAGCAGACTTTAAACTAAACTATACCCTATAGATGACACGCTTTTTTATTTCGTGTCTATTCTATAGGGTATAGTTTACTTGTCTGCTTTTTTTTGATTGATATCAGTGAGCATATAAAAAAGTTAAGGAGTTAAAAATGGAAATTAAAATTAATAAGGAAATACGTGATTATACGGAAAGCATTGTTTTGGGATTATCCTTTAGACAGTGCTTTTTCTCTGCAATAGCGTGCATTGTTGCAGTTGTGATATATTTTTCAGTAAAAGATACTCTAGGAATAGAGTTAACAAGTTGGTTATGTATGTTAGGTGCAGCACCTTTTGCATCATTAGGATTTATTAGGTATCAAGGAATGAATACGGAAACTATTGTCAGAAATGCATTGCGTTCTTTTCTTTTATCAAAAAGCCAACTTATTTATAAGCCGAAGAATATTTACTATGAATTACTGAAAGAAAATATTGAAGAATCAAGAAGGAGGTCAATTGATCCAAATGATAAAAAGTTACGAGAAAATAAGAAAACAAAACAAAGAAACATTTAAGGTTCCTAAGTCTGCGCAGGATGTTGTGGATGCAGAAGTGATATATAAGGATGGAATTTTTAAGATAGGCAATAAGTTTACAAAAACATATAAATTTAAGGATATTAATTATTCTATTTCATCGAAAGATGAACAGATTGGAATTTTTCTTAATTATTCAGAACTGTTAAATTCATTGGATAGTTCAACTATGACGAAAATAACAATCAACAACAGAAAAGTAGATCTAAAAGAATTTAAGAAAGATATTCTGATTCCTTATAGGGGAGATTACCTAGATAAATATCGTAAGGAATATAATGAAATGCTACTGGAAAAGGTTTCGGGAATTGATGGAATCATTCAGGAAAAGTATATAACGGTTACAGTCTACAAAAAGGAGATTGAAGATGCACGAAATTTCTTTGCAAGAACAACCTTAGAATTGTCATCACATTTTACCAAATTAGGCTCATCATGTGAGGAACTCAATGCGATTGAAAGACTGAAGATACTTCATGATTTTTATCGGAGTGGTGAGGAGGAACTGTTTCAGTTTGATCTTCAGGATTTTTCAAGAAAAGGTCATGATTTTAAGGATGTTATCTGTCCTAGAACGCCTGAGTTTCATCATAAGTATTTTAAGATTGGGGATAAGTATGGACGAGTCTTATATTTAGCCAATTATGCAAGATATATCAGTGATGATTTTGTTTCTAAACTATGTGATATGAACAAAACACTTATGTACAGTATGGATATTATTTCCGTTCCAACAGATGAGGCAGTTAAGGAAGTAGAGAATCGTCTGCTGGGAGTAGAAACAAACATTACAAACTGGCAACGCCGACAAAATGCCAATAACAACTTTTCAGCAGTTATTCCCTACGATATGGAAACACAAAGAAAAGAGGCAAAGGAATTTCTTGATGATCTTACAGTAAGAGATCAGAGAATGATGCTAGGATGTGTAACAATATGTCATTTGGCTGATTCAAAGGAGGAACTTGATAATGATTCTAATGTTCTGATGAGTATTGCACGCTCCAATATGTGTGAACTTCAGCCGTTAGCATTTTCATGTCGACAGCTTGATGGCTTATCTACTGTTCTTCCAGTTGGTGTAAATAAACTGAATATTGTAAGAACGCTGATTACTGAAAGTGCATCTGTCTTCATTCCTTTTAGGGCTCAGGAAATCATGGACAGAAAGGGCATATGGTTTGGTCAGAATGCCATTACCAATAATCTTATCCTCTGCAATAAGGAATTATTGCTAAATCCAAATGCCTTTCAGTTAGGGGTGCCAGGAAGTGGTAAATCATTTTTAACAAAAGAACAGATTATCTTTATTGCCTTGTCTACAGATGATGATATCTTAATCTGCGATCCTGAAGGAGAATATGCTCCATTAGTTAGGGAACTAGGAGGAGAGGTCATTCAAATATCTGCAGGAAGTTCTACACATATTAATGCGTTGGATATGGAAGAAGGATATGGAGATTCAGGGAATCCAGTTGGCGATAAATCACAGTTTGTGATGTCTTTGTTTGAACAGTTGGATAGAGATGGAATTAAGCCAATTGATCGAAGTATCATAGACAGATGTATTGCATTGGTTTTTCAGGACTACTATCAGACCATGAAGGTTCCAACACTGATAACATTAAGAAAGAAACTGCTTGAACAGCCTGAACCTGAAGCACGAAGTTTAGCATTAAAGTTGGAACTTTTTACGGATGGTAGTTTAGATGTCTTTGCACATGAAACAAATGTCAATGTATCAAGCAGAATAGTTTCATATGACATTTTTAAACTGGGAAAACAACTTAAAACAATGGGGCTGTTAGTTATTACAGACGCGTTTATTAATCGTGTCAATAGCAACTGGCGTAAGGGAAAAAGAACGCATGTTATTGTTGATGAATTTCACGTTGTTTTTGAGAATGATGAAAGTGCGTCATTCTTTAACTCAGCGTGGAGACAATTTAGAAAAAGAGATGCATTTCCAATTGGCATTACGCAAAATGTTGAATATTTACTGGATAGTGTTCAGGCAAGTACAATGCTATCAAATAGTGAATTTGTAGTTATGCTTAATCAGGCATATCAGGATAGAGAGAAACTTGCAAAATTATTAAATATTTCAGATGAGCAACTGTCTTACATCACAAATGCTCAAAGTGGATGTGGACTCATTAAATATGGTGGAAATATTGTACCATTTGTCAATCGCTTTCCAAAAAATACTGAACTGTATAAATTGATGACAACGAAACCTGCTGATAGAAAGGAATGATAAAAGATGGAAAAGCAATTACCAAGCATTAATGATAATTCAACAGTTAAGGAATACTTATCCCTGCTGTTGAATCAGGGATACAAAAAAGAACATAGCGAAACTAAGGAACTCTTAGAATATATTGAACAGATTGAAAAACAGTATAATGATATTGTTAATGAACTTCAGGACGTTAAAAGTTTGCTAAGTCAGTTGCAGAATCCTTCAACGAAATCAAGATTGTCACAAGCCATTGAAAAAACTGAAAAGGTTTTGGATAGTGGAATTAAAAAATTAATAATATAAAATCCAAACTTATCAATTCAATGCAACAATCTATTTGTGATTTTAAGAAGAAAGGTAAATCAGGATTGATAAAAACAGTAAATGTTTTTCATTTCAAGGAGACACTTAGCAGTATGAGAAAATCACTTTTTTTTGCAATGAAAAAAATTGAAGGCCTATCTCATACTTGTGATCAACTAACATCAGAAATGAGACAAGTCAAATCACATTTAAAATCAGTAGGCTATATCATGACTGGAAAGAAAATCAATTACAGTCATGAAAAACAGAAATTAAATCTTATGCAAAAAGGTGTCAAATCAATTCATTCATCATTACAGAAAATGGTTATTAAAACAACCTCAATGTTGCATAAGATTGAGAACTTTGAAAAGCCGTCTGTTAAGGGAGAAATAAAATTACTCACTCATTCTTCAAAGAATTCGATACAAAAACAAAATAGTTATCGTAAGGATGCCAGATAGCACGAAACGACTTCTTTCTAGAAGTCGTTTTCAAGTAATTTTAAAATTGTATCCCATTCAGTATTTTTATTTTTCTCTAGCTGCATTCCAATATAAATGCCACAGAAAAAACTGCTTTTAAAATCAATAAATGAGTAGTACTCATTTTGTTTAACATATAAATTTTCTAGCTCTTCAAGTTCCTTAATGATGTTTTTATGTAATGGTTCTGAACTGATGAGATTACGTATTTGTTTGTATTTCTTATCAATTTTCTCTAATGTTTCTAAATATTTACTATCGCTTTCAGTATCTAGGATATCTGCATCATAAAGCATTTCATGAATGATTTTCAAGGTTTTCTCCATTTTTGTTCTCCTCTCTATTTTTCAATTTAATTTTAAAACATTATTTATATATATACAAATGTACGATTTATATGAGCAGAAAGGAAGTGTTTAAAATGTTATTTAAAGATAAGGAACATTCAAGATTCTACAAGGAATGTATGAAAAAGAGCCGATATGAGGATTCCTATCATCAGGCATTATTTTATGTTTTAGGTATTGATTGTAATACAAGGGATCATGTCTATGACTTGTTTGATTTTGATAAGGATGTTATTAAAAGTAGTGGGTTAAACAAGCCTTGGCAGACAAGCGGTTCATATAAGGCATGTCTCTTTGGATTCAATATGTGGAATGGCTATTCTAAATCAAAAGAAACAACACCATATGAATTATTTAACTGTGAGTATGCCAAATATTTTCAGGAAGCCATCAAGATTAGATATCCTATGTATTTCAAACAAAAGAATAGAGAGCAAAGTCTTTAATGAAAACTATAAAAACAAAAGAAACAAATCATCATATCAGTACTCTTGATAAGAAACAGGATACAAAGTTCTTTGATAAAAAGAAGGATATTAGTGAAAAAAAGAATCAAGATGAATCTGAAGAAACTACTAGTCAAAGATATGCTGTTAATAAAGTTGTAAATAGAGGAAAAATCACTACTGCAGAAACAGTATTTCGAGGAAAGCAATATGTAAAAAGAAAAGCCAAAGAACAAGGCAAACTTAGAAAAGACAGAATAAAAACCTCTAATACTCAATTAGAAATTAAAACAAAAAATGGTAAAGATACTGTTCGTCATGTTAATGATAATGCAAGATTACCATCCGAAAAAAAGGCGAGACTATCGCATTCTAAAACTTATCATAATGACTCTAAAATTAAGGTTAAATTTCAGAACTATAATCCTGATAACTATAGCAAAAAGATGAAACTGTTTATGCTACACAAGCATAAAAACAAAGTTAAGAATGCAAATAAAGCATCATCTGGTGCAAAAAAAAGGATACGTGGTGCTGGAAAAGTGATTAAAGGAAGTTTTACAGTTGTAAGAAAGACTGTAACGGGCATAAATAATCTCATTACATTTGGAACGGGATTGATTTTGTTGATTATTATTACGTTATTTATTGGTGTGTTTGGAGCATTGTCAGATGATTCTACTATTAATTCAGCAACACTGCCACTCAATGATAAAGTTATAGAATACCGAGAAACTATAGAAACATATGCTAAGCGGTATGATATGGAAGAATATGTTTCACTTATTCAGGCAGTCATGATGCAGGAGTCAGGAGGAGAGGGCAGTGATCCAATGCAGTCAAGTGAATGTGAATATAATGAAAAATATCCCAAAAAGCCTAATGGGATTACTGATGCAAATTATTCAATTGAAGTAGGTATACATTATCTATCAGATTGCTTTAAGCTTGCTGAAGTAAGTGGACCATATGATATGGAACATTTATCTCTTGCATTACAGGGTTATAATTATGGCAAAGGATATATCAGTTGGGCAGTTGATTATTTTAGTGGATACACGAGAGCAAATGCAAAAGTATATTCTGATGAAAAGAAAGCAGAATTGCAGACAAACGTTTATGGTGATCCACAGTATGTTTCTCATGTATTTCAATATTATCATTTAGGCAACGGAGATATTGTGATGGTTGCAAAAAGTCAGGTGGGTAATGTTGGTGGGAAGCCTTATTGGCAGTGGTATGGGTTCACATCACATGTAGAATGGTGTGCATGCTTTGTAAGTTGGTGTGCAAACGAAAGCGGTCAATTAAATGTAACTATTCCAAAGTTTGCAAGAGTTGAAGATGGTATTAAGTGGTTTAGAGAAAATGAGAAATGGCAAGATAAATCTTATATACCAGATAGTGGCGATATTATATTTTTTGACTGGAATAGTGATAATGATCCTGATCATGTGGGGATAGTTGAAAAGGTTGAAAATAATATTATTCATACTATTGAAGGAAATAGTAAGGATAAGTGTACACAGAAAGAATATAATCAAGATAGTAAATTACTATTTGGGTATGGGATTAATAAGGAATCTTAATATGTACTTTAAATTAAAGTAACATGATATTTTAATTTAATAATATTAACATATAATTTATTTTCAATAAAGAAATTTAATAGGTAAGCATCAAAATATTAATCATTATTTTAATGATACAATGTATATTTAGCTTTATAATTAAAAAAAAGAAAGATTAAAAATTGATAACAGAATTTATACGATTTTGAGCAAAAAAGAGATTTCTATTGAAATCTCTTTTAAATAATTATTATAAGGTAAATGATTTAGGCTATTCAAATTATTTAGGGGTCTGGTTTTTAGGGGACAACTCTGGGGGACAACTTTAGGGGTCTATCTTAACTAAATATTTTGTTTAAAAACAACAGTTATATTCCAAACTGTTGTTTCTTTATATAGTTCACTTTATTATATTATTGTCTAGATAATAAAGAAAGGAACTATGAGGATTAGATAATTTTGAATATGTACGATACAGATTAATATGGGCTAATCATAAGAATGAAAAAGTTCTTACAATACCCTAATCTAAAGAAGAAGTTTATAGAAGAAAAAAGCAGAAATAATCAAACAAAAATCTAGACACAAAAAGGAGCATTACTTAAAATGTTCCTTTTCGTTAAAAACATAATATATGAGTTGCCCCCTAAATTATTTTTAGGTTTTTTTAAGACCCCTAAAGTTGTCCCCCCCCCAAATAATTTGGTAATCCCCCTAAATTATTTGATTACCCATGATTTAATATTATAAAATGATAGTATCATTCTATTTATTAATATTTAGAATGCCATAAAATTAATTTTTAGAATATATTTTACCATTAGCATGACAACAAAAATAATTAATAATTTATAATTGTTAATCCATGAAGGAACCAAAGTAAAACATATTATATATAGTAAATATAATATAATTGTATATGTGAAAATAACTTCAATATTGATATTATGAAAATACAGAAATACAACAATAAATTGTGAAATAAGAATTTCAATGGTTGATAATATTGTTTTTTTAATTATTAGTATTGTATATCGCTTCTTACTAATACGTAAAAGTATAGAATCATGTATTTTTAAATAATAAAGAATACTATCAGTAATAAATAATATATCAAAAATTAATATTGATAAATTGATGCTTAAATGTAATAAATTAGTAGGCAGAAAATACACTATATTATTATACTCAGCAATATTTTTAGTTAAAAATAATACTAAAATCTTCAAAAAATTACTGTATAGTAGAAATTTATACTTTTTCATTAAGTATACCATCAGCAATTACATATTCTTTATTAAAGCAGATCTTTTCTAAAGGTTCATGTGAACATATAATAATCGTTTTGTTTTCTTTTTTATTTAAATTATTTATTAAGTTATAAAATAGTTCTACACTTTCTTCATCTAATCCCCTAGTAGGTTCATCAAAATATATTATTTTCTGATTTTCCATTATAGCTTGTATAATACCTAGTTTCTGTCGCATTCCTACACTATATTTTTTGACAGGTATTTTTGAGTATGGATTCAATTTAAATTCAGTTAGTAGCTGAGAAACTTTTGGTTCATCGAATTTGTTTTTCAAATTAAAAAGAAATTTGAGATTATAAATTGCTGTTTCATTTTCAATGAATGATGGATTTTCAATGAGTGCTCCTATTTCATTACTAAATTTATTATAAATTACTTCTCCTGAAGATGGTTTTAATAAACCAGTAGCAATTTTTAATAAGGTTGATTTACCACATCCATTTGTTCCACTTATTCTAATAATTTCTCCTTCATTAATAGTGAAATCAATATCTTTTAAAACTATAGAATTATTAAATGTTTTACTAATGTGTTTAAATGTAATCATATTTGTTCCTCTCTTCTAATAAAAATTTTGAAAATAGTATAATTGTATTATTATATTAGCTATAAATGGAATAGTATATAAAATAAATTTAATAAGTGTATTTTTAATAAATAATGTTGTAGTAATAATCATTTCATATATAAAAAATATAAGAGAAATTATTAAAACGAATAGAAAATATAATCTATATGATTGAATATTATTATGGAAGATTAAAATGGGGAAAATATAAATAACAATAATATTTATAATTGTATCCAAAATAGCTATTTTGATAAGTGTGTTTGTATAGGACTCTTTGTTAATCCTTAATAATATATAATTTTGAATTTGATTCATGATTTTATTTCTATTTATAATCTGGAAAATAAAAATATTATTTATAGTCATACAAAATTGCATTGGTATAACTATTATTAAATCAATTGGGATATTTTTCGCACTTATAAGTTGCCAATATAGGAAAATAAAGCATATTAAATATAAAATAGATATCTTTTTATAATTTTTGTATATAGTTATATTAATCATCATGAATCCCTCTATATCTTTTTAAAAGACAAAAACCAAATAACATTATTAAAATATAAATAGATGCGCCACAAACAAAATCTAGTAGTGCATAAGAATACCAACCGCAACCAGGCTCAATAAGACTAGATGGTATAATACTACATAATATTGTTTTTGCTTTTTCAAGATTTCCAGTTATACTTAGTAAAAAATTTTGAAAAATAGGAGATATGATAAAGGATAAAATAATTGTACAGAAAAAAGTTAATACAGGAATAAATTTACAAAGATATTTGTTCTTAATAAAGTATAAGAATGGGTATATTGAAGTACAGAAAATTGAACTTCCTGTGCTTGATAATAATACAAATATAGAAATATTTAAATATGTATTATTAGAAAAATATATATGCTGGAATCTTTCTTTAGCGATAGTTGTAAAGTCAAAAGTATGAAACATATTCATAAGAAGAATTATTGAAATATGAATTATCAAAGAATAAATAAAAGCACTTAAAAATATTGTTATAATTGTTTGTAAATAATATTTTTTGTATCCAACTCTTATTATGATATTTTTGTCAAATTTATTATCAATGTATGAATATGATTTACTAACAGAAAGTTCAAAAATGATAATAAGATACAATACCAGAAATATTCCATTTAATCCACGTTCCCATAACTTTAAGTATATTTCATTAAATTCATTTACAGAAATTCCATTTAACATATTTAATCCAAAAAAAGTACCAGAAATTATTATTATTATTAAAAGAATAATATTTTTGAATAGATTTAAATTTGTTTTCATATATGTGTACGAATTTTGATTATAAATGTTTACATCAAAATTTTTCCTTTCCTTATAATTTATTGTTAGAAAAGAAAGTTATAGGTTACAAAATGTCCCTATAACTTCTTTCAACTATTGACAGAATCTTGCAACAATTGCTGTTCCAGAAGATGGTTCGAAATTCTCTCCACAAGCTCTCATTCTGAAAGTGCTTCGTGACTCATTATACTTATAATAAACCTTTGTATAATTGTTTACATGGATTTTATAATAGTCATCAGAAAATCTCGTAGAAGAACCATCATAGACATAATCTCCATACTTACTAAGTGACGAAGTATCTCTAAGGGCTTCGATAAATCCATAAGAGTCATTCTTTGTTTTTGCAATAGAATTTTCTGATGGATCACTCATTTTACCCCATGAAGGGATAATAAAAGTTTCACCTGGAGTCCAATCATAAGCAGATACACAGCCAATTGCTCCTAACATTAATGCTAAAGCAAACATACTTGAAAATAATAATTTTTTCATATTTCTCTCCTCCTGTCTATAATTTAGCATATTTTTCTTTTAAATGTAAATTTTTGGACATAGATGACAATTATTAAGCATGAAATACGCAATCTTGTTCTTTCATTTCTTCTATTCTTATTAAATTCACTTCTAATGTTCTTTTTAGTGGGTAGTGTTGAATTCATTCCCATGTCTATGTTCTGTTTCTATATAACTATCTATTTTCGCAAAATATAATGCATTTTTGAGATTTGTAAATCGTCCTCATACTTTCATTTTGTCTTTGATGATATTAGTGACCTTTCACTAATATTATTACTAAATGGGATTTCTTTATTATATGTCCATATCAAATAATTATCTTTATATTTCTTCAATCTTTTGAGTAATGTCTTTTCTGTTTCTCCATAGTATTTATTTGTATCACATAGATTTTCATATTCACCTTCATTGAATGTGTTTAATGACATTAAGACGTTATCTTAAATCAATCTCTCCTTATCATTATGGCTATGTGCTATATATAGTGCAATATCTTTATTGCCATAAAACCTAAGCTAGGTTCGATTCATCGCTATGTTTATGACTATATTATCCCAATATACAATATCTAATCTGATTTCTCTTTTTAATTCATGAATAAGTTCTTCTAAATAATTTGATAATCGTTCCTGAAATTTGGATATATAAGCTTCACTTAAGTTGACTATTTTAGTAAGCATACTTGTTGAAGATGATGACTTATTAATGTGTTTTATGACGATAAATTGTTAACTACGTTATAAATATTTATTTTTCTATAAAAAAATTATAAGGTGTAATTGTGGCAAAGACATTGTTTTAACTCAAAAATTAATAAGTGGATATGTGGTTAAAATATTTAAAGAAGGAGAATTTTATGTATTATATTGAAGATGATTTTTATGTGAGAACACCATTACTGAATTATGATATTTTTAATGAATGTAATAATATTTTAGAATATACTAAAAATAATTTTATGGAAAGTTTAGCCATTAATTCGATATCATTGTATAACTCTATCAATAATGAATATGAAGAGCAAAAAAATCAGAGGCAGAGTATTATATCGTTGATTAAGTATATTAAACGTGCATCTATCCGTACAACACCATTTGGAATAAACTCATTTGTATCCCTTGGAAAATTTATAGATGAAACTTCATGTGAAAAAACATATAGTTTTCAATATAATAGTTTAAAGAAAAATCTATTACTTGATTATGAATGGATAACGAAGTTTTTAATAGAGGTTGAAAAAAAATAGGAAAAAAACTTAGAGTAAAAGTAAATAATTCTCTTTTGTTAAATGAAGAATTAATTTTGAATAAGTGGATTGATTGCTTTCATAATCAAACTGCTTTGAAAAACACTCAAATATTAATTAATAATCATAAACCATTTTTAATAATACAAGAAATTGCCGAAAAAGATTTTGTGGATATAAACACAATTATTAAGATAATAAGAAAAGAATACAATGAGATAGAAGATAATATAATATATAACTATATAAATGAATTATTAAAAAATGGTTTTTTAATTTCAAATTTAAGATTATCTCTTCTTTATGAACGAAACATAGACAATTTGATTAGTGTTATACTATTGTATAAAGACGAATTAAATATAGAATTACAAGAACTTGAAAAAATAAAAAATGATATAAGTAATTATAATCAATCAAAAATTCAAAAAGGATTACAAGATTATTTTAAAATAACATCAAAATTGAAAAAATTAAGTGAATCAGAAAATTATGTATCTGTAGATTTGTATAATGAAGAAAAAATTAATTTAGATTCAAATATAAAAAAGGATATAAATGAACTTGTTATTTTTTTAAATATGTTTGCTAATAATAAATATGTTTTAGAAGGATACTATATGAAATATATAGAAAAATATAATTATGATTCAGTAAATGTTATTGATGTGTTTGATGAAATAAGTGGTATTGGATTTCCACAAAAAGACAAGTATCTATTTAATAAAATAAATAATTATATTTATAAAATAAATAATAATCATTTAGATCTTTCTGATATAAAAATAGATTATAATAATGAAAATAGTAAATTAGCTGAAAATTCCTTTGAGATATCTTTAAATATTTTTAAGTTTAAGGATACTTATAAATACATAGTTACTCCATTAATTGGTAGTGATATGTCATATAAAGCTCTTGGTAGATTTTACAAAGCAAGATGTAAAATTAAGTCTATTAATAATCAATTTGACAATGTTGAGTTATGCTATTTTCCTAAACAATCACGAATTGCTAATGTATTAAATTGCTATAGTGATAGTGAATATTATTTAGAATATGGATGTGAAACAATAGTCGAAGGAAAGAAAAGATTATCTATAAATGATGTTTATATTTGTCCAATAAATGGAATTTTAAAATTCATTAATGGGTTAAATGGACACATTATTAATTTTACTATTAACAATATGACGAACTTAAATTTCGCACCTGATATTATAAAATCTATTTATACTATTGATCAATGTTCAAAAAAAAATTTATTAAGTATTTTTTCACAAATTTTTGAAACTTTTAAAGGGTCAAAAATTTGTCCGAAAATAACTTATAAAAATTTCATATTAAAAACATTTGAAATACGATTATTAAAAGAAAATTTTACAATTGACAATATATTGATATTTAAAAAAGAAATAAATAGTTTGTTAACTAATTATAGTATGAAAAATATAGTATATTGTGGAACGGAAGATAATTACTTGATTTTAAATTTATCAAATGATGATGAATTAGAAATTTTAAGAAAAGAGTTAAATCAAAAAAAGAAAATTAATATTAGGACATGTGATTTTAACGAAGATGAACTTCTTTTATCAGAAATAAAAAATAACAAAAAATATATTTTTGAGACAATTTTTCAAATAAATTGTAGTGGGGAGAATAGTATATCTCCGAAGTATAAAAAACATATTTTCAAAGTTAATAGAGATTGGATTAGTTTAAAATTATATATGAAGGAAGATTATATGGATAATTTTATTATTAATCATTTAAAGGAATTTGCAAGTGGTGATATAAAAGGAAATATATTTTATTTACGATATAAAGATCCTGAAAGCCATCTTAGAATTAGAATAAAAAAAGAAAATTTTATGTTTTCTAAAATTGATAAAATGATTGCTACTTTAGAAAAACAAAAAATTATTGATAAGTGCATTATTGATGAATATATGCCAGAGATTAATAGATATGGAGGAATAGAACTTATAAAAAAAATTGAGGAAATTTTTATGATAACCTCAGAGTTAAGTAAAAAAATCATTAATTATGCATATCCTGATAAAGAATTGAAACAAGATTTATATTATTTTTGGACTTTTGATTTACTAAAACAAATTGAAAATTATTGTGATGTTGATGAATTATTAAAAGAATATAAAGAGTATTATAAAAGAAATAAAACAACTGATTTGCTAAGAAAAAAAATTTTTGATATTTATAAAGGTTTATATAACAAACATTACTTATATATATATCAGGAAAATATAGTATTAGTTAACAAGTTAAATTCCTTAATGCAAATAATAGTAGAAAAAGAAAACTATAAAGATATTCTATTAAGTCTTTTTCATATGAACTTTAATAGAACTATTGGAATAAATAGATCTATTGAAAATGAAACAATGGCTAATATAGAGAGTATATATTACAGCTTAAAATGTTTTCTCTCAAAAGGAAAGGGAGTGATGAAGAAATGAAAATACTTTTTCTTACTAGTTATGCAGTAAGTCATATTATTCCCATTAAGTCATTTATACTTAAATTGCAAAGTATGGGACATGATGTGGTATGTTTGATAAATAGTCAGAACATTGATTACTGTAAAGAAAACTGTATTAATTATATTGTTTATCCAAATAACTATTGGAAAAAAAAGCATCGAGAAGAAGCAATGAGAAAAGATAAAAAAATGATTACTTATGCAGAAGAAAAAGATTTTATAAAATTTTATGACGAATTTTTATCAAAGGATTCAATCGGAATATTTAACTATTATGAAGATGTATCATTAAAAATCGAAGAATTTATTGATGTTTTTTGTCCAAATGTTGTCTTTAGAGATTCTACAGATATCTATTGGATGAAAATTAAAAATAAAGAAAAATATGAAAGTATTAAAACTGTTGGTTATATTACAAATAATTTATATTCATGGGATTATTTAATGAATTCATGGAATTATATTTTACCAAACTTTTTGGGAATAGTTGACTATTTATTAAGTGTACCAAAAGAATATTTAATAAATTTTAAAAGTCATTTGGAAAAAATTTATCAAGAGACAGCTAGTAATTTAAATGAAGATTACATTAGACCGTTTTATCAATATGATCCATTAGAAAAAGTCAATATTATATTCTCACAGAAATCATTGCAGCCAATTCTCAATAATAGAAATAATATATTAATTTGTTCACCATCTAAAAGTGACTTCATTGTTGAAAAAAATGTAAGTAATACCATTAAACGATTTTGTAAGGATAAATTGATATATATAGCAACAGGTTCATTTATGAGTAGAGAAATAAACTATTATAGTGATATTTTGAAGATAATAAATGAAAAATTACCTAACTATAAAATAATTATTTCTGGTGGGAAGGCAACAAAACAAATAAAATCTATTGTAAATGAAATGGGAATTAATCAAAAGGTTTTAGTAAAACAAAGAGTGCCTCAATTATTTGTCTTAAAAAATAGTTCAATATTTATTACTTCAGGAGGGATGAATAGCATAAAAGAAGCTATATTTTATAAGACTCCAATGATAGTATTTCCAATATCTAGTGAACAACGATTAAATGGAATGATATTGGAACATTTAAAAATTGGAATAACAACTTATAAATTTCCTTCATCAATGAATTTTTTTGAAAACCATATATTATCAATTTTAGATATAAATATAGATGAAAATTTTAAGCAGCTTTCATTTGATTATGATAATGTATCAGAAGTTGTTAATAATGTTTTTAAAAAAGTGTATATGGATGATAATGAAAATACAGATTAAACATATTGGTGGTTCTAAAATCACTATATTAATTGATAATGAAGATATCATTATACATTATGATAATGATGAAGAGAAATTTATAGTTTATAGGGATGTTGTTATTTATATATGTTTGGTATCTATTGATAAAGATGAAAATAAGAAAGTATATTTTAATAATAAAAATGAAATTCGAAGTTTAATTGATTTATTATTAAAATTAATAAATACCTATCATCTATCTTTTGATTTAGGATATGGATATTCAGGATTAGGATATATGCTTTATGTATTAAAAGAGTTGGATTCAAATTATTATGTATTATATGAAAAAATTAATACATTAATAAAATGGTATTTAGAAAGTTTATTAAAAGTTGATTTTAGATTAATTATAATGAAAAAGAATAATAATTTTCCAAATATATTAGATTACTTTAAAGGAATAGTAGGAATATTAAATTATTTAGAAATGGTAGGCTTAGAAAAAAACATTATAGAAATTATCATAAAGAAAATAGATAAATATTTAATATTTAATAAAGAAGCTATCCCTACTGGAATAGCACATGGATATTCAGGATTATTATTATTTCTTGCTAATAGTAGTTGTCTAAATTTAAATTTAAAAAAGGAAATAATTTTAAAACTGCAAAAAGAAGTGTACGATAATTTACTGAATCAAAAAATTATTAATAGAAATGATTTAAATTGGGGTAATGGCAAATTAGGAACATTATATACATTGATAATTTCGAAGACCATCTTAAATATTTCTTATGATTATGAAAAAGAAAAAATGAAGGAATTAATTTGTTTAGTTGATAGAGATCTAATAACTTCAAATGTATGTTCTGGAATTTCTGGAATTATTAGAATGATAGAAAATTTATATTATAAAAAAATGATAAGTTTGGAAGAAAAAAATGAATTTAACAATATTATAATTAAAAGATATAAAAATGTTAAAAAAAGTGCTGACATGACAGCAAAAGAAAGTTCCGTAGTTAATGGATTTTTAGCTCAGTCCTTATTAAAACAAATAACATGTGATTCAATAGATTTATATTTTAAATTTTTCATGATTTGAACAATTATAACAATTGTTTAAATAAAATTAAAAGGAAGGAGATGAAAAATTATGTCTGAAAAGTTAAAAGATTTTGAGTTGGGTTTAGTTGGGTCTGAAGGCAATGAAGGTGAACCATCACCAATGAGTTTAACATGGGTTACTACATCATCAGGATATTGTATTGAAGCAACTGTAAGTTTGTTCACTGCATCATCACAAATTATTACTGGACTTACTACTGGATCTAACTATACAGAGAGTAGCGATTGCTAATTTGATTGTATCGCTTATCTATACTAGATAGGCGATACTTCTTTAAGGAGAAAAATATGACTAATATATTTATTTTAGTTTGTAGTAATAGAAAACTTGGAACAAATGAAGTCTTTTCGAAGTATGTACTAGATATATTGAATGAAAAATTTCAAAATGAAAAGCAGAAAGTCAATATAGTATATAAATATATTTCTGATTATGACATTAATGTGTGTTTAGGTTGTCAGCGTTGTTTTACAACTGGTATGTGTATTTTAAAAGATGATCAAACAGTATTTATTGATGATATTAAATGGGCAGATGTAATTGTGTTTTCAGTACCAGTTTATATTAATAATATCCCTGGAAATTTTAAGGTATTATTAGATAGAATTGCTTATCTAAATCATCGTATGCCATTTCTTGGTAAAAGTGGAATTTTATTGACAACCAGTTCGAATTCAGGAATAGAAATGGTTGAAGGGTATATGGAAATGATTTATAGCTATTTGGGGATATCACTCGACTTAAAATTAAGTTGTTTGGATAAAAAAATAGAATTAAAAGAGAATGATTGTGAAAATATAAGTAATTATATAAAGTTATTTTTAAAAAATAAATTAGAAATTCCTGATATGTTAAAAAATGTTTTTAATTATTATCATAAACATTTTTCAAGATATAAATTTCAACATGTAGATGATAGTGAAGTTCAATATTGGAAAAATGAATATTTAATGTATGATAGTATAAATGAAGTGTTATACTTCAAAAGAAAAAATAAAAAAGAGGATAAATATGAAAGGAGAAATTAATTATGCAAAATTTATTAATAGGTAATGTTAAGAATGGATGGGAAATAGATGATGAAAAAAAAGAATTAAAAATATATTGTCCAATAAGTTTTTTTGAAAAGATGAAAAAAGTGGAGCCATATAAATGTATACCATTCTCTAATATTAAACAGATTAATGTGGGATGGAATAGTGTACCTCTTGCTATGGGAGAAAATCAACATTTTGTTTTATTTAAACTTATTTTAATTAATAATGAAATTATTGATTTTGAGGGAACAAAAAATGATGTATCAAAAGAATTGTTTAAAAAGGCTATTTTGTTATTGAAAGATAATCAAATTAATTTTAATGATCCATACAATGTTTTGGAGAAAATTATTAATACTGAAGAAAATATATGGAATATTTTACATGAAGCAGAACTAAAAAGAAGAAGTTATGAAAAAAACAAAAAGAAAAGATAAGATATTACTTTTTATCCAGAGATTAAAATATATATTTTCATTGTTAGCTGATTTGAAAATTTTCATTATTATAATATGTATGATTCTTAGTATATTAAATGTACTATTATCTTATATATCTATGATAAATACTCAAGAAATAATAAACTATATTCAATTGAATATTGCCAATAAAATGATAGGAAAAAGGTTAGGTGTTTTTCTACTATTAAGTTTACTTTCTATAATTATTAATAGTGTATATAATTTCCTTTTGTCTAAATATAAAGAATATTTATACTTGGGACTTAATGAAAAATTTTTAAAAGAAACTTTAAAATTTGACATGCAAGATTTTGAAAATCCACAAATTTATGACATAATTCAAAGAGCAGAACAGGAAATAGGAATTAGACCATTTAGTATAATTACATCAGCATTGACAATAATAAGTCAGATTATAAATTTGATCTCTGCATTTTTCATTTTAATGTTGTGGCATCCTAGCCTAATCCTTGGATTTGTTCTATTATCATGTATTGCTGCAAAATATTTCACGTCAATAAGTAAAAATGAGTATAAAGTATTAATGAATAGAACAAATCATGAGAGAAAATCATGGTATATAGCCCATTTGTTAATAAAAGATGAGTATATTAAAGAGGTGAAATTATTTAATTTATCAAATTATTTGATACAACAATTTAGTGTTTTAAGGCAGAAATTTTTTGATGAAAATATTATGATTTTAAAAAAACAAACCACTTTTTCTGGAATTTATCAAGTTGCTAATTGTATTGTTACTTTTATCATAGTTTGTCTTGCCATATATGAATCTAGCATGGGAATATTGTTAGTTGGAACAACCATAACATATATTAATACCACATCTAAAATTGAAAGTGCCATTCAAAATTTAGTAAGCAGTTTTTTTAATATGTATAAAGATTCATTGTATTTGGAGAATATTGAGGTTTTCTTTAAATTACAACCTACAAATAAAGATGGTTTCAAAGAAATAAAAGAAATATTTAGTATTAAGTTTAAAAATGTGTCATTCAGATATCCTAATAGACAAGAATATGCTTTGAAGGATATTAATTTTGAAGTAAAAAGAGGAGAAATACTTGCAATTGTTGGAGAAAATGGTTCTGGAAAAACATCTTTGATTAAATTAATTAATGGTTTATATGATGATTATGAAGGAAGTATTACAATTAATGATATAGAGATTAGGGATATAAAAAAGGAGTCATTACGTAATTGTTTAGCAACTCTTTTCCAAGACTATAATAAATATCAGTTTACAGTTAAAGATAATATAGGATTTGGAAGTATCAGTGAATTAACAAGATTAGATAAAATTATAAAAAGTAGTAAAAAAGCAGCAGCAGCAGATTTTATTTCACATTTACCAGAGCAATATGATCAACAGGTAGGATATTGGTTTGATGGCGGAACTCAGCTTTCTGGTGGACAATGGCAAAAACTGGGATTATCACGCCTTTTTATGAAAAACTCCGATTGTATGATTTTGGATGAACCTACAGCTTCTTTGGATCCCTTATCGGAATTTGAAATATTTAAACAATTGTATGATAATAATAGTAATAAAATTAATATTATTATTACTCATAGATTTATAAACGTAAATTTCGCAACTAAAATATTAGTTCTTGAAAAAGGAGAAATTGTTGAAGAAGGTAGTCATAATGAATTGTTGTCAAATGAAGGGATATATACAAAAATGTACAAGATTCAAAGTGAAGGAATTGTACTAAAATGATCTGTAGATTGGAGGAAATGACATGGATAATATACTAATAATTGGTGCACATCCGGATGATATTGAATTAGGGTGCATAGGAACATTATTAAAATTAAAAAAACATGGGAAGAAAATTATTTATTTAGTAATGACAAAAGGAGGAAATTGGGAACAAAAAACTTATAAAGATAGAGTTAAAGAAATTCGAAGTGCTATTTTATGTATGGAAATTGATGAAGTGTTAATAGGCGAAATTAAAGATGGGAATTTATTACACTGTTCTGAAACAATTGACTTTATTACAGATATAATAAAAAAACACCAAATTGATACAATTTTTTGCCAATACTTTAAAGATACTCATCAAGATCATATTAATATTGCTAAGAATTGTTTATCGGTTAAATCAATATGTAAAAATTTAATATTTTATGAATCTTTAACAAGCGCTGAATTCACACCTAATCTCTTTATAGATATCACAGAATATGAAGATAAAAAGAAAGAAATATTAGTAAATTATACTTCTCAAATAGATAAGTATATGAGGAGAAACCAAGATTTAATGTTATATATTGATGCTAAAGATAAGCTTAATGGTATAAAATCATGTGTGAAATATGCAGAAGGATTTATAATAAATAAAATGAGTCTATAATACGCATAAAAAAATTGTGAATATTTCATTTCATTGCACGTACTGTGTTAATTAAATAACAATAGTACCTCAATAAAGGTGATGATAATATCTTAATGAAAATGATGACATTATATTTCATTAAAAAAGAAAGTTTAAATTTGTTTTCAAGTGTATAAAAATAAGAATTCAAATTTCATTGTTAAATACAATGATTTTGAATTCTCTTTTTTGTATTAGTTTAAATCATGGGCGAATATGTACTATGATTATCTTTAAATATTTTTTCTCTTGCTCTTATTGATTTAGAGCCTTTTATATGAATCAGATAAGAATTTGCAATTATTCTATCAAGAATTGCATCAGCTGTTGCAGCGCCACATAAATTCTGATGCCATCCCTGTGGCAGAAACGGTGATGCAAATATTGTTGAATGATTATTATATCTCAATTCAAGTAATTCCAGTATATCTGACTGCTGAGCAGTAGTTGTTGGTGTCAATAAAAATTCATCAATGATAAGCAGCTCAATTCTTGACAATGCTCTTAACTTCTTTTTATATAGTTAGCTTTTAATAGAAATATTTGTAGATATAATCTACAAAATCATTTTACCTCTTGGAGGTTGCGGTTGGTATAGAAATACAACTATAAGTGTCGTCATTTTGATTAATACACTGTCATCATAGGGGTGAAATATTCATATTAATTATAATTTATGAGTAATTAAATATAACTGATACATTATTTCGACAATAAGTAATGCAGAAAATACTGGGGAGAATGCAGTTGAATTAAATAAAACAAAATAAAATAAAATAAATAAAACTTGTAGTAGATATTTATAGTAAACATCGAATTGCCCAAAATTTATTCTGTTTTCTACAGACGGTTTGATAAATAATAAAACAAAAATAAGGAAGGGGCTTATTATTTTTAGAATTAAATTATAATAATTAAACTGCATTAAAATATTTGTAAGTGAGTAAATAACAGCCATTAAAGTTGTGCATCCATATATTGTTTTACAGTGATATCCGCCTATTGTAATTCTTAATATTGAGAAGACAGGGATAAAGAAAAAACCAAAATAGTAATTTTTAAATATCAACGAAATTATTATCAATAGAAAAAGTGTAAATATATTATACACCAAAACCTCAAGTCCATAGAGTAATACTTCTTTATCGTAATGATTATCTCCGATTTTATTAAATAAATAATTAATTATTAATTTCATTTGTATCTAAACAACCCATATAGTAAATTTATTTATATAGATTTCCTTTCTAATTATTTCAATTTACATAGATTTATTTATTGATTAGTAAATATTTATAGAATAAATACTGCATCGTATATGTTTAATATAGTACAACATAAGGAATCAAATATTTATAATTAGGTATTATGATTGTATAGCAGTGCAAGAATTTTTTTATAAAGTTGATCATTGATGTTAGACACATCTATAGTTCTTTTGCTTATTCTGCCACACATAAAATCTAAGCTCACTAAATATAAATCAGCAAGTTTATATAGATTATTTAGACTAGGTTCCCTAATTCCAGTTTCATATGCTGATATGGTAGTTCTATCAATTCCTGTCGCCTTTTCTACATCATATTGACTCATTTTTCTTTCAATACGAATTTTTTTTAATTGTTTTGCTAAAGTACTATGACTCATTTTTATCACCATACCAAGAATAATCTTTTTTATGCGACTCTAGGTCGCAATGCGACGATTTGTAACATTATATGTTATTTATGAACAAAATTCGAATTACATGAAATAATTCTTGAAGATTTATTTGGATTGTTTTATAGTTATTTCATAATAAAGAATTTATTTTGAAAAGAAATATTGTTTCCTAATATGGTTTGGTTTGTTTAGTTACTTATGAACCTGCATATAATTTTAATGATTAGTGTTTTATATAGTCAATATAAATTATTTTAAGTTGATTTTTAAGATTTTTCATTTAAATCATATAACATATTATTTAACAATATTTCATAGAAAGTAGGTGAAAAAATGATATCAAATAAATCTTTAAGCCAAAAGTTTGCTAAATTCTTTTGTTACTTTTTAAATTCTTTGGCATATGCAACAAGATCATCATATTCTTTTATAGGTCCTTATAATCCTAAGAAACCAGATAAATTAAAAAATAAAAACTAAAGAATGTTAAAAATCTTTCCTGAAAATTAACCTTTGATTTGGAAGGATTTTTAGTAATTGCTAATTGATATAATAATTCTCCATAAGTTAAATATACACACGTTTCCTAAAAAATGTAATGATAATTATTTTATGCAGTAATTATATTTTATTATAAATTTATTACAAATTAGTAAATCCGAAATTCATATGTTATAATGAATTAAACTATTTAATGGCAGAGTTAATATTTTATAGAATAGTATAGAATAAAATATGGAGGGATAGTTATGAATGTTGTTATTGCTGATGATGATTTATCGTTTATAGAAAAAATGAAAAGTGATGTTTTGGAATGTTTTTCATTTCTTAATCAAAATGATCCAATAGAGTTATTAATTTTTACTAGTGATTTTTATAATATATTATCTCTGACCTCCATTGAAATAATTTTTGTTGATATTGACTTGCAAACAAATTATAGTGGATTAAATTTAATAAAACATCTAAAAAGATTATTTCCTAATATGATAACTATATTCATATCTTTGCATGATGAGTTTGTTTTTCCTGCATTATCTATTGGCTTTTTTCAATTTATTAGAAAATCCAAATATGAAACAGATGCACCTAAAGTTTTTAAGCAGGCTAAAGATTTCTTTATAAATAACATATTTAAAGTAATAATAACTTCTAAGGGTAGAAAAGTTTCTATTAAATTAGGTGAAATCATATTTATTTTATCTATAGGTCATGATATTCTAGTAAAAACAACTACTCAAGATTATACAATAATATCATCTTTAGAAAAGTTTATGAATGGGATAAATTATCGAGATCTTATTCAAATTGAAAGAAATCTTGTTATTAATTTTAATTATACAAAAGACGTAAAAAAATCAAAAGTGATAATGATTGATGATGAAATTTATACAGTAGGAAGAAAATATCAAAATAATTTAATTAATGAATATGAATTGTTTTTATTGCGATGATTTTATTTGATTTTGTAATGATTTTTCTAGAAGATTTTATTCTTTCCTACTTTAATTTTAAAATTTTTCAAATTGAAAAAAAGTCATTTATGTTATTGGTATCTATTTTTTGTATATGTGAGACCTATATTTTAAATGAGTTTTTTATGAATAACTTCATATTATTAATATGTCTTATATTTACTCAAATGATATTTATATCATTTAATAAAAAGAAATTTAACTTATATTTTTTTATTGTACCTTCTATTTTGATTGCATGCTTAATTATCTCAAATACAATATCATTATTTATTGTTTGTTTTATTTTTAAAATTAGTCCTCAAAATATAAGTTCTACAACTATTTCTATTGTTAGTGTTTCATTAATATCTCGAATACTGTTTTTTATTCTGGGATTTTTATTCTTCAAAATTGAAAAAAAGGAAGAAAAAGTATTAAAAAATAATGATTGGTTGCCATTTTGTTTCTTTACTTTCTTCTTATTATCAACATTTACCATATTATATGAATCTATATTTTACAATTCTATAAACACACAAATTATATATAATTTACTGATTTTATTTATTTTATTAACTATCACTTTTTTTATACTATACTATAACATGATATTTAATTATCATAATAATATTTATCTTAATAATGAGTTATTAAAAAGCAAATATTCAAAAGACTTATATAATGAAACAGCAAAATTGTCATACCAAATAGTTCAAACAAAGCATGATCTTATGTATGTCTTACTAAAAATTAAAAATCTTATAGAAAGTGAACATAAAGATGAGTCACTAGTTTTAATTGAGGAAAATATTACGAAATTATCTAAATATAATTCTTTACGTACATTTAGTAACCCAATGTTTGATTATAAGTTACTAGAATTAATTCATGGTTGGATAAATATGGGCTATAAT
>NZ_HG005293.1:109402-112806 GCF_000455285.1 Candidatus Stoquefichus massiliensis AP9 | reverse complement strand
GGGGACGGGACTTCGTATCTCTGAATTTTGCGGACTGACCAAGATTGACTTGGACTTTCCAAACAGGATAATCCATGTAGACCACCAGCTATTGAGAGATAGTGAAATCGGGTACTACATTGAGCTTCCGAAAACCAAAAACGGTGACAGAGAGATTCCAATGACAGAGAATGTCTATCAGGCGTTAAAGAGGATTGTAAAAAGCCGTGGGAAAGCAGAGCCTATCGTTACTGACGGCTACAGAGATTTTCTGTTTCTCAACAATGACGGGTTGCCAAAGGTCGCTTGCAACTATGAGAGTATGGTAAGAGGACTTGTCAAGAAGTATAACAAGTGCCATGAGGCAGCATTGCCAAATGTAACGCCACATACATTCAGACACACGTTCTGTACGAATATGGCAAACAAGGGCATGAATCCAAACACCTTGCAGTACCTTATGGGACACGCCAACATCACGATGACGCTTGGGTATTACGCACATGGTTCTTCTGCTTCTGCTAAAGCTGAAATGGACAGGTTATGTGCCTAGTAGTAAAGGCAGAGTTTACTACACTTTTACTACTTTTGGCTGCCAAAACACGCTGGGATATGCCAGCATATGCAAAGTATCTTCCAATATGAAAAATGCCCGTAACGCCCGTAAATACAGGCTATACAGACATTTGACAACTTATGAAAAGATAATCAATTTATTATAGAAGTTTTTTCTTTTAAAAATCCAGAGATCCTTCATCATTTAAATATTCTATAACGACTTGTTCTTTAAACTCTTTTGTATATGTCTTATTCTTATTTGATGTGATTAATGACTCTTTGCCAATATCACGATATTTATTTATCCAATCAAAAACTGTTCTTTGATTAACACTTAACGATTGTGCTATTGCAAATACACTTGTTGTATTATTGAGATAATCCTCACACGCTTTTACTTTTTCTTCATAAGATACTTTTTCTTTTCTACTCATAATAAAATCCCACCTCCATAGATACACGTTTTTATATTTCGTGTGTCTACTTTAGTGGGATCATATCAAATCTAAATTGTGGTTTTTATTAATCTCAACATATTATTAACAAATTGGGCAGAAATTTGAGAAGCCTTTTGACAATTGGCCTCAAAAGTAGGGATACCAGGATTTGTGAGTGTATCTGTAATGGCTCGAATTGCAATAAAAGGAGTTTCATTAACATAACAGACATGAGCAATACTCGCTGTTTCCATATCAACACTCAAGGGATGATACATCTTTATAATATTTTCCCTTTCTTTGTTTTCTACAAATTGTTCTCCAGTCACCATTCTTCCAAAATGAATTTCATATTCAAAATTCAATTTTTGAGCAGTTTTTTTTGCATATTTGAGCAATTGCTCATGAGATTGAAAATAAGGTGAAGATAACCAGGGATGAAAATCTGTTAATATTTTTTCATCAACATCATGATAGGTTATTTCTGTTGCAACAATAATATCATATAACTGAACATTGTTATCAATACCACCAGCAGTACCAGCATTAATAAGGGCAGTGCAGTGAAAAGTATCAATGAGGATCTGTGAAGCAATTGCAGCATTAACTTTACATACACCACAAAAAAGAGTGACAACATCAATTCCATGAATTTTTCCTTCATGAAAAGAAAGCATAGATTTATATGTTACCTTTTCATGTTCTAACAATGAAAGAAATGGTTTCACTTCCTCATCACTTGCACAAATAATACCTATTTTCATATGTTCATCCTCCATGATTTTTATTATATCAGTAAACAGTATTTGATAAAAGAATTTTAGATATTGATATATAATGAAACTGGTTTGTTCTTGTGATATAATGATAAAAAGAAATCAAAGGTGAGTAAATGACAATAGTAAATAAAGTCTTTGATTTCATGATTAAAGACTAATATGAAGATTATATGTCAAGAAGTGTGAATACCCCTGTAATTATATGGAATGATAATTCCTAGAGATGCCTAAAAATAAAGATAATGAAAAAAATTGATTAAGAGAGTGAGAAATATGAAAGCAATTATAGGAATAACATGTAGTGAAAGAATGATTGATGGAAGATATGAACAATATGTTCAGCAGGATTATGTTGAAGCTGTAGAGAATGCTGGTGGAATACCTGTACTATTATCAGTTACAAAGAAAAATGATATGATTACTGAACAAATTCAGCGTATTGATGGATTACTTGTAACTGGAGGTCAGGATGTAAATCCAATGTTTTATAAAGAAAATTGGTCATATGATCAGGGACCATCAGATTCATATCGTGATCAATATGAAATTGAATTAATTAAACAATGTGCAGATAGAAGAATTCCTATTTTAGGAATCTGTCGAGGACAACAGATTATTAATGTTGCTTTTGGAGGAACTTTATACCAAGATAATCGTTATGCCAATGAATATGTTTTTCAACATGAACAAAAAGAAAGAAGAGAATATCCAACCCATATCATTAGAATTAAAAAAGATAGTTTCTTATTTCCAATCTTTGGAGATAAAGCTTATGTGAATAGTTTTCATCATCAGTCAATTAAGAAAATTGCTGATGAATTTAGAGTGGTCGCAAGAAGTGAGGATAGTATTGTTGAAGCTATTCAACATAATATTTTGAATATTTTAGGTGTACAATTTCATCCTGAGTGTATGTGTCAAAAAAATGAACAGATGCAAAAATTATTTGATGTATTTGTTTATCAGTGTAATTATCAAAAGTAGAGTGGAAATTATTTTCCATTCTTTTTGCTTTGTGAAAAATAATCATGTATACTCATATTATAGATAGAAAGAGGAAATGATAATGAATAATACTGAATATAAACATGAACTTATTATTCCTAATGAAAGTATACCAGTCAAAATATTTAGTTTTTCTGCTCATAATGATTTACGTATTATACCTTTTCATTGGCATACGTCAGCAGAAATGCTTTATGTAAAAAGAGGAAAACTAAATATTTGGATGAATAAGAAAAAGTATGAATTAAAACAAAATGATTTTATCTATATTAATTCAAAAGAAGCACATTCTACACAAAGCCCAGAGGATAATGAAGTTATTGTTTTACAAATATCAAGAGACTTTTTAGAGACATTTTCTAATAAGGAATCATGACATATTCATTGTAATACAATTGAATTACCTGAAAATAAAGGATTCGATAATATGAGGGAATTACTGTATCAAATGTATCTCTATAGTGAGAGAAAAGATGATGCATATTATCTTAAAGTGTATTCTTTATTCATTATTACATTGCTGCATTTCAGGAACTGAAGGTGGAGATGGTATTGTTGATGTTGTGTATGGAGCAGTTAATCCAAGCGCAAGATTATCCATGACCTTCCCATATTCTGTAGGACAGTGTCCAATATATTATAATCA
>NZ_HG005293.1:94850-108642 GCF_000455285.1 Candidatus Stoquefichus massiliensis AP9 | reverse complement strand
GCATTCAACAGGTCGCCCAGCTTTAACAAGTTCTCACAGTAAACGTTTTACATCTCGTTATATTGATATTCCTAATGATCCTTACTATTGTTTTGGTTATGGCTTATCATATAGTGAGTTTGAGTATAATAACATAAAATTAGACCAAACAACATTAACTGTTGATACACAAATTAAAGCTTCTATAGAAGTAACAAATATATCTGAAAGAGAAGGTGTGGAAACAGTCCAACTCTATATTAGAGATTTAGTTGGCTCAGTGGTAAGACCAATTAAAGAATTAAAAGGAATCCAAAAAATTCATTTAGCACCACATGAAACAAAAACAGTAGAGTTTATAATTAATAATGAAATGTTAAAATTTATGAGAAAAGATTATCAATACGATAGTGAACCAGGAGATTTTGAAGTCTTTATCGGCCACGATAGTTCAACAGAACAAAAATTATTGTTTACATTAGAGTCTTAGGACTCTTTTCTTGTTTATAAGGCAATTATGTTATGTTTTAGATATGATATATATTGTGAAAACTATCTATTATGTGAAAAACCTTTTCTCTTGAAAGATTATCTAATATAATGAAACTATATTAGATATATGCTGGGAGATAATATATTATGAAAAAACTTATAAATATATGTTTATGTTTGATGATTTTATTATTAAGTGGATGTCATCAAGCAGAGAATGTTCTTAAACTCAAATATAATGACTTTCATGTTGAATTGGGTAACGCTATAGTAAAAGAACCATTATGTTATTTAGATTTATCTGAATTGACAGATGATGAAATCAATAGTATAAGAGAAAAAGCTGATATGACGGTGGAAGAATTACCAACAGTTATGTCAAATAATAAAACGTCTTATCAATATGAAAATGTAGGAACATATTTATGCACTATTCAATATTTTGATGAATCTGTAGATTTTAAAATTAATGTTGTGAGTACACTTGATCCTATTATATTAGGACCAAATACAATTGCAGTTAAAAAAGGGGATAGTGATTTTAATTTTGATAAGTTTTACACTGTGAAAGCACCTTATTATATGCAATATAGAAATATTGATACATCTCAAGTCAATTTTAATAAGGTTGGTGATTATCAAGCCACTGTATTAACAACTGAAACATCAGGGGGATCAGGACAGCGTAAATCAAGAAATATTACAGTTAAAGTTCAAGATAAAGTGATATATCAGATCCCAGCACGAAAAGTTCTTAATATCACCTATTACAATCAAATGGATTATGATGCACCAAATGGATGTGAAGCGACATCCTTGTATATGGCATTAAAGTATAAGAAAAAAATGAACACTGATATTCGTTCATTTATTGGATCTATTCCTCAATCATATACACCTTATGAAGGATTTTCAGGAGATCCATTTTCAAGATCAACACAAATAAATGAATATTATACAATCTTTCCACAGGCTTTGATATCTGCTACTTATCAGTATGCCCAAATGAGAGATATATCCGGTAGTGATATTGATCAAATTATGGATGAGATTGCCAGTGATCATCCTGTTATAGCATGGGTAACAGGAGGTTTCCATGCACCAAATATGGAGAATTATTACTTTGGAAAAGCTCCAAGTAACTTACATATTGTGTTGGTTAGTGGATATGATCAAGATAAAAAAGTTTTTTATATTAAAGATCCAGCAAATAGGGAATTAACAGAAGTCTCTTTTGAACAGTTTCAAATTGCTTTTGATGCAATGAAGTATGCTATGGTTGTGGAGGAATAATTATGTATTCATCATTAGAAGTTAAAAACAAAACATTTGAAGATTTGTATGTTAAGTTTTGTGGTATGCAGGAGTGTACGCCAGGTTATTCATATGGACCGGCTGTAAGACAACATTATTTGATTCATTATTGTTTGTCAGGGAAAGGTGAATACCATATTAATAATAAAGTTTATCATATTCAGGCAGGCGATGCTTTCTTGATTATGCCACAAGTTGTAACTTACTATCAGGCAGACAAAGATGACCCATGGACATATGCATGGGTTGGTTTTGATGGAAAGAAAGCTGAACTCTATTTGGAACACTGTCATCTTCATCATAATAATCTTGTTGTACAATGTGGGTATATTGATGAAATAAGAGAAATTATGATATCTATGTTAGCTCATTATAAACTCAGTTATAGTAATGAAATGTTTATTCAAGGAGAATTCTTTCGTTTATTATCATACTTAATGAAGAGTGCAAATCTGACTTATAAAGAAGAGAATCATCAAAGTGATAATTCCTATGTCCAAAAATCCTTAGAATATATTCAAAATAATTATCAAAATGTCATTACTGTTCAAGAAATTGCTGATTATCTTTCTATTAATAGGAGTTATTTAACAACACTTTTCAAACAATTTTTACATCTATCTCCTCAGGAGTTTATTAAAAGATATCGAATGAATCAGGCAGAAGAATTACTTGTGAATAGTGATTTAACAATTAATCAAATATCTTTCTCATGCGGATATGCCAATCAATTATCTTTTTCTAAAGCTTTTCGACAATATCATGATATATCTCCTAAAGAATATCGTAAACAATACCAGTTAGATAAAGAAGGGACAAGAACAGAAGATCCCCATAAAATATAAAAACAGGTTCTCATAAAACCTGTTTTTTAATATACTTTTTTATAATTGTCAAGGGCACCTATTAAATTAGAATCATTATGATAAGTACATGGAACAATTTGTACTCTTGGAATAGGAATTGGCATTTTTTCATATAACTTATCTAGTGATTTTTGAATATAGTCATGTAAAATTGGTTGTTGACTAATACCACCACCAATAGCTATCTTATCAGGATCAACAGTTGCCTGAATATTGAATAACCCCATCGCAATAACATCACAATAAGCCTCTAATGCAGTCAAAGCACGTTCATCACCCTGATTACAATATTCAAAAGCTTTTAAACCATCAAATTCTTTAGGGTCTTCACCAACAGCTCTTGCTATCATAGCAGATAATTTAAGTGCACTGCCATCATATCCCCATTTTCCTTCAAAACCATCCTGCTTCGTCCAGTCTCCAGATAAATAACTAAACTCACCAGCAAATCCATGTGTTCCAGTGAATACTTTATCACCAATAGTAATTCCACCACCAATACCAGTACCAATAATACAAACATCACCAATTTCTGTTCCTTTCAAACTACCATGTTCTACTTCACAAAGAGCTGCACATTTGGCATCATTTTCAATTGTTAATCTGTCAGTTGTAACTGACTGTAACTCTTTAACAATATCTACATCTAAATTATAACCAAGTGCCCCTGGAACTTGTACTTTATGCGTATGTCTATTAATTAATCCAGGTAATGACATAGCTAATCCATCAACTCTATCACTATACTGCACATAAATATCATGAACAGCCTGTTTAAAACTTTCTAAATTTTCACTTGGTGTAGGAACTTTTCCTTTTTCCAACATTTCTAAATCATCATTCATGAGTGCATATTTAATAGCACTTCCACCTACATCTAAAACAAGATATTCCATATATTTTCCCTCCATTAATGATATTATACTATAATATGTCATAAGATGAAATCGTATTTCTCATATGAAAATAAATTATGTCAGTTCAAAATCATAGATATCTTCTTCAATATCTTTAACTATGCTTTCAACACGTTCCCAGCTGACTGCTAAATTCTCATTATTAGTACTTGGATCAAGGTAATCATCTAAACAAAGGCATTGAATGATATAACAACCTGTATTTTTCATGTATTGTATTGGCTCTAGGTCTAGGCTATACATAGGAATAATTTCTAAATGTTCTCCATAAGCAGATTGTAAATATTTTATCATTTCTTTACCTAAGATTATGTCTTTTTGTAATCCTTTTGTATAGACTCCATCAATGCCTAATGTTATTAAAATGTTCATTGCATAATCAATATCATCAACAAAATTAATAGCCTGATTAAAAAAAGCTTTCTTATGATATGAATGTATCAAATCTATCATTTTCTTTGTTTGTTTAATATCAATATCTTTCTCAAAATCTAAAAAACCAAAAGCAATACCACTTGTTCCATTATCTAATAAAATCTCTGCATCTAAAAACATTGTTTCTATTTCATCATCATGATAACAATATCCATGGGTTCGAGGTTTTAACATACAAATAATTTCTAAATCTGTATTCTCTTTTGTTTTTATAAACTCACCAATACTAGGAGTTAATCCATATTGGTAGTTATGATGGCTCAAAAGTATTCTTGATGCACCACCATATTCAGCTTGTTTCGCATCATAATAACTGCCACAAAAAAATTCAACTTGATATTTCATAAATAATCACCTACCATTTTTATTATAATACAAAATAAAAGAAAAAGAGTATATATTTTATCAACTCACACATATTAGTAATGGAGTGATAAATATGTCTCAAGAAAAAAAGAAAAAGAAACAAACCGAAGCAAAAAAGACAGCTTATAACAATCAATGGACCAACAACAATCTTAAATATTATCCAGATGAAAGAGAGAGACAAGATGGACCAGGAGGAAATTAAAAACTATGATAAATCTATCATAGTTTTTTCTATTGAGTTATTTCATTAATAATCGCAATGGCATTTAAGGTTCTAGGAAAACCGATATATGGTTGACATTGTGTGATGGTGTCAATTAAAAGTTGACGTGTATTACCGACAGTTATATTGGCTTGAGTATGTGCCTTTAATTGGTTTTCACAACCACCAAGAGTTGCTAACATGATAAATGTTAATAACTCTCTTGTTTTTAAATCAAGACCATTTCTTGTATAAAAATCACCGAAGCAATATTCAGATAGATAATTTTGTATATGTTTGAGTTCTTTAGGGGCATTGTCATGACCAGATTGAATATGTTCCTTTCCAAATGCAGCCGATTGAACATCAAATCCTGATTGAAAACGAGTGTCCTCTTTAACAGTTGATTGTGATGGTAAATGAGTATCTATATTTTCATTTTCCAATACTTTATTTAAAACAACTAATGCTTCATCAACTTTTCCATAGCCAATATAAGGTGTACATTGATAAATGGCTTCTTTCATCATAATAGGTGATAAGTTAACGTGTATTCCAGCATGTATATGTTTTTTAAGAACTTTTAATGTATGATTTGTTGTGGAAACAACAATTAAGATAAGTTCTCTTAATTGTTCATCTAAGTTCCCATGCTGATAGACATCACCATAAATATAATTCTTCATAATATCATGATATTCTTGATCGTATTTGTTTTCATCTTGTTGACCATATAATTTTTGATAGAGGTTATTCGCTTTTGTCTTTCTGTCCATATGTTATTCTCCTTCTTTTGATAATTTTATTTTACTTCTCAATATCTTGAATGTCTAATACTTATGATGAATAAAGGATCATGTTTTTTAAGCATAATTCTAGATGTTGCATAGATATGTCTAAATGATAAATAATCTTTATAAATTGGTTTTGAAGGATTGAAAGTATTTCGTTCTTTTTATGATAATCTAACATTTGGACATATTTGTTAAACAGAGGATACTTTTCTTAATCGAAACAGATGTTATAATTCAATCATGAAAAGCGCTTTCATTATATAAATAGAATGATTAAAGAAAGGGAGTTTATGTTATGAATGAGAAGTTATCTTTTAAAGAAAAGTATTCTTATGGTGTTGGTGCAATTGGAAAAGATATGTGTTGTGGGATTATCTTTACTTATTGTATGTTGTATTTTACAGATGTATTAAAATTATCAGCTGCTTTTGTTGGAACTTTGTTCTTTTTGGCTAAGTTTTGGGATGCTGTTAATGATTTAGGTATGGGAATGATTGTTGATAATACGCATACAAGATGGGGGAAGTTTAGACCTTGGTTGGCTATTGGAACAATTGTTAATGCAGTAATATTGGTTTGTTTATTTACAAACTGGGGATTATCAGGAACATCGTTGTATATCTTTGCGACAGTCATGTATATCGTATGGGGAATGACTTATACAATTATGGATATTCCATATTGGTCTATGTTACCTAATTTAACATCTGATCCTAAAGAAAGAGATAGAGTCGCAGTTATTCCTAGAATTTTTGCATCTATTGGTGGTTCTTTACTAGTTGGTGGTTTTGGATTACAGATTATGGATTTTTTAGGAAAAGGTAATGCACAGGCAGGTTTTACAAATTTTGCATGGTTAATTGCTATTGTCTTTGTTGTAACAGTTGGAATTACAGTTTTGAATGTCAAATCAGCAGACCGTGTAGAAGTAAAAAAACAGGAGAAAACATCTTTTAAACAAGTTCTTCAATTAATTAAACAAAATGACCAATTATTGGTTGCGATTGGAGTCATATTAACATTTAACTTTGCAATGAACTGCATAAGTGGTGTACAAACATATTATTTTATTTATGTTGTAGGAAATAAAGCATTATTTTCAGTATTTACAATGTTTGCAGGTTTTGCTGAAATCTTTGGATTACTTATTTTTCCTAGATTAGCTCAGTATCTTACAAAAAAACAGGTCTATGCTCTCGCAAGTGGAATACCTGTTGTTGGTTTGATTGTATTATGTTTAACAGGAATATTCATGCCTCAAAATTATATCCTTACTGCGATAGCTGGAATCTGTGTTAAATTGGGTTCGGGGTTACAATTAGGAACAGTGACTGTTGTCTTAGCTGATGTTGTTGATTATGGAGAATATAAATTAGGAACACGTAATGAATCAGTGATTTTCTCTATTCAAACTTTATTGGTTAAATTTGCCTCAGCAATGGGAGCGTTGTTTACTGGTTTTGCATTGGATGCAACGGGTTATATTCCAGATGCAGCTCAATCTCTTACAACAATGAATGGAATGCGTATCATTATGATTGTATTACCAATGATATTTGTTGTGATTAGTTTTATCATATATAAAAAGTACTATAAATTAAGTGGAGAATATTTAACAAATATGATGAATACTCTAGCTCAAAAAAGAAATAGAATTATTATTGACGATGATAATCAAGAAAGAAATATTTTAGAAGAATTAAAGGAGAATAACTATGCCAATTCAATATCATAAATCAACACAAACATTTCATTTATATAATGAATATTTCAGTTATATCATAAAGGTTATGAAAAATCAGCAGTTAGGGCAATTATATTATGGAAAAAGAATTAATGATCATGAGAATTTTGATCATCTTTGTGAAATGAAAGCAAGACCTATGGCAGCATGTGCAATTGAAGGTGATTTGACTTTTTCTTTAGAACATTTAAAACAGGAATATCCATCTTATGGATCTGGTGATATGCGTCATCCAGCAATAGATATCTTACAGGAAAATGGAAGTCATATTGTTCATTTTATATATCAAAGTCATGAAATTATTATGGGGAAACCATCTTTAAAGAATTTACCTGCAACATATGTTGAAGATAATCAGGAAGCAACAACATTATTGGTAACATTATACGATGAAGTTATAGAGACAAAAATTATCTTAAGTTATACTATTTATGAAAACTTATCTGTTCTAACAAGAAATGCATATATTGAAAATTGTGGAACACAAAAACTCGTTTTAAATCAGGCAATGAGTATGTCTATAGACTTACCAGATATGGAATATGAAATGATTGAATTAACAGGAGCCTGGTCACGAGAAAGAAGCATAAGGAATAGAAAATTAGAACATGGAATACAATCTATTTATTCATTGAGAGGTTGTTCAAGTAATAATTTTAATCCATTTATTGCATTAAAAAGAGAAAATTGTAATGAATATGATGGAGAGGTGTTAGGATTTAGTTTGGTTTATAGTGGTAATTTTTTAGCACAGGTTGAAGTTGATACATATCATGTATCAAGAGTGACTATGGGAATTCATCCTCATGCTTTTACTTGGCCATTAAATCAAGGAGAATCTTTCCAAACACCAGAGGTTGTTATGGTATATAGTTGTCATGGTTTAAATGCCATGTCACAAACTTATCACAAACTTTATCAAAAACGTTTAGCTAGAGGACGATATAGAGATCAAGTAAGACCTATTCTAGTGAATAACTGGGAAGGTACATATTTTGATTTTAATGAAGATAAACTAGTTAATATTGCAAAAACTGCTCAAAAACTAGGAATTGAATTGTTTGTTTTGGATGATGGTTGGTATGGACAACGTCAAAGTGATAATGCAGGACTTGGTGATTGGTATCCAAATTTAGAAAAGCTGCCAAATGGTATAAGTGGATTATCTCAAAAGATAATAGATTTGGGAATGAATTTTGGTATATGGTTTGAACCAGAAATGGTAAATAAAGATTCTGATCTTTATAGAACACATCCTGAATGGACTTTTGAAACACCAAATAGACATACTTCTCACGGACGTAATCAATATGTGTTAGATTTTTCTAATCCAGAAGTTGTTGATTATATTTATGGATTAATGGCTAAAGTTATTCAGGAATCACATATTACTTATATAAAGTGGGATATGAATAGATGTATGAGTGAAGTTTATTCATCAGTACATAATGCTCAAGATCAAGGAAAAGTGATGCATGAATATATTTTAGGAGTTTATCATCTTTATGATATGTTAACAGCAAACTTCCCAGAGATACTTTTTGAATCTTGTGCAAGTGGTGGTGCAAGATTTGATCCAGGAATGTTGTATTACGCGCCACAATGTTGGACAAGTGATGATACTGATGCTATTGAACGTTTAAAAATTCAATATGGGACTTCTATGGTTTATCCAATATCTAGTATGGGTGCACATGTTTCTGCCATTCCTAATCATCAAGTATTTAGAAATACACCATTAAAAACACGTGCAGATGTTGCTTATTTTGGAACTTTTGGTTATGAATTGGATTTATGCAAATTATCTTCTGATGAACAGCAACAGATTTTAGAACAAGTTCAATTTATGAAAAAGTATCGTGAAGTTATTCAATTTGGTACTTTCTATCGTCTCAAAAGTCCATTTGAAGGAAATGAAACAGTATGGATGGTTGTTTCTCAAGATCAGAATACAGCTATTGTTGGTTACTATCGTCCATTACAAGAAGTTAATCAAGGATACCGTCGTGTTCAATTGATGGGATTAGATCCAAATAAGAAATATCATGTTTCTATCCATAATATTGATTGTTATGGAGATGAGTTAATGAATGTTGGATTAATGACAAGTGATAGTTCATGTGGCGAAAACAAAGATGGAGAAGGAGATTATTTATCTAGATTATATATTTTACAAGTATAAAATAAAGCAGAGGGGTGCACCTCTGCTTTATTTCCCTTCTCATAGAAACAGTTCATTGTATTACATAACAATGTGTTTCCTAAAGTGTTGTTGTTTTTCTATAGGAATATCCAGTAAACTCATGACTTCTTCAAATGTCATTTCTTTTGAGATGAGTTTTTGAATTGTATCAAGTTTTTCTTCAAATCGACCTTCTTCTTTTCCTTTATTTCTGATTTCATCAAAGATTTCACACATTTCCTGTATCCCTCCTTCTGTTTCCTTAAAATAGCGGACTTTTCTTCTTAAAACTTCATAATGCATATCCTCACAGTTCCTACACATGAAATCGTGCATCAACAATCCCAATGGTGTTTCATCCCGTATGCTTGCATTAACATAGATGGTTGTTTCTTCATCGCTAAAATATTCTCCAGTCTCGTCAATTGTCCTATGTATGTGATAGATAGGCAGTCCTTTTCCTAATACATCATTTTCAGTAATAAAGATAACGGAAACTGGCGGTATTTTCTTCCACTCCTGTGACGGAAAAGATATATTGGCATCCATCATGCTGTGATGATATCTGGCTCTTTTGGGATGAGCACCATCATTCTTTCTTTGAACCTCGACATTAATGTAATGGTTATCGAGAGTTCTGGCAAACACATCAATGCGAATATCTCTGCCATGAAGATTCTTCATCATATACTGAGTAGAAAAGGCAATAACATAGACAGGCTTGTTGAAGATAATACTAAGAAGAAGTTCAAGACAATCTCTGTCATTAAAGATGATATCCATAAAATCATCATCAATAAGCCTAAGACTTAAAATAGAGTCAAGATATTCACAAGACAAAGCAGTATTCATTGATTCACCTCACTTTCAAAACAAGGGAGGCTATCTAAGGATAATATATCATGATAATTGCTTATAGTAAATAACAATGATAAATAAAACCAAAGATAAAATAACCTCCTCACTATATATATACGCAAAAAAACTTCATTTTTCTTTTTTTATTTACAACTTTATTTATATATTGACAGAAATAGTTAATTGGTTTATTATAGAACTGTTTAAAAATAAACTATTAGGAGATAAATAATGAAAACTTTTACATTTGCAATTCATCCATATATTATAAAAAAATATAATTCATTGTTTGAACGAATGATTCAGAATTATCAAATAACGCAAGTAGAAATAGATGTATTAGCTTTTTTAGCAAATAATCCAGAATATAATCATGCTCAAGATATCGTAAATATTAGAGGAATATCAAAAGGACATGTTTCGATTGCTATTGAAAAACTTGTTTCAAAAAAATATCTTAAAAGAGATATTGATCCTATCAATAGACGTTGTAATATTCTAAAAGTGACAAAACAAGCAGAAGAATTGATCAAAGAAATCCAATCTATACAAAAGTGTTTTGAAGAGATGGCTTATAAGGGTATGAGTGAAGATGAAGTTGAGCAGTATCATTATTGGCTTAGACGTGTATATCAGAATTTAGGAGGTGGAAAGTGTGAATGAAAGATTAGAGAATGAAAAAGTATCAAAATTATTATGGTCGCTTGCTTTACCTTCAATCTTAGCACAATTAACAACATTGATTTATAATATGGTTGATCGTATATTTATTGGAAGATTACCTGATGGGGCATTAGCTATTGCTGGTATAGGATTATGTGCTTCAATTATTACTATTATTACAGCTTTTACCAATTTATTTGGACGTGGTGGAGCACCACTTGCTTCTATTAAACTAGGAGAAAAAAGAGAAGATGTTGCTGAGAAGATTTTAGGAAATTGTTTGATGAGTTTATTAATTTCATCAGTGATAATAATGATTGTATTATTTTTCTTTGGCGAAGATATTTTGTTGTTGTTTGGAGCAAGCGTTAATACTTTACCTTATGCAATGGATTATATGAATATATATTTAATAGGAACAGTTTTTGTGCAGTTGAGTGTTGGATTAAATTATTTTATTAATGCTCAAGGTTTTGCTAAATATGGCATGATGACATTATTGATTGGTGGAATATTAAATATTATTTTAGATCCTTTGTTTATATTTGTTTTTAATATGGATGTTGCTGGAGCAGCCATAGCAACTGTCATTTCACAGTTCATATCTTGTATTTGGGTTATGAAGTTCTTATTAGGAAAAAAATCAACAATCAAGATAAAGAAAGAATATTTAAAACTAGATTTAGATATTATGAAGAAAGTTTTAGGATTGGGATTTTCTCCATTCTTTATGAGTTCTACTGAAGGTATATTGCAAGTCTCATTTAATCGTCAGTTACTATTCTTTGGTGGTGATTTAGCAGTGAGTTCTATGACTATATTAATGTCTATGTCACAAATATTACTCTTACCAATGGAGGGAATTGCTCAAGGGACTCAGCCTATCATTAGTTATAACTATGGTGCCAAACATTATCATCGTGTTAAAGAAACAGTGTCATTAGCAATCAAAGTCTCATTAGCTTATTCTATTATAGGTGTTTTAACAATGGAAATCTTTCCAACAATATTTGTGAGCCTATTTGCTAAAGATCCAGCACTTATCAAATTAAGCAGTGAAATGTTAAGAGTTTATGTTTTTGGTATGATTATTTTAGGCGCCAATTCTACATATCAGCAAACTTATACATCTTTAGGGTTTGGCAAAAGATCATTTTTCTTTGCATTTTATCGTAAGATTATCTTATTAATACCAATGATTTATGTATTGCCTTATCTATTCCCTTATGGTATATATGCTGTTATATTAGCAGAACCAATATCTGATCTCATCACAACCATTACCAATACATTTGCATTTCGTTCATTTATGAGGAAACATTTACCATCATAAATAATTTTATAATTTGAATAAACATAGATTTTTATTAGTAAAATTGTTATGATGAAAAAGTGGAGGTATAAGAGATGAAAAAAGCAATAATATTTGATATGGATGGTTTAATGATTGATAGTGAAAGAGTCACTTATAATGAGTATGTAAAAAAACTTCATATGTTAGGGCATGATGACTTTACTGAAGAATTATATAGACATTGTTTAGGAAAGAATAAGGCAGGTATTTGTAAAGTTTTTACTGATCATTATGGAGATGATTTTCCAATGACTGAAGTATGGGATGATGTACATGTTTGGATAGATGAGAGTCTAAGAAAACATGTGCCAAAGAAAAAGGGTCTTGATAAGTTATTGAAATATCTTAAAGATAATGGATATAAAACAATTGTGGCAACATCTAGTGCTCGTTTAAGAGTAGATGAGATTTTAAAAAATGCTGGTATTGCTGAATTCTTTGATGATAGTATTTGTGGAGATGAAGTCACTCATGGTAAACCTGATCCTGAAATCTTTTTAACAGCATGTCAAAAGTTAGGTGTTATACCATCGGAAGCACTTGTTTTAGAAGATAGTGAAGCGGGGATTCTTGCAGCATATAATGGGCGTATTGATGTGATTTGTGTACCAGATATGAAATATCCAGAACCAGATTATGCATCAAAGGTAACAAAGATTGTTGATTCATTAGAAGATGTTATTGAATATCTAAAATAGGAATCCATATTTCAATGATTGAATCAGGACGATTCCAATGAAAACGAAAATCATATTTTTCAAAATGCAAAAAATGTTCTTTATTCACTTGGTAAGGACAATGAGGAATAACTTCTAAATAAATATGATTATATGTTGTATAGATATTATTCATATGACCAATATGTTCAAAGACAAGATACTTTTGTTTGATAATATTTTGTCTAAAGAAATGTTCAGGAACTTTTCCCTGATCTGGTAATGCACAGTAATAATAAAGTTGATTATTTCTTCTTATCATAAATGCATATTTTGTCCAATGATATCCTTGGAACAAATATGCTTTTTTGATGTTTTGATTGAACTGTTTCCAGAATCTTTTTGATAATTCAATATTATGTTTTTGTGAGTTCATTAATTGAATGGCTTGACCAACAACTATAAATGCCTCAAGTTCTTCTATTCTATAGTCCATTATTTTTATTCCCCCAAGTTTAACGAATACTATTCTAACATAAAAACAAGTTTTTATATAATTTTTATTAAAGTAGAGAAAAGTTTATGGTAACATAAAAGTATAGTAAAGGAGAATCAATTTATGAAACCAAAATTACATTTTACACCACCACAGAATTGGATGAATGATCCAAATGGATTAATTTATTATCAGGGAAAATATCATATTTTTTATCAGCATTTTCCGTATACTTGTGAATGGGGAACAATGCATTGGGGACACGCCGTGAGTGATGACCTTGTTCAGTTTGAACATCTGCCTATTGCTTTGTATCCATCTCAATACTTTGATCGTAATGGCTGTTTTTCAGGTTCTGCTATAGAATATAATAATAAGATGTATCTTTATTATACAGCTATTCGTTATGCTAAAGAAAATCCTAAGTATATTCATGTTCAATATAGTGATGATGATTTAATCGCAAGTCAA
>NZ_HG005293.1:84528-94824 GCF_000455285.1 Candidatus Stoquefichus massiliensis AP9 | reverse complement strand
GGATTGGTCATTTCTGATGATGGATATTCTTTTGATAATAAAACAGAAAAACATCAGGTTGTTGGTGTTATTGAAGACAAGAAATTAGGGGATGTGAGACATACACGAGATCCTAAAGTTTGGATTGGGAAGAATGGTCATGTTTATATGATTATTGGCAGTAAAATAGCAAGTCATAAAGGATATGATGGTGAAGTATTGTTTTATGAAAGTGAAGATGGCATTCATTTTACATATAAGAATCGTTTTATTGATGAAAATATTGGGGATATGTGGGAATGTCCTGATTTGTTTTCAATAGATAATCAATATTATCTAGTCTTTTCACCAGAGAATATAGATTTACCACCAAAACCTAATAGTAATGCAGTCATAATGCCTGTTTTGTTTGATGAAGAAACATGTACACTTCAAAAACAGGGAGAATACACTTATTTAGATTATGGTTTAGATTTCTATGCTCCTCAATCTTTCTTAGATGAAAACAATCAAAGAACAATGTTTGGCTGGATGAGAATGCGTAAACCTGTTGAAGGTGAAAATTGGTGTGGTATGTTGACAATGCCACGTGTTTTGACACAAAAAGGAGGACATGTTTATCAAAGTGTTCATCCAAATATTCAAAAACTCTTTCAATATGAGAATAAGCATATTGATTTCAATACACCATTTTTATTAAAAGTCACATTGCAGCAAAATCAGAAGATTTCAATAGGTGGATTGGAATTATGGATAAAAGATGATTGTCTATGGTGTAATCGTAGCCGAGTTTCTATTATTGAAGAGAAAGTATGTAACTTGAATAAAACTCCACCTTTAAATCATCAGTATCATCTTGATATTTATTATGATACACATATCTTTGAGATTTATATGAATGGTGGATATTATGTTATGAGTCAAATTGTTTATCAGCTTCATGAGTCTTTAACAGATCTTTATGATATAGATTTTGAATTATTGAGAATAAAGAGTGAATAAAAGTGATAATTCTATTTTTGTATTCAATATATGTGTATAATGGAATGAGGAGGGGATATATATGATAGAAGTTAATCATTTAACAAAGAGATATGGAGATTTTAAGGCAGTAGAGGATATTCAGTTAATTGCTGATTCTAGTAAAATTACAATATTATTAGGACCTAATGGAGCCGGAAAATCTACAACAATTAAAAGTATAGCAAATCTATTAAAATTTGAGGGTGAAATTAAAGTTTGTGGATATTCTAATGATACTATTGCAGCAAAACGCTGTTTTGGATATGTACCAGAAACACCTGTTTTATATGATTTATTAACAGTTGAAGAACATATTGATTTTATTGGTCATGCTTATCAGGTGAAAGATTACAAGCAAAAGGCTGAAAAATATTTAGAACTTTTTAAGCTGACTGAAAAAAGAAAGAAAATGGCTAAAGAATTAAGTAAAGGTATGACTCAGAAATTAAGTATGTTATTGGCTATTATGATTGAACCAACAGCTTTATTGGTAGATGAACCAATGGTAGGATTAGATCCTGCGAGTATTGAAGAAACTTTACAGATTTTTAGGCGTTTAGCTGATGAAGGATGTGCTATTTTGATTAGTACACATATTATTGATATTGTGAGTGAAATATTTGATGAAGCTTATATTATGAATAGGGGACATATTATTAAACATGTGAAAAAAGATGAGTTGCAGGGTGAATCTTTAAAAGAATATTTCTTTGAATTGACGGATGGTGACTAGATGAAGACACTTTTCTATCTTTGGTTTTTAAAAACCAAAGCCAATATAAGAAATTTATTTAAAAAACCTGCAAGTGCTATTTTTACGATTTTGATGATACTTCTTTATGGTTTTATCTTTGTGAGCTTATTTACAATACATAATCAGACAACAATGATTGTGAATTATGATTTACATTCATCTATTTTGTTAATTATTGCTTTTTTAGCAATGATGTTATTTTCAACCATGATGACATCTAAGAAAGCATTGTTTTTTGGAGAAGATGCATTTTATTTATTTGGTGGACCATTTACTAGAAAACAGATTATGGCTTATTTAACAATGCAGACGATTATTCAATCATTGTTTATTGGGTTATTTGCCTTGGTATTTTTTGCTGGAATAAGTGGCGGTTTAGAATTTAATATTGGTTTTATTGGTTTGTTATTGCTATGTGTTTTTATAACAATTATGATTTTCTTGGTTTTAACAGACTATCTTTATGTTGTGTCTATTAGTGATGAGAAGTTAAAAATATTACCAAAAGTCATTATTGGTGTCTTTATTATAGCTGTGATGGGTGTTTTGATAGGAACATATTTAGAAACAGGAAGTTTAAAGACATTAATGGTTGATTTTATTCAGTCTTCTTTATTTTATTATGTTCCTGTTTTTGGATGGTTAAAGTTAGCTCTCATTGGTTATGTTATGCAAGATGCAATGATGTCTATTCTTGGTATTTTGTTGTTGGTTATTGGACTTATTGTTATATATGCTTTGTTTATTAATTATAAAGGTGATTTTTATGAACAGGCCATTCAAGATTCTTTGGAGTATTCGAAGCGTTATAAATCTTTAAAAGAAGGTAATCAAAATGCGATGAAAGATGTGAAAGTGAAAACTGTTCATTCACGTTTCTATGATGGAGCTTATGCAGTCATGTCTAAAAATTTAATATTAATGAAAAAAACAGGACATATTATCTCTATGAGTGATTTGATTTCTATTGGAATATATGTTGCGGTGACTATTTTTAGTGGATTAGGGTTTGGATTCTTTGTTTATATGATGATTATCTGGGTATTTTCTTCTTTACAAAATAGTGAATTAGCAACAGAATTAAAAAACTATCAAATCTATTTAATTCCTGATAAGCCATTAAAGAAACTGATTGCAGTTATTTTACCAACATTTATAAAAGTCTGTGCAGTCTCTATTCTTTCATTTATTGTTATAGGTATTTATTATCAGACAGATATCATGACATTACTCATGTATATTGTTAACTTATTGGGTTATATTTGTGTATTTATCAGTGCTAGTGTTTTAACATTAAGAATCTTAAAAAGTCGCTCTTCACGTTTGTTTGAAAATATGATGAGAATGCTGATTATGATTGTTTGTGCATTACCTAGTGTAATTCTAACGACTTATTTTATCTTAGCAGGTAGTATGAATACGACAATGTTCATGATTGTTTCTTATTCTTCATTGGTTCTGAATTTTATTGTATCAGGAGTTATTTTATTGAGTTGCCAAAATATGATGAATGGTCGTGAATTGAAGAGTGAGTAATTCACTCTTTTTTCTTGTACGGACATCTCTTGATAAAGCAAAAAGAGTTGTGTATACTATACATAAAAGGATGTGATTATATGAGTAAGTATCAGATGATATACCAGAATTTATTAGATAAAATTAAATATAAAGAAATCAAGTCAGGAAGTTATTTACCTAGTGAAAATGAATTAATGAAACAATATGATGCATCAAGAGATACTGTTAGAAAAGCTTTAAATCTTTTATTACAAAATGGTTATATACAAAAGAATAAAGGAAAAGGCTCACTTGTATTGGATGTTGATAGAATTGCTTTTCCTGTATCAGGAGTTACAAGTTTTAAAGAATTACAAAAAACCATGCATACAGATGTAGAAACCATTGTTCATATATTTGAAGAAAAAGATATTCCTGATGATTTAAAAGAAGAATTATATATGGATAAAGGTAAAATTTATCATATTGAAAGAGTAAGAAAGATTGATGGTAATAAAGTTATCTTAGATACTGATTATATCAATGGAAATATCATTCAAGGACTCAAAAAAGAACACGCTCAAAATTCTTTATATGAATATATAGAAAAAGAGTTAGGTTTAAAGATCAGTTTTGCGAGAAAAGAAATTACAGTTGTTAAAGCAACAAATAAAGAAAAAGAACTATTAGATATGAAAAATTATGATTTAGTTGTATGCGTAAAGTCTTATACATACTTAGAAGATGCAACATTATTTCAATATACAATCGCAAAACATCGTCCAGATAAGTTTAGGTTTGTAGATTTTGCAAGAAGAACAGAGTTATAGAGAGGAAAACATGATGGAAGAATATGAAACAGTAGGTTGGGATGCCATTACAAAAGAATGTGAGAGAGCCTATCCGGGACAAGACAATCCATTACATTATGGAACATTGATGAGTTGGCAATTAGGTGGAAATGATCCTTTGGATGGTATTAGTATTTATGATGGAGGAGATTATTGGCATTTTATCACGTATGGATTATCAGAACTGTATGAAAAAGAATCAGAAAATATAGAGTATAGTGGTTATGGGATGGAGTTTACTTTAAAACTTAAAAAGAATGTAAAAGATGAAGATGCTGAATTAAAAGGAATATGCGGTATTTTACAGGCAATTGCTAGAATCACTTTTGAAAATGGGGAACTCTTTAAGCCTTATGAATATTTATATACTGGACAGACTCAAGGTATGGATATAGAAATGAAATCTTTGTTGACAGGTTTCATAACGATTCCAGATACTCAGCTGAAAACAATAGAAACACCTAATGGACGTGTTGAGTTTGTTGAATTTATTGGTGTGACAGATGCTGAATTGCAAAGTATCATTAACAAAGAGTGCAATGTGAAAGAGCTTTATGAAAAAATAGGCAATGATATAACAGATTATCAAAGAAAATCAAAAGACTGATTTTCATTTGGGGAAGGAAATAATTATGATATATATAGGTCTGATATTTTTGTGTTTGGGTATAGTCTGCTTGTTTCTCATTTATAAGAAAATGGCTCTTTTGCAAAATACAGCAATGATCATTTCTGTCTATTTTATTATCCTAGGATTGGCGCTTATTTTAGCCGATATGTATCTGTTAGATAAAGATAAAATGAAGGTGATGGGAATAGGAATTGGTCTGATATTTATATGGTATGCCATTCATAGTTTGTATTGTATGATCAAATGTTGTGTAAAAATCACAGGTACATATATTGGAAGTCAGGCCTATACAAGCAGCAAAGGTATTGTGAGATATGCGCCTATATTTGAGTACACATATTTAGGTTATCATTATCAAACACAATCATTTCAAAGTTTCTCTGCTTACTATATTGATAAGCATTTTACACCTTATGAAAATTATTTCATTTATATTGATCCAAATCATTATCGTCGGATACTTGTGAAACATAAGTTACAAATGTTTGATATATTTATGTTTATATTTGGACTTTTATTTATCATTTGTCCATTTATGATTTCATAAATTTGAATAAACCAAACAAGAGTGAGAGATAGTATTATACTATTCTTCATTCTTTTTTTATGAATTTTATATTTATAGTTGACACACTTGTACGTACATGTTAATATATACTCGTAAAAGATGTACGTACAAGTTAAAAGGAGAGAAGAAAGATGGGAAAGTTTACTCAGGATGCACAGGAACTATTAAAACAGGTTGGTGGCAAAGAAAATATTCAAGCTGTATCACATTGTGTCACAAGAATGCGTTTTGTATTAGTTGACGCGAAATTAGCTAATATCAAGTCTATAGAAAATATTCCTTCAGCAAAAGGAACATTTACACAATCAGGTCAGTTCCAAGTTATTATTGGAAATGATGTTCAAGAGTTTTACAATGATTTTATCGCAGTTAGTGGAATTGAAGGAGTCAGTAAAGATGCTGCTAAAGCTGCATCAAAATCTAATCAGACATGGATTCAAAGGTTAATGGGAAATTTAGGTGAAATATTTGCTCCACTGATTCCAGCCTTGATTTGTGGAGGTTTGATTTTAGGTTTTAGAAATTGTATTGATTCTATTCAGTTGTTTGAAAATGGGACAAAAACATTAGTTCAAATTTCGCAGTTTTGGGCAGGTGTTGATAGTTTCTTATGGTTAATTGGTGAAGCAGTCTTTCATTTCTTACCTGTTTCAATTGTATGGTCAATCACTAAGAAAATGGGAACAAGTCAAATTCTGGGTATTGTCTTAGGAATTACACTTGTATCACCTCAATTATTAAATGCATATTCAGTAGCCAGTACAGCAGCAGCTGACATTCCAACATGGAACTTTGGTTTTGCTGAAGTCCAAATGATTGGATATCAGGCACAAGTAATTCCGGCAATGATGGCAGGATTTGTTCTGGTTTATTTGGAGAAATTCTTTAGAAAGATATCTCCAAGTTCTATCAGTATGATTATTGTTCCATTCTTCTCATTAGTTCCTGCAGTGATTGTTGCGCATACTATTGTAGGTCCAATTGGATGGGTGATTGGAAATTGGATTTCTGATATTGTTTGGGCAGGGTTAACTTCTCCATTTAAATGGTTATTTGCAGGAGTATTTGGTTTTGTATACGCACCTCTTGTTATTACAGGATTGCATCATATGACAAACGCAATTGATACACAATTAGCAAATACATTTGGTGGAACTTTGTTATGGCCAATGATTGCTCTATCTAATATTGCACAAGGGTCAGCAGTTCTTGCAATGATTTATTTACAAAAAAACAATACGCGTGCTAAAGAAGTTAGTATTCCTGCTTGTATCTCATGTTATTTAGGCGTTACTGAACCGGCATTATTTGGCGTCAATTTAAAATATACATTCCCATTTATTTGTGGTATGACAGGTTCGGCATTAGCAGCAATTATCTCTGTATCTACAGGAACAATGGCAGCATCTATTGGTGTTGGTGGATTACCAGGAATCTTATCAATCTTGCCAAAATATTGGTTAACTTTCTTTATTGCAATGGTAGTGGCTATTGTTGTTCCATTTGTACTGACTGTGATTGTTGGTAAAAAGAAATTAACAAGTGAAGATATGAATGGTGAAACAGATGATGAAGAGTTCTCATTTATTTCTCCAATGCAAGGAACGATTATTCCTTTAGAAGAAGTAGAAGATCAAGTCTTTTCAAAAGGTTTAATGGGAGAAGGTTATGCAGTTGATTTAAAGAATAGTGAAATTATTGCTCCATTCGATGGTGAAGTTGTTATGACATTTCCAACAAAACATGCATATGGATTAAAACGTAAAGATGGAATTGAAGTTTTAATTCATCTAGGAATGGATACTGTTGAGTTAAATGGTGAAGGATTTGAATGTTTGGTTGCAGTCGGTGATCATGTTAAACAAGGAGATATTATAGCAAGAGTTGATTTAGATTATGTTCGTAAACATGGAAAATCATTAGTATCACCTATTATCTTTACATCAGGACAGCATATTCAGTTAGTTCAAGATAAAGAAGTTCAATTAAATCAAGATATTATTCAAATAGCATAGAGGAGAACATATATGGCAGATTTTAAAAATAAAGTTATTTATCAGATTTATCCTAAATCTTTCTGTGATACGAATCATGATGGAATTGGAGATATTAACGGAATTATATCAAAATTAGACTATCTACAAGAATTAGGAGTAGATATGATTTGGATGTGTCCAATATTTGCGTCACCACAAAGAGACAGTGGTTATGATATTAAAGATTATTATCATATTGATCCTATATTTGGGACAATGAAAGATTTAGAACATCTTATTGCTGAAGCAAAGAAAAAAAATATTGATTTAATGTTTGATATGGTATTCAATCACACTTCAACAGAGCATGAATGGTTTCAAAAAGCCTTGAAAGGAAATGAAAAATATAAAAATTATTATTTCTTTAAAAAAGGAAAAGATGGAAAATTACCAACAAACTGGGACTCTAAGTTTGGTGGTAAAGCATGGAAATATGTACCAGAATTTAATGAATATTATTTACATCTCTATGATGAAAAACAAGCAGATTTAAACTGGAAAAATGAAGAAGTCAGAAATGAATTGATTAAAATTATAAATTATTGGTTAGATAAAGGGATTCGTGGTTTCCGTTTCGATGTTATTAATAATATTGATAAAAGAGAGTTTACAGATAGTTCTGATGGAATAGGTAAACAATATTATTGTGATCAGCCAAAAGTTCACGACTATTTACATGAACTGAATACAAAATCATTTGGTCTTGTAGAAGGGACTGTAACCGTTGGAGAGATGTCTGCAACGAGTGTAGAAAATTGTATTGGTTATACACGTCCTGATAATAAAGAATTAGATATGGTTTTTAGTTTTCATCATTTGAAGGTTGACTATTTAAACAAAGATAAATGGACATCTATGCCATTTGATTTTCAAGAATTAAAAGATTTACTAAATACTTGGCAAGTCAAAATGCAAGGGGGAAATGGATGGAATGCATTATTTTGGAATTGCCATGACCAGCCTCGAAGTGTTTCAAGATTTGGAAATGATAAAAAATATCGTAAAGAATCAGCAAAAATGCTTGCAACAACAATTCATATGATGCGTGGAACACCTTATATTTACCAAGGTGAAGAAATTGGAATGACAAATCATTATTTTACAGATATTCAACAGTATAAGGATGTAGAAAGTATAAATGCCTATCGTATCTTAAAAGAAAAGGGATTAGATGAGAAAGATATTCATCAGATATTACAAGAAAAATCTCGAGATAATTCTAGAACACCAATGCAATGGGATAGTAGTTTAAATGGAGGATTTTCTGATGTTAAACCATGGCTTCAGTCAAATCAGAATTATAAAGATATTAATGTTGAAAATGATTTAAAAGATTCTGATTCAATTTTTAGATATTATCAAAAACTTATCCAATTAAGAAAAACATATAAAATTATTAGTGATGGCTCTTATGTTCCATTCTTAGAAAATCATGAAGTAATCTTTGCATACAAAAGATATTATCAAGATGAAGAATTAATTGTTCTTAATAATTATTATGATGAAAATACAACAGTCAATATTCCTCATGTTCAAGAATATAAAGTTTTAATTTCTAACTATAAAGAACATAATTTAAAGGATACACTTACATTAAGACCGTATGAAACAATAGTGCTTTATAAATAACCTATCTAAAAGAGACAATATGGAAAATAATATAAAAATGGTTGCAGTTGATATAGATGGAACATTTATGCGTTCAGACTATACTTATGATATTCTAAGATTTAAAGGTGTTTTATCACGTATGAATAAAGTTGGATGTCATTTAGTTGTAGCAAGTGGTAATCAATATTATCAGTTAAGAGATTTGTTCTCAGAATATGATGATGAATTATCTTTTGTTGCAGAAAATGGCGCTTTTGTAAAAGACAGAACTGAAGTTGTTTTTACTGCTAATATGAAAAAAGAAATAGTGGATAATGTAATTGATGTATGTCAAGAGTATCCTGAAATATTAAATGTATTATGTGGAGTAGAGAGTGCATATTGTCAACGAGGAACAGTTAGTCAGGAGTTTTATGAATTAACAAATCATTATTATCATCGTTTAAAGTGGGTGGATGATTTTAAAGATATTAAAGATCATATACTTAAATTTGTACCAACTGTTCCTGAAGACAAAACGTATGAATATTATGATATGTTTGTTGAAAGACTTCAAGGTAAGGTGGAACCTACAACCAGTGGACATGGTTCAATTGATTTGATTGTACCTGGTTGTCATAAGGCATCAGGGTTAGAACGACTCGTGAAACGCTGGGGGATTTCTTCTAAACAGTGTGTTTCTTTTGGTAATGGTGAAAATGATATAGAAATGTTAAAGTATTGTGGACTTAGTTATGCTATGGAAAATGCTTCTCAAAAAGTTAAAGATGCAGCTAAATATATCTGTCCATCTAATGTAGATGAGGGTGTTCTTGTAATACTTGAAAAAATATTTAGATAATTATCTACTAATATTATCACATAGTAGCAAATTCATTTATGCTTAGACACTATGAAATAATAGTGTTATGTAGGTACATGTGAATCTTAAATTATTTTGAAATAAAGTTTGACTTATCAATATATGCATGTTATGATGAACACGTAATAAAAGGCAACAAATTATGATTCACATGAGGAATTGTATTGAGCACTTGATGTACAAATTCCAAATGTGAATTTTTTATATCAAAGCTTCCTTTTGTTAACACAAAGAAGGAGGTATTCAAATGAATACAGGTAAAGTAAAATGGTTTAATTCTGAAAAAGGTTTTGGTTTCATCACAGTTGATGGTGGGAAAGATGTATTTGTACATTTCTCAGCAATTGCTGGAAGTGGATACAAAACATTAGAAGAAGGACAAAATGTAAGTTTCGACATCGTTGAAGGTGACAGAGGTCCTCAAGCATCTAACGTTACAGTATTATAATCAAAGAGGCAGAATTTCTGCCTTTTTATTTTATTT
>NZ_HG005293.1:82176-83558 GCF_000455285.1 Candidatus Stoquefichus massiliensis AP9 | reverse complement strand
GTGATAACTGTAGTTATAGTTATCACATCGTGGGACAAATTAATGTCCTTTTTTTTATTCTTTTGCAGAACATCATATTCTACGAAATGAATTATAGCATCATTCTTAATATTTTCAATGATAATTATGAAAAAAGGATTTTGTTGCTATTATTTAAAAAATATATTGTTTTCTTTAGAACAACCCTATCTAATTATTTATATTACTAATCATTTTATTAGTAATATAAATTTATGAGAAGAGGAGAAAAGGAAAATGAATAAGAAGTGTATTTCAGAGGTTGCTGGTGAGTGGTTGGAACTTAAGAAGTTATCCGTAAAATATTCAACATTTGTTAAGTATGAAGTTGTTGTTAATAATCATATTAATCCTTATTTTAAGGATTGTACGATTGAACAAATGAATGATGAGATTATTTTAAATTTTTTTCATATGTTATTTAATGAAAATAAGTATGCGAATAGTACTCTTATGACAATTAAGTATGTTTTAAAATCTATTAATCGATATATACAAATTAAATATGGAACGATTAATAATAGTATGGATCTAATAAAGATTGTAAAAAAAGTTAATGAGGTTACAACCCTTACTAATTATCAAAAAAGTCATCTATCTAATTATTGTTTTAATCATTATAAACCAATTCATATGGCAGTATTGATTGCTTTATATGGAGGATTAAGAATTGGAGAAATATGTGCCTTAAAGTGGGAAAACATTAATTATGAAGAGGGATTCATCATAATTAATAAGACAATAGAGAGATTAAAATCTAAAGATACAGCTCAAAAGAAAACAACATTAATGGTATTGAATCCAAAGACTTCTAGTTCTAAAAGAATAGTTCCTATACCATTATTTTTACTTGAATACATAAAAGAATATCAACAATATATTACAATAAAAAATGTAGAAGACTATATACTTACAAATAGTAATCGTATACCAGAGCCCCGTACAACACAATATCGTTTTGCAAAGTTATGTAATCAATTTGGTTTTTCAATAAAGTTTCATTCATTAAGACATAGTTATGCAACAAATTGTGTTATGCAAGAAATAGACACAAAGTCATTAAGTGAGATACTAGGACATTCATCCGTAGGAACTACATTAAACCTCTATGTTCATTCATCGCTTGATTTCAAAAAAAAGCAAGTGAATAAAATTATAAAGTTCTAAACTTATAGTATAGTATTATATTTTTATGAAGGGTATTTTCTATTTAATGGTATACAATTATTAGAATAAGATACAAAAAAGATATTATTAAGTTAGTATTTAATGAAATAAGTTTAAGAATAGTAAGTGGGCACTCAATAAAATGAGTGTCTATTTTTATGTATTATAATTTGCTTATTGCATATATTTGTGATAAG
>NZ_HG005293.1:5194-82048 GCF_000455285.1 Candidatus Stoquefichus massiliensis AP9 | reverse complement strand
AAGGAGATTTTGAATATGGAGCAGTACTGGAACATCAGAAAGCACATGCAGTCTTATTACAGCTACAATTAGTGGAGGAGGATTTAAATATGGAAGTGAGCTTAACAGTCATCAATCAGTTGGCCTATTTATTTATGAATGGAAAGAGTCATGAGAACAGTGAAACAGTGGAGGATGTCAAAGATGCAAAGGACATACATAACAAGTATATGAATACAGATGAAGTGATTAAAGGATATGAGTTAGAAAGAGAACGATTAATCATTCAAACAAAGATGAATAAGGCAAAAAGGGAAGGAAAAAAAGAAGGAAAAGTTGAGGAACGCTATAACAATGTATTGGAATTGATACAGACATTGTATCAAAAAGATACAACTAACTGGTTAGATCAATGTAGTGAAGAACAACTCAAGAGAGCATTTCATTTGATTGCTAAAAAACTGAGTTATGAAGAGTTTAAAGCTGAAATGTTGAAGTAGTGTTATGAAAACGATATTAAAGAAAGGATAAGATTATGCTAAGAAATTTAGAAGATTGGGAAAATTTATGGTATTTATAAGGTTTTGTAATAGGATATGTTGAAGGTTTTGTAAAAGAATATTATAAAGTTGATGATTTTGAATGGATTAATAGATGCTCACATGATCAGTTAATGAGAGTCTTTGAATTAACTGGTCTGCATTTAAGTTATAAAGAATTTAAAGAAGCAATAATGAAGTAGCATGCAAACAAAGTTTATGATAGTCATAGACTTTGTTTTTATTTCCTCTTTATAAGAGGAAATAAATTGTATGAAAATGGAATTTTATAAGAGAAAAAGTATTGTATAATAAATAGTGTATAGAAGGGAATGTGTTGATATGGATAAAAAAAGAGTTATTCAATTAATAAAAATATTAAGTCATACTCAGACTCCAATAAGTGGTCCAGAGTTATGTGAACAGTTAAATGTAACAGTGAGAACACTTAGAAATGATATCAAAGAATATAAAACTGAATTATTACAAAATGGGATAGAAATTATATCTAAACATGCTGTTGGATATGAATTGTCTATTGTTGATGAAGAAAAATATTATCATTACTTAGAAGATATGATGAAAGAAGAATCTGAAAATCAAATGCTTATTCCTATCTATCCAGAAGAACGTGTGAATTATTTAATTCGTATGTTTTTAACACAGGATGATTACATAAGAATAGAAGATATATGTGATATGATTTTTGTTAGTCGTTCTACACTCAGTGGTGATTTAAAAGAAGTGAGAGAGAAATTAAAGTATTTTCATTTAGAATTGGAAACAAAGCCTTCTTATGGATTAATGATTACAGGAAGTGAATTTCATAAACGTTCATGTATATCACAATATTTTTATCATACCAATGGGAATGATGATATGTTTTTATCACAGACAAAATCAACCAGACAACAAGAGGAAATATCAAGCATATTATATGAAACAATGGTTACTGAGAAATTTAAATTAACAGATATTGGTTTTCAAAATCTTGTGATTCATATTATGATTGCTTTATTAAGACTCAAAGAAAAACAACAACAGACACATTATGAATACGATGAAACTATAAAAAATACCAAAGAATATGAAATCGCTATTGAATTATGTAGAAAAATTGAAAAGAATTTTCATGTCATATTCCCTGATATAGAAATTTATTATATTGCTTTACATCTTTCAGGTAAAAAAGCTGTTCAATACAATTCTAATTCTCTTTTTATGAATCATGAATATGAAATTCTTATGACACAAATCATTAATGAAATAAAAGAAAAATATAATATTGATTTTACTGCTGATATGGATTTACAAACATCTTTATCATTGCATCTCCAACCAATGATGAATAGATTAAAATATGGTATGTATATCCAAAATCCATTATTAGAACAAATTAAAACAGAAAATCCACTCGCATTTGAAATTAGTGTATTAACAGCTAATATGATTACAAAAAATTATCAAGCGGATATCAGTGAAAATGAAATTGGCTATATTGCTTTACACTTTGCATTAGCTATTGAAAGATATCAAAAACAAGGTCCTAAGAAAAACATTATTATTATATGTGCAAGTGGTATGGGAAGTTCACAGATTCTTTTATATAAGATTAAGCAAAAATTCAAAGAGAACATCAACAGTATCTATGTAACAGAACTATATGAACTCCCTAACATCAATCAAAGTCTTTATGATTTTATATTAAGTACAGTTCCTATTCCATTTCCGACACAAATACCGGCAATACATGTTCAATACTTTTTAGATAATCAAGATATGATCTCATTAAGTGACGTCTTTAAAAATCAAAGTGAAATGTCTTTTGTTGATCAATATTTCCATGAAAATCTTCTTTTTAATGATTTAAAAGGAAAAACAAAAGAAGAACTGATTCATGAAATGTGTACATATATCAGGCAAATGAAAGATGTACCCAATGAATTTGAAGAAGAAATCTTTAAAAGAGAAAACTATTCTGTGACAGAATTCGGTAATATGATTGCTATGCCTCATCCAATGAATCCACTCACAAATGAAACATTTGTTGCTGTCGGAATTCTTAAAAAGGCAATAAAATGGAAACATCAACAAGTGAAGTATATCTTTCTATTAAGTATTCAAAAGAATTCACAAGATGCGTTAGGGTTGTTACATGAAACACTTTCTTCTCTTGTTTACGATAAAAAAGCTATGCAGGAGTTAGAGAAAGATTCGTCATTAACAAATCTTAAAAAGATTTTAAAAAGAATTGCAGAAGAACAAAAAGAAAATGATATAGATACATTATTTGGTTAATAATTTCCTCTTTATTAAAGGAAATGAGTTCGATTTAAGTATTTTCTAATTTAATTATAATGAAAGTAGGTAGAGGGCAATGATAAAAATTCTATTATGTTGTTCAGCGGGGATGTCATCAAGTATCCTTGTTAAAAATATGAGGGAAGCAGCAAGTCAAGCAGAAATTGATTGTGCAATTGCTTCAATAAGTGTTATACAACTAGAACAATATATATTAAAGTCTGATTTAGTATTAATAGCACCACAGTGTGCACATGAATTTGAAAGAATTAAAAAGATTGCCACACCTTATTCAATTCCAGTATTCCTTATCGGCCGAAAGGAATATGGGGAAATGAATGGAAATAAAGTTTTAATTAGAGCACTTAAACGAATTGAATTTCAACAGGAGGAATTAAAAATGGATCGTATATCGGGGTTTATTGAGAGAAAAATAATGCCTATTGCTTTAAAGGTTGGGAGCAATAGAACATTAACAATTATTCGTAATGCAATGTGTGCAGCAATGGCATTGTTAATTATTGGAAGTGTTTCTATTTTATTAGCGAGCATTCCATATGAACCAGTAGCAAAGGTATTGGAACCAGTAGCACCTTTCTTTACTGCTATTAATGCGTGTACAACAGGGATTTTAGCACTGTTTATTGCAGGTGCAATGGGATATTATGGAGCGGAAGCGTTTAATGTTAATAGATGGTCAAATGTGGTGACATCTACCTCTGCATTTGTGTTAACACAGTATAATTTAGAAACAGGAATAGATATTTCAGGATTTGGAACATCTGGATTACTTACAGCGATTGTTGTGGGTTACATTACAGTTAGAATTTTAGCATTGTTTGAACAAAAGAATTGGGGAATTAAAATGCCTGATGGGGTACCACCAGCAGTTAGTCATTCTTTTTCATCATTAATTCCAGCAACAATTGTTATGACATTATTTGGTATTATTGCAATTGTATTTAAATTTAACCTTAATACTTTTATGGCTACATTAATGTCACCAGTATCTTCATTATTACAAACATCTTGGGGATATGCTTTATATCACAGTTTGATGGGGTTGGTTTTCTTCTGTGGTATTAATAGTGCAGTTGTTTGTGATGTTGCTTATCCATTTTTATTAGCAAATGGTGTGGCTAATGAGGCTGCTATTGCAGCAGGAAAAGCACCAATCTTTGCAGCTACATATGGAACAGATACAATGATTTGGGCAGGAGGTACAGGAGCAACAATTGGATTAATGATCTTAATGACTTTTATTGCAAAAAGTCAATACTTTAAAACATTAGGAAGAATGTCAATAGGACCAGGTATCTTTAATATTAATGAACCAATCATTTTTGGAACGCCGATTTGTTTTAACCCATTATTCCTTTTACCATTTGTAATTTTACCTGGGGTTTTAGCTTTTACAACTGTGACATTGATGGAGACAGGCATCATAGCTATGCCTACTGTATCTATGGTTCCTTGGACAACACCACCAGTTATTATTGGATTTATTATGACAAGTGGAGCATGGTCTACTACAATTTGGGCACTCATTATTGTGATCATATCAGTTGTTGTATATTATCCATTCTTTAGAATTGCAGATAAACAGCAGTATGCAAAAGAAATTAATGAAAGTCAATCAGAACTTAATGATAATTTAGAGGCAGGTGTATAGTATGGCTCGGGCTCAAACATTTCCTAAAGATTTCTTTTGGGGCGGAAGTATTGCTGCTCATCAATGTGAAGGTGCTTGGCAAGAAGGTGGTAAAGGTCCTGGTATGATGGATTACTGTACTGCTGGAAGTTATGGAGTACCAAGAAGATTTACAAAGGAACTTGAGAAGGGGACAATATATCCTTCTCATGAAGCTATTGACTTTTATCATAGATATAAACAAGATATAGCATTGTTTGCTCAAATGGGATTTACAGCCTTACGTATTTCTATTGATTGGTCACGTATTTATCCTCATGGGGATGAAGAACAACCCAATCAAGAAGGATTGGATTATTATAAAGATGTTATTCAAACATTAATTGAATACAATATTGAACCAATTGTTACATTATTTCATTTTGAAATGCCTGTTCAATTAGTAAGAAAATACAATTCATGGTTGAATAGAAACTTAATTGATTTTTATCTAAAATATGTTAAGACTGTTGTTAGTGAGTATAAAGGATTAGTGAAATATTGGGTGACATTTAATGAAATGAATCATATTGATCCTCAAACTGAAGCATCAGACTTCTTTGTCTATATGCTTGCTGGTCTTACATATGGAGAATTACCAGGTGATAAGAGAGAATCATTAGCTACCATTGGGTACAATATGACATTAGCAGGAGTAAAAGCTGTAAAATTAATAAAAGAAATAGATGAAAACAATATTGTAGGATGTGTTTTTGGTATTCATCCAATTTACCCCAGAGATTGCAATCCAATTAATGTTATGAATGCATTTAAGGAAATGGATAGGGATTACTATCAAATAGATGCTATGTGTAATGGAAAGTTCCCAACATACAAAATTAAAGAATATGAAGATTTTGGCATTCATTTAGAAATAAATAAAGAAGATGCAAAAGCATTTGCAGAAGGTCAAATAGATTTCATTGGATTAAATTACTATCAAACAGGAGTATCAAAAACTGGGGAAGGTCATGAAGATGATGAAAAATTATTTGGTGGTGTTCAAAATCCATATCTAAAACAAAGTAAATGGGGTTGGGCTATTGATCCTATTGGAATCAGATACTTATTAAACTATACCTATCGTAAATATGGATTACCTATTATGATTACTGAAAATGGTCTAGGTGCAGTAGATGAATTTATTGATGGAAAGATTCATGATGGTTATCGTATTGATTATCTTCAACAGCACTTAAGTGAAATAAAAAAAGCAATAGTAGAAGATCATGTAGAATGTTTTGGATATCTCATGTGGGGACCAATTGATTTAGTCAGTGCTACAACAGGAGAAATGAAGAAAAGATATGGTTTTATCTATGTGAATAAAAACGATGATGGAACAGGCGATTTAGCAAGAATACCTAAAGATTCATTTTACTGGTATCAACATATTATTCAAACACAAGGCGTTGAATTATAAGATAGACTTAAATTATTTTTGACATTATGGGCCACTTTATGTGGTTCTTTTTATGTTTATAAATATATTTAAGCAAGTTACTTGATTTTATAAAGTTAATGTGTATAATGAAAGTATAAAAGATAACAGGAGGAATAAAATATGAGTCTTATAACAGTAACAAGTGATAGTATAAAAGAATTAAAAGATAAAGAAGAGGTTGTTGTTGAATTTTGGGCACCTTGGTGTGGATATTGTAAAAGATTAGCACCTGTTTTAAAACAAGTAGCAAAAGATGTTGATATTTATCAAGTCAATATTGATGATTTAGAAGCGTTTAGTGATGAATATGGGATTGAAACAATTCCAACTTTACTTGTTTTAAGAAAAGGTGTAGCAAGCAATCAGCTTATTGCTCCACAGGCAAAAGCAGTGATTACAGATTGGTTAAAATCTGAGAACATTCAGTAGAAAAGAGGAAAATATATGAAACAATATGATGTTGTCATCATTGGTGGTGGACCAGCAGGATATAGTGCTGCTTTATATAATGTAAGAAATGCAAGATCTGTTTTAGTCATTGAACAGCTATCAGCAGGTGGACAAATGGCTACAACTGGTAATGTTGAAAATTATCCTGGATTTGATGAAGGTGTAGATGGTTTTGATTTAGCTGAAAAAATGCAAAATCAGGCAGAACGCTTTGGTGCAGAAACTCTTTATGAGACAGTCACTGAAGTTAAACTTGATGTCCACCCTAAAGAAATCATTACAACAGATGGAACAGTTTATGCAAAGACAGTTGTTATAGCAACTGGTGCACACCCAAGAGAATTAGGAGTGGGTAAAGAAAGTCAATTCAGAGGACATGGTGTTGCTTATTGTGCAACATGTGATGGGATGATGTTTAAAGATAAAGATGTTGTCATAGTTGGTGGTGGAAATAGTGCCATTGCTGATGCATTGTTCTTAGACAAAATATGTCATAAAGTTACATTGATCCATAGACGTGATGAATTACGTGCCTCACGTATTTATCAGCAACAATTAGAGAAAAGTAATATTGAATTTATTTGGAACAGTCAAGTCACTGAAATCATTGGTGATAAACATTTAACAGGTGTTAATGTTCAAAATTTAAAAACAAATGAAATCAGTGAACTTACAACTGATGGTCTCTTTGTAGCCATTGGAAGAGTTCCAGATACAGAATTAGTAAAAGGACAAGTAGAACTTGATAAAAGAGGGTATATTATAGCTGATGAGACAACACATACAAATATTGATGGTGTCTTTGCGATAGGTGATGTACGTACAAAAGCATTACGTCAAATCGCAACAGCAGTTTCAGATGGAGCAACATGTTCGTTTTATATAGAAGAATATTTATTAAATAAGGAGCGATTTTAATGAAAATGAAAGATAAAGTTGTTATAATTACAGGTGGTGGAAAAGGTATTGGTCGAGGTGTAGCTGAAGCATTTGCTGAAGAAGGTGCTAATCTTGTCATTACTGGTCGTCATCAAGAAGCATTGAATCAGGCAAAAGCAGAGTTAGAAGAAGAATTTCACAATCAGGTTTTAGCATTACAGGCTGATGGATCAATTGAAGAAGATGTAAAAAAGGTTATTCAAAAAACGGTTGAAAAATTTGGACATATTGATGTTTTAATTAATAATGCTATGGCATCTCGCTCTGGAATGATGCTAACAGAACATAAGAAGGAAGATTTTGAACTTGCTATTCAAACAGGACTTTATGCAGTCTACTTCTATATGCGAGAAGCACATCCATATCTTAAAGAAAGTCATGGAGCAGTGATTAACTTTGCATCTGGTGCTGGATTCTCTGGTCGTATTGGACAATCATCATATGTGGCAGCTAAAGAAGGAATTCGTGGTTTAAGTAGAGTGGCAGCAACAGAATGGGGATCTGATGGTATTAATGTTAATATTATCTGTCCGTTAGTAGAAACACAGCAAATGTTAAAATGGAAAGAAGAACATCCAGATCATTATGCTAAAACAATTCAAGGCATTCCATTAGGACGTTTTGGAGATGCTAAGAAAGATGTAGGTAGAACTTGTGTATTTTTAGCAAGTGAAGATGCAAGTTTTATGAGTGGTGAAACAGTTGTTTTACAAGGTGGTAGTGGACTCCGACCTTAATAAAAAGAAAGCACATTATAATTAATGTGAAAGGTTAATAATTATGATTCAGGAATTAATAGAATTTTATAGTGAACGTTCTGATTTTCTCCTCCCTTTGATATTAGAACATTTACAAATTTCAATGATAGCAATCATTATAGCTACAATTATAGGTATATCAGTAGGTATATTTATTGCTGAAAATAAGAAAACATCTCCAGTAATATTAGGGATTGTGAGTTTTTTATACACAATCCCTTCCATTTCAATGTTAGGATTTTTAATTCCAGTAACAGGTATTGGAAATAAAAGTGCTATTATTGCTTTAAGTATATATGCATTGTTACCAATTATAAGAAGTACTTATACAGGTATTCAAGGTGTTGATCAGGATGTTTTAGAAGCTGCCAAAGGAATGGGAAGTACACGTTTACAAATCTTACTAAAAATTAAACTCCCCTTAGCATTTCCTGTTATTTTGTCAGGATTTAAAAATATGACAGTAATGACTGTTGCTTTAGCAGGTATTGCTTCATTTATTGGTGCCGGTGGGTTAGGTGTTGCAATATATCGTGGGATTACTACAAACAATGTGATTATGACAATTGCAGGAAGTTTAGCAGTTGCAGTTTTAGCTTTCTTATTAGATTTCTTAATCGGAATATTTGAAAAATATATTCAAAATCGTCGTCATAGTCAAAAACAAAAACAACGTGTAGTTGCGATTCTTCTTGCAGTCATTTTGTTTTTCTCAGCAAGTCTTTTCTATGTTCCTCATCAAGAAAAGAAAATTCATATAGCAACCAAACCTATGACTGAAGAATTTATCATTGGTGAAATGATGAAACTGCTAATTGAAGATCGTACAGATATACAAGTTGAAATGACAAAAGGCGTTGGTGGAGGAACAAGTAATATTCATCCAGCAATAGTCAAAGGTGATTTTGATATCTATCCAGAATATACTGGAACATCTTGGAATTTTGTTTTGAAGGAAACAAATAGACCTGATGAAGAGACACTCTATAAACAATTGGTAAGTCAATATGAACAGAAATATCAACTTACATGGTTAGGATTATATGGTTTTAATAATACATATGGTATTGCAGTGACAAAAGAATTAGCTGAGCGATATCACCTCAAAGCATATTCAGATTTAGCATCTGTTTCAAGTCAATTGACATTTGGTAGTGAATATGATTTTTATGAGAGAGATGATGGTTATAATGCTATGGCAAAAGCCAATGATTTTCATTTCAAAAAGACTGTTGATTTGGATATAGGACTAAAGTATGATGCATTAAAGAAAGGTGAAGTTGATACCATTATTGCTTTTACGACTGATGGGAAATTAAGTGATCCAGACATTGTTTTATTAGAAGATGATCAGCAGTATTTTGAAAATTACTATGCAGGAACAGTCATTCGTCAGGAAACATTAGAAAAATATCCTGAATTAAAATCTGTCTTAGTGTTATTGAATGACCAGATCAATGAACAGCAAATGGCTGAAATGAATAATAAAGTAGAAACAGAAAAACAAAATGAAAAAGATGTTGCTAAAGATTTCTTGATAGAACATGGATTATTGGAGGAATCAAAATGAGTCAGATCAGATTAGACAAAATTAAAAAATCATATGCTCAACAAGTGATTTTAGAAGATTTCTCAGTAGAAATAAGAGATGGAGAAATGGTTACTGTTATTGGTGGAAGTGGTAGTGGTAAAACCACTATGCTTAAACTTATGAATGGGTTATTAACACCAGATATTGGTCATGTGTACATAGATGATACTGATATACAAACAGTGGATCAAAATCAATTAAGAAGAAATATAGGTTATGTTATTCAAAATATAGGTTTATTTCCACATATGACAATAGCGCAAAACATAGCTTATGTTTTAGAACTTGAGAAAAAAGATTCATCTTTTATAGAGAAAAGAGTTAAGGAATTAATACAGTTAATGAACTTAGATGAGGAAATCTTAAACAGATATCCCGATGAATTATCAGGTGGACAAAAACAGCGTATTGGGATAGCCCGAGCATTAGCTGCATCACCAAAAATATTACTGATGGATGAAGCTTTTGGTGCAGTTGATGAAATCACAAGACATGTTCTTCAAGATGAAATATTACGTATTCATCAGCAACTTCCTATTACTATTGTTTTTGTAACACATAATATTCAAGAAGCATTACGTTTAGGTGAACGTGTTATGGTTATGAAAGATGGTCAAATAGAACAGTTTGATAAAAGTGAACAGATTCAAAAAAATCCTCAAACAGATTTTGTCAAATTATTACTTTCGTATAGATAATGAAAAGCAAGAGTCTTCCATTAATGAGGAATTCTCTTGCTTTCATTTCTATCATTATCTTTATGATGCACATGACTCAAATATTCAACCGTATCTAAACCAGAGGAATGCTTGAGTATATAACCTACAAATTGTAATATGTATGACATAAATAATTCCCCCTTTTACAAAGAATTATAGAACAAAATGAATCAGATTATGCATTTTTTCTCATTAAGAAATAAAAATAACTTAATATTATTCATTTAATGTTATAATGAGATTTTATTAAAACTAAGGGAATCTCACATATCATAAAGAACAATCTTCTTTTAAAAATAAAAGGCTATTAAAAGAGATTCAACGATATTGTTAATCACATATGAAAGGGACAATTATTTTCTTAGTCAATGATTATTGCAAAGAAATACAATTAGAATTTCCAATTGTATTTGGTGTAAAAAAGGTTCACTTTCTCTTATTAAGAACAATATGATCAAGGAATAGATTTGTAAAGGCATGAAAATAAAAGATATTTATTCACAGGATATTTATAATTAAGATAAAAGTGGAAATATTATTTTTCCACTTTTTCTTTTATTGATGTATAATGTTGAGAAGAAAGTGGTGATTATCTTGAAAGATTTTCATAAGAAAATGAAATCAATAATGGTAATGTTAAGTTTATTAATGACATCATCATTGATTGGTATGTTATTTAAGTCTCTTAATTGGTCAGATACAAATATTATATTAATATATATTTTAGCTGTTTTAATGACATCACGTTTAACACAGGGATATGTTTATGGCATTGTAAGTTCTATTATAGCAACCTTTATGTTTAATTATTTCTTTACTGCTCCTATTTATACATTATCAGTTTATGATTCAAAATATTTTGTTACATTTGTTGTGATGACAATCACAGCAATAATTATGAGTGCATCTACAACACGTATTCAAAAATCAACAGAGATTGCTAATGAGAATGCTGATCATATGAAAACACTTTATACTTTAACCAATCGTTTATCAGATACATTAGATGATCAATCATTATGCCAAGTGGTTATAGAAATCTTTTCTCATGTTTTTCATTGTCAGGTAGGCTGTGTTTGCTTTCGTGAGAACATTGAGCAAAGTATTGTAATGTATGGAGAAAATCATCATATTCAACAATTAAAAATAGATAATATAAGAGCATATCAGGGGTGTTTTCAAAATATGGAAAAATCATATGTATCACTTAATCATCAATATCATTATCCATTATATGGTATTCATAAAATATTAGGTGTTTTGATTCTACCTCAAGAAAACATTGATCAGCTTGATGAGAATCAAAAGAGGTTATTAACATCAATGAATGAAAATGTTTCATTGGCTTTAGACCATATTTATGCAATAAAAGAACAATTACGATTCAAAGAAGCAACAGTGAAAGAAAGATATCGAAGTAACCTATTACGTGCAATATCTCATGATTTAAGAACGCCTTTATCAGGAATTATGGGAACTTCTGAAATGATTATGGATATGAATAAGGATAATCATGAAACATCTGAGTTAGCACATGGCATTTATGATGAAGCTAACTGGTTATATTTATTAGTAGAGAATATTTTAAGTTTAACTAAAGTGCAAGAAGGACAATTGGTGATTCATAAACAAGTAGAAGCGATAGAAGAAATCATTGGAAGTGCTATTTATCATGTAACTAAAAATAAAATGAATCATCAGATTCAGGTAGATGTTCCTGAAGATGTCTTAATGGTTCCAATGGATGCACAGTTAATTCAACAGGTACTTATTAATATATTCAATAATGCTATCAAGCATACACCAGAGAATCAGCCGATTTGTATTCATGCTTATCAAAAACAACAATATGCATATTTAGAAATAGAGGATTATGGTAAAGGGTTTGGAACTCAAAATCCTGATCAGATATTTGAAATGTTTTATACAAATAATACAGCCTTATCAGATGGTTCTAAAGGAATTGGTTTAGGATTAACAATCTGTAAAGCGATTATTGAGGCACATGGCGGTACAATTACAGCGAAAAACTGTCATTTACATTCAGGTGCAAAATTTATTATACAATTACCTATGGAGGAATGAGTATGACACAAAGAATATTGGTGGTAGAAGATGATGTTCAAATCAGAAAGTTTATTTGTTATTGTTTAGAGAATAATGACTATGAATATTTAACAGCAGCAAATGGTCAAGATGCTTTTAGAAAGATTGCAAATGAAAATATAGATTTAATATTATTGGATTTAGGATTACCAGATATAGATGGCGTTGATATTATTCGTAAGTTAAGAGAATTTTCAGAGATGCCTATTATTGTTGTCTCAGCAAGAGACAAAGATAAAGAAAAAGCTGATGTTCTTGATTTAGGAGCAGATGATTATTTAACCAAACCTTTTTCAGCGACAGAATTAATCGCAAGAATAAAAGTAGCATTTCGTCATTATTATCGTTTTCGCCAAATGCAAGTCCAAACTTTTTATAGGGTCAAAGATTTATCTATTGATTTAGATAAACATCTTGTTTATCTTCATAATCAGGAACTTCATGTTACCCCTATGGAATATCAATTATTAACAATGTTCTTTAAAAATATTGGAAAAGTATTAACAACGCACACAATTATTGAAGAAATATATGGAAAAGGCTATGGCAATGATACACAGGCCTTAAGAGCATTAATGGCAGGATTGAGACGAAAGATTGAAAAGAATCCAGCAACACCTGAATATATTCTCACTGAGATAGGTGTTGGTTATCGTATGAAAGAAGATACAGAGTAGCCACTTTTTCTAGACTCTTAATGAAATATAGTCATAATAAGGGTACAGATAAAAAATAATGAACTTTAAACAACACTTTGAGATATAAGTGTTGTTTTCTTTATATAATCTTTATACCTTATCTGTTTTTATTAACACCATCTTAAAATGATTCAGAATATACTATGTGTGAAATGAAAAGGGGGAAAGAGTATGGAGATTATTATCTCAATGATTGGTTTCATTGCAATGATTTTATTATTCTATTATGTGTATATTCTCATGAAGGGAGATAAGAAATGATGACAGGTACAATTTTACAGTATGTGATATATTTACTTGTTCTTGTTGTTTTGGCTATCCCACTTGGGGCATACATCAAGAAGGTTATGAATGGTGAAAAGACATTTTTATCAAGATTGCTGATACCATGTGAAAAACTTGTTTATAAAGTGATGCGTGTTGATATTAGTGAAGATATGAATTGGAAAAAATATGTAATCAGTGTATTGGTTTTTTCTGGTATTGGTTTGGTATTTTTATTCTTACTACAGTTATTACAAGGAGTATTATTAGGAAATCCGCAAGGTTTATCAGGTGTTAAATGGGATTTATCATTTAATACAGCTGTAAGTTTTGTAACGAATACAAACTGGCAGGCATATAGTGGTGAATCAACATTGAGTTATCTTACTCAGGCAGTTGGTTTAACTGTTCAAAACTTTGTTTCAGCAGCAACAGGTATAGCGGTATTGTTTGCATTGATTCGTGGATTTATGAAAGTGAAATCAAAGGGTTTAGGAAACTTCTGGGTAGATATGACAAGAATTGTCTTGCATATCTTAATACCACTTAATTTAGTCATTGCTATTTTATTAGTTGCTGGTGGTGTTATTCAAAATTTTGAACCAGCACAAAATGTATCTTTAGTTGAACCAATTGCAGTAAATGATAAAGGCGAGATTATTGAAAATGCAAATATTGATCTTAATAGTCAGACAGTTCGCTTGAATGGACAAATCGTGTCAGGGGCAAAAATTGTGACTGAACAGTTTGTGCCTATGGGACCAGCTGCGAGTCAGGTTGCTATTAAACAAACAGGGACAAATGGTGGCGGATATATGGGTGTTAACTCAGCACATCCACTTGAAAATCCCAATGCTTTTACAAATCTTTTGGAAATGATTTCAATCTTGCTGATTCCAGCAGCTTTATGTTTTAGCTTTGGATCAATGATAAAAAATAAAAAACAAGGAATCGCTATATTTTCAGCTATGGGAATATGTTTAGTTTTAGCATTAGGAGTTATAGCCGTGAGTGAGCAATATGCGACACCGCAGTTGGCTCAAGGTGGAAATGTTGATATTTCAATGGTTGATCAGCCAGGTGGAAATATGGAAGGAAAAGAAGCACGTTTTGGTATTGCGACTTCTGCAACCTGGGCAGCTTATACTACTGCAGCCTCAAATGGTTCAGTGAATTCAATGCATGATAGCTATACACCACTTGGTGGTATGATCACTATGTTATTAATGCAGTTAGGTGAAGTTATTTTTGGTGGTGTTGGCTGTGGATTATATGGTATGTTGGCATTTGCGATATTAACAGTCTTTATTGCTGGGTTAATGGTTGGTCGTACACCTGAATTTCTAGGAAAGAAGATTGAACCTTATGAAATGAAATGGGCAGTTGTTGTCTGTTTAGCAACCCCGATTGCGATACTTATTGGAAGTGGTATTGCTACAGCATTACCAAGTACAGTAGATAGTATAAATAATGGAGGGGCTCATGGATTATCGGAGATATTATATGCTTATTCATCATGTGGTGGGAATAATGGCTCAGCATTTGCAGGCTTTAATGCTAATACAGTTTTCTTAAACGTTTCATTAGGATTGGTTATGTTGTTTGCAAGATTCATACCGATTATTGGAACTTTAGCCATTGCAGGCAATTTGGTCACTAAAAAGAAGATTGCAGTAACAGTAGGAACTTTATCAACAACGAATGTCATGTTTGTTTTCTTATTAATTTTTATTGTCTTACTTGTAGGTGCGTTATGTTTTTTCCCAGCACTCGCATTGGGACCACTTGCTGAATTATTCAGTATGTTTTAAAGGAGGAATGTGATATATGGAAAATAAAAAAAGAGCATTCACAAATAAAAAAATACTTATGCGTGCAATTCAAGATTCGCTTATTAAATTAAATCCAAAAACACAGGTTGAAAATCCAGTTATGCTTTTGGTTTATATATCAGCTATCTTAACGACAGGTTTATGGTTTATGTCGTTAGGTGGTATTCAAGATGCCACCTCTGGATTTACTTTAGCTATTGCCATCATTCTATGGTTAACAGTATTATTTGCAAATTTTGCTGAAGCGATAGCTGAAGGAAGAGGAAAAGCACAGGCTGATGCTTTGCGAGCATCCAAAAGGGATGTTGAAGCACATCTCATTGATTCTATTGATAAAAAGGATGATTTTGTTGTTGTTCCTTCAACAGCTCTAGAAAAAGGGAATCTTGTGATTGTTAAAGCTGGAGAACAAATTCCTGGAGATGGTGAAATATTAGAAGGTGCAGCTTCTGTTGATGAAAGTGCGATTACAGGAGAGTCAGCACCAGTAATTCGAGAAAGTGGTGGTGATCGTAGTGCAGTGACTGGTGGGACAACAGTTCTATCAGACTGGATTGTTGTAGAAATGACAAGTGAACCTGGGCATAGTTTCTTAGATAAGATGATTGCCATGGTAGAAGGGGCTGCCAGAAAGAAAACACCAAATGAAATTGCCTTACAAATCTTTCTTGTTGCTTTATCGATTATCTTTATTTTAGTGACATTATCACTGTATACTTATTCGTCATTTTCAGCAACACAGGCTGGGATAAAAAATCCAACATCAGTCACGACGTTAGTTGCATTACTTGTTTGTTTAGCACCAACTACAATTGGAGCGTTATTATCAGCCATTGGAATTGCTGGGATGAGTCGTTTGAATCAAGCTAATGTTCTAGCGATGAGTGGGCGTGCAATTGAAGCTGCTGGAGATGTAGATATCCTTATGTTGGACAAAACAGGAACAATTACTTTAGGAAATAGACAGGCATATGAATTCATTTCTGTTGATGGATGCACTGAACATGAATTAGCTGATGTAGCACAATTATCTTCATTGGCTGATGAAACTCCGGAAGGAAGAAGTGTTGTTGTTTTAGCAAAGGAGAAGTTTAATATTCGAGGTAGGAGTTTAGAAGATAAGAATCTTGAGTTTATACCCTTTAGTGCTAAAACAAGAATGAGTGGTGTGAATTATGCTGGACATGAAATTCGTAAAGGCGCTGCTGATTCAATTAAAGACTATGTAGAAAAGCAAGGTGGAGTCTATAGTCATGATTGTGAACGAGTGGTGAGTGAGATTGCACATCAGGGAGGCACTCCATTAGTAGTTGCTAGGGATCATAAGATTTTAGGTGTGATTCATTTAAAAGATATTATTAAGAGTGGTGTTCAGGAAAAATTTGCTGATCTTCGTAAAATGGGAATCAAAACAATTATGATTACTGGTGATAATCCTTTAACTGCAGCAGCGATTGCAGCGGAGGCTGGTGTTGATGATTTTTTAGCAGAAGCAACACCAGAAGGAAAACTTGAAATGATTCGTGATTTTCAGTCAAAAGGTCATCTTGTTGCAATGACAGGAGATGGAACAAATGATGCTCCAGCTCTTGCTCAAGCTGATGTTGCTGTTGCGATGAATAGCGGAACACAAGCCGCTAAAGAAGCAGGAAATATGGTTGATTTAGATTCATCTCCAACAAAACTAATAGATGTTGTAAGAATTGGTAAACAGTTATTAATGACACGTGGAAGTTTAACAACTTTCTCAATCGCCAATGATGTTGCAAAGTATTTTGCAATCATTCCAGCGTTGTTTGTTGGATTATATCCTGGGTTACAGGCTTTAAATATTATGAGCTTATATTCACCTCAAAGTGCAGTATTATCAGCAATTATTTATAATGCTTTCATTATTATTGCATTAATTCCATTAGCTTTAAAAGGTGTTAAATATCGTGAAGCAACTGCAGGACAACTATTATCTAGAAATTTATTAGTATATGGATTAGGTGGGATTGTTGCACCGTTTATTTGTATTAAAGTTATTGATATAATGTTAGTTGTTTGTCATTTGGTATAGGGGGAGTGAAGAAAATGAGAATATTAAAAAATATAGTGCCAAAAGCATTGATGATATTTATGATCTTTACATTGGTTTGTGGAGTGTTTTATACGGGTATTGTGACAGGAATTGCACAGGTGTTTTTTCCGGATCAAGCCAATGGAAGTATTATTGAGGTTGATGGGAAGAAATATGGAAGTGAATTACTAGGTCAGCAATATACAGATGAGAAACATATGTGGGGTCGTGTTATGAATATTGATGTTTCCACTTATGTCAACCAAGATGGAGATCCAGTTATGTATGCTGCTCCATCTAACATCAGTCCGGCAAGTCAAGAATATCAGGATTTAATTGCTCAACGTGTCCAAAAGATCCAAAGTTCACATCCAGATAAAAAGAATATCCCTATTCCTGAAGATTTAGTGACAAGTTCAGGAAGTGGTTTGGATCCACATATTTCTCTTGCTGCTGCCAACTATCAAGTTGAACGTATTGCCAAAGCACAAAATATGAATGAATCTAAAGTTCAAGACATTATTAAAAAATGTACTGATGTAAAGTTTTTAGGAATATTGGGTGAAGAGACAGTAAATGTCTTAAAAGTGAATTTAATGCTTGATGGTATTTTAAAATAAAAGATAATGGATTTTCATCCAATATCATTAAGTTAAGGATTTAAATCAATAAAGTCTTATCAGATAACAAGCTGAGAGACTTTTTTATCTAGATCATAAATCTTTATACTATCTTTATGTGAAGAGTGATAAAATAAAGCGGGGTGGTAAGGATGTTTGAAAGAATGCAACCAGATGAAATCTTAAAGAGAATTCAAGCTCAGGAAGAAAAACAGAGAAGGGGTCATTTGAAAATCTTTTTTGGATATGCAGCAGGAGTTGGGAAAACTTATGCAATGTTACAAGCTGCACATACTGCAAAAAGCAGGGATGTTGATGTTGTAATAGGATATGTAGAACCACATGCTCGTCCAGAGACAATGAGGTTAATTCAGGGATTGGAATGTTTAAAACCAAGAATGATAACCCATCATAAAATTGATTTAAAAGAATTTGATTTAGATACAGCCTTACTTAGAAAGCCAGACTTAATATTAGTTGATGAATTAGCACATACTAATGCCGAAGGTTTAAGACATCAAAAAAGATATCAAGATATAAATGAACTTTTAAATGCGGGAATAGATGTTTACACGACAGTTAATGTTCAACATATTGAAAGTTTAAATGATATGGTAGCATCAATTACAGGAATCTTAGTAAGAGAGCGTATCCCAGATTATGTATTTGATGATGCTGATCAAGTAGAACTTGTCGATATAGAACCTAATGACTTAATTGAGCGTTTAGAGGATGGGAAAATTTATCAAAAACAACAAGCTCAAAAAGCTCTTGGTAATTTTTTTGATATTGATAATCTAATAGCTTTAAGAGAAATTGCTTTAAGAAGATGCGCAGATCGTATCAATAAAATGTTTGAACTTACCAAGGCTGATAAAGATGGAGATTATTATACAGGAGAACATATTTTAGTTTGTATCTCACCATCACCAACAAATGCAAAAGTGATTCGAACTGCCGCACGTATGGCATCGGCATTTAAAGGACGATTAACAGCTTTATATATAGAAACTTCTGATTATGAACATATGGATCAAAAGAATCTTCATACATTAAGTGAAAATATGCATTTAGCACAGCAGTTTGGGGCAAGAGTTGAAGCTGTTTGTGGGGATGATGTAGCTTATCAGATATCCGAATATGCTCGTTTATCCAATGTTTCAAAAATTGTTTTGGGCAGAAGTCAAACCAAAAAAAGATTCTTTGCAAAATCCTCGTTAGTTGAACAATTAACAACGGCTGCACCTAACTTAGATATTTATATTATTCCTGTTAAACAATCACTTACTTATCATTATCAAAAGCATAAAGAAAATATCCAGTTTACTATGAAAGATTTTATTATCAGTATTGGTTTTATAATATTTGTGACAGGAATTGGTTATCTGTTTCAATGGTTAGGGTTTAGCGAAGCTAATATTATTACGATTTATATATTAGGTGTATTGATGATATCTGTGATGACAAGTCAGAGAATCTATAGTATTGTCTCATCAGTTGTCAGTGTCCTTGTCTTTAATTTCTTTTTTACGGATCCTTATTTTACATTTCAAGCCTATGATTCAGGATATCCAATAACTTTTGTCATTATGTTTCTAGCTGCCTTTATAACAAGTGGATTAGCAGTACAAATGAAGAAAAACACTAAAAAAGCAGCCCAAACAGCCTATAGAACAAAGATATTACTTGATACAAATCAATTATTACAAAAAAAAATAAAAAAGGGATTATAGACGTTATATGTCAGCAATTCATAAAACTATTAAACAGAGATATTATCTTTTATCCCGTTAATGAACAAGGGATTCAGTCTCCTCTTGTTTATTCTATTCAAAAAACAAATTCATTAGATGATTGCATAAATGATAATGAAAAAGCAGTTGCAACTTGGGTTTATAAAAATAATAAACATGCTGGAGCGACAACGCATACATTAGGAAATGCAAAGTGTTTATATCTTGCTTTACGTGTAAATGAGAATGTTTATGGCGTAGTCGGTATCAAAATGAATAATCTTGCTTTAGATTCTTTTGAACATAGTATCGTTTTATCTATTTTAGGTGATGCTGCATTGGCACTTGAAAACCAAAAAGCTATAGAAGAAAAATCTAAAGCAGATTTAATTGCTAAAAATGAACAATTACGAGCTAATCTTTTACGTTCTATATCACATGATTTAAGAACTCCATTAACATCTATATCTGGAAATGCTAATATATTATTGTCTAGTAGTGAAACAATGAATGAAACAAAGAAACGAGAACTATATTCAGATATATATAATGATTCATTATGGTTAATTAATCTTGTTGAAAATCTTTTATCTGTGACACGAATTGAAGATGGAACAATGAATCTTCATTTAACAACAGAATTAATTGATGAAGTTGTCAGTGAGGCTTTGCGTCATGTAAGTCGACAGAGTCAAGAACATTTTCTTGAAATTGTTCAAGATGATGAACTTATTCTTGTGAGGATGGATACAAGATTAATGATGCAGGTGATCATTAATCTTGTAGATAATGCGATTAAATATACACCTAAGGGATCACATATTATGATTCATATTTATCAACAACAGCAATATGTTTATATTGATGTTATAGATGATGGGAATGGAATCAATGATGAAATGAAAGAACATATTTTTGATATGTTCTATACTGGCAATATGAAAGTTGCAGATAGTCGTAGAAGTTTAGGACTTGGGTTAGCATTATGTAAATCTATTATCAAGGCTCATCATGGAACTATAAAAGTGCTTGATAATCATCCTAAAGGTGCTATATTAAGAGTAGTCTTACCAACAGAGGAGGTCGATTTACATGAATAAAAATCCTGTCATATTGGTTGTTGAAGATGATAGTGCTGTACGCAATTTGATTTCAACAACATTGCAGACACATGATTATAAATATCTACAAGCAGCAAATGGTGAAGCTGCGATATTAGAAGCATCAACTCATAATCCTGATATTATTCTATTAGATTTAGGACTCCCTGATATAGAGGGTATAGATATTATTAAAAAGGTTCGTAGTTGGTCAAATATGCCTATTATAGTGATTAGTGCTCGTAGTGAAGATAATGATAAAATAGAGGCATTAGATGCTGGTGCAGATGATTATTTGACAAAGCCTTTTTCTGTTGAAGAACTTTTAGCACGCGTACGTGTTACTTTAAGACGTTTAAACTATATAGAAAATCAGAATATGCATTCTTCTATAGTGATTAATGGTGGATTAAAAATTGATTATAGTGCTGGATGTGCTTATCTAGAAGATGTGGAATTACATTTGACACCGATTGAATATAAGTTGTTATGTTTATTAGCTAAAAATATGGGAAAGGTTCTCACGCATACCTATATTACCAATCAAATATGGGGGAGTGCATGGGAAAGTGATGTGGCTTCACTTCGTGTATTTATGGCGACATTAAGAAAGAAGATAGAAAAAAACCCTTCATCACCTCAATATATTCAAACACATGTAGGTGTAGGATATAGGATGTTGAAGGTAGAATAAAATTAACTTTTGATTTTTAATATATTTCTTTTCAAGAATATCAAGCTGTTCAATAATGGGTTTGCCATTAATATAATTCCATCTTTGAATGAAGATTGGTTCAACTATGAATAATCTTTCATTATCTAAATGTGAATAGGCTTGATAAGATGATAAGAAATATTTTTGAAAAGATTCACAAAAATCTGGATGTTCTAAAGGATGTCCAATTTCTTTACAAATGCCTTCAATTTGAATATTATCAAGACATAATGCAACATTATTATTGGCTATAATATCTTGATATTTTCTCAAAGTTTTATCTGTTTGAAAGTAGAAAAGACCATCTCTTATGAGAAAACTCATTTTTCTAGCTGATACTTTATTGTCATGAGAAGTTGCTAAAACGATTTTTGCATGATCTCCTATTTGTTGAAATATATCATTGTATTTATTGGTATAACTGTTATTCATTTTTCTTCTCCTATTTAATAATTCCACCATGAAACAAAGCATCATATATTTTTTGTGACTGATAATAAATTTCCTCATGTCCTTGAAATATCAAAAAGTCTCCTGTTACTTGTGAAACATATGTATATTCTCCTCTTGTATAAATCTCTGGACCCCTAAAGGGTCTTTTTTCATTAACCATCAACAATGCTTCTTTCAGATAATCACCACTGAAATAATCACTATAAACAGTTCCATAATAATTCATAGACCAGCATACACAATCATCATTATAAACAATTTCTTGCCCTGAAAATGATGATGCTCCAAAGAAAGAATCACAATATTTATATTGACCTTTATTATAAATATAATCATGGGAACCAATTCTTATAGAATTGATTTTATTTTGATGAGTAGCATATGTTGATTTTTTGGCTTCAACAAGAAATGTTATAAGTTGATTTGTATTGACGATTTGTGGAGTTTCGCTAAAACAATCATCATCCTTAATAAGATGATCTATAGTTATACCAAAGATATGAGATAAGTCGATAAGGTATTCTAGATTGGGGGTAATCATCCCTGTTTCCCATTTGGTTATTGTTTGTCTGGACACACATAACTTTTCAGCAAGTTCCTCTTGAGTTAACATATTCTTTTTTCGATAATAAATCAGTTTATCATGAAACATAATGATTCCTCCTTTTATATGAGTAGTATAACATACTCAATGATTATCCTCTAGCAAGCCAAGTTGACAATTTTGCTACTGAGATATGATAGCTTTTCAAATAATCAAATGAAAAACAACCTCATTTATTATTCTCACATCATTCTCACACCTTTCTTTTATTCCTCACACCACAATCACAGATGCTTATCTATAATAAAAGTATCAAAGGAGGGAGAATATGAAAACAAATGAAAATTTACAAGAATATCTTTTCTTAGAACAAGAAAGTCAGGAAATGAAAAGACTTCTTCAAGATTCTCCACAACAGTGTGAAATGAAAATCATACAACTGTTAATGCAGTATCCGGATGCACCACAGCCACAGAATTTATTGGGAATCATTGCAGAAACAAAAAACAATAAGATTTTAGCAATGAAACATTATCGTGCTGCTTGGGCATTGGCACCTGACTATCGACCAGCCCGAGCAAATATTGATCGCTTGGTGGATATGGAATATCATCGTAAATATTACTTTCATGATCAGGATGTGGAAGATATGATCGATAAAAAGAAACAAAGAGATTATTGTGTGATAAGGAGGAAATTAGGATGATGGAATTTTATAAAAAGAATATGTCTCATAGAATCGTGATTATGGGCTGTGGGAGACTAGGAGCCCATTTGGCTGATTATTTGTATGATGAAGGAAAAGAAGTGATTGTTGTTGATAAAGATGAGATATCTTTTCGTAAACTATCTTCATCGTTTGGCGGATTAACATTAGTGAGTGATGCAACAGAGTTAGAAACATTTGAAGAATTAAATATACATTCAAATACAATTCTGATTGTTGTGACTGATAATGATAATACCAATATTATGATATCTCAGATTGCAAGAGAAGTTTATCATGTGAAAACAATTATATGTCGTTTATATGATCCGCAAAGAGAATGTGTTTATGATGAATTTCAAATTGAAACCATATGTCCAACATTCCTATCTGTTCATCGTATTGAAGATATTTTAAAAGAAAAAGGGGTAGAAAAGCTATGAAAAAGAAAGTTTTATTGGTTGGTGGACTTCATAAAGCGATGTCTTTAGCTGACTCATTAATTACGAAGGGTTATGAAGTTACAGCTATTAATATGAATTATAACGATTGTTTAACACTAGCAAGTATTGATGATTTAGAAGTTATTCATGGAGATGGAACAAAACCATTTATATTAGAAGAAGCAGATACAAAAGAGAAAGATATTGTTATTGCGTTAACGCAAAGAGATGATGATAATTTGGTTATTTGTGAATTAAGTAAGAAGAAATTTGGTATTCAAAAAACAGTTGCTTTAGTCCGTGATCCTCAAAAAACATCATTCTTTTATCAAATGGGAATAGATTCAGTTGTTTGTGCTATTAATGCCATTACAGGAATTATTGAACAACAGGCATTTGTAGATGAAATGACGAAAATTATGTCAATGGAAGATGGACGTGTGAGTATTATTGAATTAAAAATGAAATCGGATATGCCAATTGTGAATAAAAAACTATGGGAGTTAAAAATACCTAGTCAAGCCATTGTTGGATATATCTTAAGAAATGATCAGGGTATTGTACCAAGAGGTGATACTAGAATTCTTAAGGATGATACTTTGATTGTCATTTGTGATACTTCTGTACAAGATCAAGTGACAAGGGAGATGACAGGACAATGAAACAAATTTTAAAAAGTAATAATTATTATGGTCAGTTTCTTATTTTAATAGGAATGTTATTGCTGGTTCCATTAGTAACGATTGTCTTCTATCCTCAAGATATTTATCAGATTTATGCCTTTCTTATTCCTGCATTCATAGCTATTCTATTAGGGTTGGGGATTTGTTATTGTTATCCCAAAAGACGTCTTCCTAATCATTGGCGATCTTCTATTCATGAAGGAAGTTTAACTGTCTTGTATGCATGGTTCATTGGGATTGTTTTAGGAGCATTACCATTTGTGATTAGTGGGCAGCTATCATTTGTACAGGCTTTATTTGAAGCGGTCAGTGGCTGGACCACAACAGGTTTATCAGTTGTTGATGTGACAAAAGTGAATCATTTGTTTCAATTTCATCGTTGTTTTATGCAGTTTTGTGGGGGATTAGGCTTTATTATGATGATTCTATTCTTTGTGCAAGAGAATCAGGCTGCTAGTTTATATGATGCAGAAGGACATCCTGATCGTTTAGAGCCTAGATTGATTGATACAGTTCGTATGATTTTTGGTATTTATTTTATATCATTGGTCATTGGCTCTGTTCTTTACTATGTCTTTGGAATGAATTGGTTTGATAGTCTTTTTCATGCTATGTGTTCTTTATCAACAGGTGGTTTTTCTACTCAGGTTGATAGTATTGGTGCTTATCGAAGTGTTGCTATTGAGTGGGTGACTATTTTCTTAATGGTCATTGGAACAACGAATTTTGCTGTTTTATTATTAATGGTCAAAAGAAAATGGAAACAGGTTATCAAGATAAGTGAGTTAAGATTGTTTAGTATTTTGGCTATAGTGTTTACATTTATCGTTGCCGTTTCGTTAAGTTATTCTCTCTATATCAATTTTAGTGAAAGTCTAAGAATTGCTATCTTTAATGTTGTGTCTGCATTATCTACGACAGGATATGCAACCATGCCTTATCAAAACTGGCCTACGCTTGCAGTTTTTGCATTAATTATCTTAATGTTAATCGGTGGTGGTTATGGTTCTACTGCTGGAGGAATGAAACTAACCCGTATTTATATAGCTTTTCAAACGTTAAGAAAAACCTTTCGTCAAAAACTTTCATCAAAACGTAGTGTGAATAAAATTTATCATTATCGCGCCCAAGGAAAAACAGAAATCAATGCAACTCTCATGCAAGATACACTTAGTTATATTTTGATTTATTTTATTATCTTTCTCATTGGAACTGGACTTATTACTTTTTTCTTAAATTGTGATTTACAGAGTGCAATGTTTGAATTTGCTTCAGCATTAGGTACAGTAGGATTATCAATTGGATTAACAGGACCAGAAACACCAGCAATTATTCTTATTATTGAAATGTGTGGTATGTTATTAGGGCGTCTTGAAATCTTTGTTGTCTTTATTGGAATAAGTGCCCTTAGTTATAAATTGAAAGTTTAATAACGATGTTATCATTTCCTCTTTATAAAGGGAAAAATGTTCTATTTAAGTATTTAATGAGACATTTATAATAAAGATAGATTGAATGTTATGATAAAAATTGAATAATGGAGTCATATAATATCGGCCGAAATGATGATATAAAAAATGGATATCATAGCATCAATAAAATAAGAAGAGGGAAAGGTAAAAAATGAAGAAATTAAAATTATTATTATGTTGTTTATTAGCGTTTGTTTTTATATCTGGGTGCCAAAATAAAGAACCAGAAACAAATCAAGTTTTTGAATACACAAGTGAGGATATAACTGTAATTTCTCAAAGAAAAACAGAGATACCAGCCACTGTTGTGACTCCTAAAACGGAAGATAAGTATCCTTATGTTGTTATGCTTCATGGATTTATAGGTGAACGTAATGGTTGTAATAATTTTGAGCCAACAGCTAAACAACTTGCTGAAAATGGGATTGCAAGTATTCGTATTGATTTCCCAGGAAATGGCGAAAGTCAGGAACCTTATACAGCTTATGATATTACAAATATGACAAATGATATAACAAGTGCTATTGAAATAATGCAATCAAAATACAATGGTGATCAAAACCATGTTGGATTAATCGGGCATAGTATGGGCGGAAGAATGGCGTCATTATATCTTAATGATAAGATAAAGGCAGCAGCCTTATGGGCACCAGCAGCCAATACTGGACTTGATGGTCTTGCTGATTTCATGGGTGGCATGAAAGAGGTTGAAAAGATGTATAATGAAGCGAAAGAAAAAGGCTCTTCTCCATTTAAATTATGGGGAGAACCATATGTGGACTGTAGTCTCAAATTCTTTGAAGAAAATAAGAATTCAGATCCATTAAAGAATATTGCTGAATATAATGGAGAACTTATGATTGCAATTGATAGTTTTGATGAGTATGTCAGCAAAGAAACAACAAACAAAGTCATCAATGCAGCTAAGAAAATAGAAGTTTTAAATGTCCCTAATAGTGACCATGTTTTTGATGCAGCAGATGGTTCAGGGTCACAAGTTCCTAGACAACTCCTTGTTGATGAAACAGTTCAATTTTTAATCAACAATTTAAAATAAAAAATAGAAGATTTAAAATAATATTATAACAATTATTTTAAATCTTCTTTTACTGTATATAGTTATTTATTATAATTCTTATTTTGTAAGTTAACCATCCAGAAGTTAATACATAAAGAATACTTCCAATACCAATTGTTCCACCTAATAGAAAACCTATTGTAAAAAAGAATATATCAAATATAAAATGTATTTGAATATAACTTAGATGTGTTTTTTCTACCAATCCATAAATAAATGCATCTGCAGTGGCCATTCCAAAAGTGAATTTTTGCATAAGGGCAAATCCAAAAGCAAAACTCAATTCTGCAAAAAGGATACCAATGAGTTTAATCATAAAAGGTTGTTTTGTTAACTCTAAGGGAGATATGAGTTGACTTGCTAATAAGATAAATAATCCAATGGTTATAGTATGGATAATAGTACTTATACCAATATGCTGTTTATTGATAAAGTATGCCATCGATAACATGATAATAATTAAAAATTGATCAATGAAAGAAATAGATAAATGCGTAGTTTTATTCATACCATCAAGAAAGACGGTTAAACTATCAGCACCTAACTGACAATCAGCATAGAGACAAGTGCCTATTTGCGACACAAAATGTCGCAAATAGGCACTGTATAAATTCTTTTTGATATTTCATGAAATGAATTATCCTAAATTTTCACCATTTGTTTCAATGACTTTTTTATACCAATAATAACTATCTTTAATACTTCTTTTTCCAGTTCCCTTATGATTATTATCATAATCTACATAAATGAAACCATAACGTTTTTCCATTTCTGACGAAGAACAGCTAACCAGATCAATAGGCCCCCAAGGATAATATCCAATCACATCAACACCATCATGAATAGCTTCTTTGATTTGAAGAATATGTTCTCTTAAGAATTCAACACGATAATCATCATGAATATGACCATCTTCATCAAGTGTTTCATAGAATCCCATACCATTTTCAGTAATCATAATTGGTAACTGATAACGATCATAGTATTCATTTAAAGCAACACGTAATCCAACAGGATCCATACCCCATCCCCATTCATTAGCATTCTTAATATGTTTGTTAGGAATTGTATCTTGAGATGATGCACTAATATTTGAAGTATAATAATATGAGAATGTTACAAAATCAACAGTATTCTTTAAATCTTCAATATCTTGTTGTGTGATTTCTATGTTCAATTGATTATCTTCATAGAAACGATACATATATGAAGGAATATATCCTCTTACTTCTACATCTGTATAATAATATTGCAGTTGCCCATATTGAATAGCAGCTAACATATCTTCTGAACTTCCTTGTTCAGGGAAAGCATTACCATAATAAGTCATTACACCTATTCTAAATTCAGGATTGATGTCTCTACCTATTTTCATGGCACGACCACAAGCCACCAACTCATTATGGATACCTTGATACTTTGCTTCTAATAAATTATCAACACGATCACTTGGAATGCCTAAATGATTAAATGATTCATAAGTAATTAAATTAATTTGATTCACTAAAATCCAATATTTAACTTTATTTTTATATCTTTCAAAAACAACCTGACAATACTTTTCAAACATATCAATTGTTTTTCTGTTATACCATCCATTATATTTTAAGGCAATATTTAATGGCATTTCATAATGAGATAAGGTAATTAATGGTTCAATACCATATTTTAATAATTCATCAAAGAGATCATCATAGAATTTTAAACCTTCTTCATTTGGTAATTCATCATCACCATTAGGAAAGATTCTTGCCCAGTTAATAGATGTTCTAAAAGATTTGATTTTCATACCCGCTAATAAAGCAATATCTTCTTTATAAGTATGATAGAAATCAATACCTAATCTTTTAGGAAAATTCCCATCTTTTTTATTTAATAAATCCTCTACTTCTTTTGTACTTAATTCTTTATTAGATCTTTTTTCTGGTGGTAAATCACCTTTAAATTCATTAATATCAGCAATACATAATCCTTTACCACCTTCATCATAAGCACCTTCTAATTGGTTAGCAGCAACTGCTCCACCCCATAGAAAATCTTTAGGAAATTCAAATTTATTGTACTTCATTTTCTAATCCTCCTTCTTCTTCTAATGTTCTTTTTTCAAATACTTTAAAAAATGGATAATATACAAGACAATAAACAATAAAGTTAATAATAACTAATACAGCACCACTCCAATGAGCAGTACATAATGGTCCTGCGATAAATGAAGGGAAGTTCCATGCAGCAGCAAGTGGATACCCCATACCTTGAACTAACCCAGATGTAAAAGCGATATAAGTAATAATTGTACAAATAATTGGGCCTAATAAGAATGGAATGATTAATATTGGATTTAAGACAATAGGAACACCGAATAGGATTGGTTCATTAATATTAAAGATACTTGGAACAATACTTAAACGTCCTAAACTCTTTAAAGATTGACTCTTTGAAAAACACATATAGAGACACAGTGCTAGTGTTCCACCACCACCACCAATCCACAAGAATGTAAAGATAAATGGTTGCACTCCAATATGAGGAATTGGAGTTCCTGCAACGACAGCCGCCATATTAGCTGTAGAATTTACCATCCAAATTGGAGTTAATACGGCTGCTAAAACAGCGGGATGAATACCAACAAACCACATTAATGCTGTTAAAGTGACATAAATTAATGGTAAGAAAATAGAGTCTGATGATGCTCCTAATAATGGTGTAATAATAGTAGAAATTAACTGATTAATATCAAAACCAAACCAATGAACAATAATTGCCATTAATGTCACTGAAATTGTAATAGGAATTAATGAATCAAAACTACTTCCTACATTCGGTGGAACAGAAGCAGGTAATTTAATTTTCCAATTTAATTTTTCACATAAATGAATAATTTCAACTGCAAAAATAGCAGAAATAATAGCTGTAAACATACCTTCTCCACCTAAGTATGCTGTACTTAGAAAAGATCCTTCTTCTAAAGCTGTAAAGCCAATTGTTGTAAAGAATGTGAGTGTTGCAGAAATACCACCTGCTAAACCATCAAATCCATAAGATTTAGCTAATTTTAAACCAATACCAAAAGATACATAAACTGATAATAGACCTAATGTTAATTGAAATGGTATCATTAATACTGATACAATTTTAGGACTATCAGCCATAAATTGCACATAAGATTGTGGCCAAGGGAATGTTGGAATTAATAAAAATATTGCCCCAATAATAGTTAATGGAATTGTCGCAATAAGCCCGTCACGAACAGCACCGAGATGTCTTTGATTAGAAATTTTGTTCATAACAGGAATGAGCGTTGTTTCTAAAATCTTTGTAAGTTTATTCATAAATACTCTCTCCTTATTTGATTTTTAGTGTTTATCATGATTAACAACTGACTTCATTATATGTATAGTGTCATGAATACGCAAAGCATTTCATTTTCCACTTTTGGAAAATGCTTTCATCTTGCACATATGCTATACTTGAAAAGTGTGATAAAATAAGGGTGAAAAGGGGAGTGTATTATGGAGCGTTATAGTAGTTTAACTTTACAGGTGCGTTTGACAGAATATCTTTTTAATATTAAGAAATTTGATACAAACTTTATTATTGCGAAAGTGATGTTAGATAAGTTATCGGAATTTCCAGATGTGTCCATTGAACAGATTGCTTATTTATCTAATACCACGCCATCAACAGTAACGAAGTTTTGCAAAAAATTAGGATATCTAGGTTTCTCTCAAATTAAAGAAGAGGCAACAATTGTTAAATTCCCAGGACTCACTAAAAATATTTTAGATAATCATATCTGTCATAATCCAAAAGATTTCTATAATTATTTTACACAGTCAACACAAGAACTCTATGAATCTTTATTTATCCTTTTTGATCATCAACAAATCAGTCGTATTGCTAAGCAGTTATCAGAGTGTCAAAAAGTCGTTGTGTATACAGGCTTGCATGGTTTTTCATCAGCAAATCTGTTTTGTGAAATGATGCGTTCTTTTGATATTGTTGTTTATGAAGTAGATAGAGATGCAGAATATTCTTTGATTGAAAAGACATATCATTTAGCAGATATGGTGTTTATTATATCTTTAACAGGGTTCTGGTTAGATCAAATCTTTGAACACTCTGATTCATCAGTTATCAGCAATAATTATGATAAATCTATATTGTTATCATATAATTTGATGAATACGGATTATTCATTTAAAGAAATTGTAGATTTCTCCCATATTAATGGGTTCTTTGAATCCAATTATATATCTAGTCATGTACTTCAATCTTTCTTTATATTATTAACGGCTTATCTGACTGAATATAGGAATGAAAGGAATAGATAATGTTATGAAAGAGCGAGTATTATTATTTGGTAAGAATTTAATCAATATTATTTTTGTATGTATATATCTGATATTTATATATTGTTTGTACACATTTTTAAAATTACAAGTTTATGGGAATAGTTATGATTTTGTTGTGGCTTTAGGATGTGTTATTCTTTTTGCATTGGGATTGCTTGTATGGATTATAGCGTGTATCATTTTCTCGATACAAAAAATAACCGTTGAATTTCATTTGTTTCCATATAAAATCGAGAAAATTTTAGGAATCTTATTGATAGTGATAAGTACATGTTTATTTGCTTATGGAATACAGGATATTTCTGCAGTCAAGAATGAATTCAAAGCCCAAGAATATGATGATACGTTTGATGTATCAAAAATCATGATGAATGAAAAGGGTATTAAAATCATTGATCAAAAAGTACAAGATATTGTTGATGGTAAAGACGTGGATTTATACCATAGCCATTTGACATGCGATAATTCTAATAGAATTCAGTCATTTTCTTTAGATTTGCTTTATCTCAATAAGTACATATATCATTTAGAGTATTATACAAGTCAAATTCATGTGAAAATATCTAATGTATCATATGGCGAAGAAAGTGACCAATATCCTTCATGGCAGACATTTGTAGAAAAATTAAGAACAATAACATTTCCACAAACAGCTTATACAGTTGAATTTGTTTCTTCAAAAAGCGATGCAGAATCATTGTATTATGAACTATCATCTTCATATATAAAAGTGACACCAGAAAAAATTGAGTCTGATCATCAAGTCATAGAACAACCACAAACTCATGATTCCGATGATACATCTTCCGCTCAAACGCTTAAACCAGATAAAAGAATTGGAAAAGAAGCAGGTGATGGATTAGTTGAAGCAGAGTATTATATTGATAAAAATATTGGATATCGTTTGCGTTGCACAGACGGGGCAACGGGAAGTTATTTCTATGTTTTAGATAAAACAACAAATGGTGGAAAAAACTGGATATATTGGAATAATAATCCATTTCATACAGAAATAGGAACGTCTCCAGAAATTGGTTTTATCAATGAATCGGTTGGTTTTATTAAGATGACACGTGCTCAAGGAGATTATTCTCATTTATATAGAACACAAGATGGTGGAAAGTCTTTCAAAGAGGTGAAGGTAACTGACAATGATGATTATGATTATTTCACCATTCCTTACATACAGGATAATAAAGTCTATTTAAAAATCTATAAACATATGAATGCTATTGAAGATAGATATATTATGTATATATCTACTAATCAAGGTAAAACATGGATGAAAAGATAGATTTTAAATAAAAAAGAGGTACAACTCTTTATAAATTAAGGAGTGAGACCTCTTTTCACTTATGCAAGTGTAAAACACAAGGGAATATATTGTTTCTATTGACCATAATTGAATAATATTCATTTTTGGTCAATAGAATTTTTACTTGCATGGTATTTTATTTGCTTAATTGGTTACAAACATAATTCATTTTTAATTTGAAGAAAGTGAATCATTAATGAGCCAATCTGCAATATCAATAACTTTGATACCTTCAATAGAATATTGTTCTTGATGAGTTCTAGCAATTATCATTTTAGGATATCCATCTTTTATATTTAATAATGGATCTAGTTCTCTTTTCATTGTACTTTCATTATCTAAAAATGTTGAAACTTGAATATATATTTGTTCATTTCTTTTGATAGCTACAAAATCAATTTCTTTTTTATAAAGTTTACCAATATATATTTCGTATCCTCTTCTTTTTAATTCCATATAGACTATGTTTTCTAGTATTCTTCCTAAGTCTTGATTTTTAGTACCTAAAATAGCATATTTAATTGCATGATCCACTAAATAAAATTTTTGTTCAGTAGACAAATATTTTTTTCCTTTCAAATCAAATCTTTTCACTTCATAAAAGACAAAAGCATTGCACAAATAATTAATATAATTTATTACTGTGTTATGACTTGCTTTGTTTTTATGACTACTTAGATAATGAACTATGTTTCTTGCAGAAGATAAATTAGAAATATTATCTATAAGAAAATGAGTTAAGTTTTCAAATAAACCTTTATTTCTAATTTTGTATTTAGTAACTATATCTCTCGTTACAATTATGTCGTAAACATCTCTTTGTAAGTAATTATATTTTTGGTCTAAATCTTGATACAGATAAGAACCAGCAAACCCACCAATTTTTAAGTAATCATTAAAAGCTTGGTCATAATCTGTTCTATTGAAATACAATAGAAATTCTTTAAAAGAGAATGGATATACTTCAATAATAAATGTTCTACCAGTGAAAAGTGTAGCTAAATCACTACTCAGTAAAAAGGCATTTGATCCTGTAACATAGATATCATATATTTCTTTTGTATGAATACTATTAATCGCTTTTTCAAATTGATGACATAATTGAACCTCATCTATAAATAAGTAATTATTTTTTGTGGCATCATAATGTTTTAAAATGTATTCATGTAATGCATGATATTCTAATAAAAATTCATTTTCAGTTTCTTGCATGTTTATATAGATAATATTAGCGTTATTATCGTTTTTATCTATCCAGTCCATGTATGAAACTAAAAGTTTTGATTTTCCGCATCTTCGCACCCCAGTAATAACTTTAATATCTGGTGTACCTTGAATACTTTTTAATTGATTTAAATAAAATGTTCTTTCAATTAATTTCATACTTTAACCACCTTTTCTATTTATAGTGTATCATTATTATTGACCAAAATCAAAAAATATTCATTTTTGGTCAATAGAATTTTTTCTTAAAAATTATCCAATAACTATACTCCAATAACATAACGTCTATATTCTTTGTTTTGTAAATCAAGCAAAGCGTATATCATATGTGTATCAAAAAGTTCTGTTTGTCCTGGTTGAATACAAGTGGTGTTTAAAATTTGATTAATCCGTTTGCCTTTTTCTGTATCAGGACATTCATGTATATGTCCGTGTAAAGAAAGTAATGACTGTTGTTGTTTAAGGAATTCATAGATATCTATTGAACCAATATCTAAATCTTGATAAAACAATTGTCCTAATCTTAATCCAGCAGGAGGCATGTGCATGATATAGATTGTTTTGTGGGGATTATGTGGTTTTGGTAAATTATTTAAAAGATCACACATATGTGGCAAATAATTTTGTGAATAGGATAACCAATTATAAATCTCATCATAACCATATTTATGAGAAGTTCCAGCAACAAGACTGAATTGCTGTTGAGGGATATAGTGGTCTTCAGTGACAACTCTATCTTTACAGCCAAAAGGATGATCTAAAATAAAGTTCATTCCAATAAACTCATATTCATGAATAAAATCTTTTTATTGGCTATGTTATAAACATTATCAAACTGAGAACAGAGTTCTTCAAATAGATCATCAAATGCTAATAAATCATCATTTCCTAACATTGCAAGATAAGTAATATGGTGTTTTTGTAATTGGATAAAATAATCTTTTAAGAAGTTATTCATAAAAAGAGGCTGCTCCTTATGTCTATTACATTGCTTTGGAAGCATATCCCCACCATTAATAATAACTTTTATATCTTCCTTAATAGAAACTTCTAAAATTTTATTGTATTTATTTTTATCGCCATGTAAATCTGTAACATATAAAACTTTCATTATGGATACACTCCTTTATTCTCTTTAATTATATCACAAAGGTGATTTGCTATTAACAAACTATTGTATCAATAAAAATATTTTTAGAGGATTAAAATTGTGATTTGGATAAATAACATAAAATAATTTTGCCTTTTTCAAAAAATATAAGAAAAAGTGTTGACAAAAAATGGCTATCACTGTATGATAAACGCAAGTTAAAAATCAAATCGTTGATCGGGAAGAGTAATTTATTGAACGCTTCAAGCGAGGTAACAGAGAGTGGAAGGTTACCAAGTGGAAATGAATGAACCGCCCCCGTGAGAGTCCATTGGAACATAAGTATAATGGAACGTCACCTGCGTTAAAGGCAAGAGTGGTTAGATATTCTAACAACGAGAGTGGTACCGCGTATATATACGTCTCTGGATTTTTCCGGAGACGTTTTTGTTTTAGAAGGGGTGATTGAGATGCGGCGATTAGGGAGATTATATTCATAAAAGATAAACGATAAAAATAAATAAGAAAGAGGAGAAAATATTATGGAAAAGAAACAATATAAAAAAGTCGTATTAGCTTATTCAGGGGGATTAGATACATCAATTATTATTTCATGGTTAAAAGAAAACTACGGTTGTGAAGTTATTGCAGTCGCAGGAGATGTTGGTCAGGCAGATGAACTTGAAGAATTAGAAGCCAAAGCCTTAGCAACTGGAGCATCTAAATATTATTGTGCAGATTGTAAAGAAGAATTTGTGAATGATTTTATCTTTCCAGCAGTTAAAGCAAATGCTATGTATGAAGGAAAATACTTACTTGGAACGTCACTTGCAAGACCAATTATTGCAAAGAAATTAGTAGATATCGCAAAAGCAGAAGGTGCAGATGCCATTTGTCATGGATGTACTGGTAAAGGAAATGACCAAGTCAGATTTGAATTAACAATCAAAGCTTTTGCTCCAGAATTGGATATCATTGCCCCATGGAGAACTTGGGAATTAAAGAGTAGAGAAGATGAAATTGAATATGCAGAAGCAAGAAATATTCCATTAAAAATCAACAGAGAAACAAACTATTCAAAAGATAAAAACTTATGGCATTTATCTCATGAAGGATTAGACTTAGAAGATCCACAAAACGAACCAATGTATGATAAGATTTTAGAAATGGGTGTGACACCAGAACAAGCACCTGATACACCAACATATATTACACTAACATTTGAAAAAGGTGAACCAGTTGCATTAAATGGAGAGAAAATGAATGGTGTTGATCTTATCTTAAAGTTAAATGATCTTGGTGGAGCTAATGGAATTGGAATTATTGACATGGTAGAAAATAGATTAGTAGGTATGAAATCAAGAGGTGTTTATGAAACACCAGGTGGAACAATTCTTTATAAAGCACATGCTGATTTAGAAGAAATCACTTTAGATAAAGAAACACAACATTTTAAACAACAAGTGTCATTGAAATTAGCTGATATATTATATAATGGTCAATGGTATACACCACTAACAAAAGCTTTATTAGCATTTATTGATGAAACACAAAAAACAGTTAATGGGGAAATTAAATTGAAATTATATAAAGGAAATATTACAAATGCAGGTATGAGTTCTCCAGATACTTTATATAGTGAACAAACAGCTTCATTTGGAGAAGATGAAGATTATAATCAAATGGATTCACAAGGATTCATTAACTTATATGGTTTACCAATTAAAGTGAAAGCTTTATTAGATCAAAAAAGAAATAAATAGGGGTGTGAAGAATATGGCGTTATGGGCAGGAAGATTTAAAAAAGAAATCAATGAAAATGTGAATGCATTTAATTCATCTCTTTCATTTGATGCAAGGATGTATAAACATGATATTATGGGGAGTCAGGCACATGCCAAAATGCTTGCAAAACAAGAAATCATTGATGAACAAAGTTTAAATGAAATCTTAACAGGGTTAAATGAAATATTACATGATTTAGAAACTGGAGAATTGTTATTTGATCCTAATGCTGAAGATATTCATATGTTTATTGAAAGTGAACTGACAAAGAAATATCCAGTCAGTGGTAAAAAACTACACACTGCCAGATCAAGAAATGATCAAGTTGCACTTGATTTAAGATTATATACACGTGATGAAATGAAAGATATTAAAGATATGCTGATTGATTTGATCAATGTTATTATTGAACAATCATCAAAGCATCTAGAAACAATTATGTGTGGATATACACATTTACAACGTGCTCAGCCCATAACATTTGCTCACCACTTAATGGCATATGCACAAATGTTCTATCGTGATATTACAAGATTAGATGACTGTTACGAAAGAATGAATGTTTCACCACTTGGTTCAGGGGCTTTGGCTACAACGACCTATCCAATTGATAGAATTTATGTAGCTGAGCAATTAAGAATGAGTGATGTCACTGATAACTCATTAGATGGTGTCAGTGATCGTGATTATGCAATCGAATTTGCGAATGCTTTGGCACTCATTATGATGCATTTATCAAGATTCAGTGAAGAAATGATTTTGTGGTGTTCTTGGGAGTTTAAATATGTGGAGTTAGATGATGCTTATGCAACTGGTTCAAGCATTATGCCACAAAAGAAAAATCCAGATATTGCTGAACTTGTCAGAGGTAAAAGTGCTAGAGTCATCAGTGATGTTGCCACACTACTCACAATGATGAAAGGTTTACCACTTGCCTATAATAAGGATATGCAAGAGGACAAGGAAGCATTATTTGATGCCATTGATACAGTCAAACTTTGTTTACCGGTCTTTACAGATATGCTAAAAACAATGAAAGTGAATACTGAAAGAATGAGAGAATTTGCAGCCAAAGGATTTATCAATGCAACTGATTGTGCAGATTATCTTGTTAAACATGGGAAAGCCTTTAGAGATGCATATAAAACAACTGGAGAATTAGTCGCATATTGCATTGATCATGACTTGGTTTTAGAAACATTACCATTAGAAATTTATAAAAAGTATGATAATACTTTTGAAGATTCTATTTATGAAGCTATCTCATTAGACACATGTGTCCATAATCGTCAAGTTGACGGTGGACCATCACCAGTTGCAGTCAAAAAAGCAATCATAAAAATGCAAGAGAAGGTGAAAGCATTATGATAAAAGTAGGAATTATTGGTGCCAGTGGATATGCTGGTGCGGAACTATTAAGATTATTATTAAATCATGATGAAGTGGAAATTGTAGCTCTTGGAGCAAGAAGTTATGTTGGACAGCCTATTTCAGATATTTATCCATCATTTTATGGAATCTGTGATATGGTATGTGTCACTGATGAAGATGTTCTTGAAAAATCAGAAATGATCTTTGCTTCATTACCTCATGGTTTAAGTGAAAAATATGCAAAGTATTGTGATGAACATAATAAAAAATTCATTGATCTTGGAGCTGACTTTAGACTAGATGAAGAAAAGGATTATCAGGAATGGTATAACTTAGATTATCATGAAAAAATACTTCATCAAAAACAAGTTTATGGCTTAAGTGAAGTCAATCGTGAAAAAATAAAGGAAGCGACACTGATTGGAAATCCAGGATGTTATCCAACATCAATTACTTTAGGATTATATCCTTTATTAAAAAAACAGATGAATAAAAACAATGATTTTGTAATAGATTCAAAATCAGGAACAACAGGGGCAGGAAAGACATTAAGTGAAGATACACATTTTCCAAAATGTAATGAATCATTTCATCCTTACAAATTAGGAACCCATCGTCATACACCTGAAATTGAACAGGAATTATCAAAAATGGCAAATCAGAATATCCATGTGACATTTATTCCTCATTTATTGCCTGTTAATCGTGGTATTGTTTCAACAATCGTTGTATCTTTAAAAGAAGATGTCACTTTTGATGATGTCGTGAAAGCATATCATGATTCTTATGATCAGGAATATTTTGTAAGAGTCTTAGATAATGGAAAAGTTGCTGATTTGAAGTTCGTGAAATATTCTAATTTCTGTGATATTTCTTTACATTATGAAAAAAGATATCATCAGGTCATTGTTGTTTCAACAATTGATAATATGGTTAAAGGTGCTGCAGGGCAGGCTATTCAAAATATGAATATTATGTATGGAATTGAAGAAACAAAAGGTTTAAAGATGGTTCCACCATCTTTCTAGGGGGAAAGAATATGAAAGAGATACAAGGAGGTGTATGTGCACCTTTGGGATTTAAGGCAGCAGGGATACACTGTGGGATAAGAAAAAATAAATCAAAAAAAGATCTTGCGTTGATTGTTAGTGATGTCATGTGTCATGCAGCCAGCACATATACTTTAAATAAAGTTAAAGGAGCACCGATTGCTGTTACAAAACAACATTTATTAAATGGAGAAGCCAAAGCGATTATTTGTAATAGTGGTAATGCCAATACATGTAATCCTGATGGAGAAGAGATTGCAAATAAAGTCTGTGCTTTATGTGCAAAAGAACTTAATATCAATGAAAATGATATTATTGTTGCATCTACTGGCGTGATTGGACAACCGTTAGATATTACACCATTTGAAAATCATATGACAGAGTTGGTTCAAGTTCTTCAAGACAACGGAAGTTCAGATGCCTGTGAAGGAATTATGACAACTGATACAGTAAAAAAAGAATATGCAGTTGAATTTGAATTAGATGGTAAGACTTGTCATATTGGTGCAATTGCGAAGGGTAGTGGTATGATTCATCCGAACATGGCAACAATGTTAGCTTTTGTGACAACTGATGTAAATATTTCCAAGGAAATATTAAATGAAGTTGTCCATGAAGTTGTTGATGATACATTTAATATGGTCAGTGTTGATGGTGATACATCTACTAATGATATGTTGAGTGTGATGGCTAATGGGTTGGCAGGCAATCATCAGATTATTGAAAAAGATGGAAATTATGAAATCTTTAAAGAAGCATTGATGTCTATTTGTACAAGTTTATCAAAAGGTATTGCAAAAGATGGTGAAGGGGCGACAAAGCTACTTACATGTCATGTTGAAAATGCCTGTACAGTTAAAGATGCTAAAATTGTTGCAAAATCAGTTATCACAAGTTCACTATTCAAGGCGGCCATGTTTGGTAAAGATGCCAATTGGGGACGCATCTTATGTGCTATTGGGTATTGTGATGCAAATTATGATGTTGATAAAATAGAAGTCTCACTTGCAAGTCACACTGGGCAGATTCTTGTTTGTCAAAATGGTAGGGGATATCTATTTGATGAAAATGAAGCGCTAAAAATATTAAGTGAAGATGAAATAGACATTTTAATTAATCTTCATGACGGATCAAGTTCTGCGACAGCATGGGGCTGTGATTTAACATATGATTATGTCAAGATTAATGGCGATTATAGAACTTAGAGGGATTATATATGGATAAAAATTCAATAGTGAAGGCAGAGATTTTATCACAGGCTTTGCCTTATATTCAAAAATATAATAATAAAATCGTTGTCATTAAGTATGGTGGGAATGCCATGATTAATGAAGAATTAAAGATGAATGTTATTAAAGATGTTGTTTTATTATCAGAAATTGGTGTGAAAGTGATTCTTGTTCATGGAGGTGGACCTGAAATCAATGGAACATTAAAGAAGATGAACAAGGAAACAAAGTTTATTAATGGTTTAAGATATACTGATGATGAAACAATAGATGTTGTTCAAATGGTATTAGCAGGAAAGACAAATAAAGATTTGGTAAAGTTAATCATGCAGCGAGGTGGAAATGCTGTAGGGATTAGTGGAATTGATAATCAATTGATCGTTGCGAAAAAACATGAATGTGATGATGATTTAGGATATGTTGGAGATGTTGATCAAATCAATCCACATATTATCTTTGATTTACTTGATAAAGGTTATATACCAGTTATTGCAAGTGTGGGAACTGATGAAGAAGGTCATACCTATAACATTAATGCTGATACTGCAGCAGCTGAAATTGCTGGAGCATTAGGTGCAGAAAACATGATTTTGGTTAGTGATATACCTGGTTTATTAGCAGATAAAGATGATGAATCAACACTCATTCCACTTGTTCATGTTTATGAAGTGAAGAGTCTTATTGATAAAGGTATTATTGGTGGTGGGATGATTCCGAAAGTCGATTGCTGTGTTCGTGCTATTCGCCAAAAAGTAAAAAAAGCAGTCATTATTGATGGAAGAATTCCACACTCTATTTTAATAGAAATGCTTTCTAAAGAAGGTATTGGAACAATGTTTCAAAGATAAGGAGGTATTATGACTAATTTAAAGAATAGAAGTTTTTTAACTTTAAAAGATTATTCCCAAGAAGAAATTAGATATTTATTAGATTTAGCTCATAAGTTAAAGAAAGCAAAAAAGGCAGGAAGAATTGGTAAAACATTAGAGGGAAAAAACATTGTTCTATTGTTTGAGAAAACATCTACAAGAACAAGATGTGCTTTTGAAGTAGCTGCTTTAGATGAAGGTGGGCATGTCACTTTCTTAAGCAATTCACAGATGGGTAAAAAGGAATCTATTGAAGATACTGCTAAAGTTCTTGGAAGAATGTATGATGGAATTGAATTTAGAGGATTTAAACAAGAAACTGTAGAAGATTTAATGAAATATTCAGGAGTACCTGTATGGAATGGCTTAACTGATGTTGATCATCCAACTCAAACATTAGCTGACTTTATGACTATTGAAGAACATCTTAATAAACCATTAAATGAAGTGAAGTTTGTTTTTACAGGAGATATTAGAAATAATGTGTGCTATGGATTAATGTATGGAGCAGCAAAAATGGGTATGCATTTTGTATGCTTAGGTCCTGAAGATTTAGAGATTGATCCAGAAGTATTAGCATATTGCCAAAGTGAAGCAGAAAAATCAGGTGGAAAACTTGAGGTATTAGATGATGTTGATGTAGCTGTCAAAGATGCTGATGTCATTTATACAGATATCTGGGTAAGTATGGGTGAAGATGAAAGTTTATATAAACCAAGAGTAGAAATGTTATCACCATATAAAGTGACTGCTGAAATGATGAAGAAAACTGGTAAAGAATCAACATTATTTATGCATTGTTTACCATCATATCATGACTTTGAAACAGAAGTTGCTCAATCAAAGAATGAACAAGGTATTGATATTAGAGAAGTTGAAGATGAAGTCTTTAGATCAAAACAATCTGTTGTCTTTGATGAAGCAGAAAATAGAATGCATACGATTAAAGCCGTAATGGTTGCGACTATAGGAAACAATATAGATTTATAAACAGGAGATGCTCCTGTTTTTTCTATTTAACTATATTCAATTGAATAATATCTTTTTATCAACTATAATAAATATATAAACAAAGAGGTTTGAATTGTGATTCAAGATGGAGGGAAAGATGAAAAAAGAAAAGATTGTTTTAAAATGTATACAGGAAGAGTTTTATAATGCAGTTATTCAAGATTTTAAAAATCAATATAAAAGTGTTAAAAATAAAGATTTAAAGGATGAAGATATTGTAAAGGGATTTTCATTTTCAACAAAATTACCTATGAAAAAACATCAAACAGTTGTTAATAAGGCAACATATAAAGTATTGGAATGTGAATTTCCAAAGATATTTGTCATGGAATATAAAAGTAAAACATATCATAAAGTCATTTCAGCAGAAATGAAAGAACTTGATGATGGTCATATGGAAGTTTTATTTGGTTCTTTTGATGAAAAACTGAAAGATGGTGTCAATCCAACGAAAAACTTTGGTGAAGATGAAATTGTGAATGCAAAATTCATGACAAAAAGAACTATTAACTCTATGTTGAAGAATTACAGAAAATCTGTGCAAGAAATACAAGAAGATTAATGATGCAAGCGAGGAAAAAATCTCGTTTGTATTTTCATATATGGTTGATTTGATTATAATCTACGCAACGTAGAAGCAATCAACGGGATGTATGTTGCTATAAAAGTTGCTTTTTGTATAATGACAATAAGCAGGAGGAACGAATATGGATAGTGTAAAAATAGGAAAGTATATAGCATATAAAAGAAAACAAAAAGGAATGACTCAGCAAGAATTAGCTGATATTCTGATGATGACAAATAAAGCTATTTCTAAATGGGAGACGGGTGGAGGGATACCGGATGTTTCTATTTTAAAAGATTTAGCAAAGGCATTAGATGTAACAGTTGATGAATTATTAGATGGACAGGATAATGAGGAACATGTCATAAGAGAAGAAAAAACATATCAGATGTTTCATGTTGATAAGTCTTTGTATAAACAGTTTATGAACAATCTTTATTATCAAAAGAGAATTATATTGATGATCGTATTGATTTGTGGGAGTTTATTGATAACGGGTGGGTATGCAATATATTCTATAAATAAATATATTGGAAGATATATGGATATTATTGGATTCATAATATCTGGTTTAGGATTGATTCTTATTCTTTTACCAATATTATTTAAAAAAGTAAAATATGCATCGTTTCAAGAATTTGATGCAAGGTATACATATGATGAATATGGTATTGTTTATTCAGGAGTGCATGGAGAAAGTAAGTATTTTTATACAGATATTCATCAGGTTGTTTTGGGTGATTCTTTTACCATTTTGAGAGTAGGACGAAATTTGCTTTTTATAGATACTCAGGATTATACATCTATAAAACCTTATATGCAGTGTACTCAAAATCATATAGTAGAAAGTTATGATAAATATAAATGGTCAATAATGATTATATTGAGTATATGTATGACTCAATTAGGATGTATAGAAATAGGTTATCAGTTTATTTTAAAAAGATTGGGTTTTGAATATATTTTTAATGCATTTGAAGCAACAGTTATTATGATGATTATCATTTTTATTGCATTGATGTTTATGATAAATAAAGTAAAAATGAATAAAAAATATATACTCATATTAATGATTTCTAGTATATCTGTTATTGGTTTAACATTTATTATCAGTGATATGTTATCAAATCATAAAACAATATACTCATTCTCTCCAAATCTATCATCACAGTTAGTTATGAAACAAAACAAAGAAACAGGGAAATTACAAGATTATCATTATACATTTCTTTGTTTTGGTAAGAAATCAAATGAAATGAGTGCGAATAGAGATTTAGATATAGAGACAAAATGGATTACAAGTGATTGTAATTTAGTGACATATTATGATATAGATGGACAACAGAAAGTTTATGTAGCAACTTATGGAGATAGAGGAAATGGTATTTCTTACTACAATGTTGTTGGAAGTATGAGAGGAAATTGGCAAACTTATAATAGAGGAGATAATCTTTATGAAGTTACTGTAGAAAACGGTACAGTAACTGTTGAAGAAGATGGAAAAGAAACGGTTTTTTCACCACAAGAAGTTGAACAGAATGGAACAATAGCAATAACTTTATATAAAGGTTCAAAAGCAAAGTATATTATTGTAATTAATGAAGGAAGTACATTGGATGAAAACTATTTGATTAATAAAGATGGACATATGACGATTATATCAGTAGAAAATAAAATACCAATTGAATTATTTTGTACAACATATAAAGAAGATTCACAGGTTCAAGCAAATATTGATAGCGAAATGAGAGAACAGGCAGTTCATCTTGTTGAAAAAATGCAGCAAATTATTAAAGACGATCCTACATTGAAAAGTTATGAATCAACACAATCTATATTTAAAGTCAAATCAAATTCAGATGATTATTTTGAAGTCGCAAAAGAAGCATATTTAGCTGAACAAAGATTATATACAGATAGTAGCTTTACTGAAGAGGGACAAATTGAAAAAATAACTGTTCATGCTGGAAGTATTCAAGATTTTTTTGTTGGATTAGAAGTTGGAATAGAAATTGAAAACAAATCAACTGGTGAATCAGAGAAATCAGGATTAATTCCAGATTATCGTATTATGAAAGCAGAAGATGGATATCTTGTTGCAAGAATTACATATCGTGTACCTGGTGATGTAGGATTGGCATCATTATCAACACCTTTAGAAAAGGATGTTTCCAAAGATAATCATTATCATTATACAAAGTAAAAGATTCAAAACCTAATAGGTTCTGAATCTTTTTTCTACTTCACTTCAATTAATTCATATTTCCTTGTTCCAATACCAATCTTTTCTGCATGTTCTAAACATGATTTCCAATTTGTTTCAGGAGAAACATCAGTAAAATGATCGTGATGATCATGTCCATGTTTATCTAATAAACTGTTCGCAATAGCAGGTTGTTTGTTCACTGCATCAGCACAAGCCTGATCTAAAGCGACAGGATCAAATGATGCAAACATACCAACATCGGGAACAATTGCAATATCATTTTCACTATGGCAATCACAATATGGTGAAACATCAATAACTAAAGAAATATGGAAACAAGGTCTTCCATCTACAACAGCTTTTGTATATTCAGCCATTTTACAATTCAAAATGTCATTAGCTTCATCCATACTTGCTTCAATTGCATCTTTAGGACAAACACCAATACATCTACCACAACCTACACATTTATCATGATCAATAGTTGCTTTACGGTCAGTAATACTTGGTGCATCATGAGCACAAATCTTAATACATTGACCACATCCAATACATAAATCTTGATCAACAGATGGTTTCCCAGCACTATGCATTTCCATTTTACCAGCACGAGAGCCACAACCCATACCAATATTTTTAATAGCACCACCAAAACCAGTTAATTCATGTCCTTTAAAGTGACTTAAGGAAATCACAATATCAGCATCCATAATAGCTTGTCCAATCTTAGCTTCTTTGACATATTCACCGTCAACAGGAACTAATGCCTCATCAGTACCTTTTAATCCATCAGCAATAATTGTATGAACACCAGTTTGAAATGGATTATAACCATTCATATATGCACTATCTAAATGATCCAATGCATTCTTTCTCCCACCAACATATAAAGTATTACAATCAGTTAAAAATGCTTTACCACCTAATTCCTTCACATAATCACAAACAACCTTAGCATAGTTTGGTCTTAAATATGCTAAATTTCCTGGTTCACCAAAATGAATCTTAATAGCAGCATATTGATCAGTAAAATCAATATTTTCAAATCCTGCTTTCTTCATTAAATACTTTAATTTTTCAGGAAGATTCATTCTTCCTGTATGCATATCACAATAATACACTTTTGATTTTTCCATATATTTCCTCCTTCTCCTCTTTATCTACATTGTAGCACTTGGAGTTAACTCTATGTCAAGGGAAATAATTATATCAGTAAATAAAATACAGATAAAAGAACAGATTTTTCCTTACTTAAAAGCAAAAATTAAAAAGGAAGTATTTATTGGATTTGAAAACTTGTTTATTTGTATTTACTTGAAATTAAGTAAGGAGCAAAGTTCTTAACTGTTTTTTGTATACAACAAATTAACATTTAAATTGAATGTGTATTTGGATAATTAAGTAATTTATCTAATGAACATAATAACAAAAATTTATTATACAAAAACTCACTATAATATTGATCAAATATAAAATGGTTATGAAACCTTTACCCATTCCTCGTTCAAAATGAATTGAGATTCTTTAATGTGGGTCGAAGTTGCTTGATTAGATTGTGCTGCACTATGTCTATGATAATAATATTCATTATTATAATATATAAGTGGACCTTGACCAGCACCAATGGCCTCCCCTTTAGCAGTTTTTATATCAGCAATTAAGACTATTCCTCCATTTGTATCATATAGAGGTTTCCAACAAAGAGTATCGACATCTTTATAAAGTCTTGAAGTTAACATCTTTTTTTCGTCATTAGTAAGAGTTGGATATTTATTTCCATTAGACTCATAGAATTCTTTTTGTAGCGATTTTGTTCTGTTTTTAGCAATTTCGTTAGCATTGCCATTTGTAATTTTATCTAATTCCTTATCTGAAGCTAATTTTTGTAGATATCTAAGATAACCAGAAACTGTGTTTATATCAAAAGCTTCTTCATCTAATATTTTGTATTCTTGATTCTCATAAAGGACAAGCAAGCCATTGGATGCTTGATATAAAAGTCTGGTTACTTCTTTGTTTGTGACGGTGATAGATCCTTGAACAGTTCCGCCTTCGCCTACAAATTCTTCTATCCATTTATTGTCATTATCATCTAAAGTAACATTTTCGTCTCTTGTTTGAGAATATTTTTCAATCACTTTCTTTTGTGCTGCTGTTACAATAGCATGTGCTTCAGTTAAAGCAGGAGCTTCTTGAGCAGTATCTATGTACTTCAAAACTGATGGTACTGCAACAGCCATAAGAACTGCCAATATCACTACAACAACTATTATTTCAATTAAAGTAAATCCTTTTTTGTTATTTTTTAACATAAAACCACTTCCTTATGTTGAGTGTATCATAAAATTATCATATAATCAAATAATGTCGATATTAAAAATGTTTTCAATTTAAGAAAGAATATATCTTTTTATTTAGAATTATCTTATACTTATTATAGATATGGAGGATGAGTTATGGAAAATAGAAAATTTGATAAGTTAGGAATTGAAGCTTCTTTATTGGGATTTGGTTGTATGAGATTTCCTTTAGATGAGAAAGGAAATATTGAAGAAGTGGAAGCGGAAAAGATGCTTGATTTGGCTATTGAGAGTGGTGTGACTTATATTGATACTGCTTATCCTTATCATAATGGGGATAGTGAACCATTTGTGGGAAGAGTATTAAAGAAGTATAATAGAGAAAGTTTTAAACTTGCAACAAAGTTACCTGTATGGAATATTCATAGTCAAGAAGAAGCAAGAGAGTTATTTGAGTCACAATTGAAAAGATTAGATGTTGAGTATGTTGATTTCTATTTATTACATGCATTAGATGCTAAGAAATGGCAAAAGATCAAAGATTATCATATTATTGATATGTGTGAAGAATTAAGAAGAGAAGGGAAAATTAGATATTTAGGGTTTAGCTTCCATGATGAATTCAATGTTTTTGAAGAAATTATTAAATATCATACTTGGGAGTTCTGTCAGTTACAATTAAATTATATGGATATGGAAATACAGGCAGGACAAAAGGGTGTTAATCTTGCTAATGAATTAGGAGTACCTTTGGTTGTTATGGAACCTATTAAAGGTGGATCACTTGCTAGTTTACCTGATGATGTTACAAAGATGTTTAAAGACTACAATCCAGAAGCAACACTTGCATCATGGGCATTACGTTATGTTGGGACATTACCAGGAGTAAAAGTCATTTTAAGTGGAATGTCAACTTTAGCACAAGTTCAAGATAATTTAAAAACTTTCCAAAATTATCAAAACCTATCACAGGAAGAATTGGATATTGTGAATAAAGTTGCTGAAACATTACATTCACGTACGAAGAATGGATGTACAGGTTGTTCTTATTGTATGCCTTGTCCATTTGGTGTCGATATACCTAGTAATTTTAAATATTGGAATAATTGCTTTATTTATGATGATGAAGCTTTATTTAAGGGAAAATATGAAAAGATGGCCAATGAAGCGAAAGCAAGCAATTGTAAGGAATGTGGTGCATGTGAGAAAATGTGTCCACAACAATTACCAATTAGAGAAGATTTAAAAAGAGTTGTTAAGGACTTTGAGGGTTAAAACCCTCTTTTTTGATACAAAAAAGTTTATAGTTATGAATGCATAACTATAAACTCTACTTAACTAATAAATTGTAAATCTTTTCATTAATTCATCATATGTAATACCATCATCAATTAAAATATTAAGTTCATATAAATCTTTTTCCTGACAATGTTCTGAGCGAATGCTAATATCTTTATGATATTTTCTTTTGATTCTATCGACTAATAAATCCTTCCTTTTCACCAGACTTCTTACTTTCCACTAACTCCATTCTATGAAAGAATTCTTTTTCCTTTTCTTCAAGTAATTTCTTCATTAATGGTATATCAGCATTAAAATATGCATAATACTGAAATCTTTTACTTTGATAGGCATCAAATGAACCATTTTGCATTATAAAAGTATCCATGATAATCTTCTTATCACCAATAGTTAAAGTTGTAGGCTCAGTATTGTTTGTTGTTGAAACATCAATCTTTAATCCAGTAACATTTTCAATGATGAATTTTCTAAATTCCATAGCCTCTGCCCCATCTCTGCCACAGTAAAACTTAAAAAGCAAATCATCTTTATAATCTAATATTGCATTTTCTATCTCCATAAAATGAATCCTTCTACTTTATATATACGCATTTTTTTCGGGTTTTTCTTTTTTTTTATGGAAACTTTTTACAATTTTATTATATAATTGCTAATAGCGAATATCAATATGAATAAAAAGTGGGAATCCCACTTATACTAATTTAATACTTTTGTGGCTTTGGTAAAGAAATAAAAACCTAAAATAAACATAATAGAAATCATTCCTACACCAATATTCATTTGACCAGTCATTTGAGCAGTTACACTAACGAGAGCTGTTCCCATAAAGGCTGCTCCTTTACCACAAATATCAAATAAACCAAAGTATTCTCCAGATTTTTGAGGAGGAATAATCTTTGCAAAATATGATCTTGATAAAGCTTGAATTCCACCTTGGAACATGCCTACACAAATCGCAAGTAACCAAAATTCCCATTGTTTATCTAATTGAATCGCAAATAATGCAATACATGTATAAGCAAAGATACAGATTTTAATTAATAACTTTGCAGGATACATTTTAGAAAGTTTAGAGAAAATTAATGCAAATGGGAAAGCCACAATTTGAGTCACCAATAATGCAACTAATAATCCTTGTGTATCTAAACCTAATGCACTTCCATAAGCAGTAGCCATATCAATAACAGTATAAACACCATCTATATAGAAGAAAAAAGCAATTAAGAAAAGGAATACTTTACGATCTTTAGAGATATCTTTTAATGTAAGAAATAAACGTTTGAAACTATCTTTGATAGGATGTTTTGGTTTTTCTACATAATAGACTTGCTGATATTTTCTTAAAAGTGGCATTGTCAGTAATAACCACCATAATGCATTGATAAAGAAAGCAATCATAATCGCAATTTCAAATGACATGCCAATTTTTTCATAAAATAAGACAAATACTAAACTGATAATAAAAGGAATGCAACTCCCAATATATCCCCATGCATAACCGTTAGAAGAGACTCTATCCATACGATCATTGGTTGTAATATCCAATAACATTGAATCGTAGAAGATATTAGCAGTGGAATAAGCTATTTTTGCAACAACATAAATCGCTAAGAAAATCACCCAAGATGTTGAAAAAGAAAGTGCAGCCAAACCTAAGACACCAATCATCATACTCATCGCAAAAAATGGTTTCTTGTATCCTTTTGTGTCAACTATTGAACCTAAAACAGGACCAATAATCGCAACAACAGCAGTTGTCAATGATGCAGCATATCCCCAATAAGCTAAATAATTCACTTCAGAGATATTTGCCATTGAAGAAAGATGATTGAAATAAATAGGAATAATGGTTGAAACGAGTAATATAAATGCAGAATTTCCAACATCATATAAAATCCAATACTTTTCTAATTTTGTTAATTTATTATCCATATGTTCTTCTAAACCTTTCATTAAGATGCTCATCATTAAGATGTTCACTGTATTCTTGAATAAGCTTCACAGCTAATTTTACAGCATTATTCTTTTTATGTATGAGTTCATCAATACATTCACGAGACTTTTCATTTTTTTCATAATTAATCATTAACCCTTTATATTTCTGATAAATTCCAGCAACTTTCATCGCTAACAATACAAAACTTCTTTTGATATGTCCTGGTGCCTTTAACATACCTAAATAAAATAATAAATCTTTTAATGATTTATTGATATCTTTATCATTCAACATGAAAAATGGTGCAATGACCTGAGCCACTTCTATAGAAGGATGAATATGTGGTGTTAGAGAAGTACGTAAAGGATCTTTATCTTGTTGTATTAATATTTCTCTATCAAATTCAGATTCTATTTCACTATGTGTCATATCTAATTCTTTTTCCTGTTCACCAATATAACCATGACACTCGCTATCCAATACAAAATGAGTAATAAAACCACAGATATAAGCAAAAGAATCCTCTCTATACAAACTATGAATAATAATATGTTTTGCATCTCTAAAAAACTCATAAGCTTCTTTTCTATGCATTGAAAATCCTAAATCCTTAATAGCATTTTTCTGTAATGCTTTGTGATAGAATAAAATATCTGGTCCATGAACACCAATATTATATAAGTCCATATGTGGCTTTAATCTGTCTTGTAATGCTTGATCAAGTTGGCTATAAACCTGTTGTCCAAAATCAAAATGTGCATAACTTGCTGGCATAATCAATCCTCCTTGTTTATTATAAATAGATCAATACAAAAAAACATCAAATATATGTTAACTTCTCCTTAAATCATATCACGTTTATATATTGAAATATAATAAAATGTGATAAAATAAAGAAAAAGGTGGGGATTTTATGAAAAAAGTGATTATTGTATTGTTGGGAGTTGCAATTGTGATTGGTGGATACTTGATTTATGACCAGACAAGATTTAAAATAGATGATATTGTCTTAGAATTTAATGATATTAAAGAGATTGAGTACGGTGAGTCAATAGATCCTTTGTCATTAATTAAAACATGTTCTGGTGAAGTAACATATCAGGAAGCACCAAATACAAATCAAGTTGGTAAACATGAGATAACTTTTGTAGTTAAAGAAAAAGGGCTGACAAAACAATTTACTTATGAAATAGAGGTCAAAGATACAAAGGCACCCGAGATTGTGATGACAAAAGAAAAAGATACGTTAACCTATGGATCAACATTTGATCCTCAAAAGTATATCAAATCAGTTAAAGATCCTGTAGATGGTGATATTGAATATAAAAAAGATGTGAAAGATAATGATGTGAATTATTATACATATCAAAGTGATGTAAATACAAAAGTACCAAAAGATTATACTGTTCAATATATAGCAGTAGATAAAAATAATAATAAAACAGAGAAATCATTAAAGATAACAGTTCAAAAACAAGAAAAAGAACCGCAAACGACACCATCAAAACCAAATACATCATCTTCAACGTATACTGCTAATCCTAATAATAAAGTCATTGTGATTGATCCTGGACATCAAGGGAAAGGAAATAGTGCTAAAGAAGCAGTGGGACCTGGCTCTTCAACGATGAAAGCAAAGGTAGCAGGTGGAGCAACGGGTGTTTCTTCTCGAAAGCCTGAATCGCAAATCACATTAGACATAGGATTAAAATTACGAAATGAATTGCAGGCACGAGGATACACAGTGATTATGACAAGGACAAGTCAAAATGTGAATATTTCTAATCAACAAAGGGCACAAGTTGGGAATAAGAATAATGCTGCTGCAGTTATTCATCTTCATTGTGATGGCGGAGCATCTAGTGCGAGAGGTGCACATACGATTGCGATTGGAAAAGATAATCCATACTGTCCACAACTTTATAAGGCATCTTCTTCATTAGCACAAAAAGTGATTTCATCATATACTTCACTGACTGGAATTAAAAGTCGAGGTGTTTCGTATCGTAATGATTTAACAGGTTTGAATTGGAGTGAGGTTCCAGCAATATATATTGAAATGGGATTTATATCAAATTCTGAAGAAGATAAACTTTTAACAGACTCAAGTTTTCAAAATAAATGTGCAAAAGGCATTGCAAATGGAATTGATCAATATTTTAAATAACAAAAAATGAACGACTTATCTCGTTCATTTTCATTTACAGATATTTTGCAGTCAGACTATGAGTGTCCTGAATAAAATCTTGTGGTGTACCACAAAAGATAATCTCACCACCATGTTCTCCACCATCAGGACCTAAGTCAATAATCCAATCACTATTTTTAATCATCTGTTGGTTATGTTCAACGACAATAACACTATGACCATTATCAATTAAACGATTTAATAAAGTTAAGAAATGTTCAACGTCATGAGGATGTAACCCTCTCGTCGGTTCATCCATTAAATATAGATTATGTTGCGATGAACGTGCATGAATCAACTCTTTGGCTAGTTTCAATCTTTGTGCTTCACCACCCGATAATGCTGTGAGTGGCTGGCCTAGTTGTAAATAATCTAAACCAACATCTTGTAAGAGTTTTAGAATTCTGATAATTTTTGACTGCTCTGCAAAAACGGGAATGGCTTCTCTTATAGAAAGATTTAAAATATCTTTGATAGAGTATCCCTTATAGTGAATATCTAATATATGATTCTGAAATTGATAACCATGACAGATAGGACATATGACTTTATTGTCTGTAAAGAATAACATATTGTTTTCAACATAACCTAAGCCCTCACAGTTTTCACAACGTCCACCTTTCGTATTGAATGAAAAATATTTTGTTGAAAGTTTTGCCTTTTTGGCATCTGAAGTTTTAGCAAATACATCTCTGATTTCTGTATAGACATCACTATAAGTGGCTACGTTGGAACGACGCATTTTACTTAATGGAGATTGTCCAATTTCTATCACTTCATCAAACATTTCTAATCCTTGAACACCTTTGTTTTTAGCAAGGACTTCAAAAATCAGTGTAGATTTCCCAGAACCAGAAGGACCTGTGATACAAACAAGACAACCAGTGGGGATATCGACTGAGACATTCTTTAAATTGAATTGATTAGCTTTTTCTATATGTAAAGGTTGTAGAGGCTTTCTTAATTGTTGTTTGATTACTGCTGAATAGCATAAGTAGTGTCCAGTTAATGATGTTGGGCATTTCTTGATATCTTCAATGTTCCCTGTCACAACAATTTCACCACCCATTTGTCCAGATAAAGGACCCATATCAATCAGATAATCAGCATGTTTCATAACATCGATATCATGTTCAATGACCAAAACAGTATTTCCCAGATCACGGAGTTTCTTTAAGGTTTGAATAAGTCCTAAGGTATCTTTCGGATGTAATCCAACTGTTGGTTCATCTAAGATATAAATAATGCCTGAGAGTTCGCTATCAAGTGTTGCTGCTAATCTCAGTCTTTGCAGTTCGCCACCGGACAAAGTCATGATTTGACGATCGAGTGTTAAATATCCTAATCCAACACGTAAGAAACGTTTGAGTTTTGTTTGTATATCTATCAGATAATCTTCAACCAATTGCAAATGTTGTAAAGATAATGATTGATGTAGTGTTTCAATCCATTTAAACAAATGTTCTAAGGAATAAAAGGAAAGTTCAGGGAGACGTGTTTGTAAAATGGTGATATAACGACTGATAGGTGATAGGCGTTCGCCATGACAGTCAGGACAAACAGATATTTCAAAATAAGGTTCAAGTTGTTTAGAATGTCCATTTTTATCAGCAAATCTTCGCCATAAAATAGGATAAACACCTTCGAATTTTCCTGTCTGAGTTGTTTTGGGTGGTTGAAGCTCAGGACATAACTGTTTCACTTCATCGGTGTTAACACCATTATATAGTATAGTTTTTTGTAAAGGTGTAAAATTTTGAACAGGAGTATGGGGAATTAATGGACAATGATAATATTGAAAAGCGGCTTCAATCACAGATAATTGGTATTTGCCATATTGTTTTTCCCAGTAAAGAACAGCACCTTCTTCTAATGAGAGTGATTCATCAACAACTCTGTCTTTTTGAATTGTATGCAGAGAACCAAGTCCTTCACATGTTGGACAGGCACCATCTTTGGTATTGAAAGAAAAATAAGTACGTGTGATTTTATTCATGCGTTTTCCACATTCACTACAATACATATAAACATAGAAATCATTATTATTTTTTTCGGTTTCTTCATGACAATCAGCAGCACATATTTTTTTTCCACAATGAGGACAAGTTCTGACTCCTAGCTTTTCATAAATCATTCTTAAGTCAGTATAAATATCACTCATTGTACCAACTGTCGAACGTGGGTTAGACTGATGTTCGCTTTGTGAGATGATAATCGCAGGAGAAGCTCCTTGAATACGATCAACTTTTGGTTTGCGAATGCCTTGCATAGCCATAGCTTCTAAATATTGTCTTTGACACTCATGAAAAAGTACATCCATCAATAATGTTGATTTTCCTGAACCAGATAGGCCGGTGAAGACAACCAATTGATGTTTTGGGATTGTTAAAGAGACGTGTTTTAGATTTCCTTCATAAGCGTTTGTGATGAGAATATTTTCCATATGTTTTCCTCCTGTTACTATCATACATGAAAAGATTTATAGGTGGAATAAGAAAATATAAAAAAGTAAGCGGTAACTTCATAAATTTACATGATTAAATATAGACTTTCAAAATAAAATCATCTAAAATAGGTGTGTAAATGAGAGAAAAAAGGAGATTGAATATATGAGTGGTTTTTTTGGTGTTGCATCTAAAAATGATTGTGTCATGGATTTATTCTTTGGTGTTGATTATCATTCCCATTTAGGGACAAGAAGAGGTGGTATGGCTGTTTATGGTAAGGATGGGTTTGATCGTTCTATTCATAATATTGAAAATTCACCTTTTCGTACTAAGTTTGATAAAGATGTAGAAGAGTTTGAAGGGAATATAGGGATTGGTTGTATTTCTGATAATGAAGCTCAACCTTTATTAGTGAATTCACATTTAGGGTCTTTTGCAATTACGACTGTTGGAAGAATTAATAATTTGGAGGAATTAAGAGAGAAATGTTTTGAATATGGGAAAACACATTTCTTAGAAATGAGTGGTGGTGTTATTAATCCAACAGAAATGGTGGCTGCCATTATGAATCAAAAAGAATCTATTGTAGAAGGAATTAAACATGTTCAAGAGGTTGTGAAAGGATCAATGAGTATCTTAATCATGACAAAAGATGGAATTTATTGTGCAAGAGATAAGTATGGAAGAACACCTGTGATTATAGGTAGTAAAAATGATGCACATTGTGTGACTTTTGAAAGTTCAGCGTTCTTAAACCTAGGTTATCACCATGTGAAAGATTTAGGACCTGGTGAGATTGTGTTTATGACACACGATTATTTAAAACAAGAACAGGCTCCTTTTGAAAAGATGAAGATTTGTTCATTCTTATGGGTTTATTATGGATATCCAACTTCAACCTATGAAGGTGAGAATGTTGAAATGATGCGTAATCGCTGTGGAGAACTTTTAGCAAAACGTGATGATGCAAAGCCTGATTTTGTAGCTGGTGTTCCTGATTCAGGAATTGCTCATGCTGTGGGATATGCGAATCAATCAGGTATTCCATTTGCTAGACCATTTATCAAATATACACCAACTTGGCCTCGTTCATTCATGCCATCAAGTCAGGGGCAAAGAAATTTAATTGCAAAAATGAAATTAATCCCAGTACAAGAATTAATCAAAGATAAAAGTTTATTGTTAATTGATGATTCAATTGTTAGAGGTACACAACTAAGAGAAACAACTGAATTCTTATATGAATCTGGTGCTAAAGAAGTGCATGTTAGACCAGCATGTCCACCAATTCTATTTGGTTGTAAATACTTGAATTTCTCTCGTTCAAGTTCAGAAATGGATCTGATAACAAGAAGAGTCGTTCGTGATTTAGAAGGAACAGATCAAGTAAGTGATGAAGTCTTAAAAGAATACGCAAATCCTGATAGCGAAAGATATCAGGCAATGTTAGAAGAAATTCGTAGAAGATTGAAATTCACATCATTAAGATATCATCGTTTAGATGATATGGTTGAATCTATTGGTTTAAAACCATGTGATTTATGTACATATTGTTTTAGTGGAGAAGAATAATAAGATAAAGTCTATGTAGAGATATATAGACTTTTTTGTATCGTAGTAGTTGATTTAATATCGTAAAGTATCGTTATAATCCATTGTTATTATAAAGAGAAAAGATATAATAGAAGTGTAGGAGGTATAAAAAATGAGTGAATTACATTTTGCTGATAATATATTAAAACTAAGACATCAAAGAAAAATTACACAAGAAGAGTTGGCTGATTTTATTGGTGTTACAAAAGCATCAGTTTCTAAATGGGAAACTCAACAGAGTATGCCTGATATTCTTTTGCTGCCAGTACTTGCATCTTTTTTTGATGTCACTGTTGATGAATTATTAGGATATCAGCCACAACTCAGTAAAGAACAGATTCAAAAACTTTATATACAATTAACATCTAAGTTTGCTAGTGAGCCATTTGAAGATGTTATGAATAAAGTGAATGAACTTATTAAACAATATTATTCCTGTTATCCATTTTTATTACAGATGTGTGTACTTTGTTTAAATCATTTTGTTTTAGCACCAGATTCTCATAGACAAAGTGAAATTTTGAATATCATTACGGAATTATGCCAACATATTATGAATTATTGTAAAGAATCAAGTATTTGTCATGATGCAACAGTGTTGAAATCGATGGTTGATTTACAATGTGGTCGAACTGATGAAGTCATTGAAGCTTTGGAGGATGTTTTGGATCCTTATCGCATCCAACATAGCGAATCTCTTTTGATTCAGTCATATACTTTAAAAAATGAAAATCAAAAAGCCAATCAATTTACACAAATGAGTATGTATTCTCATTTAATGGAGTTTATGAGCTTATCAATTCAATATCTTGTTATTCATATACAAGATTTATCTCTTTGTCAAAAGACAATAGAGAGGCTTGATCAGTTGATTGATGTTTATCATTTGGATTATCTCAATCCAAATGTCATTGCTCAATTCCAATATCAGGCAGCCTTGATTTCTTGTCTCCATAATAATCAAGAAGAAACTCTCAACAGATTAGATGAATATGTTACACTTGTTGAAAGATTGATTAAAGATGATCAAGTTTTGTTACATGGTGATGATTATTTTGATATGATTCATGTTTATTTTGAAAGTTCTGATTTAGGTGTTCATCCTGTGAAAAATAAAAAATTGGTTTTACAAGGAGCGATTGATGCTTTGGATCATCCGTTATTTGATACAATTTCTATGAGGCAAGAGTTTCAAATAATGAAAAAGCGTTTGATGAAAGAAGGAGAACTATTATGACTTTAAATGAAATGTTACCATTTCTTATTCCATTGATTATTGTACAGTTTGGATTATTGTTTTTTACAATGAGACATATTTTAACACATACACATTATAAACATGGAAATCGTAGATTATGGATTGTTATTGCGATTATAGGAATGGAATTTATTGGACCAATCTTATATTTTGTTTTTGGAAAGGAAGATGACTAAATGGCAATGCTTGAAATTTCTCATTTATCAAAATCATTTGGGCAAAATAAAGTTATTGATGATTTGAATTTATCAATATCTCAACATAAGATATATGGATTTATTGGTCAAAATGGAGCTGGAAAAACCACAACAATGAAGATGATTTTAGGTTTATTACCTATTGATCATGGCGATATATATGTGAATGGTAAGAAGGTCGTCTATGGGCAAAATGAGACAAATCAATATATTGGTTATTTACCAGATGTTCCTGAGTTTTATGGATATATGACACCTATGGAATATTTAAAGTTGTGTGGGGATATTTCAGGAATGAAAGGATCAGATATTCAAGAAAAATCTGTTGAATTATTAAGATTGGTTGGACTAGAAAATGTGAATAAAAGAATACATGGGTTTTCTCGTGGGATGAAACAAAGATTAGGAATAGCACAAGCATTATTGCATAACCCGGAGTTACTGATTTGTGATGAACCAACTTCCGCATTAGATCCAGTAGGACGAAAAGAAATATTAGATATTTTACAATCTGTTAAAGGTAAAACAACAGTTCTTTTCTCTACTCATATTCTTTCTGATGTTGAGCGTATCTGTGATGAAATTGCATTATTACATGAAGGAAAAATAAAAATTCAGGGAACTTTAGAGGAAGTGAAAAGTCTTCAAAAGAGTAATGGATTTGAAATTGACTTTTTAAGAAGTCATGATGCTGATGCTATGGAAAAAGAATATGCAGGAAGTCAAAGATTAAATGCAACAAGACTCTATTATCCATCACAAGGTGAAGAAGAAATGTTAAAGGCTATGAATATGATTAGTCAACATCATTATCGTATTCAAAAGATTGAAATGCGTGAATCAACATTGGAAAATCTATTTATGGAGGTTATTGGCAAATGAAAACATTAATAGCCTTTATTAAAAAAGAATGGCTTGAATTGATACGTACAGGAAAATTAATTTTATTGATTATTATTTCTATTCTGTTTGGAATTATGAATCCTTTGATTGCGAAAATAACACCATGGATGATGGAGATGTTATCAAGTGATTTGGCAGATGCAGGAATGATTGTATCAAATTTCAAAGTTGATGTCATGACATCATGGACGCAGTTTTATAAAAATGTACCACTATTATTGATTATATTTGTAATTATTATGAGTACTATTTTAACTATTGAATATCAAAAAGGAACTTTAATTAATATTTTAACTAAAGGTTTACAAAGATGGAAAGTTATTATTGCAAAAACTATAACAATGATTGGCTTGTGGACAATGTGTTATTGGCTATGTTTTCTTGTCACATACTTGTATAATATTTATTTTTGGTCTGTGCATAATGTTGCGGATGTTTTATGGGGAGCATCTTGTATCTATATCTTAGGAATATTATGTATATCATTCATTATGTTTGCATCATCAATTTTCCAAGATAATTATGCTGTTTTAGGAGTAACTGGAGGGATGTTTATATTATCATATGCATTAAGTATGATTCCTACAATTTCAAAATATTTACCAACGCAATTGTTTAATTCAATGTCAATATTGACAGGAACTATGCAGATTGATCAGTTTATAGGCTCAATACTTATAACAATTGTATTATCATTCATAGCAATAATTTTATCTATTCTATTCTTTAATAAGAAAGCTATATAAAAACATCAGTGAAAACTGATGTTTTTATATTATGCAGTAAAATGTTGAGCAATTATCACAATAACTTGATTATCTTTTATTTGTGTATATATTCCAATATTAACTTTTTTATAGTTTTGATTTGTCATAACCTGATAATGAGTTGAACTATTAATCAGTTGTTGATGCATTGTTGTAACGATATGAATAATTTCATCATCAGTATATTCATTTTTATAGTTGATTGTTGTTTTAGCAAGATTCTCTCCATGAGGAGTCGTTTTAATATTAATGATAGAAGTTAAAGTCGTATTCCAACGACTCCCATTTGGTCTTGTATGTGACCATTTGTGATTGGCTTCTTTGGCTCGTAAAGATGCACTTGAATAAAGACGAGAAGAAATAACAACAGGATTTTGTCTTGTTTGATTAATAAGTTTTACAAAGGTGGTTTGAATCAGTGTGGTTTGTTTATCATTAAATATTGATGATGATTTTTGAATAACAGATTCCTCTTGTTGAGGTTGAACAGTTGTTTCTTTAATCTCTGATGTCTTTTTTGTATTGCTAGAAGATGAAGAAGTTTTCTCTTGTTTTTTCTCCTGTTTTTTTGTTGATATTTGTTTTGTTTGTTTAACTATATCAGTCTCCTTTTTTTCTGTCTGCTCAATAGAACGATTATCCTGTATTACTTCCTGTAAAGGGAAGGACTCGTTTTCTGTTGTATGAGTAGCAGACGTTGTTTGTGATAATAGGGTTATTGCACCTATTGTTAAAATGATAAAATATTTTTTCATAAGATTCCTTTCATATCAGAAAAGAATTAAGGTTTGCTAATAGCATTATAACATAGTTTGCTTAAAGAAAAAAGTCTTTTCAAGATTTTATACTCACTAAACTTGTTGACGTATGTATTTTATATTTATATAATTCAATTACACTAAGTGAAGAAACTTATGATAAATAGACTTAATTGAAAAGGAGGATACAATGGCAGGAATTTTTGCGACATCTTTGATATTATTAGTAGGAATTATATTTTGTGTGATTGGATTTTTTGAGACTGGAGCTATCCTGATTGCATTATCATTCGTTGTTTATTATATGTCTGAGATCAATGACAAATTATCGGTAATCAAAGATATATTAAATAAATTGACAAAGGAGGCAATGAAATATCATGCCTTTTTCTATACTGAAATGAGTACTGGACATATTATTATGATATGCCTATATAAAGAAAAAGACTTTTTCAAGTCTTTATTCAAAAGGATAAATCATACCCCATTGTGTTCTTACTTCAGTTAAAAGTTTCATAACATCTCTTGTTAATTGTAATGAAGAATCATATCCATCATGAATCGCTTTTTGCATATCAATGATTTCATAATCTAAACCTAGAGTTGTATCTCCAGCATTGATTTCTTCTTTATGACCATCAACTGTATATGTGAGTGTGGCTTGTGATGCACGAGGATAATCGTTGACTTCAATATAGCCTTCTTCACCAGCAACAACCCCTCGTTTAGGCTGTTTTGCTCGCATTGTTAATGCCATAACAACCATTTGTCCATCCTGGTTTTTCATAATAATACCAGATTGTTCATCAACACCAGTTTCAAAATACTGATTTGTTGTAATCAGTGTATTTGGACATGACTGTAAGAAATATCTTGCAAAGGCTGTTGCATAGACACCAATGTCTAATAAAGCACCACCAGCTAATTCTTTAGAAAAGAAACGATTGTGAACATCATATTCCTTGCAACTTCCAAAATTCACTTGAATCATTTTGACTTTACCAATTTTTCCACTATCAATAATTTCTCTTAATTGTTTATAAAGTGGCATATGATAGATTGTCATAGCTTCCATGAGAATAAGTTGATTTTCTTTTGCAATCGCAACTGCTTCTTCAAGTTGTCGGTCATTAACTGTTATAGCCTTTTCACATAAAACATGTTTATGAGCTTTCAAAGCTTTAATGATCATTTCATAGTGTGCATTATGTGGTGTAGAAACATATATAATGTCAATATTCTTATCATTTAATAAATTATCAAGATTTTCATAAACATGCATTACCCGATATTTTTCAGCAAATACTTGCGCTTTTTCTAAATGTCGATTATATGCGCCATAGATTTCACCATTTACTCTTGATAAAGACTCTGCAAATGAGCATGCAATATTTCCTGTTCCAATAATACCCCAATTATATTTTTTCATAACATTTCCTCCATATTCTTTATTATATTACAAAAAGAATTGCTTTGAAATAGAAGTTAATGATAAAATGTATCAGGCAAAGGAGTATAATTATGGATAGAACAAAAGCAATAGAACAAAGTATTATCAAAAAATATCGAAAACAGATTTGGCGTAAATTTGTCAAAGGAGTACAAACATATGATTTAATTCAACCTGGAGATAAAATAGCTGTATGTATTTCTGGGGGTAAGGATTCTATGTTAATGGCTAAACTTTTACAGGAATTAAAACGTCATGGTAAGTTTGACTTTGGATTGGTTTTTCTATCTATGGATCCAGGATATAATGAGAAAAATCGTCAAAAGATAGAAGAAAATGCGAAAATCCTTAATATTCCTGTCCAATTTTTTGAATCAGATATTTTTCAGGTTGTCACAAATATAGAAAAATCTCCTTGTTATTTATGTGCAAGAATGAGAAGAGGATTTCTTTATGCGAAAGCCAAAGAACTCGGATGTAATAAAATAGCATTAGGACATCATTTTGATGATGTGATTGAAACAATTTTAATGGGAATGTTTTATGGTTCACAAGTACAGACAATGATGCCAAAACTACATAGTACTAATTTTGAAGGAATGGAACTGATTAGACCAATGTATTTAATTGAAGAAAAAGATATTATTCATTGGTGTCAATATAATGATTTAAGTTTTATTCAGTGTGCTTGTCGTTTTACTGAAGAAATGGAAGAACTGGGAGAAGTACATCACACATCAAAAAGAGAAGAAATGAAAAATTTATTAAAATATTTAGAAACAATGAATCCTAATGTTAAGAAAAATGTATTTAAGAGTGTGGAAAATGTGAATTTGGCAACAATTATTGCATATAGTGATGATCAAGGAAGACATCATTTCTTAGATACGTATGATAAAGGAGAAGATTAATATGTTTTCAAGATTTGAATTATTGATTGGTGAAGAAAAATTAAATCAATTACAAAATAAACATATTATTGTTTTTGGAGTTGGTGGAGTTGGTGGATATGTCATAGAAGCATTGGTAAGAAGTGGAATAGAACATATAGCAATAGTGGATAATGATGTTGTTTCATTAACTAACTTAAATCGACAAATTATAGCAACACAACAAACCATTGATCAAAAGAAAGTTGATGTCATGAAAGAAAGAATAATGTCTATTAATCCTCGATGTGATGTTCATACATTAGAAATGTTTTATTTGCCTGAAACAGCAGATGAAATAGATTTGAGTCAGTATGATTATGTCATTGATGCAATAGACACAATAACTGCGAAAATAGAATTAGCAGTGAGATGTGAAAAATTAAGCATTCCTCTCATAAGCTCAATGGGAACTGGAAATAAGATGAATCCTTCAATGTTAGAAGTTACTGATATTTATAAAACGTCTGTTTGTCCATTGGCTAAAGTGATGCGTCATGAATTAAAAGCACGAAGAGTCAAACATTTAAAAGTTGTTTATTCTAAAGAAGTTCCTATGAAACCAAGAGCCTCTAATGAGCAAACAAATAAACGTACAGTTCCAGGAAGCACTGCCTTTGTGCCATCAAGTGCTGGACTCTTAATAGCAAGTGAAGTCATAAAAGATTTACTCTTATAGTAAATCTTTTTTCACGTTTTATAATCATTTGTATAAACTATATTGAGGTGTTTGAAATGAAAGAACTATTTCAATTGTATATGGATACTGAAAAACGGTTATGTTTTCTTTATAAACATGCAGCTACTATGGCAGATATAAGTGATGAAAAAGAAATGATGCTTCAGTTCTCTCAAAGTTGTGATGAAGCCATAAAATATTTAAATTATTTTTATAATGAAGAATTTGATGAAACATATAACCCCGTCATTTGTGAATTTGATATTAAAGGGACATATAGAGATATATTGAATAATATTCAATTCTTAGATTTAGAATCGTTTTTAAGATATCGTCGACATACGTATTTTCAAGAGAATATTTTATTAAGAGAAACTATGAGAAGTATAGCGGATGATAAATTAACACATATTCTAGCTATATTGGCAATAGTTATTGATATGGATGATCCTAAAAAATAAAAAAATAAGCACAAACCTGGTTTTTTCTCATAACATATAGAGAGGTGTATGGAATGAATAGAGAACAACTTCAATCTTATATTTATACTGAGAAGTTATTAGCTCAATTGTATCGTCAGGCAGCAGCAAGAGCTACCTTACAAGATGAAAGACAGGTGCTGTTATCATTTGCACAGAATGCAGAGCAAAATGCAAATTATTTAAATTATTTTTATAGAATGGAATTTGGAACAGGGTTTGATCCAATGATTCCAGAAGGCAATATTCAAGGCACTTATAGAGATTTGCTTAATGAAATTCAAAAACAGGAATTATCTTCTTATTTAGAGTTAAGAAAATTGACTTATAATCAGGGAGATACTGAATTAAGAGAAACAATTAGAGCAATAACTGATAACAAGTTAGCTCATATTTTAACAATTTTAGCAATAGTGACAAATATGAACACGCCTGAATCTGAAGGGAATTAAACGTACGAAAGTACGTTTTTCTTTCTCTACGTTACGTAGAAAGTGTCTATTATGATATTTGAGATATTTGATATTAAGGATAAAAGTGATATACTTAAAACGTAAAGGAGGAGATCATATGAATGATGTCTATACGAACCGTCGTAATCCAAAACAATTGATTATGATTGGAGGAGGTATTGTTGTCATTGTTACTGTGGCAATAATTGCGTTTTTTTTACTGACAGGAGATAGTAAGGAAAAAACATTAAAAGAATATTACTCACTTTTATCTGAACATAAATATGAAGAAATGTATACATATTTAAGTGAAGATTCTCAAACAAAGTATTCTAAAGAGGATTTTGTGAAAAGAAATCAAAATATCTATGATGGTATTGAAGCAAGTCAAATTGAAATAGTTATAGATTCTAAGGAAGATCAAACATTAAAATATAATGTGAAAATGAATACAATTGCTGGAGAGATAAATTTTGAGAATCAAACGACATTTTCTGGAGATAAAATCAATTGGGATGATTCTAATATATTTCCTGATTTAAAGAATGATTATAAAGTGAGAATTGTGGAAGATGATGCATCTAGAGGAAGAATTTTAGATCGTAATGGAAAAGTACTGGCAGGACAAGGAGATGCCTATTCTGTTGGTTTAGTACGAGGTAAATTAAATGGTGAAAATGATTATACGAAATTAGCTGAATTATTAGGTCTAACGAAAGAAGGTATCCAAAAAACAATGAGTGCATCATGGATTAAAGATGATTCTTTTGTGCCATTGAAAACAATTTCCAAAAGTGATGCAAGTTTAGAAAATGCTTTATTAAAAATACCTGGGGTGAAGTTAACAACAACTTCAGTGCGTAGTTATCCCTATGGTGAAGCGACATCACATATGATTGGATATATGCAAAAAGTCACCGCAGAAGATTTAGAGAAACACAAGGGTGAAGGATATGATGAGAATTCATATATTGGGCGTAGTGGTATTGAGTCAGCATATGAGAAGGACTTAAAAGGTAAAGATGGTGTAGCGATTTATATAGTTGATGCAGAGGGAGAACGTATCAAGACTTTAGCTAATCAGGAAAAAGAAAATGGAAAAGATATAACTTTAACAATTGATATAACATTACAAAATAATTTATATAAATCTTTTGAAAAAGATAAGAGTGCTTCGGTTGCTATGAATCCAGAAAATGGGGAAGTTCTAGCACTAGTGAGTACCCCAACGTTTGATAGTAATGATTTTATTCTGGGAATGAGTACGTCTAAATGGGATAGTCTCAATAATGATAAAGATAAACCATTATCTAATCGTTTTAAATCAAGCTGGGTTCCAGGATCAACAATGAAACCATTAACGGGTGCAATTGGATTAAATACAAAATCATTAGATTCATCTAAAGATTTTGGAGCAGCTATGAAATGGCAAAAAGATTCAAGTTGGGGTAGTTATTTTGTAACAACATTACATGCTCCAAATCCTAATAATTTGAAGAATGCATTAGTTTATTCTGATAATGTTTATTTTGCTAAGGCAGCATTATCTATAGGTAAAGATAATCTTATTAAGGGATATAAGGATATGAAGATTGGTGAGGATATTCCATTTGAGTTATCTTTGAATAAATCACAATATACAAGTGGCGATTTTAAAGATGATATTCAAGTTGCTGATAGTGGATATGGACAAGGACAAATCTTAATGAATCCAGTGCAGATGGCAAGTATTTATGGAGCGTTTGTTAATGATGGAAAAATGATGACACCACATATTATAAAGTCAACGGAATCAAAAGTATGGTCAGAAGCTTTTTCTAAAGCAACTGCCGATGAAATAAAAAATGACCTTATAGGGGTCATTGGTGATAGTAATGGAACAGCACATAGTTTTTATCATAATGGATTAACTTTAGCTGGTAAAACTGGAACTGGAGAAATTAAAGCATCACAAGATGATAATTCAGGTACTGAAATAGGTTGGTTTACAGTTATGACAACAGATTCATTAAAGCCAATTGTTATTTCTACAATGGTAGAAGATGTTAAAGGACGTGGTGGTAGTGGATATGTTGTTGATCATATGAAACAACCATTTGATTCATATTTAAAATAGAGTTTATTGGAAAATAGATAGTTGGTATAAAATCATGGAAAATATTCAAGAAGTTCAATTAAAAAAGAATAGTCAAGAAGAATTTATACCTGGATTTTCAGAAGATTTTCCACATATCTCTTCTTATGTACAATTAGATAAATATATATGTCCATGGTATTTTCATAAAGAAATAGAATTATTTTATGTTGAACAAGGAACGTTTGAATATCATACGCCCGATCTTAAAATGATTTTCCCTGCAGGATCAGCAGGGATTATCAATGCAAATGTATTGCATATGGCAAGAGTGTCTGGTCATGCACCTGCAACGACCGCACTCTTGCATTTATTTAATCCGGTTTTCATAAGTGGTCAAATGGGAAATGTCATAAGTCAAAAATACATTCTACCCATCATTCATAATCCTTATCTTGAGATGTTAGGTTTTTATCCAAAAAATCCTTCTCATCAGAATATTCTTTCATTATTACAGAAATCATTTCAAATCTCTGAAACGGATTATGGTTATGAATTGAAGCTAAGAGAAATATTATCTCATATTTGGATTGATATATTTAAAGATGTTCATTTAGAAAATGATAAAAAGATATATAATCATAAGACAAATACAATGATCAAAGGAATGTTATCATATATACATGATCACTATGCTGAGAAAATAACGGTCCGTGATATTGCGACCTCTGTGTATATCAGTGAAAGAGAGTGTTATAGAATTTTTCATGATGATTTACATATGACTCCTATGCAATATTTGTTGGATTATAGATTACATCAAGCATGTGACTTGTTAATATCGACCGATGATTCAATTATGTCAATCAGTTATGCCTGTGGATTTGTTAATCATAGTTATTTTGGGAAGGTCTTTCGTCAATATATGGGATATACACCAGTGGGATATCGAGAAAAATGGCAGAATAGTCATATGTGATGGCAGAATTGTATATAGTTTTCAAATATCTCTTTGTTATAATAAATTTAACAAATGAAGATGGAGGAAATTTTATGGAAAAAATAAAGATTGGTATGATTGGATTTGGTAAATGGGTGAAAAGTGCTTATTTACCTGCGTTGGAATATGATAGTCGTGCTGAAGTTGTCGCAATAACGGCTTCATCTGAGGAGACAAAGAAAAAAGCACAGCATATGTTAGGTGAATCAGTAATCATTTATCATGATTATCAAAGTCTTTTAGATAATGCTGATATTGATGCTGTTATGATGGCGGTGCCAGACAAAGTTCATCAGGAAATTCTGTTGGCTTGTTTACAGAAAAAGGTGCCTGTGTTCTATGAACCACCGATTTCATTAGTTCGTCATCAAATGCCTATAATGATTGATCAACTGATCAATGCACAATGTCTTTCTTTTGCACATTTAGAACTTGGATATCATCCTATTTTTCAAAGAATAAAATCACTTATTGATAAGGGGATAATTGGTGCATTGCAGGATGTTACAATAACATTACATGCCAATTGGGGTGCGGATCCTGATGCTGATTTGTGTTTGATTGATCGTATGTCATGTTGGTATGTTGATGTCCTTAATCGAATCATTGGGACTGTTCCTGAACGTGTTTTCTTATTGGAAGGAAATGGTGAATCAGGGCGTATGCAAGCGCAAGGTATTGGTATATATGATTATAATGGTGTATGGGGAATATTTAAAGCTGATGTGGGAAGAAAAGGTAAAGAATCTATTGTTGTTGAATTAACAGGAGAAAAAGGATGTATACGTGCTGACTATTTCACTGGTGAGTTGACTTATGTGAGTGGCACAAAAGCGAATCACGAAGACTTTGTTGAATCATGTTTACCATTAGAACCATATGCTGATTACCCAGCAGTTAGAGAGACAGTATCAGTTTTTTTGGATAATGTTATTGGGCAAGAACCAAGTTTAGGGAATGCGTATCGAGTTGCACAGTTAAGTGCGATTGGTTTAGCGATTGATGAATCTAAAGATACTGGAAATTGGGTAAAAGTTAAATATCATAATATATGAAGAAAAAACTACTTACACAGTAGTTTTTTAAGTCAAAAAAACTAACACATATGTGTTAGTTAATGTCAATTGGTGACCTGTACGGGATTCGAACCCGTGAATGCATGCGTGAAAGGCATGTGAGTTAACCGTTTCTCCAACAGGCCATAAAAATGGCGCTTGAAGTAGGACTCGAACCTACGACCGATCGGTTAACAGCCGATTGCTCTACCAACTGAGCTATTCAAGCGAATCAATGGAGCGGGTGATGGGAATCGAACCCACGTAGTCAGCTTGGAAGGCTGAAGTTCTACCATTGAACTACACCCGCATAAGATTGGTGCCCAGGGCCGGAGTCGAACCGGCACGGATTTTAAGGTCCGCAGGATTTTAAGTCCTGTGCGTCTACCAATTTCGCCACCTGGGCATATGCGATTAAAATGGTGACCCGCAGGCGACTCGAACGCCTGACCCTCTGATTAAAAGTCAGATGCTCTACCGACTGAGCTAGCGGGTCTTGAAATGGTGGGGAGGGGCGGATTCGAACCACCGAACCGAAAGGAACTGAGTTACAGTCAGCCGCGTTTAGCCACTTCGCTACCTCCCCAAGAAACATGGTGCCGGCTAAAGGACTTGAACCCTCAACCTACTGATTACAAGTCAGTTGCTCTACCAGTTGAGCTAAGCCGGCAAATGGTGGAGGTTAACGGGCTCGAACCGCTGACCCTCTGCTTGTAAGGCAGATGCTCTCCCAACTGAGCTAAACCTCCATACATGGCTGGGATACCTGGATTCGAACCAGGGAGATGACAGAGTCAAAGTCTGTTGCCTTACCGCTTGGCTATATCCCAATAATCATGCTCATATAATATAACAAGTTTTTAGATATTAGTCAATATTTTTTAATAAAAAAACTAAATTTTTTTTCTATATCAAAAACTCTTATCTAAGTACTTATTTATTATATACGTTCTTTGTATTATAGTATACCTCAAAAATATGTTTTATTCACAAAAAAAGAGCCACGTGGCTCTTTTAATTCATTTGACTTAATAATTTTTCAACACTTACAAGTTTTACACATAATGTAAATAATTCAGTTGCTTGTTTAAGTTCCTCTAGTGTTGGGTAAGAAGGGGCAATACGAATAGTTGAATCTAATGGATCTTTACCATAAGGGAAAGGTGCTCCAGCACTTGTTAAGATTGTTCCTGCTTCTTTACATTTTTCAATAATATCTTTAGCACAATTATGCAATGACTCAAAAGTAATAAAATATCCACCTAAAGGTTTTGTCCACTGACCAATACCAAGACCATTTAATTCTTTATTAAAAATATCGAGTACAGCTTCAAATTTAGGTCTAAGTAAAGCAGCTTGTTTTTGCATATGAATATCAAGATTTTCAACTTTATTAAAATATTCAATGTGTCTTAATTGATTTAACTTATCATGTCCAATACATTGAATAGACATGTGAGATAAGATATCTTTCTTATTAGCAAGTGATGTTGCCAAAGCAGCAACTCCAGCTCCTGGTAATGTGATTTTTGAAGTTGAACAGAACTCGAAAACAATATCAGCATTATCATTTTTTTCACACTCACTTAAAATATTGAGAACTTGTTTATGTTCATCATATAAATGATGAACAATATATGCATTATCCCAAAATAATCTAAAATCTTTTGCGGCTGGCTGTAATTGTGAAAATCTTTTCACAACTTCATCGGAATATATAATACCACTAGGATTAGAATATTGAGGCACACACCAGATACCTTTAATGCATTCATCATTATTTACAAGTTTTTCAATCATATCCATATCTGGACCATCTTCATAAAGAGGGATATTAATCATTTCAATTCCAAAGTGCTCTGTAATCGCAAAATGGCGGTCATATCCTGGAACAGGACACAAGAATTTAACTTTTTCAAGTTGACACCAAGGCGTATTTCCTAAATAACCATGTGTATAGCCACGGCTAATTTGATCAAACATAATTGTTAAACTAGAATTACCATAAATAATCATATGCTCTGGTGTTGTTTCAAGAATTTCTGCAAAAAATTCTTTTGCTTCTGGAATACCATCTAAAATCCCATAATTACAATATTCCATTTTCTCTCCAAAATCATAATGACTATTGACAATATCTAAGATAGCTAAAGATAATTCTGTTTGTGCAAAATCTGGCTTTCCCCTAGCCATGTTTAAATTTAAACCTAATGATTTTATATTGTTGTATTGCTTTGATAAATCAGTATGTAAAGACATTAATTCTTCACGATTCATATCTTGATATGCTTTCATGCTATATCCCTCTCTTGTTTTGTTATTAATTGAAGATATTTTACTCTTTCATACTATAAATTGCAATCTCTAATCAATAAAATTGTAAAAATATCACTAAATAGTAATAATTACTATTTATATTTAGGAATTTGTGCTATACTATCAATAGGAGGATATTGTTATGGATACAAAGGCGTTTTTTAAATTATCATATGGATTATATATTGTAACATCAAAAGATCATAATCATGAAAGCGGTTGTGTTATTAATACTATGACACAAGTGACATCAGAACCATCACAGGTTTGTGTAACATTAAATAAGGAAAATTATACAACGCAGTTAATTCAAAAGAGTGGTGTTTTAAATGTCAGTGTGTTACTTGAAAAAGTTTCAATGGATACAATTCGTCAATTTGGATTTCAATGTGGAAAAGATGTTAATAAGTTTGAAGGTATTGATTATGAAGAAGATCAAAATGGTGTGAAATATTTAACACAGGAAAGTGCTGCTATGTTTGTTTGTAAAGTGAACAAAACTGTAGATGTTGGAACACATCTTATGTTTATTTGTGAAGTGCAGGATACTAAAGTTCTTGAAGAAGGAACTGTTTTGACTTATGCAGCTTATCATGAAAAAAAGAATGGAACAACACCAAAAAGTGCACCATCTTATGTTGAAGTAAAAGATAAGACGGGATGGCGCTGTGATGTTTGTGGTTTTATTTATGAAGGTGAAACTTTACCTGAAGGATATATTTGTCCTATATGTAAAGTAGATGCTAGTCATTTTCACAAAATAGAGAACCTTTCATAGGTTCTTCATTTTTGCAATAAAAAGTAAGCGATTACATAACCGTCCATAAGGAGGAAAATATATGGCAAAATATGTATGTCAAGTGTGTGGATTTGTTTATGATGAAGATCAAGTGAATCCATTAGTCTTATGGGATGAACTCTCCAGTGATTGGGTTTGTCCATTGTGTAAAGCACCGAAAAGTGCTTTTAAGAAAGAGAAGTCGCAACAGAAAGATGTTCTCAAAAGAGAAGAAGTCAACAAAAATTGGACAACAAAAGAAATCAGTATCATATTATCAAATTTGGCTAAGGGTTGTGAAAAACAATATCTCGAACATGAACAAGACCTTTTCTTAAAACTATCTGAATATTATCAAAACTTAGAAGAAGATTTGCCAACTCAAGCGCTATCAGATATTCAATCTGATGTTGACAAAGACTTAAGTCATCATTATCCATTGGCTCATGAAATGGCAGATCAAATGAAAGATCGTGGTGCCAAAAGAGCAATAGTATGGAGTGAAAAATCAACCAATATGATAGCTTCTCTTATAGAAAGATATCAGCAAGAAAAAGAAAATCTTACAAAAGATACAAAAGTTTTTGTCTGTGAAATATGTGGTTTCATCTATATTGGTGCTCATGTTCCAGAAATCTGCCCTGTGTGTAAAGTTCCAAGTCTAAAAATACATGAAGTGAAAAGAGGGTATGTATTATGAAAAAAATGAGAGCAATTAGAAATATTAGATTATGCACAAAAGACTGTTTATGTTTATATGTATGTCCGACAGGTGCTAGTGATACAGAAAATGGTCAGATTGACGCAACAAAATGTATTGGGTGTGGCATGTGTGTACAATCTTGTCCATCACATGCATTGTCATTAGTTCCATATGAATATCCTGCTCAACAAGTTAAAGAACCAGCTATGATTGATGATTTACATCGCTTAATAAGCAGTAAGTCAAAACAAGAATCAGCTATGCGCTATCTCAAACAACATCAGCAAGATCCAATCATCATGCAATTAGCACAAGCCATTGAAACATCAAATCGTGTTATGGCAGAAGATCTAGCAAGAGAAGCTGGATATATGTTGCCTCAAAGTCAAAATACACATACTTTATTGCAGATGATTATAGAGACTGTGGATGATGAAAATATAAAAAAGATGGCAAAAGAATTAGTGAAGTTATTACCAGTGAATGATTAAAAAGTAATAATTTGTTAAGTATATCATTCTTGAGGATAAAGCAAATTATGTATTTCTGCTTTATCCTCTTTATGTTTCGTGTTATAAATCGCAGTCTTTTATATAAATATCTAAAAAACTCATGATGATTATCATCATGAGAATAAAAGTATAATATCATTTAGAATTTAGTTTATTCTTGTATATGTATTCTTTTTAGAACAACGACAAATGTTGTTTTTTCCTTATGACTTGTTGCAAAAATTTGACCATTATGAATGTGAACAATATTTTTAGCAATAGCTAGACCTAGTCCAGTTCCACCAGTTGCAGAAGAACGAGAAGAATCAGTACGATAAAACTTATCAAAAATATAAGGTAAATCTTCTTGGGCAATAGGATTGCCATAGTTCATAATCTTAATTGTAATATTCTCATGATCATTCAAGACTTCTATCTTAATTTCATGATTATCTTCACCATATTTAATAGCATTAGACAAAAGATTATCAAATACTCTTGCAATTAATTGTCCATCTCCTTTGATATAGAGATTGGGCTGACTAATCTTTACAACTGGAGTTAACTGATGTTCTTGAAAAGTAGGATAAAATTCATCTATCATCTGTAATAATAATTCAGATATATTTAATGTCGTCATATGAATTTTTACATTAGCTTGATCTAAACTTGTAAATTCAAATAAATCGTCCATCATTGATTGTAATCTTTTTGATTTCTCATAAGCAACAGTAGAATACTTTTGAATATCTTCTTTAGATAATTGACTATTATTTTTTATTAATTCTAAGTACCCTACAATTGTTGTTAAAGGTGTTCTTAAATCATGAGCAACATTTGTAATTAAATCATTCTTTTGTTTTTCAGCATTTCTTTCAGCATCAAAAGCAAGTCTTTCATTTTCTTTTAATATTTCGCTTTCTTTTTCTTTGTCATTAAGTGTCTTTGCTAAGGCATTGATATTTGCTGCTAATAAGCCTAATTCATCATCATACTCAATAGGAGCTTCGACATGATAATCACCAGCTGTTACTTCTTGGATTGTATGACTTAATACTTTTAGATATTTAAGTGTAATATTCATTAAATCAAAAAAGATAATTAAAAATATAAATAAAGAAATAATGAAAGAAATGAAATATTTTATCTCAATAGACATACCAAAAATATCAAAGCTTTCTAAAATAATAACCATCGCACTATAAACCAAAAAAGTCATAATATAAGAAATAATGAGGTTTATGAGCAGTCTCCAACGAAAACTGCTCATAAACAATCTTCTCAATTTATTCATCATAAATCAAATTTATAGCCTATACCCCAAACAGTTTTAATATGTCTAGGATTTCTAGGCTGTCTTTCTATTTTTTCTCTTAATTTTCTAATATGGACCATAATTGTATTATTAGAATTCGTTGATTTTTCATGCCATATCTTTTCAAAGATATCTTCTATTGAGAATACAGTTCCTGGTGCGCTAGCCAATAATACAAGAATATTATATTCAATCCTTGTAAGGGCAAGTGGAACACCATCTAAAGTCACTAATTTCTTTTGAGTATCAATGATGAGATCGGTAGCTTCAATAATATATGAAGAATCATGGACAGGTTTATTGTAAACTTGTGCTCTACGAATTTGTGTTTTAACTCTTGCAACTAATTCCATAGCATTGAAGGGTTTGCTAATATAATCATCGGCTCCTGTTGTTAATCCATTGATTTTATCTGAATCGGCAGTCTTTGCAGAAACAATAATAACAGGAATATTATATTTTTCTCGAATCATTTTTAATGCTTGGATACCATCTATTTCAGGCATCATCACATCCAAAATAACAAGATCAATATGATGATTTTGAATATCATCAAGAAGTGTTAATGCATTGTATCTTTTTTCAACTTGATAACCTTCTTGAGTTAAATAAATTTCTATTAAATCAGTGATTTCTTTTTCGTCATCAACGACGAGGATATGAGGTATATTCATTGTTCATCCTCCTTCATTCTTATTATAAGGAAAAATAACAAAACAACAACAATAAAATGTATATTGTTTATGAAAATTGGGGAAAATAAAATGTGTGTAAAAAAATAATTGCATTGATAATTATTTTTTGTTAGAATGAAAAAGGGCACTCACGGCTTTCCGTTGAAGTGCATTTTTTAGTTAAGAAAGGAGTTTGTAAAATGGCAAAATTTATATTTGTAACTGGTGGAGTTGTATCTGGTCTTGGAAAAGGGTTGACGGCTGCATCTTTGGGAAGAATATTGAAACAAAGAGGATTAAAAGTATTTATGCAAAAATTAGATCCTTATATTAATGTGGATCCAGGGACGATGTCACCATTTCAACATGGTGAAGTTTTTGTAACAGCTGATGGGGCAGAAACTGATTTGGATTTAGGACACTATGAAAGATTTATTGATGAAGAATTAAATAAAGATTCATCAATTACAACTGGAAAAATATATAGTCATGTCATAGCGAAGGAACGTCGTGGTGACTATTTGGGTGCGACTGTTCAAGTTGTTCCTCATATTACAAATGAAATTAAAGCAAGAATATATGCAGCTGCAAAAAGCAGTCAGGCAGATATTGTGATTACTGAAATTGGTGGAACGGTAGGAGATATTGAGAGCTTGCCTTTTATTGAAGCAATACGTCAAATTCGTTTAGATTTAGGTTATGAAAATACATTATATATTCATACAACTTTATTGCCTTACATAGGTGCAAGTCATGAAGTGAAAACAAAACCTACTCAGCATAGTGTTAAAGAATTAAGAGGCTATGGTATTCAGCCAGATATTATTGTTTGTCGTAGTGAAAAATATATAGATCAGGAATTAAAAGAGAAAATATCATTATTTTGTAATGTTCCTACGCAGGCAGTTATTTCTAATTATGATGTTGATGTTTTGTATGAGTTACCAATGATGTTATTGGAACAACATATGGATGATTTAGTTTTAGAACATTTGAGAATAGAAGCCCCTATTGCAGATATGGAAGAATGGAAAGGTCTGATTCAAAGAGTTAAAGGACTTCATAAAGATATAACAATCAAAATGGTTGGTAAATATGTTCAATTACCAGATGCTTATTTATCTGTTAATGAAGCTTTAAGACATGCTGGATATTATGAAAATAGTAGAGTGCATATTGAATGGGTTAATGCAGAAGATATTCATCAAAATAATGTTGAAGATAAATTGTCGGAAGCAGATGGAATATTGGTACCTGGCGGTTTTGGAGAACGTGGCATAGAGGGTATGGTTATAGCTATTCAATATGCTAGAGAAAAACGAGTTCCTTTTTTAGGAATATGTTTAGGAATGCAACTTGCATCCATAGAATTTGCAAGAAATGTATGTCATTTAGAAGATGTTAATTCTATTGAATTTAATGAATTATGTCAAACACCTTTGATTCATTTGATGAGTGATCAGTCATTAGATGATATGGGAGGAACACAAAGACTAGGAAATTATGATTGTCAGTTAATTCCTCAAACGAAAGCTTATGCACTCTATGGTAAAACACTTATTCAACAAAGACACAGGCATCGTTATGAATTTAATAATAAATATAAAGATATTTTAGAACAACATGGATTTGTTGTATCAGGTATTAATCCAGAAAGAAACCTCGTTGAAATTATTGAATTAAAAGATCACCCATATTTTGTAGCGTGTCAGTTTCATCCTGAATTTAGTTCACGTCCTAATCGTAGTGAACCATTGTTTCAAGGTTTTATAACAGCTGCAAGCCAAAATAAATCTAAGAAGGAATAAATTTTCTTCTTTTTTTA
>NZ_HG005293.1:0-3757 GCF_000455285.1 Candidatus Stoquefichus massiliensis AP9 | reverse complement strand
GCTTAAATTAAAATTAGGGAAATTATCACCAAATATTGAATTAGAGATAGAAAACAGTGATACAGAGCAACTGAATCAGTTAAAGATTAGAATCTTTAGTATAGAAAATGAAAAAGATATACTCGATGTGTTAAATAACGGTAATGAATGAAAACTATAGAATCATATGTTGATAAAAATACATATTGTTGCGATTCGATATTTTATAGATAATTGATTTTCGTCATTTTCTAGGAATTCGAATTTGTTGAATAATTTATGCAACATATTTACTGATAGCACTATGTAAAATATTTGCTGTGAGACAATGGCGGATTGGAACTTTTTAGGATGAAATGAATATGCATGTGATATGTGTCTTTGTTTTATCCTTTTTATTATTTTATTGAAAGGAGTTCATTATGCCTAAGATTGCTATTTCTTAATCCATATCTATTATAAAGAATTATCACTTAATGATGTATTAAGTGTTCATAATGATATTAGTGTCTATCAATTTATGATTTATAAGGTATATGGGAGTTTATTTGGATCATACCATTAACTTTGACTCATATTATCATGTAAACGATTATTAATATTAGATACCATTAAGTGAAAACAAGGATATATTGAAATCATAGAATACATGGTGTTAAAAAGAAAATAACAGTATATTGTGCTTATAGTAAGAAGAATGGGATATAATGAAAGACTGTTGCCAGCAAGGGTTAGAGACATGACTGCAGTATATGTTAGAATCATCATGAAATAAATCAAATGTTATAGAAGAAACAGGGTAATAAACTTATAGACAGTCCAATAGCAGCAATAACATAATTGAGATTATCATTTTCTACTGGAGTTAGAGTATTGTGATCAGGGAACAGTGAGATGATAAAAAAATTAAAGTTTATCGTATTGCGGATTTTTAGAATTGGGATTATACTAAACTCTAAAGAGAATATAATGTGTTAGAAGGGATATGAGACAATGAATTATAATGTATATTTTAGTCCTACTGGAAGTACACAAAGAGTCACAACTTTCATTAGTGAGCAATTTGAACAACATAAAGACATAGACATTTCAGTTTTACAATCAGATTATCATTTGGAATTCAAAACAAATGATTTATGTGTTATAGGTGTACCTTCGTTTGGAGGAAGGGTTGCAAAGATTGCACGAGAACGTTTAAAAATGATGAAAGGTCATCAAACGCCTGCTATTATTGTTGTGACATATGGCAATAGGGCTTATGAAGATACGTTGTTAGAATTGAAAAATATTGTTACTGACAATGGCTTTATTTGTATTGGTGCAATGGGAATAGTTTGTGAACATTCTATTATCCACGAATTTGGGAAAGGAAGACCAAATGATAAAGACCTACAAGAAATTGTGGAATATGTTAAGAAATTAAAAGAACGATTAACTCGTCCTATAGAAAATATACAAGTTTCTGGAAATATGCCATATCGTGAATATAGTGTTGCTCATGTGATTCCAATTACTACAAAAAAATGTACAGAATGTGGAATATGTGCTAAACTATGTCCTATAGGGGCTATTTCAATGATAACACCAAATCAAACAAATAGAGATATTTGTATATCTTGTATGCGTTGTGTGAAAGTATGTCCACAACATGCAAGAAAATGTGAAAGTTCGATGATTGCAGTACTAACAAAAAAGTTAAAAAATGTTTGCGAGATAGCTAAGAAAAATGATTTCTTTTAGGAGGTAATAGAGATGTTAAAAGCAATATTTATTGATCATATGGGAACGTTAGTGCATGAGGAAAGTGAATATATTGATGCACTTATTCAAAAATGTGTTGAAAACTCTGATGTAAAGGATCCTCAGAAGGTAGCAAAAATGTGGTATCAAAAACATGATGAGTTACTAAAACAATATAATGGAAAAAACTATAAAAAAGAATATGATATTGCATTAGAGGTTTTTGAATTTATGCAACAAGAACTTCAAATTAATGGAGATAGTCATGAATATTGTGATCTTTTAGTACAACATTGGATACATACTCCAGCTTATGATGATTCATATGATTTCTTTGAACAATGTCCATTGCCTATTTATATTATTACAAATAATGATACCTGCTATGTTCAAGAAAGTATGAAGAATCTAGAATTAGAACCAAAAGGAATCATTACAAGTGAAATGACACATTATTATAAGCCGGCTAAAGAAATGTTTGAAAAAGCCTTAGAAATAACAAAACTTAAAGCAAATGAAGCTATTTATATTGGTGATAGTTTAAATAAAGATATGGAAGCTGCAAAATCAGTAGGAATGCGTGCATTCCTTATTGGACAAAATCATGTAGATGATTCATATATAACAGCGATAGAATCATTATTAGATGTCTTTCAATATTTATAATGATATTAATTTTCTGTTTTTTCTGTTTCTAATGTTCTACTTAATAGTTTATTTTGTTCTTTTAAAAGGTCTCTTATATCACTCAATTTCTTAAGAGTATGATACATGAAAAAAGGAAACATAAATAAACAGATATAACTTATAATAGGTATTATCATGATGTTGCCACCTCGCTTTCATATAATCATTATACCATGATTCAACAACATATTTAAATTACTATTATTTGTTGTGATGAACTTTATAATTTCTTATTACATTAGTTTTATTTTATAACTAATAGAGTTAATATATTTTTCATATTTTGTTTGTTTCACTTGATAGTTATTGGAAATATTATATGATAGTCTTATATAGGAGGAAATGGAATGAGTATAAAAGTTATTATAATGGATGTAGATGGGACATTGACAAATACGAACAAAGTGATTACACCTCTAACAAAGCAAACTTTATTAAAGGCAGAGGAACAAGGTGCTATTTTGATTCTTGCTTCTGGCAGACCAACTTCTGGTTTGCTTGATATTGCTAAAGAGTTAGAAATGCATAAACATCATGGACTATTGGTATCTTATAATGGTTCTAAGGTTATTGATTGTGAGACAATGGAAACTCTTTTTAATCAAGCATTAAGTGTTGAAGAAGGTAAAGCTGTTCTAGAACATATGAAGAAGTTTGATAAAGTACGTCCAATGATTGATAAAGGTGAATACATGTATGTGAATAATGTATATGATAATATGATTATGTTTAATGGGGCACCATTTGATGTTATTCAATATGAATCAAGAGGTGGAAAATTTAAATTATGTGAAATAGATGATTTGGCTGAATTTGTAGATTTTGAGTTGAATAAGATTTTAACGACAAGTGATCCTGAATATTTACAGTCTCATTATGAAGAAATGATGGAACCATTTAGAGATAAGTTAAGTTGTATGTTTACTGGTCCATTCTATTTTGAATTTACAGCTCCGGGTATTGATAAAGCGAAAGCACTAGATACAGTTCTTATTCCAATGGGCTATAAGAAAGAAGAAATGATTGCTTTTGGGGATGGTCATAATGATGCATCAATGGTTAATTATGCTGGTATTGGTGTGGCTATGGCGAATGCAGTACAGGACTTAAAAGATATCGCTGATGAAGTGACATTATCTAACGATGAAGATGGTATTGCAGTTACATTAGAAAAATATATGAACTAAGAAGGAGGCTGTAACGAAATAACTTTTTAAAGGTTGATTTCGTTCAGCTTCTTTTTTTTGTTTTGAATTTGGTCAATAAAAAAACACCTCTTCTTTATATTTCAGGTGATAATTAATCATATTTTCATTTTTTTATGTTTTTGGGCGCAATAAGCCTATCTGTC
>NZ_HG005292.1:125028-157385 GCF_000455285.1 Candidatus Stoquefichus massiliensis AP9 | reverse complement strand
GTATTCGGACTTGATCAATATCTAGTCTCTTAGTAAATAAAATCATTACAATAGCAAGAGTGACAATGATAGCACCAATTAGGAATAAATTATAAGAACCATAGTATTGATAAACATTACCAAAAACATATCCAAATATTGCTTTTCCAATATTCATAGCAGCATTTAATAATGTCACTGCAGTACCAAAAACTGCTGGATTTACTGTTTCTTGAATGTAAGCAAGACTTGCAACTGTTGAACAAGCGACTCCAAGACAATGGACAATACTCACAATAACAAAGACATATGAATTAGGAACCAGTGCATATGTAAACATACGTAAAGCCATAGGAATAGTTGCTAATAAGAAGAATTTCTTATATCCTAATTTTTTAATGACTCTAGTTGCAATCATTAGGAATAAAAATTCAGGTAAAACTTGAACAAACGTTAACCAGCTAATCAATGAATTATCACCTTTTAATGTAGTAATCAAATGATTGCCAGCATAAGCCCCTGAACTATCTACAACAATTTGAGTCATAATAACGAGAATTAACATAAACAAGAAATTCTTATTGAGCAGTAAATCTTTAAAATTACCTTTTTTAGGTTTCTCTTTCTCTGCTTCTTTTTCATCAGCTTTAGGAAAAGTAAAACAAATTAATAAAGCAACACCAAGTAATATCATATAACTTGTAAAGAGTGGCCCATCTAAGCCGAAGATATCAGCTAGAAAACCAACTGCCATACTTCCTAACATATATCCTAAAGAACCCATACCTCTAATAGAACCATAGTTTCCATTAGTTTTAGCCGTATAATTCATTGCAATCGTATCTGCCATAGGTGTAGAACCTAATCTTACGACTTCTAGCAATAATGCAAATATCACACAACCAAGATAAACAGTTTGCTTCGAATAGAAGTATAAAACAACAATACTTGCTGCTAAAGAAAACATTAATAATAAATTATACTTTCTTGTTTTATCACCAATAATTCCCCATAGAGGAATAACACATACACCCAATATGAGTGAAATAGCTGTAATTAAACCAATTTGAGATCCATTTAGTCCGATACTATTCTCCAAATAAACATTAATATATGGAGTAAAGCATCCTACTGCCCCTATTAATAAGAAATAGAAGGCTTGAAACTTCAATATATTTTTATCTTTCATAATAAAATTCCTCCCACATAACAATATCATTATACTGAAACAATGATGAAAACGCTTTATTATTTCATAAATAGAAAAAATTAGTGAATATTTTTGCAATATTTCTTATAAATAATATTTGTTAATATATAAATCGTTATTAAACATAAAAATCCAATGATAATTTGATATGTAAATGTATGATTTGTTGTTGATAGTTAAGTAGTTTCTTTAGTAGTTTGAACTGATTGTTGAGATGACGAGTTTTCTTTAGTTGAAGGTGACAGTTCTTTTTTTATTGATAGTGATTGAGAGACTTTAGGAGTTAATGAAGGTTTTATAGTTGAAATGGAGTTTCTTTGTTGGAATCTACTGTATCTGTTGTTGAATTATCTTTATGAATAATTTGAGTATTTTCATTTAAATTACTATTAGTAATAAGATTAACATCATCTTTAGAGTTATTATTTGGGGTATTTTGTTGATCATTGTCAGGAGTGATATCTACAACACATCCACCTTCAAAATTATTAAAAGTTGATGTATCGTTATTCATAACAGCAACGTTACTATTATATTTTTTACAATCAATGGTTGCTTCTACAAGAAAAAATAGATTGCCAAACAATAGAAATTAATGATCTTTTGAAAGAAAGACAATCAGAAAGGATATTCAGCGGACTAAAAAGAATGAAAAAAATAAAAAGATAAGTTATACTTAAGAAAAGGAAGCTGATAAAAATGGTATATAAATTATTATTTATTGATGATGAAGAATTGTTATTGGATGAAGCAAAACATTATTTTACTGAACATGGATATTATATAGATATAACTCCAAGTGGATTCAAAGCATTAGAACTTAGTCAATCTAAAGGATATGATTGTATTATCTTAGATATTAAACTGCCAGATATAGATGGATTTGAAGTTTGTGAGAAACTTAGAGGATTTACATCTAAACCAATTATTATCTTATCTAACTATACTGAATTTGATGATCGTATTTATGGATTAAATATGGGAGCAGATGATTATGTCTGTAAACCATTTTCTTTTGAAGAATTAGAATTAAGAGTTCAATTAAGAATTCAAGGAGGTTTTGCGAATAGAATTCCAGAAATTATTAAGTTTGGTGATTTTAAAATTGATACTGGAAGTTATACAGTTTACTATAAAGATATGTCTGTTGTTCTAGCACGTATAGAATTTGATATCCTAATGTTATTAGTAAACCAACCTGGTAGAATTTATTCATATGAACAAATCTATGATAAAATATGGCTTGCGCCATTAAATAAAGGATTACATACATTACAAGCGAGAATAGCTGATTTAAGATTGAAACTTAATACAGTTACTGATAAACAATATATTGAGACAGTAAGAGGAAAAGGATATCGTTTTATTGATAATCCTATGAATGTATATAAGAAAGTAACTTTGAAATAGAAGTTTCTTTCTTTTTTGTTCAATTATCTGCTGAATCTACTTTCATACCTGATAGTCAAAAACAAACTTAAATTGGATAAAGAAGTAGCCAATGGACAAATAAGTTCATTGCTAAAAAGAAAAAACAACAGTAAAGGATTAATCTTTACTGTTGTTTCATTTTAATTTGTCCTTCTACTATTGCACCCTCATCTATTTTTAGTTTTTGCACAGTAATGTTTCCTTTAACAACGGCATGACATAACAATTGTAGAGATTCTTCAGAGTTAATGTTACCAGTACAAGCACTATCTAATGTTATAGATTTACCTTTTAGGTGACCATTAATAATACTTTGAGTATGAACTTGTATAAAGGATTCACTATCGATATTACCTTTGACTTTTGAATCTTTAATAAGAACACTATTGGCCTTAATATTTCCAATAATTTCACCATATTCAATAATTAATTGACCACTAATAGAAATATCACCTACAATCTTTCCACGTATTTCAAGATTGTTCTGACCAATGAGATTACCCTGTAATTCTGTACCAGCTGAAATAACAGTAGGTTTTAATGTGACAGCAACTTCAGTATTAATATTTTCTTTCTTATTTTCTTCTTTTATCACAATTTCTTGTTCCTCCTCATTTTCCATCATATTTTCATTCTCTTCTTCAATAACATCAAAATAACGATCAATAATTTTATCTTTGAATGTATTAAGCTTTTCTTTCATATAAACCTCCTTTGTTTGTAAAAGTACACTTTTTTGTATTTAATATTTATCCAATAATCCTAAATAAATAATTGAAATATTTATTATATTGCCAATTATAGTAATTTTTAATGAAAATTTTTACTATTTTTTGTGTACTTTTTTAATACTAACCCTATTATAAAGTATTTAAATAGAAATTTGGTGGAAATAGGTGAAAAAGTAGATTCAGCGGATATTACGCAAATAAAATGTATAATACACTTTACATTTTATGTAAAGTATACTATACTATTTATAGGAAGTGATGAAATGAAAACGAAGATAAAGGAACTCAGAAAGATAAATAAGGTATCCCAGGATGAACTTGCTATGGAGGTGGGGGTAACAAGACAAACTATTATTTCCTTAGAAAAGGAAAAATATACTGCTTCGTTAGTATTGGCTTATAAAATAGCAAAGTATTTTCATTTAACTATTGAGGATGTTTTTGATTTTTCGGATGTGGAGGATATAAATAATGAAAGAATTTGAAAAAGACATTAAAAAAAGAAGTTTACTAATAAGAATAGTATTAGGAATAATAATTATTTTTAATATTTTACTTTATTTGTTTCAAAAAGATTCTTCAGCTTTAGAGATTGGATTGAGTTTTCAATTAGGGATTTGTACAGGGTTAGTATTTATTGGTGTATTTATGGTTTATAGGTATGAAACAATTCTTAAAAATACACAACAGCTAAAAAAACTTTATATTCAAGAACATGATGAAAGAAGAAAACTGATCAAGCAAAAGATGTGTCAATCGTCATTAATAGTGACTATTTTAGGTTTGTTCATTGCTGATAGTATTGCTGTGTATGTGAACTTAACTGTTGCATATACTTTAACAGTAACTATCTTTGCAATAATGCTAATTGTTTTGTTAGCTAAAGTATATTATTTTCATAAATATTAAGGATGTGATATTAATGTGTCAAAAGAATGGTAAACAAAATTATTATATAGAACTAGGGTTGTTATTGAGTACAGGGACTTATTTTTTGTATGATGCACAACTTATTTCACATGAATTGAGATTTATATCATTAATTGTAGCTGTTGGAATAATGATTTATGGATTGTTCAAACCTAAAAATAGATGTAAAAATTAGAGATAGTCGTAAAAAACTATCTCTTTTGTTTTATATTTAGAAAAAATAATGAAGAATTTTTCATTATAATAGTTATATCTATGCTATAATATAAAAAAAGAGAAAGGGGAATAGTTATGAATTTTGTATATATATCACCAACCTTTCCAAAGAATTTTTATCAATTTTGTGAATGTTTAAAGGAAAAGGGACTCACAGTATTAGCTATTGGAGATACACCTTATGATCAATTAACAGAAGAATTGAAAAATGCAATTGATGATTATTATCAAGTTTATTCAATGGAAAATTATGATGAAATGGTGAAAGCAATGGGATACTTTATATTCCATTATGGTCATATTGATTGGCTAGAATCAAATAATGAGTATTGGTTAGAACAGGATGCTCGTTTAAGAACAGATTTTAATATTACTACTGGAATGCATAGTTGTGATATTGAAGATATGAAATGTAAGTCTAAAATGAAGAAATTTTATGAAGAAGCAGGTGTTAAGACTGCTAGATATCATTTAACAACAACATTAGAGGATGGATTGAAATTTATTAAAGAAGTAAATTATCCAGTCGTTGTGAAACCTGATAATGGAGTTGGAGCTGCCAAAACTTATAAGATTTCTTCGGATGAAGAATTAAAAGCTTTTTATTTAGAGGATCATCCAACACAGTATATTATGGAAGAGTTTGTGAATGGATTAATTATATCTTATGATGGAATTGCTAATTTAAATAAAGATATTTTATTTGAAACATCTCATGTTTTTCCAAATCCTATTATGGACGTTGTTAATGAAGCAAGTAGTATGTATTATTATTCTTTAAGGGATATTCCTTATGATTTGAAGTTAGCTGGACAAGCTTGTGTGAAAACATTTCGTACAGCAGGAAGATGTTTTCATATGGAGTTCTTTAGATTATTAGAAGATAAAGAAGGACTTGGGAAAAAGGGAGATCTTATTGGATTAGAAGTGAATTTAAGAACACCTGGTGGATATACTCCTGATATGATGAATTATGCAAATGATATTAATGTTTATGATATTTATGCAGATATGGTTGTAAAGGGACATAGTGATTATGATCATCATCGACCTTATCATTGTGTATATTGTGGACGTAGAGATTATATTCATTATAAACATAGTCATAATGATGTTATGGAAAAGTATCAGTTTGATTTATTAATGGCTGAAAGAATGCCGGATATTTTAAGTGGAGCTATGGGGAATTTTACGTATACAGCACGTTTTGAGACAATGGATGAAGTGAATGCTTTTGTTGATTATGTGTTAGGATAGGAGGAATCAATATGAAAAAAGAGTGGTTTAAAGAGTATAGTGAATGTTTGAATAGAGATATGGAATTTATGGTATATGGACATGCTGGACAGCCTATTTTGGTCTTTCCTTCACAAGATGGACGTTATTTTGATTTTGAAAATAATGGTATGGTTCATACTGTTGAACATTTGATTGATCAGGGAAGAATTCAATTGTTTTGCTGTGATAGTATTGATCCTGAATCTTGGTCTGGAAAGGGACTTGATTCTAGACATCGTACTTATATGATGGAGCAATGGTATTATTATGTTATGAATGAATTAGTTCCTAGAATATTTGAAATTAATTCTTATGGTAATGGTGGTGGATACGCAGATGGTATTTTTACGACAGGATGTTCAATGGGGGCAACACACGCTGCTAATTTCATGTTTAGAAGACCTGATATTTTTAAAGGAACAATTGCTTTAAGTGGGTATTATGATAGTGATTTATTCTTTGATGATTATCATGATGAGATATTATATCGTAATTCACCAATACAATATTTACATGGTATGAGTTATGATCATCCTTATGTTGATATGTATCGTCATTGTAAAATTGTTTTATGTTGTGGGCAAGGTGCATGGGAAGATGATATGATTAGAAGTACAACACGTATGAAAGAACTTTTAGAATTTAAAGATATACCAGCATGGATTGATCTCTGGGGTTATGATGTTAATCATGATTGGCCATGGTGGAGAGTACAGTTCCCATATTTTGTAGAAAGGGTGATATAATATGAATTTGATCTTTATTTCACCACACTTTCCATTATATTTTTATAATTTCTGTGATCGTCTTAAAGCACGAGGAGTGAATGTTCTTGGAATTGGTGATGCCAGCTATGAAAGTCTTCCTTACCATACAAAGTTAGCATTAACTGAGTATTATAAGGTTGATGATTTAGAGGATTATGAAGCTGTTTATAGAGCATGTGCTTATTATACATGGCATTATGGTCATATTGACTGGATTGAATCACAAAATGAATATTGGCTAGAATTAGAAGCTACATTACGTAATGAATTTAATGTGACAACAGGAACGAAAATTCAACATATGTCGCCTATGAAATATAAGTCAAAGATGAAAGATGTATATAAGAGTGCTGGTATTCCAACAGCTAGATTTAGAATGGTTGATGATTATCAGGCAACAAAAGCTTTTGCTAATAAGGTTGGCTATCCTGTGATTGTAAAACCTGATAATGGTGTTGGTGCAAGTTCTACTTATAAACTTAAAAATGATGCTGAATTAGATTATTTCTTTGCAACTAAAGATTCACATATTCAGTTTATTATTGAAGAAATGGTTCCTGGACATGTGGAAACATTTGATGGTATTACGGATAAAGATAAAAATATTTTAATTGCGACGAGTCATGTGATGTTGAATTCAATTATGGATAATGTCAATGAAGCAAGTGATACAGCTTTTTATTCACAGCCTGTAGAAGGATTGGATTTATATGAAGTTGGTAAGAAAGCTGTTCAGGCTTTTGATACACGAAGTCGGTTCTTCCACTTTGAATTCTTTAGATTAGATGAAGATAGAGAAGGATTAGGGAAAAAAGGAGATATCGTTGGGTTAGAGGTTAATATGCGTGCTCCAGGTGCTTATATGCCTGATATGATGAATTTTGCATATAATGTTGACGTTTATACAATTTGGGCTGATATGATTAAATATAACCAGTGTTTCTATGATATTAAGCGTCAATATTGGGTAGCTTATACTGGTCGTAGAGATGGAATCTGGTATATGCATAATTATGATCAAATTAGGGGAGCTTATGGTGATTTAATAGCATTAGAAACAGATGTTCCAGAAGCTTTAGCAGCTGCAATGGGAAACCATGTCTTTATTGTTAAAGCAAAGACACAGGAAGAATTATTTGAAATGATTCGTTATATTCTTAAACGTGAGGATGGAACTGAATGGATGTAGAGTCGAATATAGAACTCATTTTTCCAACATTGCATAAAAGACATATTATTGAATTGATGAATTATGTTACGAAACGTGTAGGTTATCAATGTACAGAATCTGACTTAAAAGAGTATCATCAGATGTTGTATTGGGATAAACCTGAAAATATGGATATCAATCTGGCTTTTAATATTGCTATGCGATTATCTGATCCTGGAGTTAGAAGAATAGGAAAAATGATTTTAAAGGTTTATATTTATATTGAATCGGAGAATTCTTATATTTTAACAGATGATTTTCTTGAGGGAAAACATTGTTTAAGAGGCTATCGTGATGATGGACAGGAAGTCTCGTATGTTAATAATCAATGGATGATGGGTGAAAATGTAGATAAAGACTGTTATGAAAAACTTAAATTGAAATGTGGGAAATAGGGATTAACCCTATTTCTTTATTTCTTTAAATTTTAATTGTGATTTTTGTTAGAAATGATATGATAGTAATATAGATATTTATATGGATGATGAGGGATAGTACTATGTATAAAGAAAATAATATTCGTTCTACCACCAAAGGTGTGTATGTTATTAATGAACAATATAAAATTGTATATTATGATGAAGGACTAAAAGAAATATATCCTAGTCTTCAAAAAGATGCTATATGTTATCAATTACTACGTCATAGGAAACAGCCATGCACTGATTGTCCGCTAGAATTCCTAAAAGAATCTGATGCATCAACAAGAACAATTTTAAAATATAATGAACTTTACCATGGTTGGGATAATTGTACAACTTTAAGATTGAATTGGCCTAATGAAGGGAAATGCCTTCTTGTAGCAATGCATCCTATTAATGATGAAAATCATAGAGTCTTTTTAAATATAAATCAAAGTCAGCATTACGATGAACTAGTTGAATTAGATCTTAGTTCTCAAACATATCAATATCTATGTAATGATGGTTCACAAGTTAAAATAAAAAATCAAGGAACAATTGATGAACTTGTCAAAGGTTTTAGTCAACAATATATATATCCTGATGATGTCAAACGTTTTTATTCATTCTTTGATTTAAAGACATTAGAGTATAGAACTGAGAACATGGGACATGTTGTAGAAGATTTTAGAGTTTTAAGGTCAGATAATAATTATCATTACTTTTCACTATATTTACAACCTGTAGAAAAAAATGAACATGAAAAATGTTACCTTTGTTATGCTGTTAATGTTGATGATCGTTATAATGGAGCACATAGACATTTTGATAAAAATTATCATCAACAAATAGATCCATTAACTTTTCTCTATAATGAAAGTGCATTTCAAGAGATAGTTAAAGATGTTTTATATCAGGATAAAAGAGAGTATGCGATTATATCTATTGATATTGAACATTTCAAATTATTTAATGAATGGTATGGAACAGATCAAGGAGACAATTTATTAATATATGTTGCTAATTGTATTCAAGATTTTGTTAATTCACGTGAAGGTTTTGCTGCTCGTATGGGAAATGATGATTTTATGTGTTTAGTTCCTTATGATAACTGTCATATTGAAGAAGTAGAAAATCAGATTGTAGATTGGATTCAAAACTATAATATTGAATATAAATTTTTGCCAGCTGCAGGAATTTATCCAATTGATAATAGATCATTACCAATCACGTTAATGTGTGATCGTGCGATTATGGCTGCAAATACAATTAAAGGAAATTATGCCAAAAGAGTTGCCTTGTTTCAGGAAACAATGAAATTAAAACTTGAAAACGAACAAGAGATTTTATTTAGTGTGAAGAATGGATTAGATAATCATGAATTTGAAATTTATTTTCAGCCTCAATGTAGTGCTAGAACACAAAGAATTATTGGTGCTGAAGTACTCGTTCGCTGGATGCATCCTACAAAAGGATTATTAATGCCAAATACATTTATACCTATTTTAGAAAATAGTGGATTTATTTATAAATTGGATTATTATGTATGGGAAAAAACTGCTCAATATCTTCATCAACGTCTTCAAAATAATCAAATCATTGTTCCTTTATCTGTCAATGTATCAAGATTAGATATTTATCAGTATAATCTTCTTAAAGTATTTGAAGATTTGTGTGATCAATATCAAATTCCTAAACGTTATATTGAAATAGAGATTACGGAAAGTGCCTATAGTGATAATTTTGTAAAACTTATAGAAACAATATCTGAATTAAGAAAAAATGGATTTAGAGTTTTAATGGATGATTTTGGAAGTGGTTATTCAGCTTTAAATATGTTAAAAGATATTGAAGTGGATGTATTAAAACTTGATATGAAGTTTTTGGATATGGATGAAAATAGTCTTGATAAAGGATTGAGTGTACTAGAGTCTTCTATTTTGATGGCAAAGTGGCTGAAGATGGGATTGATAGCTGAAGGAGTAGAGACAGAAGAACAAGTTAAACATCTTTTGAATATGAATTGTGAATATATGCAAGGATTCCATTTCTATAAACCAATGCCAGCATTTGATTTTGATGAACTACTTTCACATCAGCAAAATGTTGACACTAGAGATATTATGGTTGAAGGATTGCCTACTTTACAAATTGAAGATTTATTTAAAAAGGATATTACGAGTGAATCAGTATTGAATAATATTATTGGTGGAATTGCTATTTACGAAGTCGATGATCAAAATCATATTTCAGTAAAGAGTGTTAATGATGGATATTATCATATTACTGGATGTAATCCTGTTGATTTAAAAGAGAAGTCAGAAACGATTATAAATCAGATTTATGAGGATGATCGTGATTATTTTATAAATATTTTTAAACGTGCCCAAAAGAAAGGACATTTAGGAGCATATGGAACTTTTAGGAGATACCGTCTTAATGGAGAAATAATGTGGATGCATTTGAAATTATTCTTTTTACATAAAGAACCAAATCGAAAAGTTTATTATGGTATTGTGAGTGATTATACTGAACAAATGAAAAGAGAAAAAGAACTTCATATGATTTTGGATACGATGCCAGGAAATATTATAAAATACTATGTAAATGAAGAGAGCTTAGAATGTCAATTACTTAGTTATGGGCTTAAAGATACTTTGGGTTATAGTCATGAAGAACTAAGCCACATGATAGAAATGAATTATGCTTTAGATATTATTTGCAAAGATGATCAAGAACAAGTTATTGCAATTATGAATAATTATAGAAACTGGGATAAACAGTTTGATATTGTTTACTCATATATAAATAATCAAGGAGAAAAAGTGAGAGTATGTCAGCATATTGTTCACTATGTTGATGAACAGAATCAAAAAATTTATTGTGGAATAACCACTAAAATAGATGAAAGGGAGTTCAAGAATTGAACTCCCTCTTTCAATGTATAATCGTTTTAAACTAAGAATGGTAAAAATAGATTAGCAAGTTCTAAGAAGATAAAGAACCCTAGAACATCAGTTGCAGTCGTTAAGAAAATAGATGATGCTAAAGCTGGATCAGCATGTAATGCTTTTAAAACAACAGGAATAACAAATCCAAAAAATCCTGATACAACTAAATTACCAATCATAGCAATACAAATAATAACACCTAAATAAAAATTACCATAAAGCACATAAACAATAAAACCAGTAATGACACCAGTCACTAAACCATTAATAATTCCTAATAATATTTCTTTAATCAATGCAGGAAAGCAATCTTTGAAATGAACTTCTCCTAAAGCAATACTTCGAATCATAATTGATAAAGTTTGACTACCAGCATTTCCGCCCATTCCAGTAACAATTGTCATAGTTGCTGAAAGAGCAACGATTTGTTCAATTGTACTTTCAAACATTTTAACTGTGAAAGAAGCAAGAAAAGCAGTAGCAAGATTAACAACTAACCAAGGTAAACGCATTTGAATAGATTCAAATAAAGTAGAATCTAAAGATTCTTCTTTACTTACACCATGCATTTGTAACATATCTTCTGTATGTTCCTCTTGAATAACATCAATAATATCATCAACTGTAATAATTCCAAGTAGTGCTTGATTTTTATTAACAACAGGTATTGTTGCTAAATCATATTTAGAAACTAGTAAAGAAACCTCTTCCTGGTCTGTTTCAGGAAAGACAGATATAATCTGATCATCCATAATTTCCCTTAAAGTTGTGTCTTCATCAGAAACTAATATATCTCTTAAATCAGCAGTACCAATTAATTGCTTTTTATGATTTAAAACAAATATTGTCTCTATAACTTCTGTTTTAGGACCTATTTCTTTAATTTTTTTGAGGACATTAATCATTGTTAAGCTATCATTTAATGCAATATATTCAGTAGTCATCAAACCACCAGCACTGTCTTCTGCATAACCAAGTAATTGTTCTATAATTTTTTGATCATCTGTTTTCATCAGTGTCATTAACTGTTTACGTTTTCCAATAGGTAATTCACCAAGAATATCAACAATAATATCTTTAGGAAGATGATTAAATAATCTTAATATCCTTTGATTATCTAAACAATCAATAATATCTGTTTGTAATTCTTCATCAGATTCTTCTAATATTTCAGCTAATTTTTCATCATCAATGTGGTTACATAAATATTCTAACTGATTATCTTCTAATTCTTCTATTTCCAGAGCTAAATCAATTGGTTGAACATGTCCATAAATATTATCAATTTCTTTCGTATCATGTTTAACCAAAGCTTGTAATAGTTTTTCTAATTGAATTTGTGTTTTATTTTCCATTTTAGACCTCCTCTTTTAAGAAGATCTCACATTTGTGAGATCAGTAATATTCGGTTTCGGCTTGCCTTTATTCATAATCTCACATCCTTTCTTTTTCAATAAAAGTATGATGAAAATATTATGGAAAGTCAAGATAAAAAAACTATTTTTTTCTGATTGTGAAAAAAGATATACAAACACTAAGATATTCGTTATAATACTTTCGTAAAGAGTTGACGAAAGTGAATTTTTATAGGAATATATATTCATATTATATAATACATTCAGCTCTTCTAAATAGTATGGCAAATAGCCACAAGTTTTATAATAAAAATAAAAAGGAGAAAAATAATGGACAAATTTATTGATTTACACATGCATTCACTTTATAGCGATGATGGAGAATTTACACCTACTGAACTTGTTAACAAATGTTATCAGGCAGGAATAAGAATTATGGCAATAGCTGATCACAATAGTGTAAAGGCGATTGACGAAGCAAAGAAAGTCGCTGATGAACTGCAAATAAAGTATATTCCTGCAGTAGAAATAGATTGTACGTATGAAGGAATTAATTTACATGTTTTAGGGTATGGAATTAATTATCATCATAAAGATTTTATAGATTTAGAAGAGAATGTTTTGCAACAAGAATTATCAAGTTCATTAAAAAAAATTGACTTAACAAATGCATTAGGTTTTCATATCACAAAAAATGATTTAGATAAGGTTTCAGATAATGGTGTTTACACAGGAGAGATGTTTGCAGAAGTTTTATTAAATATGGATCAATATAAAGATCATGAATTATTACTTCCGTATCGTGAAGGTGGTACACGTAGTGATAATCCCTATGTTAATTTTTATTGGGATTATTATGCACAAGGAAAACCATGTTATACAGAAATTATTTATCCAACTTTAAAGGAAACAATCGATTTAATTCATCGTCATGGTGGTAAAGCAGTTTTAGCACATCCTGGTAATAATTTAAAAGGCCAATTTGGTGTTTTTGATGAAATGATGAAATTGGGGTATGATGGTGTAGAATGTTTCAGTAATTATCATAATCCAGAAACAGTAGAATATTTTTATCAAAAAGGACAAGAGTATCATATTATGACAACATGTGGTAGTGATTATCACGGAAAGACAAAACCAGCTATTGAATTGGGAGAATGTCGTTGTATTATTGATGAATGTATTATTGAAAAACAGTTAAAAGAAAATTTTTTAATCTAGTATTTGAAAGATAAGGAAATAAATCATCCTTATCTTTTTGATTTCAACTTTTGAAAATAATATACAGAAGTTTGGGAAATGATTATAATGAAATCAAAGAATAAGGAGGACAATAAAATGGTTAGAAAGTTTCCTGATGGATTTTTATGGGGTGGTGCCACTGCTGCCAATCAATATGAAGGTGGATGGAATGAAGGAGGTAAGGGAGTAAGTGTTTCAGATTGTGCAAGACATCATCTAGATGTTGATGTACAGGATTACAAAGCACACAATAGTATCACAACACAGGATATCGAAGATGCTTTATTATCAAAAGATGACTCTTTGTATCCTAAAAGACATGGGGCAGATGGATATCATCATTATAAAGAAGATATTAAATTATTTGCTGAAATGGGATTTAAGGTTTATCGTATGTCTATCGCATGGACAAGAATCTTTCCAAATGGTGATGATCAAGAACCTAATGAAGAAGGATTAAAGTTCTATGATGATATTTTTGATGAATGTATTAAGTATGGGATAGAACCATTAGTCACAATGTCACATTATGAACCACCAATCAATCTTGTATTAAATTATGATGGATGGGCATCAAGAGAAGTTATTGATATGTTTGTGAGATATGTAGAAGTCATTTGTGAAAGATATAAGAACAAGGTCAAATATTGGTTAACATTCAATGAAGTTGATTCTATGATTAGACATCCTTATACAACAGGTGGACTTGTAGAAGACAGATTTCCAGGTAGAAATTTTCAGGAAGTCATTTTCCAGGCAATGCATCATCAGTTTGTCGCATCAGCTCTAGCGACAAAAATCTGTCATGAAAAGATACCAGGATCAAAGGTAGGATGTATGCTGACAAAATTAACATACTATCCATATACATGTAAGCCAGAAGATGTCTTACAGGCACAACAGGATATGAGAAGTACGTACTGCTATAGTGATACACAGGTATTTGGAGAATATCCAGCGTATTTATTAGCTAAGTTTAAAAATGAAGGATTAAATATCAAGATGGAACAGGAAGATTTGGACGTTATGAAGAAATATCCAGTTGACTTTGTTTCATTCAGTTATTATTCTAGTAGTTGCGTTGCTAAAGACGATGCTGGATTAAAGAAAACAGCAGCCAATACAATGACAGCAATCAAGAATCCACATATTCCTTCATCTGATTGGGGATGGCAAATAGATCCAATTGGTTTAAGAGTATCTTTAGTAGATTTATATGATCGTTATAGAAAACCGTTATTCATTGTTGAAAATGGTTTAGGTGCAAAAGATGAATTAATCAATGGAACAGTAGATGATGACTATCGTATTGATTACTTTGATAAACATTTTAGAGAAATGTTAAATGCGATTGAAGTAGATGGTGTTGATTTAATGGGATATACATCTTGGGGATGTATTGACATTGTTAGTGAATCCACAAAACAGATGAGCAAAAGATATGGCTTTATTTATGTTGATTGTGATGATTATGGCAATGGAACTTTTAAAAGATATAAGAAGAAATCATTTAATTGGTATAAAAAAGTTATTGAAACAAATGGGGCTTGTTTGTTTGAAGGAGAATAATGATGTTAGAATATAAATTTGATACACAATTATTAATTGAAGGTCAAAATCTTAATGAAGATCAAATTAATGATTATATTACAGAACATTTTCAGGGAGACTGTTTGTTAGCAGTTGGTGATGATGAATTAATTAAGATTCATTATCATACAAATGAACCTTGGAAAGTTCTAGAATATGCAGCAACATTAGGAGAAATTTATGATGTTGTTGTGGAAAATATGGAAAGACAGGCCAATGGATTAAAAGGATAGGGGGTAACAGTTGTGGATATTCAAATTATATTAATGCAGATGATTCAATTATTTTTAGTAATAGCATTAGGTTACTTTCTATTTAAGATAAAGTTATTAGATGTCGATTTAAATAAAAAATTAACAACTCTATTATTATCAGTAACAACACCAGCAATGATTGTATCATCTGTTTTGTCTACAACGGTGACTCAAGGGCTTAATGATATTTTATTTGTTTTTGCAGTTGGCTTTGCGATTTACTTAATTATGCCATTGCTAGGGTTCTTTATTGTAAAAATCATGAGGGTGCCATTACCACAACAGGGGCTATATATCTTCATGACAGTTTTCTCTAATATTGGATTTATGGGATTTCCAGTTATGAAAGCTATATTTGGTAATGAAGCCGTATTTTTTACAGCTATCTTTAATATGATTTTTAATTTATTTGTATTCACGGCAGGTATTGTTATTATGAATTATGGAACTGGTCAAAGTGTAAAGCTAGATCCTAAAAATTTATTATCACCTGGTGTTATTGCTTCACTTGTTGCCTTATTAATATATTTTACAGGGGTTCATTTTCCTGATGTGATTTCATCAACAGTCACAATGGTAGGTGATATTACAACACCAATGGCTATGTTATTAATTGGATCAACACTTGCAAATATTCCACTCAAGGAAGTCTTTGGTGAATTACGTATATATCCTTATACAATAATTAAACAAATTATTGTGCCTATGATTGCTTATCCAATATTAAATCTTTTTATTAAAGACCCATTAATATTAGGGATTACATTAATTATGATATCAATGCCAGTTGCGAATAGTGCAGTATTGTTTGCAACTGAATATGAAGGAGATGTATCATTGGCTGCTAAAACGGTCTTTATGACAACGTTGTTGTCAGTAGTGACAATTCCACTTATTGTTGCATTGTTTCTAGTATAGATAAAAATGAGAATTCTTGAGGAGTTCTCATTTTTAGATTAATGTAAAAAACATGTTCTAAAGAGAAATAAAATGTTTGAGATGTGTCTATTGTATTGACAATTTCCTTTGTTTTTGTCTATAATAAATGAGGATAATTCATTTATGCCCAGAAATGAGGCGTTTTTTTATGCAGAAAAATTATGATGTTATTATTGTTGGAGCTGGTCCAGCAGGGATTATGGCAAGTTATGAATTTTATTTAAAGGATCCAAGTAAAAAGGTATTGCTGATTGATAAAGGACAGGATGTTATGTTTCGACATTGCCCAATTAAGGATAAGAAAATAAAAAGCTGTCCTGTTATTAAAGATAATGAACCAGGGTGTTTACCAGCATGTTCAATTACATCTGGTTTTGGTGGTGCAGGTGCGTACTCTGATGGAAAGTTTAATATTACAAGTGAATTTGGTGGATGGTTGACTGATTATATGGATAATCAGGAAGTGGAAGATGTCATTCATTATGTAGATGAGTTGTATTTAAAACATGGAGCAACTTTAGAGATTACTGATCCAACAACAGATAAAATAAAAGAAATTGAAAAAAGAGGATATGCTGTTGGATTGAAGTTATTACGTGCAAAAGTGCGTCATTTAGGAACAGAAGAAAATTTAAGAATTATGACAGAAATGTCAAATGAATTAAAGAAACATATTGATGAACAATTTAAAACAGCTGTTAAAGATATTCTTGTTGAAGATAATCGTGTAAAAGGAATTATATTAGAAAATGGTGAGGAAATTTATGCACCCTATGTTGTTTTAGCACCAGGAAGAGATGGTTCAACTTGGTTAACAAAAGTCTTAAAAAATCAAGGATTAGAATTATATAATAATCAAGTTGATATTGGAGTTCGTGTTGAGACAAGTAATATTGTTATGGATGAGATTAATACTCATTTATATGAAGGTAAATTTGTATATAATGCATCTGTAGGTACAAAAGTAAGAACATTCTGTTCAAATCCTAGTGGACATGTTGTTGTAGAAAATCATTCTGGAACGATGCTAGCAAACGGCCATGCTTATCATGATCCAAAACTTGGTAGTCCAAATACAAACTTTGCATTACTTGTATCACATGTCTTTAGTGAACCATTTAATGAGCCTAATGAATTTGCTCATGAAGTTTCTGGTTTAGCGAATATGTTATCTCATGGTAGCATTATTGTTCAAAGATATGGTGATATCAAACGTGGTCGACGTACAACAGAAAAGCGTTTAAAAGAAGGTTATACAATTCCAACATTACCAGAAGCAGTTCCTGGTGATTTAGGTCTAGTGTTACCGTATAACACAATGAAATCAATTATAGAAATGATTGAAGCTTTAGATCATGTTACTCCAGGAATTGCGAATGAACATACTCTTCTTTATGGTGTAGAAGCAAAATTCTACTCAGCAAGACCTAAAGTGAGAGATGGATTTGAAAGTGAAATTGATGGTTTATATGTTGGTGGTGATGGTGCTGGTTTAACAAGAGGATTGGCTCAGGCTGGTGCTAATGGTATTATCATTGCAAGGAGTATTATTGAAAAGAGTAAATAGTGAAAAACAGAAAGTTTATCCTTTCTGTTTTTCTATACTATAAAACCTATTATAAATGATAATATATTAACTACAATAACATATGCTTTTATTGATATTTCCTGATCTAGATGGAATGTTTTCTTATAAATATTCATTTCAATAATAATGATTAAAGTTTCAAATAAAATATAAAAGAAAGCACCATAATATCCTAAAGCATAAATACCAAATATTTCTAACAATATATTCAATATTATCTGTGTTAAAATATTAGCACCAACAATAATAAATAATTCTCTTCTTTTATTGATTTTCATCATTAATGCAACAATAACTTCAATAATAATAGTTAATAACATTCTTATTGCTAATCCTAGCATGGCTTCATTCCATATGTAATTTTTATCAACAGTCATATCAGTTTGTGTGACTTGATTTGTAGTGACATTAATATTTTGAGAATGATTAATAATAGATACAGTATAATAACTTTTGAAAGCATACCTTTCATATGAGTTGGGACTGACAATATAAGTATCTGATTCAGGGAAGTAGACCAAAACTTTAAATTCATCAGGAGGATGGTAAGTCCATTGAAAACTATCTTCACATAACTGAAAATATTGTAGGAAATAAAATCCATCTTTATCTTTATAATCCACAAATGCTTGCCATATTTCTTGAGGTCCGTATTCTTCAAAATAGCACTTCGTATCTTCGTTTTCGTATGCACAAAAAGGACCTGTACTTTTTTCCTTAGACAAGAGTGTCATATAAGCAGTTTCATGAATACCTTCTAGTGATATATGAACGCTTGGCTTTGGACCCATATCAGCATAGGTATTGCCAGGTAATAACATAAAGAGAGAAATCATTATAAATATGACTTTTTTCATCGTTTTCACCTCTCTTCTATAATTTTTTTTGATGAGTATAGGTTATAAAACATGCTTTATTTTGGTCTATTGTTTCTTTTGTTAATTCGGTGTTATATGCATATATAGCATCATCATAAACACCTATTTTTTGATAAAACTCTTTTGTCAAATTTTTAGGACCAAATTGATCTCTTGTCGTATCATTGTAAAGCGTCACACCATTTTGAGGATGATAATAAATCTCATTTAGGATAGGATCACCTTCATCTGTAACTATTGCAATTCTGACATGGCTTGGTTTTGTGTTATCAATATCATCAATAAATGAATGAATGATTTGAGGATTGTATATAATACCATTTGCAAAGATATAAAAATCCAAGTCTTGAAGCTCTTGAAGAGTGATATTATAAGGGACTGTGTCTAATGTTGTATTGGTATCTGACGCATATTTATGATTTGTAAGAGGATTGTTCACATGATTTGTTGAGATATACTGAATACCAATAAATGCTATGATACAAATGAGAACAACAGAAAAAACGAATTTCTTATATCTCAAGTATTCTTTAGAAACAGAAGATTGAGTTAAGATATTATCAAGAATAACTTGTTTTCTATGATTGTTCATTTTGATAGTATCATATGATTGCTTAATTGTTTTCATAACATATTTTCACCTAATTTTCTTTTTAATATTTTTCTTGCACGAGCTAACCGATTACGAACAGTAGAAGAAGGAATCTTAAGAATATGAGCAATTTCTCGATTGTTATAACCTTCATAATAATATAAGTAAACAACCATTTTATAATAAACAGGAAGCTCTAAAACAGTTTCTAAGGTTTCATCTATATCAAAAGGGTTAGTTTGAATGATAATCTCTTGATCAACTCTCTTTTTATACCATGCTTGTTTTAACATATCTTTGCATGTATTACTCGCTGTAACAATGAACCATGATTTTTCATGTTCAAGGGAATCAAATGATTTTGTATAATTTAAATATTTAAGAAATGTTTGTGAAAGGGCATCTTCACTGTCAACAACGTTCTTAAGATAAGAAAAACATATTCTATAGATCATATCTGCATTTCTATTGTATACATCAATAATTTCTTCTTCACTATGTGCTTTTAATACCATTTTATCCCTCCTTCACTATTCATACGATTTTACTCTTTAAAATGTCTCATCTTTATTTTATTTTATCATAAAAAGCCTCAAGAGAGGCTAATTTGTCTTAGGATTCACATGAATCATGCAGTGTTTAATATCAGGAAACTCCTTTTCTAATGCATCATGAGTTCGATGTGCTATTTGATGTGCTTCTTTAAGCGATAAATTTTCATTAACACCAATCTCTAAATCAACATAATATTTTTCACTAAACATTCTTGTCTTTAAAGAATCAATACTTAAGATATATTCTTGTTGTAATATAAAGTGAATCAGTTTATCATTGATCTCATCAGAGCAACTGTGATCTACCATCTTAATCGTTGCATCATAAAATATACAAACACCAGGTTTTAATATAAATAAACAAATACAAACTCCTGCAAGAGGATCTAAGAATTTAAAACCTAGCATAGCCCCTCCAATACCTACTAAACTTCCAATAGAAGAAAGAGCATCACTTCTATGATGATAAGCATCGGCCATTAATGCAGGGGAGTGAATCTTTTTTGCATAATAACGTGTATACCAATACATAAGCTCTTTGATGATAATCGAAACAATCGCTGCAATTAATGCAATAATATGCGGTATAACAATAGTTTGTGGATGTAATAATGATAAAAGACTATTATAACCAATTTGTAAACCAGTAAAAACCAATAAAATAGAAAGAATAATTGCTGCAATACATTCCATTCTTTCATGACCATAAGGATGCTCATGATCAGAAGGCATACTAGAAAAATGAACACCTATCATAACAATAACGGTGCTGATAACATCACTTAAAGAATGTATAGAATCACTAATCATTGCATGAGAATGCCCATATAAGCCAGCTAGAAATTTAAAAATAGAAAGTACGAAGTTTCCTATCATTGTGAGATAAGAAACATGATAAACAGTTTCCTTATAAGCTATTTCCATAAAATCACGTCCTTTTATAACTTATGTTAATAAAAGAAAATTGTGATAAGAAAACAGATTTCTTGTTTGAGTTTACAAGAAACATATTTTCCATTATAATAATAACAACCAAATAAGGGGGATTTTTATGAATATTAATGGTAAAGAAATTTCATTGAAAAGAAAAGATGAATTGAAAATAAAAATTGAAGAATTAAAAAAAGCAGGAAAAAGAATTCCAAAATTAGTTGTTATATTGGTTGGAGATAATCAGGCTAGTCAGACATATGTGAGAAATAAAGAGAAGGCTTGTGAATATGTAGGAATGTTATCAGAGGTTATTAGATTAGATGCTTCTCTTACTGAAGAGACTTTAATGAATGTTATTAAGGGACTAAATAAAGATGAAAATGTTGATGGAATATTAGTACAATTGCCATTACCTCAACATATACATGAAGAGAAGATTCTTGATTTAATTGACTCACGTAAAGATGTTGATGGATTTCATCCATCTAATGTTGCTAAATTATTATTAGGACAAGATGGATTGGTTCCTTGTACACCACAAGGAATGATGGTTTTATTAGATGAAATCAATTATGATTTAACTGGAAAAGAAGTTGTTGTAGTAGGTAGAAGCAATATTGTAGGAAAACCAGTAGCTTTATTATGTCTGCATAAAAATGCAACAGTCACAATTGCTCATTCACGCACATCTAATTTAAAAGAAGTGTGCAAACGTGCAGATGTTTTGATTGCAGCAATTGGACAAGCTAAGTTCTTTAATCATGAATATATCAAAGAGGGTGCTGTCGTTTTAGATGTTGGAATGGATCGTGATGAAAATAATAAGTTGTGTGGTGATGTAGATTTTGATGATGTGAAAGAAATTGCGTCATATATTACACCAGTTCCTGGTGGAGTAGGACCAATGACTATTGCAATGCTTATGGAAAATACTTTACAAGCATATACACAAAGAGAGGGATAGAATATGGAATATGGGTTAAATGATATTGTTGAAATGAAAAAACAACACCCATGTAAGAAGTCAACTCAGTGGCAAATCATTAGAATGGGTGCTGATATTAAAATTAAATGTTTGGGTTGTGGTGCAATTATTATGTTTTCACGTAGAGATTTTGAAAAACGATTAAAGAAGGTGATTGTTCATCATGATGATTCGTCTAATTCAAAAGAGAGATAATGTGAAAGTTGAAGAATTGATTAGAACTTGTTTACTTGAATTTGGTGGAAATAAACCAGGTTGTACCTGGGAAGATCCTGATTTAGGACAATTTTATGAAGTTTATCAACCTGAAAATAAACAATATCTTGTTGTGGAAGAAGATGGAAGAATTATTGGTGGTTGTGGCATTGGTCCTGTTGAAGGTATTGAAGGTGTTTGTGAACTTCAGAAGATGTATTGTTTACAAGAAATACGTGGAAGTGGAGTTGCACAACAACTATTAGATTTGTCACTGGATTTTGCTAGAAAATATTATCAGAAATGTTATTTAGAAACATTTTCTAATATGATTGCAGCAAATAGGTTTTATCTTAAAAATGGTTTTGTTTTATTAGATGAACCATTAATTAAAGGACCACACTTCGCATGCGATAAGTGGTATATCAAAGATTTATAGAAGTATTGATTATAGATTAATGATTAAACTGTAAAAATGAAAGAAGAAATGAAGATCCTCAATTCGTAGGAAATTGAATTCTTCTTTTTTGGTTATTTATATTTGGACCGATTAAAATAAGAAATAACTACATAATACAATAAACTATTTATTATCTTTAACAATTTTGTAAATAATTGTTTGACCCTTACCTTTCATTGATATTAATCCAGATTCCCTCATTTTTCTGCAAAAAGTTATTGCTTGTTTTTTGTGCACCTACACAGTTCTCTAATTGAAGTGTTAATACATATTGTATTTTTTAAATCAACACTTTTTTAATTTATATAAACACATTTATTTGTTTTTGAATGGTAAGAAAAACTTGTTTACATCTTTTGTTGTTCATCTTGAATAGTTGAATGAAGATAAATATGAAGTGGTGTTTGCAAGGTAGTGTAATGAAGTGTTTTTTCTTGACACGTTAACTATATTGCCATACAACATAGTTAACAAAGGTATTATGCATTACAATATAGAGGGAGTGATAGAGTGATTTCATCTCAAATGTTAAAGGGAACATTAGAGGGATGCATTTTGGTTATTATTAGTCAAAAAGAAACATATGGTTATGAGATTTCTCAGCAACTAGAAAACTATGGATTTGGTAAAATTGTTGAGGGAACAATATATCCATTATTGTTACGATTAGAAAAGAATGATTTAATAACAGCAACTTATAAGCAATCTGATGTTGGACCAAGGCGCAAATACTATTCATTAACAAGAAAAGGTTATGAAGAGATTTTAAATTTTCAAAAAAGTTATGATGAATTATCTCTTGCTGTTAATCGATTATTAAAAGATATAAAAGGTGGTGATCATTATGAGTCGTAAAGTGAGAGAACTAAGACAATTAAACAATCAATTAGAAAAAAGTTTAAATCAGGTAAATCAAAATACATTAACTGATATTGTTGTATATTTAAAAACATCATAGATAAGTGAATATCAGCAGGAACTTGTTCGTAGAGATATTATTGAAATGATGAGAGATGGTGAAGAAAGAGGAATGACAATGCATGATGTACTTGGTGATAGCTATCAGGATTTTTGTGATAATATTTTAGCAGAAATTCCTCATCAAGAACCATACCAGAAAATTCTATCAATGTTAGGAAGTTTTTGCTTATATAGCTGGATTGTTGTGATAATATGGTTTGTTTCAAGTTTATTTGAAACAATGATTGGACAAAAGACTTTACCATTTTTAATTTTGAGATTAGGAGATGTTTTAAGTTATGCTGTATTAATCTTTGTATCAATATTTATTGTAGATCATATTTGTAAAAATTCTTTTGACAATGAAAATGGTAAGTTCTTATCCAAATCAAATAAGAAGTTAATATTTATGATTATAATATGGATGATTCTCTTTGCATTAAGCCGTATATTTCTCAATAATTATGTATTTTCTATTCACATATCAATATGTATATGCTTATGTGTTGGATTATTTCTTTTGTATAAGTTATTTGATGAATTATGGAATTAGAGAATTAATATATATAATATTATAACTTAAAAGGATTGATTTCTAGTTATATACTGAATCTATCCTTTTTAATTAGAATGAAAAACATTTGATTTGAGTGTATATTTTAAAATTGTATTTTGATAGATTGGAGTAGAAGAATAAATATTTATTATTATTCTTACTTTAAGTCATTTGATAAACTGTAGCTTTATCTTTCATCATCCCTCATATTTATAGAAAAGGATGTGGTTTGTTTTATATGTATTTGTGATTAACAAAACGATTTCACATAAATATGATATTTATAAGGTACCTTGACAATTGCCTTGAATAAGTTTATATTATATTCGTTAGGTACCTAAAAGAGGAGAGATTAAAATGAAGAAAGATATGGAAAATGGTAAGATTTTACCACTATTAATAGAATTATCAGTACCCGCAATGATAGGAATGATTGTCAACGCTATTTATAATATTGTTGATAGAATGTTTATTGGAAATGCACCGCATCTTGGATCATTAGGATTAGCTGGAATTACAATTTCTTATCCAGTAACATTGGTGTTAATGGCTTTAAGTTTAATGGCTGGAGTTGGTGGGGCAACACGTTTTTCAATTGCATTAGGGGCAAAACAAAACGAGGATGCTAAGTTATATCAGGGAAATGCTTTGATGGTTACTGTTGTATTTGGATTGATATTTATGATATTTGGGAACTTATTTATGGATCCAATGTTAACAGTATTAGGTGCAAGTGATCAAGTCTTGCCACATGCGAAAGCATATTTAAGTATTATCCTATATGGGGCTATTTTTCAGTGTGTTGCGATGTGTGGAAATAACTTTTCTAGGGCACAGGGGAATGCAAGAAATGCAATGGTGTCTCAATTATTAGGGGCAGGATTTAATATTTTATTTGATTATATTTTGATTGTACAATGTCATATGGGAATGGAAGGTGCAGCACTTGCTACAATTGGTGGGCAATTTTTAAGTATGGTATGGCAATTGGCTTTCTTGTTTGGAAAACGTAGTTTAATTCAATGCAAGATTGCGCATATGAAACTCAAAAAACATTTTACATATATGATTATGAAAACTGGATTACCAGCTTTTCTCATGCAAATGTCTACAAGTTTATTAAATATTGTGATTAATGGAACGTTAGGAACATATGGAGGAGATATAGCCATCTCAACCGTAGGTATTATTACAAGTGTTCAAACACTGATGTTGATGCCATTAACTGGAATGACTCAGGGACAACAGCCTATTATTAGTTATAACTTTGGAGCCAAACGTTTTGACCGTGTCAAAGAAACATTGAAATATACAATAATAGGAGCAAGTATTATTGCAGTCATTGGATTTTTAGCTATACAATTATTCCCTGCTTTGATTATTACAATGTTTAATCAGGAAAAAGAAATCATTGATTTAGGAAGTTCAGCACTTAGAATATGGTTTATATGTTTACCATTAGTAGGATGTCAAACGATGTGTGCAAATTTTTTCCAAGCTATTGGAATGGTTAAACAGTCAAGTTTCTTAAATCTTTTAAGACAGTGTTTGTTATTGATACCACTGATATTAATTTTATCATGGATATTTGGTCTTTATGGTGTTTTTGTAGCAGTGCCTATTGCAGATTTAATTGCATTTATCATAACTATGTATTTAATTAAAAAAGAAATGAAAACATTCATGGTGGAGGAGGCATAATGGAAGAAAAATGTACACTCTGTCCAAATCATTGTTTAAAAACATTACTACAATGTGAAAAAGGAAAACAATATTTTTATCAAAGAAAAAATATTTCTCAACTAGAATTCATGCAAGCACAAGATTTGACAAGTAAACTTATGAAATGTGGGCATATTCTAATGCATAAAACTGGTAAGAAAAGAGGACAAGAAAATATTTTAGATATTTTATCTCAACATCATTCTATTTCGCAAAAGAAACTTCAGGAAATATTAGGTGTAGAAGCTGGTTCTTTGAGTGAAATCTTATCTAAGTTAGAACAAAGAGATTTGATTAAAAGATATAAAGATGAAAAAGATAAAAGAAAATCAATTATATCATTAACACAAAAAGGGATAAATAAAGTTCATCATAAAAAATCAAATGATGAAGATTTGTTTGATATGCTAGATGAAAAAGAAAGAAAACAACTTGCTGCTACTTTAGATAAAATTTTGGATGAGTGGCATCAAAGACATATGAAATATCAAAAGAAAGAACAATAACCTGAAAAAAGTTTAAGATTTTTCAGGTTATTCTTTATGTAGAGGTTTATAAAAATATATTAGGTTGTACTATATGGGATTATCACTTTCATTTTTGATTTAAAAAGGTTACAATATAAAAAAGAAGATAAATGAGAGAGGGAATAGTATGCATAAAAAAGACAATGTACTAATCAAAACAAATTTATTGATATGTCTGATTATTGTCGTTGGATTTTTATCAACTGCGTTATTAAGCTATCAGGCAAACTATTCTACATCACTCAAAAGTATAGAAGAAGTCTCTTCATTAACATCAGAAAGTATTTATTATCAATTAACAACAGCTTTTGCTAAACCTATTCATGTTTCCCTTACAATGGCAAATGATAGTCTTTTAAGAGAATATATTGATAATGAAAATCAAGAGTTAAATAATCAGAATTATACTAAAACAATTGCTAATTATTTAGATCAATACCAAAAGAAATATAATTATGATTCAGTGTTTTTAATTTCAACAGAAAGTCAATGTTATTATAATTTTAATGGTATTGATCGTTTGATGACAAAAGATAATTTAGAGAATGTCTGGTATTATGAATTCCTAGAATCAAAAGAAGATTATTCTTTAAATGTAGATAATGATGAAGCTGCACATGATGATATGACAGTCTTTGTAAATTGTAAAATTCTGGATGATCAAAATAAAGTCACAGCAGTTGTAGGCGTAGGTGTAAAATTAGAATCATTGCAAACCCTTTTTGCAGAGTATGAAAAACAATTTGGGGTGAATGTATATTTAGTTGATAATAATGGAAAAGTTCAAATATCAACAAAGAACTTAAATGAAGATTATTTTAAGATAAAAGATTTAGAAGATAAAAAGGAAGAAATATTAAGTTATAATAAAGATAAATATCAATTTTGGACAAAAAACTATAATACAAAACATAATGATAATTTTATGGTTTCAAGATATATTGATGATTTATCCTGGTATTTGGTTATAGATCAGGATAATGGTAGTGTTATTCAATCATTTAGAAATCAACTCTATGGAACAATTTTAATTATTATCGTTATTATTATTGGAATATTGATTATAGTTACAAAAGTTATTAAAGAATTTAATAAACAAGTCCTCCAACGAGAAGAAGCCTTTAGAACAGTCACAGAACAGTTATACGATAATATTTATGAATTGAATATTACACTTAATTGTACTGCTAATACAAGTACCCAAAGATACTTTGAAAGTTTAGGAGTAAGTGTAGGAATTCCATATGATGAAGGTATTCAAATTATTGCTCAGAAACAAATTAAAGAAGAGTTTAGGAAGGGATATATAGATACTTTTTGTACTCAAAATGTATTGAAGCAATATGAGTTAGGAAATACTGATTTAAGATATGATTTTATGATAAGTCAAGATGGTATCAACTATTATTGGATACGTATAGATGCTATTATTTATTATAATAAAGAAGATGAATGTGTGCATATGTTTACTTATCGAAAAACAATTGATCATGAAAAAAGAGTAGAATTGGAAATGGAACAGTTGGCTTGTTATGATAAGTTAACAAATCTTTATAATCGAGGATCTATTCAATTAATGATTGAAAGGATGTTGAATCAAAATACAAATCAAATGTATGCTTTTTTCATTTTAGATATAGATAATTTTAAGAGTACAAATGATTTATATGGACATGTATTTGGAGATTATGTTTTAACTCAATTTGCTGGAGTATTGAAAGAAAATTTCAGAACGCAAGATGTTGTGGGACGTTTAGGTGGCGATGAGTTTATAGCGTTTATTCCAATATCTAGTCTCTACTCTATCGAAGGAAAAGCCAAAAGATTACTAGATGTGCTTAATCAAGAGATATGTCTTGATGGTGATTGCATGAAGATTTCTGCCAGTATTGGAATTTCTATTGTACCAGATGATGGAAATGACTTTGTTTCTTTATATAAGAAAGCAGATATGGCATTATATATTTCTAAGAATAAAGGAAGAAATACATTTACAATATATAATTCTTAGAGCGAAAGTCATAAATAAGCATTTATGGCTTTTCTCATATACAAATAAAATTGTAAAGATTATAATAGGTTATAAGGGGATGAAATATATGCAAAAAATACTTATTATCGAAGATGATAATCATATTAATAATATGTTAAAAGAATTTTTAGAGAATCATGGGTATCTTTGTTTTCAAGCTTTTTCAGGGAGTGAAGGAAAGCTTTTAATAGAGATGGAGCATTTTGATTTAATATTACTAGATTTAATGCTACCAGGAATTTCAGGAGAAGAACTTATCAAGGATCTTGTGAAAAAATCTAAAATTATTGTTCTATCTGCTAAGAATGAAATTGAAAGTAAAGTTAATCTTTTAGAATTAGGTGCAAATGATTATATTTGTAAACCCTTTGATATTAATGAGTTACTTGCAAGAGTTAAAGTTCAATTACGTCATCAAGATACCCAACAAAGACAATTACATTATAAAGATTGGGAAATTGATATAGATAAAATGACCATGATTGCTAATCATCAAATGGTTGAATTGACATCTCGAGAATTTAAAATTATAGAATTATTGATGCAATATCCACAAAAAGTCTTTTCAAAAGAAAATATTTATGAATATGTATGGGAAGATGAATATATTGTAGGAGATAAAACGATACATGTGCATATCAGCAATATTCGTACAAAACTCAAATCAACAGGGACAGATCATTATATTCAAACTGTTTGGGGAATGGGATTTAAACTCATTGAGTAAACTTTAACTTTTCTTAAACATTTCTTTACGTTTGTTGAATACTTATCCTTTATTCTTATAAGAGAAAGGAAGGAGTTATTATGGATGTTATAAAAACAAAGAAATTAACAAAGAAATATGGACAACAATTATCTGTTGATCATATTGATATGGTTGTTAAAAAAGGTGATATTTATGGTTTTATTGGGAGAAATGGAGCCGGGAAATCAACAACTCTAAAAATGATTTCAGGATTAATGAGAAGCACAGAGGGAAATATTGAATTATTTGGAAAACCTGTTCATGATGAAATGTCAAGAAAAAGAATTGGAATATTAATTGAAGAACCAGGTTTGTATCCCAATATGAATGCATATGATAATTTAGAATTACAAGCATTGTCATTAGGAATAACGAATAAAAAGAGAATTTATGATGTATTGGCATTGGTTCACTTAACAAGTGCAGGTAAGAAAAAGGTTAAAAATTATTCAATGGGAATGAAACAAAGACTAGGAATAGCTTTGGCTTTATTAGGAAATCCTGATTTATTAATCTTAGATGAACCAATTAATGGTTTGGATCCTGAAGGAATTAAAGAAATTAGAGAAACATTAATTCAATTAAATAAAGAATATGGTATGACAATCATTATCAGTTCTCATATCTTAGGAGAGCTGAGTAAGCTTGCTACAACATTTGGAATTATCAAAGATGGACAATTAATACAACAGATATCTAAAGAAGAATTAGATGAAAAATGTAAAGAATATCTAGCTGTTGAAATCGATAATGCCCAGAAAGCATGTGTTATATTAGAAAATATTGATCAGAATATTGAATATGAAGTTGTGAATCAAACAACATTGCATATTTATAGTCAACTTAATTCAGCGGATGTGATTGGTCATCTTGTCAATGCTGGAATAGCAGTTATATCATCCTATTTTCATAATCAGGATTTAGAAGAATATTTCTTGAGTTTGATGGAAAGTGGGTGTTCATATGATTAATTTAATGAGAATGGATTTGAAAAGATTACAGAAATCTAAATCAACATATGTAATTTTGGCTGTTATTGTGTTTATTTTAGCTGTTCAGTTTTTAGCTGTTTATGTAGCATTAAATCCAGATATCCAAAAATGGTTGAGTACTTATGGGTTTATTTTTCAAGTTTCAGGTGTAGATAAGATGAGAACTTTATCTATATTACAGTTCTTTCATTTATCAATGACACAAAATTTCTATGTCTTGATTATAGGATTATTTGTTGTTTTATTTAATTGTTATGAAAGAGAGACAGGTTTTATTAAAAATGTCTTAAGTACTCATGTGAATAAAACGCATTACATTACAAGTAAGATTCTTGTACAAAGTTTATATATTATGGGGTTAATTCTGGTTTGTTTTATTGAGTTCATGATTTTAAATTTAGGATTAGGATTCTTCTTTAAAGTTGATAATTTTACAGAAATATTTACATATTTGATATTGTTATGGTTCATTGGTATTGCTGTTATTAGTATGTTTACAGCATTAACAGTTTGGTTAAGAAGTAAATCAGGATGTGTTTCCATAGCAATTGTTTATGCAACAGGTTTATGGATTATGATTGTGACAACGATTTTAAATATATTAGGTTTAGCTGATTTGATGAATTATACGTTACTTTATCAAGTAACGGGGTTGCTTGATCTTATTCCAATATTAGATGTGACTTCATTATTGAGGTTATTCTTGGTTATTGGAGGTTTTACAATATTATACACAACAGTTAGTATTTTTGGATTGTCAAAGAAGGATGTTTAGAGAGGAGTGAGGATATGATTTATCTTGTAGTGATTTTGATTCTTGCCATTATTGGATTGATTATTTATATAGCGCGTATTCATCGTGAAATTTATAATATTTCTAAACAACTCGAGATCAAACAAGAAGGAAGTCATATCCAATTAATGGCACAAGTTCATACAAAGCCATTTGACACACTTTATCATCAATTAGAAATAATGTTAGATGAATACCAACAAAAACAGATGACATTTATGTATGCAGAAGAACAGCTAAAAATGACGATCCAAAATATGGCACATGATTTAAGAACACCACTAACAAGTTCAATGGGTTATATGCATATGTTAAAGGAGTGCCATGATGATGCTAAAAAACAAAGGTATCTGGATATTTCTATTGAAAGGATGGAAGAGTTAAAGAGATTATTAGAAGAATTATTTCTTTATACAAAACTCATATCAAAGTCTTATGTATTAGAATGTGAGAAAATAACAATTTATCCGATTCTCACCAAAATTTTATTCTCTTTCTATCATCTTTTTGAAAAAAACAATCAGGAACCAACACTTCAATTTCAAGATGAATCGATGGAATGTATTATCAATCAAGAAGCAATAGAAAGAATTTTGCGTAATCTCATCAATAATGCTTTGTTACATGGGATAGGAGATTTAATCATTATTCAAGATCATGATAAACTTATTTTCAAAAACACAATCAAAAAAGGAGAACAACCTGATATTGATCATATTTTTGATAGATTTTATAAAGCGGATCAATCTAGAAGTCATTCTTCTTCGGGACTTGGGTTAGCTATTGTGAAAGAACTCATGGAGAAAATGGGTGGAGCAGTAAAGGCTGATATTGAGGAAAATTCTTTTATCATTATATTAATATTTAATAATAAAAGTTTGAATAAAAATGGCTAAAAGTGAAGTAATAGATTTGTTATGATATGATAACACTGTAATATAAAGGGCTGGTTGAAAGACATTGGGGTCCACCAGGAAGTGAGAAATTCTCATCAGAGGTGTGTGTCCCCTCTACTTTTCTTATAAATATAAAAATAACAACTATGGATATGTGAAGATTATATTTATGAGGAAAGAATTGTTCTTTTTTATTGATGAATCAGAAGACTTTGGTGAATATGATTACCAGTCTCCTTTTTACATTTTAACGCTTGTGTTTCATAATCAAAGTCAGGATATAAGTCAAAATTTGAATAAATTATTAGAACATATAGATTATTTAGGTTATAGTCAGCAAAATATTCATATAGGTCCTATAATTAGAAAAGAAGATATTTATAAATATGAAGATATATCTGTAAGAAAAAAACTATTGGTAGAAATACTGTGTTTTATTATGTTTTCCAAAATAAACTATCA
>NZ_HG005292.1:106637-124955 GCF_000455285.1 Candidatus Stoquefichus massiliensis AP9 | reverse complement strand
TTTATTTTGTTTTGAAAAGAAAAATTTTCATGATAAAGATGAATTGATTCAAAAAATGATAAGAGATATATCGCTATTTATCATAGAACATTATCACTTCTTTCTTCCGTATAATAAGATTATTGTCTATTATGATAATGGACAAAACAAAGTGACAAGAATTATTAATCAAATTTGTTCATATTATTTTAGTCATTTTGAGTATCGGAAAGTCAAACCAAAAGAGTATATATTATTTCAGGCAGCAGATTTAATATGTACTTTTGAGTGTTTATATCATAAGTATCAAAAGAAAAAGATGAGTCAATCAGAGATATTGATGATTGGAAAATGAATAGATTTAAAAAAGATTAAAATGCTCATCATCAAAAAGGCAATCAATTTATGGTTTATTTGAAAAAGTAAACTTTTTTTGTTGACCAGGAAACAAATATAATGTATCCTTGGAAACAAAGGAGGGGTTAATATGTTCTATGATTTAACATTAAAAGTCACACCACAAATGATGAAAGATGCAAATGGAAATGAGATAAAATCATTAGTTGGTCATATGGGAACGCATTTTGATGTGATGAATAAAGAATTTCCATTAGATTATTTACACTTATCTGCCATCGTTTTTGATGTAGTAGATAAAATGGAAATTGAATGTCAGGATATTGATTTAGAGAAAGTTGAAAAAGGGATGTTTGTGGCATTTGCAACAGGATTTATGGATAAAACTGGATATGGAAATAAAGAATATTTTACACAGCATCCACAGTTATCAAATGAATTGATTGAGGAATTAATCAAAAGAGAAATCGCTGTTATTGGAATTGACTGTGCAGGTATTCGCAGAGGAAAAGAACATACTCCAATGGACCAATACTGTGCGAATCATGATGTCTTTGTAATAGAAAACTTATGTCATTTAAAAGATTTATTAAATAATCAAAAATATTTAAAATCTATCATTAATACTTATCCAGTGAATTATAGTGATATGACAGGTTTGCCATGTCGTGTTGTTGCAGAGATTTAATATGTATCAGGAATTATTAGAATTATTTGCTGAACAGTTAGAGAAACAAGATCAATTATCCAAATTAACAGAAAGTGATTTTTTACATCAATATGGATACTCAGATGTCCATAGTATTGATTATATTGGTAAAACGAAAGATATCAATGTCACAAAACTTTCCCAATGTTTAAAAATGACACGTGGTGCAGCAAGTAAGATTGTGAAACGTTTGTCTAGTCAGGGGTTGATTGAAATCTACATGAAACCAGATAATAAAAAAGAAAAATATTATCGTTTGACAAGAAAAGGTCGAAAGATTTATAAAGAACATGAAAAAAGACATCAATTATGGATAAAGCGTGATACAGAATTTTTTAAAAGGTATTCAGCAATAGAAATACAATATATTAAGGAATTTATGAAAGATTATAATCAGTATTTAGAAGAACAGATTCAGATGATAGAAAAGTAACTTTGGTTGCTTTTTTATTTATTCTTTCTTGGAATAAATAAGAAAGGAATTGGAATTGCTATGAAAACGCTTTTATTTTAGAATGGAAGTGTCATAAGGAGGGAGATAAAATGATTATTGATGCGAATATGTATTGGTTTGATGAATCAATATTTCATGATAAACATGAAGCTGAACGTTTTCTATTAGAAGTTCCAAAAAGTTATGGAATCAATGGATATATGATTGAAAATAAAGATCATATAAAGCAGATTGTTATTGAAAAACCAATTGGATATCAGAATCTGAATTATGTTGAAGATGTGAACCGAGAGGTGAATATAGAAATAATTTATTTTGGATATATTGCGATTATTGCAGTACAACCAGAATTATCAAGTGTAACAGCAATGGATATAAGAAAACAATCACATTTTCCTTTGACAATGGTTAATGGAGGAATGAAATATATGCCAGATCAGATTTCATATGATTGTATGACCTATGAAGCAATGAATTCAAAATTGTGAAAGGTTCAGCCGAAATGTTGACAGATTGTAATTTAATAATGATTATAAATAAAAAGCGAGAATGACTCGCCTATACTTGTGGAAAGATTCTACAAAAAAGAAATCTAACCAAAGGTCCAGCATAAAAGATTTGCCAAAAGAACGCTAATGGAAAATTGAATGCAAGTGTTTGTATCCATATTGCAATTATTTGCTGACCGGGATGTTTAAAAATAAGAGTCGCAATTAAAGACATAATAGGTGACATAAAACAAACGGTACAACATTGAATAGTCAGTGTTACAAAAATAGGCTTATCTGTATCTGGATTAATAATATGAAAAGCAAGTTTTTTAGCCATTTTTCCAGCTATCAGTTTTTCTACCATAATAACAATTATCATCATCAAAAAGACATCTTGAAAAACATCAATAAAAATACGGTTTTCTAAACCTCCATTATTTAATGATAGATTATATAATTCCATAGCATATGTCATAGTAAATCCCATCATTAAAGAAAATATAAAATCTTGAAACTTTGTTTTTGGCATTTTATTTCCTCCTTCTTATAAAACAAAAAAGTGCCATAAAGAACAATTGGAATTACGTTCTTAACGACACATTGTATATGTTTTCTATTTTGTTTTACTCTCATATTTTAACAAAATTAAAAAAAGTGTCAATAAAATAAATATTTTTGCAAATAAAAAAATGGAAATTTTTTGCGTATATATATAATAGAAGGGTATTTTTATTATTGATAATCATTTCTTTTAAGCAATTATTGTATAATACCCTTAAGATATACCTCATAAATATGTTTTGTTTCTCTAACTATAAAAATCTATAAGAAGCCTGAAGTATTTGCTGATTTTGCCAATTTTGCCCTTTTTAACGGCAAAGAAATCATTAAGCCGGATATGCTTCATCAGTGGGACAGTGATGGCTCAACAGTTCTCCATGACAGAAATGTCATCGAGTCTATTGAAAGAAGAAGAGAGAACATCGTGCTAACTGTGGTTGATGGAATATCTGTTCTCATTGCGATTGAACATCAGCAGAGAATTGACGATTCCATGTGCAAGCGTGTCCTCACCTATGATCATGCAACCTACAATCAGCAGTTCAACTTATGTGATGTTAATAAAAGACAATGTCTGCATTTTATACCAGTTGTAACGATTGTCATCTATACTGGTGAAAGCTACTGGATAAAACCAATCACGATAATCAAATTAAAACCTAAAGCTTTTATCAAAATATCTAACATAAGTTCACCCCAGTTACATATCTTAACAGAAATGGAGAAAAAAACATTTTATTTTTAAAATATGAAAACATGAGGTTACACCTCATGTTTAATTATAATTTCTTAATTTTTTCATTGATATTTTGGACTTGTTTTTTGTAGATGATATACTGAATGAACCATATGATTATAAAAATCAATGTAAAGACAGCAAAGTAAAGAATGAATTCTATAAAAGTAGGTTCCATCCAACCCATTAGATAAGCCATTGGAAACATTGTCAATGCAGTTATCATAAAATAAATGAATGTTTGTTTACTCATGCTCCAGTTATCAATCTCCCATATAACAGAAGAAGCAGCAAATGACACACCTAAAAGACCAGTAAATACAGTTTGAATAATCACTGCCAGAATCTCACTTCCAACCATTTCTACTAATGAAGGGACACAAGGAGAATAATAACCATGACCCCAAATAAGGGATGTTATAATTGTTATTATATAACCTATTGTGATACCTAATGGAAACCCTAAAAGACTTCTCATACATATTTTCTTTAACATATAATCACCTCATATTCCTAATACTTTTTTAATTTTTGAGACATAACGTCGTGATACATAGGTTGTGACTTGATTAGATAAGATAACTGCAATTGTTCCTGTATAACTTAAATCCATTTTTTGAATAGCTTTTAAGTTAATAATTTCTGAATGTGAAATTCTTACAAAAGATTGATGAGATAATCTTTCTTCTAATTCATAAAGCCGTAGACGCACTATAAATTTTTTTGTATCTGTTTGTGCATAGACCTTTTTGTTTAATGAATAAAATCTAATGACTTTTTCTACATCTAATAACTCAACAGTATCATTATGAAAACCTGCAATAATATTTTGTTGTGTTATATGGAGCTGTTCAATGAGTTCTGTTATTTCATCAGTCATTTGATTGGTTTTAATAATGACAATTGGTTCTTTGCAATCAGGATCTATATCAACTTTCACTTGCATTTTTATCTCCTCCTATTTCTCAAATACATTATAATCAAAAAAGTATATATAATCATCCTTTTCTAGATAAGTGGTTTCATATAATGATGAACGGTAAAAAAGAGAAATGACATACATCATTTCTCCGACTTGCTTATATATGTAATTAAACGTGCGCCAGGTCCAGCATGAGTACCTATAACAGGACCAACACAACCATGAAGAACTTCACCAAAACCAAATTCTTCACGAAGTGTTTGCTCAAATTTATCTAAGCCATCATCATTTCCTGTATACCCAATACAGATAGGTTCATCTAAATCAATTTCTCCATCCTCATGAATTAATTCAATGATTTTTGCTGTTGCCTTTTGGGTTCCTCTTGCTTTTGCAAACATTTCTAAATGACCTTCTTTTAATCCAATGATAGGTTTAAACTTTAATAAAGTTCCTGCGGCAGCAGCAGTCTTTGATAAACGACCACCTTTATAAAGATATTCTAAAGTATCTACAAAAGCAACAATTCTTATTTTGTGTTTGTATTCTTCAAGCATATGAACAATATCTTTTACATTCTGTCCGATTTCTCTTAAAGAAACTGCTTTTAAAACAAGTAATCTTAACATTTGTGTTGTAGCTAAACTATCAATAACATAAATATCATCATATTCAGCTAAATCTTTGGCAATATTGGCACTTTGATAAGTTCCACTGATTGTACTTGATAGAGTCATTACAATTACACTATCACCATTTCTCTTAGCTTCTTCAAAGAAGTTTAAGAATTCTTGTGGTGCAGGTTGTGATGTGGTTGGTAAGACCTCACTATTTGCCAAAAGATCATAAAATTGATCTGGCTGTAAATCAACTCTATCTTTATATTCTTTTCCATCAATTATAACTTTAAGTGGAATAATTTCAATATTTAATTGTTTTGCATATTCTAAATCAATATCAGCTGTTGAATCTGTAATTATTTTAATCATTCTTTATCTCCTTGTGTCATATGAATTTTGACAGTATGTAACATTTTTTCAAGAAGTTCTACTTCTTCAGAACTAAAAATATTCTCAATATCACCAAGGACTTTTTTTATAAAACGATCATTATCACGATAAAAAACTAAGAATTTCTTTGTAACTTGTAAACGATAAGATCTTTTATCTTCTTTACTCACTTCTTTAATTAAATAACCTTTTTCAATGAGCTGATTAATTTTGTAAGTCGCATTTGGCTGAGAAATACCCATATATTTTGCATATTCTAAAATAGTTGGATGTCCTAACATATAGATAATATCTAAACTAAACGCTTCTTGCATAGTTAATTCAGTTGAATTTGCACACATTGAAGCATAGAAGTTCATTTTGAAGAGGTTATAAACTGCTTGGAATTCTTTAGTTAACATTGTGCACCTCCTTTGATGATACTTAAAATATTTTAAGTACAGTATAATATAATTTTTTTCTTTGTCAACTCATTAATTAAAAAAATTGAATTAAATAATATAAAAAAATAAAGCAATAATCACAGAAACAACAACATCACTGATATAATGGACTCCAGCAAGAATACGACATATACTCATTATTGTAGCTATAACAATAGAAAAAACACCAAGATATAAATGAACAGGTAAACATACAAATGCAATAATAAAAGCACTCACAGTATGACGACTTGGAAAAGATTCTCCATGTTTATGCCCAATAAGAGGTTTTATATTTATTTGATCATAGGGGCGAGGGCGATTGACTATTTTACGAAATATAGTAACCAATAAGAAAGCACCAAGTGGTTTCCATATAGATTCCCATAACAATGAACTTTGTATAGAAAATAAATAGATTAGTAAACAAGGATAAATAACAAAAGTAATATAAGGGAAATATTTGGTTATTGAGATAATCATTCGTTCAATAACTGGATGTTTACGAATATTTGCTAATAATGTTATATAAAATTTTTCCATAATCTCACCCTTCCTTACCTATTATAACCAAAACAAAGAATGAAAACAAATAAATTCATATAACTCTTCATGTCTCTTACAATAAGAAAAGGACTTCACGTCCTTTAAAGTGTTAGTTAATATGTTTTATTTATCTTCTAAAATTTATCAAGAAGATTATCCTGATCAATCATTTTTAAAGATGAGGTTTATATCATTGACATCTTTTTTCAAAACGCTGTTTTTCAATAGATGAAATAATTTCCCAAATACTTTGAGAAGTTGTTTCAATTTTTTCAAAGATATGATAAGGATCAATTAAAGTAAGAGATGAGTTTTTTAAGATATCAATAAAGGATAATAAATCATTTCTAGTTGTATTGTTATAGAAAATAATAACATCAGTATTTGTATGATTTTTAAGTTTTAAAATGAGTGTAATTGTTACAGTTGGAGATCTAAAGAAATCCTGTATACCATAAGTGACAACAATTTCATGAATTTCATGATAATGAAAAACTTGTACATGTTTTTTTCCTTTAAGTTTTTCATATAGACTTAAAAGATCATAATATGTTATTGTATGTTGCTCATTATCGATTAAACATCCATGTTTCTTTGTACCAATTAAGAATGTGTTCATTTGAATTCCTCCTTCATACAAATTATATTTTAGATTTATAGTCTTGTCATAAACTTTGCCATAAACAACAAGAAAGTGTCATGAAATGAAATAATTATTTTTAAAAAGTAGTTGGCATGTCACATAGTTATTATTTGATTTGACATGATAATTGACATTATCATTAATGAATTCTTTAATTTCATTTTGAATGATATTACAAGAAAAAAGCGTTTGTGTTGTTATAGTGAAAAGCAAATAATCTCCTTTATCAATAAAATCCAATATTAAATCTTTATCGATACTTAATTTAACATAATAATCAATAATCTTCATAAATATATTAACAATATTCTTATCTTCAAGAATTGGATTGCAATTGATTGTTGAAGTCATTTTAAATGTATAGCCATCATTGTAAAGGGCATTTATTTTGGAATTTATGACAAAATCAAAATAGGGATTATCAGTTAGAATAGTCGATTTATATTGGTTTATTTTTTTGAAATATTGATCAATGATGAGCAACGCATTATTATCATCTTGATTTATAATAGAATTCTTTATTTGAAGTAATGAATATGTCATGCGATGTTCTAATGATTTCATTTCTTCATTAGCTTTTAAGAGAGTGTCTTTATTAATAGAACGATAATGATATTTTTGTTCATTTAATAAATATTCTGTATTTTCTTGGCTTAATTGAAGAATTTTGTCATATGTGAAAATAAAGAAAATAGAGAGTGCTAATAAAACAATACTCATAATGAGAATAATATGATTCATTCCTAAGTTATTAAGAATGACAAATTCAAAAATAAATAAAAATGTGATAATTATAAGTAATAATATTTGTAATTCTTTCCAATTTTTATGATTAAAGTTAATAGATTTTTTGAGTTTGAGTAAATATATATTTATACAAGCAATCATAAAAAGAATAATTTCAATGAGTAGCATAAAATCATAATAATTTTGATGTGTTAAGATAAAGTGAATAGATTGACGAGTTGCTATTTGAATAATATTCAGTGAAATAATTTTAGAGATTATTTTAGTAATCATTAATAATAGTGAGATTGTAAAAGATTCGTGGTAAAACTGATGGTGATAAAGTGATATAAACATAATCATTTCTAAAATAAGAAAGATATCTTCAATAATCAGATATGAAAAATATATTTCACATATATATATTGTTACAAATAATGATAATATCATCATTATTAAATATTTTATTTTTGATGATAAATCAAAATAAAATATACAGAAGAGAGAAATAAGGATAGAAATAGAAAACGTATAAATCAAGATCATCTTAGTAACAACTCTATATATTTTTGATTCACATTTTCCTTATAAGCTCTCCCAATATCTATTTTTGTATTGTTTTTCAAAATTATTTTATTTTGAGTTATATTCATAATATTATAAAAATTTACAGCTGTTGATTTAGAAACTTGAATAATATCAGAATCATGTATTTTATTCAATATATCACTTAAAGAGCCTCTAAAAGTATAGTATTGATGTCCTGTATTAATTGTAATATCATGACCAGCGACACTAATATATTGAATATCCTGATTATAAATATATATTTGACGGCCATTTATGGTGATTTGAAAGTTTTTGAATTTATGATGTAAAACATCATCTAATATATTTGTGAGAATAAGAAAATCTTTCTCTAAATGACTTTTTCTCATGAAAAAAAGAGGATGTATAGCTAATGCATCAAAGACACATTCATTTAATGAAGAAACAAATATAATAATATGGTTAGATTGTAAGTCATTAATTTGTTTTCCTAATTGAATACCATTATAACTTTTTAAGTCAATATCCATGAAAATAATATCATAATGATTATAGTCTATTTTACCGAACTCATCAGATATAATATCAACCTGATTATGATCAAAAAATTTATTTAAGTATGTTTCTAATTTATTATGTAGTTTTCTTGAAAAAACAATATCATCATCAACAATTGCACACTTCATAATATCAATACCTTTCTTTAGCTTATGTATATTTTATCAAAAATTTAATGAAATGACACTAAAATTCAGTTTGGCAAGTTTAGATTAACAATCAGTTAGATAAATAACTTGTATTTTACAAGGTTTTTAGATAAAATGAATAGGAAGTTAGGAGTGATATGATATGGCATTAACAGCAGGTATTGTGGGACTACCAAACGTAGGAAAATCAACTTTATTTAATGCAATTACAAATGCACAAGTAGAGGCAGCAAATTACCCATTTGCAACAATTGATCCTAATGTAGGAGTGGTAGAAGTTCCAGATTATCGTTTAGATGAATTAACAAAGATTTTTAAACCCAAGAAAACTATTCCAACAACATTTGAATTTACGGATATTGCAGGATTGGTTAAAGGTGCAAGTCGCGGAGAAGGATTAGGAAATAAATTTTTAGCGAATATTAGGGAAACAGATGCAATTTGTGAAGTTGTTCGTTGTTTTAGAGATAAGGATATTACACATGTAGATGGTGATGTAGATCCTATTCGTGATGTTGAAACAATTAATCTTGAATTGATTTTTGCAGATCTGGAAACAGTTGATAAAAGAATTGGTAAAATTGAAAAAAAAGCAAAATCTGGTGATAAGGAAGCAAAAGCTGAGATGGATGTTTTGGCCCCTATAAAAGAGGTGCTAGAAGCTGGAAAACCAGCACGTACAATGGAATTGACAAAAGATGAAAAAGATATTATTAAACAATATACTTTGTTGACTATGAAACCATTAATCTATGTAGCAAATTTAGGTGAAGAAGATCTAGAAAGTCCAAGTAGTAATCCTTATTATGTCCAACTCAAAGATTATGCATCAAAAGAAGGATGCGATGTTGTTCCTATTTGTGCTAAGATTGAAAGTGAACTGGTTGGGTTAGAAAAAGATGAAAAAGACTTATTTATGCAAGATCTTGGAATAGATGAAAGTGGATTAGATAAACTTATTAAAGAAGCATATGCATTATTAGGGCTACATACTTTCTTTACAGTTGGTGCTGATGAAGTAAGAGCATGGACTTTTAAAAAAGGAATGCTTGCGCCAGAAATGGCAGGAATTATCCATACTGATTTCCAAAAAGGATTTATTAAAGCAGAAACATATAGCTATGATGATCTTATGGAATATGGAAGTGAACATGCTTTAAGAGATGCTGGAAAAATTAGACAGGAAGGAAAACAATATGTAGGACAAGATGGAGATATCATGTTCTTCAAGTTTAATGTTTAATGAAAGAAAAAATTAGAAAAATTATTCTATTTATTTGTATATGTGTGTTCACATATTCGGCAATTCAATTAGGAATAATCTTTTATGATTATTATCAGATAGAAAAAGCATCAGATGAGTTAGTAGAAACCTATATAGAACAAGTAGAAGAAAATAATCCACTACAAAGAGCTATTCATTTTGAGGAACTTCAAAAAACAAATCCTGATGTTATTGGATGGTTATATATTCCAGATACAAAGATAGATGAGCCTATTTTAAAAGGAAAAAATAATGATTCCTATCTTTATACAGATATATATAAAAAGAGTAATAAAGCAGGAGCAATCTTTATTGATGAAATCAATAAAAAAGACTTTAGTGATGATAATACAATTATTTATGGACATAATATGAAAAACGGATCTCGTTTTCATGATTTAAGATACTTTGTGGAAGATGATTATTTTAATAAACATCTACAAATATACATTTATTTACCTAATGGAACAATTAATATCTATGATGTATTTGCTTCATGTATCATTGAAGCAACAAGTGATTTATATCAAAAAGGTATTCAATATTCACAATATACACAATCTGTATTAAATAAGGCAAAGGTAAAAACATCAGTAAGTGAAAAACAAAAACCATTGATTATGTTAAGTACATGTTTAAATGGAACAGAAAACAGATTTGTTATTTATGGACAATTAAAAGAAAATGTAAAAGAGCCATCATAAATTTGATGACTCTTTTCACTATTTTTCAATAGTGTCAGGAAGATTTTGTTTCAATAACCCTTACATGATAATACTCACATAATAATAAGAATTCATATAAAAGGTCATCATTAGAAAATAAGCGTTTTTGATTGTCAACAAGGATCATATCAATTCGATTTGTCTTAATATAAGGCAATAATTGAGTTATTGGATATCTTTGAAAAGTTTGAGCACTGCCAACTTCTTTTGTAATACCGATAATATCCATATGTTCCCGTTTAGCAAATGAGAATAATTTCTTTTCTTGAAATTTCAAGAGATATAAGTGTGTTTGAGATAAAACGCGACAATAAATCCAAACTCTTTTTTTCAATAAATCTGCCTCCTTTTTTACCAATCAAGCGACAAAAGGTTAGGCTTAAGAGTTGAATCGACCTTTCTTGAGAAACATAATATATCATCCTCCTTCTGGTATTATTATCTCATATATTTATAAATTATGTTTTTTACAATAATAAATGAAAGCCAAAAAAACGGCTTTGTTATACTTTTGTTTATCACAAATGTTAAGTATATAAATTTTTTTATGAGAGATGATAAATATTATTGTGTTAATAGAATAAATGTCAGATAGTATCATTTTATGACTTTATTAAATAGAGAGCTGATTTTAATAATATTTGGCTTTACTGATGTCCATAGACTCGGAAATTATAGGCTTATATTGGGATAAAATTGAAATAAAAAGTTCCATTTTTGTTGCTATAAAGATAATAATTTTAATGTAATGGAATAAAAATCCCAAAATATGTTAAATAAATAAAACACTATTTCCTTTTTTAAATAACTATGCTAGTTTAAAGATGTAACGTAACCTAGGCCGTACAAAAATAATTTGAGGAGGAAATATATGTTAGACAAACTTGCTAACAAACTTTTACCAATAGCTACGAAACTTGCACAGCAACGTCATTTAAGTGCGGTAAAAGATAGTTTTATTATTTCAATGCCATTAATAATGGCAGCGTCTTTATTCGTTTTATTGAATGCTTTAGGAGCGAACTTCTTTCATACTGATATCTTTTCAGGAATTGCGACAATAGCTAATCAGGGAACACTTGGGGTTTTGTCTATTCTTATCGCATTTACAACTGCAAATAATTTAGCTGAATATTATTTAAGAGTAAAACCTGAACTTGCTCAGTCTGGTTTTACAAAAATTCATGCTGGTGGGTTAGCTGTTGCTTTAATGTTTATTTTAATGCCTGTAACGCAGTCAGTAGTAGTTGATGGAATTAAAGATCCTATTATTATTTCTGGAATGTTTGCGCAGGAGTTAACATCAAGTAGCGGATTAATTTATTCTTTGTTAACCGCTTTAATTGGAACAGAGATTTTTGTGAAATTGGCATCTATCCGTTGTCTAAGAATAAAAATGCCTGATAATGTTCCACCTGCAATTGAAAAATCATTTAATGCTCTAATTCCAGAGTTAATCACAATTACAATTTTTACGTTATTAGTTTTTGGACTGGATTTTGTGTGGGGAGTGACAGTGCCTGATATTATTACGGCTGTAATTTCTAAACCATTAAGTCGTTTTGTATTATCATCACCTGGGCTTATTTTCTTACAATTTATTTCAGATTTATTATGGGTATTTGGGATTCATGGAGCACCTATATTGTCACCAATTAGAACTGCACCTATGCTAGAAGCATTGACTGAAAATATTGCTGCAAGTGGGGCGGGAAATTCAATTCCTAATATTGTAACAGAACCATTTATGAATATGTATGGTCTTATCGGTGGAGGCGGATGTGTTCTTGCCCTTATTATTGCAATTTTTATTGTTTCAAAACGTCAAGATCATAAAACAGTAGCAAAATTAGGACTTGTTCCTTCCTTATTTAATATTTCAGAGCCTATTATGTTTGGGTTACCTGTTGTAATGAACCCAATATTTATGATTCCAGCAATTATTGTTCCATCAATTAATTTAATTATTGCATATATTATGACGAATATGAATTTAGTTGGAAGAGTTGTAGCACAAGTACCTTGGATTACTCCACCAGGTTTCTATGCATTCTTTGCAACGGGTGGAGATTTTATGGCTGCAATATTATCTTTAGTTTTACTAGCCCTAGATGTTATTATTTATGTTCCATTTGTAAAGGTCAGCAATAAGGTGGAGCAAAGTCTGGATAATCAGGATAATAAATAGATTTATTTCATATTAATTGATGTTATTTTAAAGAAGGTGAAATTATGAACAATGAATTAATTATTAAAATTAAGAGTTTATTTCCAAACTTAACAAAATCCGAGAAAAAAGTCGCTTTATATATTAATCAGCACTTTGACCAAATTTTATATTTGAGTATTGGTGATTTAGCAAGTCAATGTGCAGTTGGTGAAACAACTATTTTAAGATTTTGTAAACATCTTGGGTTTTCTGGTTACTATGAGTTGAAACAAAAAGCAATTTTACTAAATGAAAAAAATAAAAAGAATGCCAATCAAGATGAAAATATAACCATCAGAAATATTAATACAATGGTAAAGGATACAATTCAATTAGTTGATGAAAAACAATTAGAAAAAGTTGCAAAAGAGATTATAAAGAGTGAAACTGTTTATGTGTTTGGAAGTGGATTTTCAGGTCTAACTGCTAAAGCAGCACGGATGCGTTTAACAGCATATGGTTATAAATGTATTGTTGCTGATGATAAATATTTACAGATTTTATCAGCAAATATGATGGGTCAAAATGATATTGCTTTGGGGCTTAGTATTTCTGGTGAAAATTCTTCAACAATTGAATCTATTGCTTTAGCAAAACAAAATGGTTCAAAAATTATAGCAATTACGAATTATGAGGAATCTTCTCTAGCTAAAATGGGTGATATTGTTCTTTTGACTGCTGGGCAGGAGATGGGAAGAGAAGGAAGTACATTGGTTACTGAAATGTCTCAATTGATTGTCTTAGAAGCTCTTTTTGAAAAATTACATCAGTTAGATAAAGAAAGAATAGATCAAATGAATTATAAAGTTTCATATTATATTAGAGGAGAATGACAGTGACAATTACAATAAATGAAATAGATAAGTGGATATCCCAAATGTCATTGACAGAAAAGGTAGGACAACTCAATCAGCATCTTTATGGCTGGCAATGTTTTCAGAAGAATGAAGAAGGAAAATATGAATTAACACAATTATTTAAAGATCATGTGCAAAGATTTGGTGGAGTTGGTGCTATTTATGGGGTGTTAAGAGCAGATGCATGGTCTGGTATGAATGAAGTGAATGGGATTAGTAAAGAGGATAGTTTTAAAGTTATTACAATGATTCAAGATTATATCACTGAAAATACACGTCTTAAAATACCAGCGTTAATTAGTGAAGAGTGTGTACATGGGCATCAAGGATTACATAGTATGATGTATCCAGCAAATATATCTATGGGAATGACGTGGAATCCAGCACTTTTAGAGGACATATGTCAGGAAGTGAGTCAAGAATTGGCAAGTAAAGGTGGACATTTGGCGCTTTTTACAGGATTAGATGTTGTACGTGATCCACGTTGGGGAAGAAGTGAAGAGTGTTTTAGTGAAGATGGATATTTAACCAGTGAAATGACAAAAGCAGCAGTGCAAGGATTTCAGTCTAAACAAAATGGTGTTGGAGTTGTCTTAAAACATTTGTGTGCACAAGGAGCTGGTGTTGGAGGTCATAATTCTGGAGCAGCTTCTATTGGACCACGTGAATTACGAGAAGTGTTTCTACCACCAGTAGAAGCAGGTATTCAAAGTGGCGCAAAAGGTGTGATGGCAGCATATAATGAAATTGATGGAATTCCTTGTCATATTAATCAGCATCTTTTAAGGGATATTCTTAGGAAAGACTATGGATTTGAAGGTATTGTTATGGCAGATGGTTGCGCTCTAGATCGTTTAATGATCATGAATCCTAATATTCCTAAGATGGCAGCAAAAGCGAATCAGGCGGGTGTCGATATAAGTTTATGGGATAATGTTTATACTTATCTTGAGGAGTCTGTTGATAAAGGTTATTTAAGAGAAGAAACATTAGATGAGAGTGTTCAGAGAATATTGACATTAAAGAATGAATTAGGTCTTTTTGAAGAAAGAAAACAAATGTCTCCACCTCAACACGAAAAACAACTGGCTTTGCAAGCGGCTAGAGAATGTCAGGTATTACTTAAGAATGATGGTATATTACCGTTAAATAAAGATATTAAGAAAATTGCGGTGATTGGGCCAAATGCAAATAATAAAATGAATATGTTAGGTGATTATACATCATTTCAAAAAGATGAAGATGTTGTGACAATATATCAAGGAATACAAGAAATTGTTGATGATGTTGAAGTAAAATATGCATTAGGTTGTCATATTCGTGATTATTCACATAAAGATATGGATGAAGCTATCAAACTTGCAAAAGAGAGTGATGTTGTTATTTTGGCAATAGGAGGATCAAGTGCAAGAAATTTTAAGATGGAATTTGAAAGTAATGGTGCAGTGAAAACAAGTTATGATAAACATGAAATGAACTGTGGTGAAAATGTTGACATGGCTTCATTAGATTTAGAAGGAGTTCAGGTTGAACTTGTGAAAAAAATTAAGCAGGTGAATCAAAAGGTTATAACTGTGCTTATACAAGGGAGACCTCATTCTATTGAAAATATTATTGAAGAGAGTTGTGCTATTTTGGCTGCTTGGTATCCTGGCAATCTAGGTGGACTAGCAATTGCAGAAACGCTTTTTGGAGATAATAATCCAAGTGGTAAATTATCTGTATCAATACCACGCTCTTCCATGCAATTACCTTGTTTCTATAATGGAAAGTATTCTGGAGCAAAGGAAGATTATATTGATATGAGTGGTAAAGCATTGTATCCATTTGGGTATGGTCTTAGTTATAGTCAGTTTGAATACCATAATGTAAAATTGTCAAAAAATAAAGTAACGATAAAAGAGTTAGAAGACAAAGGCATAGATATTTCTTTAAAAGTCACAAATATAAGTGAGAGAGATGGTAGTGAAATTGTCCAAATTTATCTTATTGATAATGAATCTTCTATTACAAGAAGATATAAAGAATTAAAAGCATTTAAAAAAGTGCTTATAAAAAAACAAAGTAATCAAGATATAACTATTCATCTTAATGGAGAATCTTTTAAGATTTGGAATGATCAAATGAAACATATCATTGAAAGTGGTAGTGTAGATATCTTAATTGCTAAGAATTCAGAAGATTTTATAACAAAAAAATTATTCATTATATAAATATTTTTAACTCCCTCTATAAAGGAAATATTCACAATATTGTGAGTATTTCCTTTTTGATTTGAAATGGAAAATAATACTAATCAATAAATTGATTAAATCAATAGAAATAGTTAATAATTTCAATTAGAGTTCATATGATAGAAAGGAAAAGAGGTGTAGTATGCTCACACAATTTCATGAAAAAGCACAAAAAGCAATTGTGATTGCTGAAAGTATAGCTTTTGATTTAGGACATAGTAGTGTAGGGAGTGAACATCTTCTCTTATCTCTTTTAAAGATGAAAGATAGTCCTTTTTCAAAGATATTAAAGACATATCATGTTGATGATGAAATGATATATGAAGATATTGTAAGGTTGTTTGGAGAAAAAGATATTCAACCTTTTTATATGGAATATAGCGAAGTTGTCAAGAAGATATTAGAAGATGCAATGAGCATGAGTGCTGCAAGAAAAGAAAGTAAAGTTTCGTTAAATACATTGTCTATTGCTATGTTAATGCAAAGAGAGAGTGTCGCAGTTGAGTTATTAAATAAGTATCATGTTCCCTTTGAAGAAGTGAAAAAGGAATTAAGTGAAGAGAAGTCATTACTACATGAATTAGATTTAATTCATGAATTAACAAATTTTAACACACTTGTTAAGAAACAAGAAAAACGAATGATTGGCAGGGATAAAGAGTTAGAACAACTTTTTTTAACATTATGTAAAAAAGAAAAGAATAATGCTTTATTAATTGGTAAAGCAGGTGTTGGGAAGACAGCACTTGTTGAGAAATTAGCATTGAGTATTAATCATCAAGAAGTACCAGAAGCATTAAAAAATAAAGTTGTTTATGAATTAAACTTATCAAGTATTGTTGCTGGAACAAAGTATCGTGGTGAATTTGAAGAAAAATTCAAAAAAATTATAGATAAAGTTATTCAGGCAAAAGATGCTATTTTGTTTATTGATGAAATTCATAATTTAATTGGGGCAGGTGGGGCTGAAGGAGCAATTGATGCATCTAATATTCTCAAGCCTTATCTAGCACGTAAAGATTTAACAATTGTTGGAGCAACAACAATTGAAGAATATTATAAGTATTTTGAAAAAGATCAAGCTATGAATAGACGTTTTGCAGTTATTAAATTAAATGAAAATACAAAAGAAGAAACCAAAGCTATTTTACAAGGATTGAAACCACAGTATGAAAGCTATCACCATCTTCAAATAGAAGATATCTTACTTGATGATGTTATTGAACTTTGTGATGAATATTTAATACAACGGGTATTTCCGGATAAAGCACTGGATGTCTTAGATTTAGCATGCGTTAAAGCGACATTCTTACATCAGGATACCTTAAAAAAAGAAAATATAGAAAAAGTCATAGAAGAAATGACAGGAATGACTTTAAGTACTTTTTCTTATCAAAATCTTGAACAAGACTTGAAAAAAGTTATTATAGGACAAGATCAAGCTATAGAAACAATTGTTGAATCATTAGAATCATTAGCACAGTATCCTCATCCTCATAAACCTAAAGGAATTTATTTATTAGTAGGAAGTAGTGGGATAGGTAAAACCCAAACTGCTAGAGAACTTGCTCAATTATTAAATCGTAATTTTATTAAATTAGATATGTCTGAATACAGTGAACCAAGTAGTGTTTCTAAGATTATAGGTTCGCCACCAGGTTATGTTGGATATGATGATCATTCATCATTATTGCATGAAATTATTCTTCATCCCAATTCAGTAGTTTTATTAGATGAAATAGAAAAAGCACATCCTCAAGTGATGCACTTATTTTTACAAGTTTTTGATGAAGGTATTATCAAAGATAATCATCATCATAAAATATCTTTTAAAGATACTCTTATTATTATGACATCTAATGTCATGTCTCAAAACAAACCATCTGTAGGTTTTAAAAAGAAAACATATTCTAAAGAGAGTTTAAAAGAATCATTTAGTGAGGAATTTTTAAATAGAATTGATGAAATCATCCCATACCAAACACTTCATAAGCAGGCATTAAAACAGATTTTAATACAAAATGCACCTATTCAACTCACATCATCAATGATTCATGATATATTAGATGATTATGATTACACAACAGGTGCCAGAGCAATTCTTACAAAGATGAAAAAATATATTGTTTCTAAGAATAGATAAACTACACATTGTGTAGTTTCAGCCTGTTGACAAAGAAGGTCGACAGGCTTTACATAATATGATAGAATAAATAA
>NZ_HG005292.1:101795-106129 GCF_000455285.1 Candidatus Stoquefichus massiliensis AP9 | reverse complement strand
ACATACTCCAAAATGGAAAGAATTATATCCAAAGCGTAAGGAAAGTATAGAACGGGTATTTGGAGATTGTAAGGAGCAGCATAATTTAAGATATACAAGATTGAGAGGACTACAAAAAAATCAGCATCAGGCGCTGATGATTTTTGCGTGTCATAATTTAAAAAGAATGGCAAGGTGGAGATGGAATGCTTCTTCTAAAGCCCATCTATATAGAGTAAAAATAGCATTTTTCAAAAATTTAAAAGAAAATAAAAAGCGATACTCGTTTTGGAGTACCACTTTGTCAACAGTCTGAAACTACACATTGTGTAGTTTTTTGTCATTTTACGAAACCGCTTTCTATTGACAAGAACAGATAAGGAATCTATACTTATACGTAGCATGCTACGTATAAGTATAGGAAAGTTGGGATAAGTTATGAGTCAATATATTTTACAGGCAAAGAAATTAACAAAGGTTTATGGATTACATACTGAAAATGAATTTGAGGCTCTACATCAGATTGATTTTGCTGTTGAAACTGGAGAATTTATTTGTATCATGGGACCAAGTGGGAGTGGGAAATCAACATTTATTAATAATATATCTACAATAGATATGCCTACGAGTGGATCTGTGAGAATTCATGATATTGATATAAGAACAATGTCATCACATGAAATTGGAAAGTTTCGTTATCAAAATCTTGGCTTTGTATTTCAAGAATTTAATTTATTAGATACACATACTCTCTATGAGAACATTATTATGCCATTATCATTAGCTAAGGTTAATCAAAAGGAAATACAAATAAGGGTTGATGAAATGGCTGATCATTTAGGAATAAAGGCATTACTTCATAAGTATCCTTATGAATGCTCAGGCGGACAAAGACAACGAGCAGCCATATGTAGAGCATTAATCGCAAAGCCTCAAATCATTATAGCTGATGAGCCAACTGGTAATTTAGATAGTGAAAATTCTCATGAATTATTAAGTTTGCTGAAAGATTTAAATGAAACAAATAAAGTGACTATCATTATGGTATCTCATGATCCTCTTATTGCTTCTTATTCATCAAGACTGGTTTATATTAAAGATGGAAAAATTGCTGAAACTTTATGTCGAGAGGAATTAAGTCAAGATGACTATTTTCAAAAAATCGTTGATATTAATTCTGCTGAATCAAGAAGGCTGATGTCAAAATGATAAAAGAAGCATTTCTATCTATTAAAAATGATTATCAGCGATCATTATTTTATTGGTTAACTTTCTTTTTAACGACTTTATTTATTTTTGTATTTTTCCAAATTGCATGTTCTCCAGATATCGGGATGTCTTTTATTAATGCTCAAAATAATGTTGTGACTTATTTGTGTGTCTTTGTTTTGTTTTTATGTATGTTTGCAGTGTTTTTTGCGAATGATTTTTATGTTAAGAAAAAATCTCAGGAACTTGCAGTTCAGTTAGTATGTGGGGCTACATTTTTGCAGCTAACTATATACTTATTATCACAAACAATTATTTTATTTGTTGTTGCAGTACCATTAGCTTTATTCATTGGAAAGATTCTTTTTGTTATAATAACTTTGTTTTTAAATTTTGTTATTCCTATATCTTATGAAGGGTATATTATTACAATTGTTGTTTTGTTTTGTGAAATCTTTTGGTGTACATTATTAAATTTAGGATATGCATATCGTAGTTCAATTAAATCTCTGATTCAAGGTGATAGAATTATTGAATCACATCATATAAAAATGCCTTTTCATTTGAATATGAGCATTAAGAAAGGTTTGTCTGTATTATTGTTTATAGTTCCTATTGTTTTATTTTATATTTATGGTAATGAGCCTTCTGCTATTATTGTTTTTTCAATTATAGGGATGATTGGATTATTAGGGTGTTTGAATAAGATTGTTATTCCGTATATGGATAAGTGGATTCAAAAAGAAGTAGAAGATCAAAATAAATTGGTTTATATTGGATTTCTAAGAAGAGATATAAAATTTATGAAAAATAACATTTTGTTTTTGATTATAAGTGCTATCTTAATGGTAGGTATTTTAGTTATGGGATTGGATAATATGATGTATTTTGTGTTAATATTTATTTCTTATTGTGTGAGTCATTGTCTGTTGTCACTAACGATTCTATTTCGCTTTTCAACAGAAATGTTAAGTCGTGAGAAGATATTTTTATCTTTAAGAAGAATAGGATATGAGAATCATCATATAAGATCTATTATTCAAAAAGAAATATTATTATTGTATAGCTTTATACTGCTTATTTCTTTATTATATATCTTTAATATTCTTTTCTCTTTATATCTTTATCACTATATTTCATTAGTTCTGATTGGCTATATGATGATTGCTTTTGTTTTACCATTAATATTATGTGCCTTATTCAATATGTTTCAATATTTACATTTTGTAAATGTTAAATGAAAGATTTCGACAAGAAATAAAATTCTTGATATAATGAAATCATTAATGAGAAAGGGGAATATGATCAATGTATAGTGTGATTATTTTATGTGCAGGAAAAGGAAGTAGAACAGGATTAGAATATAATAAAATGCTTTATCAAATGAATCATAAAACAATATATGAAATGACATTAGATTGTTTTTTACAAGATTCTCGATGTCAGCAGATTATTGTTGTCACACAACCTTATGAAAGAGAGACATTTCAGAAATTATCACATGATCAAAGAATTCTATTTGTAGATGGAGGGAAAGAACGCCAGGATAGTGTTTATGAAGGATTAAAGCAAGTCAATTCTCCTTATGTATTCATTCATGACGGAGCAAGACCTTATCTCAAAAAAGAATGTATCGATACATTATTAGCATGTCTTCATACACATAAGGCTTGTTTATTAATGGTACCTTGTAAGGATACGATTAAAAGAGTTGTTGATGGTCAAATCATTGAAACACTTAAAAGAAGTGAATTGATGCAGGCACAAACTCCTCAGGCATTTCAAACTGATGTTGTTAAGGAAGCGTATCGCCAGGGGATTATGCTTGATTATCAGGCAACAGATGATGCACAAATGGTAGAAATGTTTAGTAATGAAAAAGTGTTTGCAGTGATGGGTGATTACGAGAATATAAAAATCACAACAAAAGAAGATTTATGATAATATGAAAATATTTTAAGAAGTGATGCATAGAATGTTTAGTGTGAGTAAAAATGTTAGAGAGGATGTTTTGTAGGAATGAAAAAGAAAAGGCAAAGTATAACAGTTATTATTGTTTTGTTATGTATTAGTTTTATTGTTTATTTCTTTTTTCCTCAGGTCTCATGTACTCTTTCTTCTTTTGATAAAAGAGCTGTTTGGTTCACATATTCAGATTTGGCTAAATTTTCTTATGAATCCAAAAAAGATTTTATAAGTGATTTTGAAGAAGCAATGAAAAATGTTGAAAAATATAAAAATAATACAGTTATTGTACAAGTTAGACCATTTGCTGATGCTTTATATCAATCTAAAATATTTCCAATATCTAAAGTCATAACCCAAAGATCATCACTATCATTTGATCCCTTAGAAGAAATGGTGAAGATTGCACATGATTATAATCTATCAATTGAAGCATGGGTTAATCCTTATCGTATATCGCTTAATCAAAAAACATACCAACAATTTATTCAATTATCTCCAAAAAGTTCATGGTTAGAAGATACCAAACAATCTATTGGGTATGCAACTTTTAAATATATATTTAATCCAGCCAGTCAAGATGTAAGAGATTATATTGTAGCTGGAGTTAAAGAGATTGTAGAAAATTATGATGTGGATGGAATACATTTTGATGATTATTTTTATGTAGATGGCTCACATGAAGGAACAACGCAAAATCAAAGATTAGATAATGTTAATATGCTGATACAAGATGTCTACCAAAGTATTAAAAAAATAAAGCAAGATGTGACATTCGGTATTAGTCCCCAAGGGAATTACCAAAATTGTATTAATGAAGGGGCAGATATAGATACATGGCTTAAAGAAGAAGGATTTATAGATTATCTCATGCCACAGATATACTGGAGTGATCAGTATGGAACAGATGGAAAAACAAAGATGTTTACGAATCGTACACAACAGTTTGCAGGTTTAAAACGTCGAGATGATATGGTGTTATATGCCGGATTAGCATTATATCGTTCTGGTGAAGAAACGGACACAGACAAAGGATGGAAAGTATCATCACAAAATATTTCATCTCAATTACAAATTTTATATAAAAATAAATATAAAGGATATAGTTTATTTAATTACACCTCATTATTAAATCAGGCAGGACAAAAAGAAATGGATGAACTCATAAGACAACATCCATA
>NZ_HG005292.1:67089-101769 GCF_000455285.1 Candidatus Stoquefichus massiliensis AP9 | reverse complement strand
CATCCATACCAATAATACTTGACTTTTGCATGAGTTCTGTTATTATACTAGTGAGCCGACATAAAATCTATTTCGCCTATATTAGGTGTCGAGAAATAGATGGATGTTAAAAAGAAAGATGATTTTTCATCTTTCTTTTACTTTACAGTGAATTGAGAAATTTTTCCCATTCCTTAGGATAATCAACAAAATATTTTGGACAACTTTTTCCAGTAACGTCATAATGTCTAATAATGTCATTTTTATCTAAATGATATGTAGACATCAAAGCCTGAACTAATTTTTGTAATGACTGATAAGTTTCATCATTAAATTTTCCACTTTTATCAGGATGGCAGCACTCTATAGAAATTGTATCCTTATTTCGATTATTAGAGGCATAAGCAATTTCATTCAATGGAATACATTGTATAATCTCTCCCTTGAGTCCAATAATAAAATGACTTGATACTGATGTTGTATGTTTATCTTTTAAATTTTCAAAATAATTACGATTATTTTGAGCTGTGGAACCAGGATTAGCTGTATAGTGTACAACAATGCCTTTAATTCTAGGTAAATTCTTGCCGCTTCTTGAATATGGATTGACAGTTAAAAACTGATGCTGTATTGATAAACCATCGACATTATATTCTTCAATATCATTATGTCTTGTCGTAATGTAATAACCCCCAGCAATACCAGCTGTCAAAATAATAACCAATAAAAATAATATCCCTTTCTTTAATCTTTTTTTCTTTTTTACCATTCTTACACCCCATTTACTGTAATCTTATTATGACATAAAATCATAGAAAAGTATTAATAAATATAAAATAAGTTTTTAAGAAATGATTAATATTTTGTAGAATAAAAGTTATTTGACTCATAAAATAACTCTTTTAGTGATTGCCCGTATTTATATGGATAATCAGTATATTTACATTTTATATAGAAATGGTATAACTAAATTGTACAGACCATATATGTTATCTGTATTCGTTTGAATATTATTGTTGAGGAATAGTATAAAAAGACATATTAAAAATCATAATCTTTATATGATATGAATTTTATAGAAAAATTATGAGGATAAGGAGTGAAAAAATGTATCGAATTGGTGTGATTTCTGATACTCATAATGTATTAAGGGAAGAAGTAATTAATGACTTAAAAAAATGTGATTATATTTTACATGCTGGAGATATTATGAAGGAAGAAATTCTCATTCAATTAAGAGAACTTGCACCTGTCATTGCAGTGAAGGGGAATAATGATCAATTGAGTTTAAATGAAGAAGAATCTTTTGAAATAGGTGGCTTTCATTTCTATATGATTCATCAGATTGGTGGGAGGAAAGATGTTGATTTCTATATTTTTGGTCACTCTCATCAATATACATGTTATAAGGAAGAAGGAGTTCAGTATATAAATCCTGGAAGTTGCGGAAGAAGACGTTTTTCATTGCCGTTAACATATGTCATTATTGAGATAGAGAAGCATCATTATGTAATTCATAAAAAAGAATTGTAATTGATGATGTATAAGTATAAGATAAATCTATAGGAGATGGATAAGTATGGAAGTATTGGTATTAGGAGGAACACGTTTTTTTGGTATAGAGTTAGTCAAGTCTTTATTACAGAAAGATTATTCTGTAACAATTGCAACAAGAGGAAAATCACCAGATGATTTTGGTGATTGTGTATCAAGAATCATAGTTGATAGGAATAATGCAGATAGTATGGCAAGAGCGTTTAAAAATAAGCAATATGATGTTGTTTATGATAATTTAGCTTATTGTTCTGATGCTGTAAAAATTGCACTGGATACTATTCATTGCCAAAAATATATTTTAGTATCTTCGACAGCTGTTTATAATTTACATGAAAAGACTATAGAAACAGATTTTGATCCTTATCATTATTTGATAAAATGGGGTCAACGAGAAGATTTTGATTATGATGAAGGAAAGCGACAAGCAGAAGCAGTTCTTACACAAATTTATCCACAACAAGATTTTGTGATTGTGAGATTCCCAGTTGTGCTAGGCCATAATGATTATACAGAACGTTTGGATTTCTATGTTAAGCATATTTATGATAGCAAACCAATGCTTATTAATAATATCAATGAACAGCTTAGTTTTGTTTTAGCAAGTGATGCGGGCAAGTTTTTAGCATTTTTAGCAGACAAAGGACATCGTGAAATATATAATGGAAGTTCAGAGGGGACAATATCATTAGCAGAGATTATTCAATATGTAGAACAGAAAACAAATAAAGGCTATGTTCCAGCCAATAACGGAGATATTGCACCTTATAATAGTATCCAGTCTCATAGTATTTGTGTCTTAAAAGCAGAAACATTTGGTTTTTATTTTCAACCATTAAAACAATGGATATTTTCACTCATTGATGAATCAATTTTAAAACTTGAGAATGTGTAAAAATATTGATAAACTCATTGTATTTTCAATTATGTTGTGCTATAATGCATAAGCATGTAAAAAATATTTACTGCCTGTCTACATGTAAGATGCAGACCATAGACCATAGGAGGAGGTAAAAAGATGAACAAATATGAAATTATGTTTATTGTAAAACCAGACGTTGAAGAAGATGCAAGAAATGCACTTATCGAAAGTTACAAAAAAGTATTAACTACTAATGAAGGAACTGTAGATAACGTTAACGAATGGGGATTACGTGATTTAGCTTACGAAATCAAAGATTATACTAAAGGATATTATGTTGTTATTGATACAACAACGACTCCTGCAAATATTGCTGAATTCGAACGTTTATCACGTATTAATGCAAACATGTTACGTCATTTAACTCTTAGAAGAGATTAAGAGGTGCGTAATATATGATTAATCGTGTCGTACTCGTTGGAAGAATGACAAGAGACCCAGAATTGAGAAGAACAAATACAGGTGCAGCAGTGACAAGTTTCACTTTAGCGTTGAATCGTAATTACAATTCAGCAGATGGACAACAAGCAGATTATATTAACTGTGTTGTTTGGAATAAAGTGGCTGAAAATGTTGAAAAGTATTGTTCTAAAGGATCTTTAGTTGGTGTAGAAGGAAGACTACGTTCTCGTAGTTATGATAATGCACAAGGACAAAAAGTTTATGTTGTAGAAGTTGTTTGTGATAGTGTTCAATTCCTAGAAACAAAAGCTGCTAGGGAAAAAGCACAGCAACAACAACCTCAAGTGGAACAAAATAATTTCTATGATATGAAAACAGTGGATTTAGAAAAGGATTTTGATAATTCTTTTGATTCATTTAATATCATGGAAGATGATATTCAATTTTAAGGAGGATAAGACTTATGGCATTCAAAAGACAAAGAATGGGTAGAAAGAAAGTTTGCTACTTTACAAAAAACAAGATTGATTACATCGATTATAAAGATGTTGAATTATTAAAAAGATTCGTTTCTGCAAATGGAAAAATCATTCCTAGACGTGTAACAGGAACAAGCGCTAAATACCAAAGACAATTAGCAACTGCTATTAAACGTGCTAGACAAATGGCATTATTACCATATACTGGTGAATAATTAAAGACTGGAAACCTTGATGAAATCAAGGTTTTTTCTTTTAGATAAACTATTGATATTATTTTTAAATAAAAGGGTATAATAGATATATTATAAAAACATTGAAGAAATGTCATATTTAATTAAAAATAGTTTTGAAGAAATGTCGTTTTTGGTTAAATATAACTTTGAAGAAATGTAAATAATCTGATATAATAGTATTGAAGAAACGATAGGAGAGTGTAAAGTTTATGTATTTTAAAAGAAAAGGATATGAAAAATTATTAGAATGGAAATCAAAATATGCAAATAAATATGCTGTACTTCTAGAAGGGGCTAGACGTGTTGGGAAGTCAACAATTGCAAAGTCGTTTGCTGAAAACGAATATAAAACTTATATTCTTATAGATTTTTCAATTGCCTCAAATGATGTTATATCATGTTTTGATGATATAAATGATTTGGATATATTCTTTTTAAGATTACAAGCAATAACAGGAGTAACATTATATAAACATGAATCTGTTATTATATTTGATGAGGTTCAATTGTTCCCTAAAGCAAGACAAGCAATAAAACATTTGGTTAAAGATGGTAAATATCATTATATTGAAACTGGGTCTTTGATTTCAATTAAAAAAAATGTAAAAGATATTTTGATTCCCTCTGAAGAAATGAAGATTCAAATATATCCAATGGATTATGAAGAATTTTGTAATGCAACGAACACTAACTATCATGCATTAGAACAATTATATCATTTGAAAAGAAGTGTGGGTCAAGCTATAAATAGAAAGCTTATGAGAGATTTAAGAATCTATATGGCGGTAGGAGGTATGCCCCAAGCTGTTGAAGCATACATAGATGGAAAAGATTTTTCGACTATTGATTATATGAAAAGACAAATCATCAATTTATATGAAGAAGATTTTAAAAAAATAGATCAATCTGGTAGAATATCTGCGTTATATCATTCAATACCAGCTCAGTTAGCTAAAGGAACAAAGAAATATCGACTATCAACAGCTATAGGAAAAAGACCAACAAATAGAGAAAGAGAATTATTGTTTGATTTACTTGATTCTAAAACTGTTTTATCTTGTTACAATTCAACTGATCCGAAAGTGAGTCTATCTTTAACAAAAGATTTAGATAGTTATAAACTTTATTTATCTGATACTGGATTATTTGTGACTCTTTTATTAATGGATAGACCATCCGTTGATAATAATATCTATGCAAAACTATTATCAGATAAATTACCTGCTAATTTGGGATATTTATATGAAAATTTAATTGCTCAAATTTTAGTTTCTCAAGATAGAGAACTCTATTATCATACTTGGGAAAAAGAAGGAAGTACTCATTATTATGAAATTGATTTCTTAATATCACAAGGTTCAAAAATATCTGCAATAGAAGTAAAATCATCTGGATTAGGAAAATATGAATCAATCACTGAATTCAAGAAAAAATATTCTAAACATATTGATTCATGTTTGATTCTCTCACAAAAAGATTATCAAAAAATAGAAGATATACAAATGCTTCCAATGTATATGGCTCCATTTATTAAAAAGGAATGATTTTAGGTAGAAAGTAATGTTGCTTTTATTATATTTTCTCCAGTACCAAATGGAACTAAATTTGATGAAAAGACTTTGACGTTCTGCTATTATAAAGCATATAAGGGTTCAGAAATTACAGAATATATTGGAATAAGAGATTTATATTATTTGAGAAAGCAAGGTTTATGAAATCTTGAGAAGAATGATATTTAAATAAAAGTAAATTTCAAGAGTTCTATTTTATAAGATAAATCGTGAAATGGTTAATGTAGAATAATATAACAATATCATTGAATACTGTTCAAAAAAATATATTTATTCATTAATCTGTTTATAAAAGATGTAAAAACAATGAAACAAATTGATAGATTTATATATCTTATCTAATACTTATTAAAAGAAGGACAATATAACTTTTCATTACCAACATCACATGAAAGAATTATTTTCTTTGTATCATTCTCTTGTGAATGTCAGATTACCAAGTCCTATTAATAATGAATCATGAATGGAAATATATCAAGGTGATATAACAACACTTCAAGTAGATACCATTGTCAATGTAGCTAATCAGTAGTTATAAGGCTGTTATATTCCGTGTTATTCCTGCATAGATAATGCTATTCATACATATGCCAAAGTTCAATTAAGAAATTAATGTCATAAACTGATGGTAAACAGAATTATCTTGAGCCTACTGAAAAATCAAAATAACAAGTGCCTACAACTTACCATCAAAATATATTATTCATACTAAATAATTAATGCTATAAAGTCTTGATGGTAAGTTCAAGGCTTTTTTGCGTTTGAATACTATTATAAATAAAGGTCCTTACTTATAGTGATAAGAATATTTATTTGTTTATGAAGTCATATAGTATATAATTATTGTAAACATTATGTTAAAGGATAGAAAAGAGTTTTTTGATTCTCTTCTTTCAATCAATGATAAGAGATGATTATCAAAAAATGTTGAATAGGCATAATATTTATGGAAAATAATGAAATTTAACTTAAATCAATATGTTGGTATGATTGAATTAAAGAAAGGGAGGAATAAAAATGAGTAAACTCAAAAATTATTTTGAAGAAAAAATTGTACCTAATATTGATAAGTTTACAAATGCAAGATATGTAAAGATTATTATGGATGGTTTTATGGGTGTAAGTGCATTAACAATTGGAGGATCAATCTTCATGTTAATTCGTTCTTTACCATTAGGAGATTGGTACACAAATTTTTTAACAAGTACAGGCTTGGTAGATATTTTAAACTTTCCTGTCATGATTACGAGTGATTTAATTTCGTTATATTTGGTTATCGCTTTGGGGTATTTTACTGCAAAGTCATTTAGTAAAAATCCTTTTTCAGGGGCAATGATTAGTTTAGGAGCATTATTATTACTGACTCCATTTGAGACAACGGCGATATTAACGGATGCATCTGGTGCAGAAGTATCAGGTATTGTAAACAATGTTTTGCCAGTTTCATCATTTGGAGCTACTGGATTATTTTTAGCCATGATTGCAGGAATTGCTGGAGCAAGAATCTATGTTTGGTGTTTAGATAAAAATATCAAGATTAAAATGCCAGCATCAGTTCCACCAAATGTTTCTAATATGTTTGAAACAATGATTCCAGCGGGATTGGTCTTTATTATATTTATGTTAATAAGAACAGCACTATCTTATACTACATATGGGACTGCTCAAAATTTAATCTATACATTATTGCAGCAGCCATTAACTAATGTTGGTGGAGGATTCTGGGGATTTGTTATTTATACATTAATAGGTCATATTTTATGGTTGTTTGGCGTTCATGGGACAATGGTGACTTATGCCGCTATGGCTCCTATTTATAATGCTATGGCAATGGCAAATCTATCTGCATTTGCAGCAGGAACAGCTTGTCCATATCCAGAGTGGAATTTCTTATGTTATACACTTATTGGAGGAGTAGGGTCAACATTGGCATTAAATCTGTTGATGTTAACAAGAGCAAAGTCATCACAATTTAAAACTTTAGGGAAATTAACAATCGCAACATCACTATTCAATATAAACGAACCTATTATGTTTGGATCGCCAGTTATTATGAACATTAATTTGGCCATACCATTTATTGCCTGTCCTATGGTCAATTTATTCTTATCGTCATTGGTCACAAGAATTGGATTAGTTGCAGCTCCAACAGGTGCCGCTATCAATACATTTATGCCCTTTGGTTTTTATCAGTCACTAAATAATGGTTCGTGGACAGGTGTTGTTTGGGCAATTGCTTTAGTTGCAATAGACTTAATTATTTATTACCCATTTTTTAAACGTCAAGACTCAATAAATTTAAAAAATGAAATACAATTAAGTGAACAAGAAGTTGTGAATGAATAAGGGGAGAAATCCTCTTTTTGTTGCATATAAAATCATGTATAATGGGGAAAAGATGGAGGAAAACAAATGATGCCACTAGATGAAAGAATAATAAAAATAGTTGAAATTTTAGTGTCTTATGGCAGGCCAGTTACCAGTCAGGAGATTGCAAATATTATAGGTATAAGCAGCCGTACTGTAAGAGAAACGATTCATCAGAATAAAAATAATTTAAGATTGATTGGAATAGAAATAAAATCACATTTTAAAAGTGGTTATAGCATTTCTATTGAAGATCAGTATCGAAATAATTGGAAAACTCTTTTAGATGAGAATAGAAGTATTATACCAAGCGAGACAGAAGATAAAATGACTTATATCATTCAACGGTTTATTTTAGAAGAAGGCTATATAAAATTAGATGATTTATGTGATGAATTGTGGATCAGTCGTCCGACCATGAATAGATTATTTAAAGAAGTGAAAAAGAAATTTGCTTTATATCATCTGACAGTTATTTCAAAGCCCTCTTATGGTTTAAAGTTAGAGGGAAATGAAATAGATAAAAGAATTTGTTTGGTTCATAATTGTATTCAAAAAAGAGAAAGTTCTTTAAAACGTTTTATGGAAGAATATCATATAGATTCACAAAATCATCAATATATAAGGCAGATTGTTTTAAGATGCCTCAAAAAATATAATTATAAGTTAACAGATATTGGTTTTCAAAATCTCATTATTCATCTTATAGTCGCAATAAAAAGAATTGAAGAGAAACAATTAATTACGACTTATCCTATTCAAGTTGATAATGTAAGTATTGAATATTTATTAGCTAATGATATTGTCGAAGAACTTCAAGGTTATTTCTCTATCACTTTTCCGAAAGAAGAAATAGAATATGTAAGAATACATCTTTTTGGAAAGAAATTAACACAAGTGGATGGAGAAATTGCGCAAATATCTCATGAAATGGAACAGATGATACAAAAAATCAATCAACAGATTTTAATGAAGCTGGGATATCATTTTGATGGAGATTTTGAATTGTTTACATTATTAGCATTACATATGATGCCTTTAGTAGTCAGAATACAATATGGTCTAGATATGCCTAATCCTATTATAAAGGATATTAAACTGAAAATGGCTGATGCATATGAATGTGCAGTTATTGCTTCACAAGTTATTCAAGATGAATATCATAAGCCTATTGCTGAAGGTGAATTAGGGTATCTTGCTTTGCATTACAGTATGGCAATTGAAAGATTGCAAGAACAAACAAAGATGAAAAACATTGTCATTATCTGTTCTTCAGGTATGGGAACATCATCAATATTAAAGAAACGATTGATGAAGAAGTTTGATATTGATGACTCACATATTCAGGTTTATGATTCTCAATCAATACAATTAGTAAATTTAAGTCATATTGATTATATAATAAGTACAGTAAAATTAAATCTAAAGTTAGATAAGCCTATTATATATATGGAAAATATTTTTGATGATATAGAGCTACAGGAAAATCATCATATGAGAAATTTACAATCATTTATTAATAAAGATCTTGTTTTATTACAGCAAACATTTCAAACAAAAGAAGATATCTTGAATGATATGTGTCATAAAATTGAGAATATTTATTCATTACCTTTTTCTTTTCAAAAATTCATAGAAGAAAGAGAGGCTTTATCTTCTACAGAAGTTGGAAACTTAGTTGCAATGCCACATCCTTCTTCATTATGTACAGAACAAACAATTATCATGATTATGACATTAAAGAAAAGTATTTTGTGGAAAAATAATTATGTTAAATATATATTTCTTATTTCTGGGAATAAAAACTCTAAAGAAGAAAGTGAATTTATCAATGAAAATATTATTGATTTGATTATGAATAATCAATGGCTTCAAGAATTGGATAAGATATCTTCTTATGAGGAGTTGATTCATATTTTATGAAAAAAATTTTGATTTGTTGTAGTGGAGGAATTACAAGTAAGATTTTTATCAGGAAATTGAATCAATATGTTCAGTTGAATCAATTGACATATCATTTTTCTTCAATAAGTGATACATTTGTAGATGAATATGCAAGAGAGTATGACATGATCTTGTTTGCACCTCAAACAAAGCCATCACAAGAACAAATAAAATCACTTAATAATATGTGTTCATGTATCAAATTAATTCCTGAAAATATTTATGCAAGTATGGATTGTCAATTATTGTTTCAGTTCATAGAAAGTCCCATGAAAAGAAGTGAGGAAAAACAGTACTTTATTGGGTTTGTTCATGTTATGAGAGATATTTCTAAACATAGATTTGTGAAAGTATTGGTTAATTCTTCTGTTGCTTTGGGGTCTTTAATGATCGTTCAGGCCTTATTTTCGCTTATTTTGTCTCTGCCTTTAGAGGTCTATCAGAATTTCCTTGATTCATCAGGATTGAAAACTTTTTTTGAAATACCAATTGTTGTATTGTCTAATTCTATAGGGTTGATTTTTAGTTTTGTTGTCGCATATCAATATCGAATTGATTATAAAGATAAACTGTTTGCTGGACTTTTAAGTATGGCTTGTTATTTATTGCTGATACCTATTGATGTTGCTCGACAGGGAAGTTTGACTAGTATTTATACGGCAATGATTGATTTACAATATGTGAATTCTTCTGGAGTATTTGTAGCTATGATGTCTTCTTTGATATTTTCAAAGATTTATGATTATATTTTAAGGTCGAAATTTTTAAAAGATGACTTGATGAAGATGGCTGCTTCATGTGTTGTTGTATTAACAATCTATTTATGTATAAGATATATTTTTATGTTAACCTCGTATCAGAATATATTTATATATTTTAATCAATTTATCTCACTGCTTTTAAAGCCTATTTCAGAGGGAGTATGGGGATTTGCAGTCTTTATATTTTTATCATCGTTGTTATATTTTATAGGTATACATGGACCACAACTTATCTATACACTCATACTTCCTTTGCATACAACAATATATTATGCAAATATTACTGCTTTTGCTTCAAATTTACCTGCTCCATACCCTTATTGGTTTTTAATACCCTGGGTATTTATGGGTGGAGTAGGTGCAACTTTAGCTTTAAATGTATTAATGATTGTAAAATCTAAACAGGCATCTACAAAAACTTTAGGTAAACTTGCATTAATGACTTCATTATTTAATATTAACGAGCCATTGATTTATGGGTTTCCAATAGTGTTTAATCCTTTTATGTTTATACCATTTACAATCATACCGCTTATAAATTTATTGATATGTATTATTTTTATGAAGTTGATTCCAATAGTTCCTTTTCCTACTGGAGCTGAAATAAGTACTTATATGCCATTTGGAGTAGGAGCAATACTGACCAATAATAGTTGGTTAGGATTATTATTATGCATAGGAATATTAATTGTAGACATGTGTTTGTACTATCCATTTTTTATCAATTATGAGAAAAACAATAATCAGATCGTGTTCAATAAAATTAAAAAATGAGGAAATAAATGATAAGGTCATAGATTTTTTAATACGATATAATTGTTTTGAAAAAGGAGAGTGATTATAAGTATGAAAGAATCTGTTTTTGATTCTCATTTTTTATGGGGTGGAGCGATTGCTGCACATCAGGTTGAAGGTGCATATAACGAAGATGGTAAGGAACCATCTACAGCTGATACTTTACTGGTTAATGAAGAAAGGTTTGAACATTATGGAGAATATATCAATCAAAACAAATATTATCCTAGTCATAGGGCAATAGACTTTTATCATTGCTTTGAAGAAGATATCAAACTGTTTGCTGAAATGGGATTTAAAGCATTGCGTACGTCTATTGCATGGACACGTATTTATCCAAAGGGTACTGAAGAAAAACCAAATGAAGCTGGATTACAGTTTTATGATGACTTGTTTGATGAAATGTTAAAGTATAATATTGAACCCATTATAACAATTACTCATTACGAAACACCGCTTTATTTAGCGAGAGAGTATGGAGGATGGAAAAATAGAAAACTGATTGCTTTGTATGAAAAGTATGCCAGGACGATTTTTGAACGTTATAAAGATAAAGTTAAATATTGGATGAATTTTAATGAAATTAATACCTTAGCTATTATGCCAGCATTAGGTGGTGGATTTCATGAATCGTTTGATGATCCCTCAAGATTTCAAAAGATTTATCAGGCTGCACATCATCAGTTTGTAGCAAGTGCTTTAGCAGTAAAAGCATGTCATGAAATCATACCAGATGCAAAAATTGGAATGATGTTAGCAGGGCAACTCAGTTATCCATATTCATGCAATCCAGATGATGTTTTAGCAAATTTAAAGCAATCAAGACAATCATTGTTCTTTTCTGATGTTTTGATGAGAGGAATGTATCCAGCATATACAACAAGAATGTTTGAAGAATTAAATGTTCAATTAGAAATTAAAGAGGATGATTTAGATATCATTAAAAATAATACATCGGATTATTTAGCTTTGAGTTATTATATGAGCAGTGTCGTGATGAATGATACTTCACAGTTAAAGAAAATAGGAAATATGTCAATAGGTGTTTCTAATCCTTACTTGCAGACAAGTGAGTGGGGTTGGCAAATAGATAGTAAAGGGTTACGAATTTACTTAAATCAATTATATGACAGATATCAAAAACCATTGTTTATTGTTGAAAATGGGTTAGGAGCTATAGATATCTTAGAAAATGAAACAGTACATGATACATATCGTATTGATTATATACGAAAGCATATTGAACAAATGAAGGAAGCAATTCAAGACGGTGTTGAACTTATGGGATATCTTCCATGGGGATGTATTGATTTGATCAGCTGTTCAACAGGAGAAATGAAAAAACGTTATGGTTTTATATATGTGGACGTGGATAATGAAGGGCAGGGAAGTTTTAAAAGATATAAAAAAGAATCTTTTGATTGGTATCAAAAGGTTATAGCAAGCAATGGAAAGAAATTATAATACAAAAATTAATAATTAAAACAATATCCTATAGAATGAACACAAAACAGAAAGTGTAGATTCTATAGGATGTTTTTGTAAATATAAAGAAAGATGTGTTAGAAAAGAGGAAAATAATATATATTTTTGATTATAAGAGAATACTATAAAGGTTAAAAGATATGTTTAATGATGAATATTGTGATATAATATGCTTTGTTTTAGAAAGGAGACATTATGGGACATACAGATACTAAAAAGATGGTTCAAGGAGCAATGATTGCAGCAATCTTTGGAGCTTTATCTTTGTTTAATACTTATACAGGAAGTATGTTTGATATTTTTATTTGTTATGTAATGGTTATTCCACTTGTTTGGTATGGATACACATATACATTAAAAGATAATATCATTGTCTGTTTTGTATCAATGATTGTGATTGCGATGATGGGACTGCCTTTTTTCGTTATATCATCTATTTCTTCATGCTTTGTAGGGATATTTATTGGTGAAGCGTTAAAAAGGAAAGCTAAGAAAGAAACAATTTTATTTGGGACTTTGATTATTACTTTCCTTAATAATATACTTATATATGAAGTCTTTTCTGGATTATTAGGCATTAATTTTATGGCTGAAATGGAAGAAATGTATGTGACAATGATACAACCTATATCAGCTTTATCAGATAAGATATCATTAGACTTCTTTTTATCTATGGCTCCATTGATTATTTTATTAACATCAGTCATGGAAATGTATGTTATTTTGTTGTTATGTCAAATCACATTAATGAGATTAAAGATTGAATTTCCAGGTTCTTTCCATATAGCAACAATGCATTTAAAGAAAAGTACAGGGATAATACTTGCTGTTATGTTGTTTGGATCATATGTTATTTTAAATTATGCAGGATATCAAAATATTTATTTATCTTATGCCTATACAATTGCTATTGTAGCTTTTGCATTACAAGGACTTGCTTTTTTATCATGGTTTTTAATAATGAAAGAAAAACCAAAGTTGATGATATTGGTTTTTATTGGTATACTTGTACCAATGGTGAATACTTTATATGTTGTGATAGGAATCCTAGATATATTTAGTGATTTACGTGAAAATATATTGTATAATAGACATAGCAACGATTAAGGAGGGATGATAATGACAAGAAGAATTATTCAGATGAGAAATCTGATAATAGCATTACTTGTTGGTGAGTCAGTTTTTCTGTTTGGATTGTATCTTCTGACTAATAACTCATTGTTGTTTGCTTTTGCAGTATATGCTTTAATTAAGAATATTATCTTGTTTGTTATTTTAGCTTATTTATCATATTTGTTAGAAACCAATAATATGAGTGTTTCGGATGCGTTAAATGTAGATATTAAAAATGCATTGATATTTGGTGGGATTGCATTAATCCAATATGATGAGACTAGAAATGTTGTTTGGACAAGTGATTTGTTTAAAGAAATGAATATTAATATTGTGGGAGTGAAATTGTTAGAATGGCAACCTCATTTGGCTTCACTATTCGATGATGAAGATATCAAAGTCATAGATATTAAAGGGAAACGTTTTGAGGCTTATAACAGTAAAGAAACAAAATTAATTTATTTAAAAGATGTGACTCAGTTTCTATCTCTTCAACAGGATTATCTAGATCAGCAGGTTTGTATGGCATATATTACGATAGATAATTATGAAGAAACATTAGAAAATGCAGATGAACCAAAGATGGCTTTGATTCAATCTAAATCTAGACAAGTTATTGTTGATTGGGCCTATTCTAATGGAATTATTATTAGAAGATTTAAATCTGGTGGATATTTAGCATTTTTCAATGAAAGAATTTATAAGAAACAAGTTGAAAATAAATTTGCTATACTTGATACATTTAAAGAAATGTCTAGAGAATTAGATGAAGTCATGACTTTAAGTATAGGAATTGGTAGAGATTCTCGTGTTTTAAGAGAACTTGATGATATGGCTTCTAATGCGTTGAACTTAACTTATTCACGTGGTGGAGATCAGGTTGCTGTGAAGTCTGGTGATGATAATGTTAAATTCTTTGGTGGTAATAGTGATACGTTTGAAAAGAGCAGTAAAGTGCGTGCAAGAGTTATTGCACAGTCATTAGCTGGATTAATGAAGAATTCTAGTTTGGTTCTTGTAATGGGACATAAGAATTCTGATTTAGATTCATTTGGAGCATCACTTGGTGTTGCAAAGATTGCAATGGCTTATGGTAAAAAAGCAAATATTGTGCTGGATTTTGATTCAATTGAACAAAAAACAAAGAATGTTGCCAATTTGGTAAGGTCTGATGAAAGATATAAAGGACTGATTGTCAGTTATACAGAAGCAATGGAACGAATCAATAAAAATACTTTATTAATTATCGTTGATAATCATAAGCCAAGTTTAGCTATTTCTCATTCATTATTAGAACGTGTGAGAAATAAAGTGATTATTGATCACCATCGTCGAGGTGAAGAATTCATAGAGGCTCCAGTACTCACTTATTTAGAACCAGCTGCATCTAGCACAGTTGAATTGGTTGTTGAATTGTGCGATTATCAGAATATAGATTTGAGCATGAATGAACTCGATGCAACGGTCATGTATGCTGGTATGCTGGTTGATACGAACAATTTTAAACAGCGAGTTGGAGTACGTACTTTTCAGTCAGCTGCATATCTTAAAGAATTACAAGCTAATGTTACACAAGCATATGAATTTTTGGAAGATTCTTATGACGAAACATTGAAGAAACTTTCGATGACACAAACAGCATACCAATATAATCCATATATTTTAATAGCATGTGGAACTGAAAAAGAAGAATATGCTAGAGCAATGCTTTCTAAAGCAAGTAATTCATTATTAGAAGTTAGAGGTATTAAGGCCACATTTACAATTGGTAGAGTATCTAAAACAGTGGTTGCGATTAGTGCAAGAAGTGCTAAGGACATTAATGTTCAAATTATTATGGAGAATATGGGTGGAGGAGGTCATTTTAGTATGGCTGCTGCTCAATTTGAAAATCAAACAATAGAAGATGTAAGGCTTTTATTAGAAGAGAAGATTAAAGAATATTTAGAAGATAGAGGTGAAGTGTAATGAAAGTTATTTTAACACAGGATGTAAAGAAAGTAGGAAAGAAAGGTGAAATTGTTAATGTTGCTGATGGATATGGTCAAAATTTCTTGATTAAGAATAAATTAGCAGTATTAGCAACTGAGCATGGGAAGGAAATTGTTGCACAGAATAAAGAAAAAGAACGTTTACAAGATTTAGAAAACAAGAAAAAAGCAGAAGAATTAAAGAAAGTTATAGAAAGTATTACACTGGAATTTTATTTAAATTCTGGTAAAGATGGAAAAACTTTTGGAAGTGTTTCTACAAAAAACATTGCTGAAGAATTATTAAAGAAGCATGATATTAAAATTGATAAAAGAAAATTTATTAATGCAAGACCTATTCAGGCTCTTGGATATACAAAGTTAGATATTGAATTATATAAAGATGTTATAGCAACAATCAAAGTGCATTTACAAGAAAAATAAGGAGGAAAAAGGATGGCTAGAGAATATCCACATGATATAGAAGCAGAAAGATCGTTATTAGGATCTATGCTGATATCTAGTGATGCATGTCAAAGTATATTAAGTCTTGCGACAAAAGAAGACTTCTATTTAGATAGCCATCGCCTTCTTTTTGAGGCTATGCAGTCTATTGATAGTCAAAATAATCCAGTTGATGTAACCACATTAACATCTTATTTAATAGATAAGAAGCTTTTAGAAAAAGTTGGTGGTGTTGAATACTTATTGCAATTAAGTGAATCAGTACCAACAACGGCACATAGTGAGTATTATTTGAAGATATTGAATGAAAAATCTTTGTTAAGAAAATTAATACAAGAATCTACAGAAATTATTGATCAAGCTTATGGAGATATTGGTAATCTGAATGATTTTATAGGTGAAGCTGAAAAGAATTTTCTAAATGTTACAAGAGATAGAAATGCTGGCGAATTTCAGGATGTGAAATCAGTCATTCAAAAGGTTACAGATCGTCTTGTGATGCTACAAAAATCAGATGGAAAGATATCTGGAGTAAAAACTGGATATTATGATTTAGATAAATTAACATCAGGATTCCAAAAAGGTGATTTAATTATCTTAGCAGCTAGACCATCAGTGGGGAAAACTGCTTTTGCATTGAATGTCGCTTATAATGTATCTTATAAATCTGATGAAGCAGTTGCTGTCTTTTCATTGGAAATGCCAGCTGAACAATTGATTCAACGTATTATTTGTTCAGCAGGAAGCTTAAATGCAGAATCATTACGTTCTGGATCTATTCTTAAAGAAAACAATGAAAGATACTATGCAGCAGCTGATAAAGTTTCTAAGTGTAATCTCTATATTGATGATACACCAGGTATTCGTGTAGGTGAAATAGCTGCTAAATGTCGTAGATTAAAAAGAGATCATGGTATCAAATTGGTTGTTATTGACTATTTGCAGTTGATATCAGGACCGGCTAATAGTCGAGAATCACGTCAACAAGAAGTATCAGATATTTCAAGACAATTAAAAATGATTGCCAGAGAGTTGGAGGTACCAGTTATTGCCTTAAGTCAGTTATCACGTTCAGTTGAAAAACGTGATAATAAACGACCTGTCTTATCAGATTTAAGAGAGTCTGGAGCGATTGAACAAGATGCAGATATTGTTTCGTTTATTCATCGTGAAGATTATCAAGATCCAAAGAAAGAAGCAGAAACTCAAGGTGCAACAGATATTATTATTGCGAAGCATCGTAATGGGGCATTAGCTGATATACGTCTTGTTTTCTTGAAACAATATAGTAAATTTGCAAATCCTGCACGTGGAGATCAACAAATCAATCCACTTGAAGGTGTCAAAGATATTAGAACATAAAGTAAGGATTCATCATCTTTACTTTTTTTGTTATAATAAAGAAAAAGTGTGAGGGGTTAAAATATGGATATAGCTATTGTAGATGGGGATAGAGAATTTTGTAATAGACTATCACAAATGATAAAGAATTTATTTAATAATGAATTGGTTACACATTCTTTTGATAATACTGATGATATGGAAAATGCAGAAATAGAATTGAAAATAATATTCTTGAATGCAGATGATCCACAAATTTCAGGAATAAATTATAGTAAACTTAATTGGAATAAATTTATTATATTTGTTGCAGATTCAGATGAAAATATAAAGGATGCATTTGGACCTAATGTATTCGCATTTATATTAAAAACAGAGACTTTAGATGAATTTCAACAAAGAGTGAGTGAAGCATTAACTGATATAATTAAGTTTGAATATGCTACTTTAGTGATTCGTAGAGAGAAAAAGTATTTCTTTATCGATGATATACTCTATTGTCAATATATTGGGGGAAATAATGTGGCTTTTGTGTATCACAATCAACAATATATTTATAAAGGATGCTCACTTAAGAAAATGAAAGAAATTTTAAGAAATCGTTTTATTTATGTTGATAAATCTACAATTGTTAATAGAAGTAAAATATATAAGTCTAATACTCATCAAGTATACATAGAGGGGATTAGACAAGCATTTGATGTGAGTGTACGTAATAGAAGTCAAATAAAAAAACTTTTCGCTCAATATAGCCAAATTAATATATAAAAATAACAAATAACTATAAAAGGACAACGAATAACTATGACATGAAAAATAATAGTAAAATATGTGTTATAATGAAATAAAGAAAAAATACTTATTTCACATTTATTTATTGGTAAAAATGGTTCAACCATGAAAGGTGGTGTCTCTATGAAACACATAAAAAATATGACCTTTTTACAAAAATTAAAACTTTCTCTTTTGACTATTACTCTTGTTGGAACCTTGGGGTTTGCAAATGTTTTTGCTGGATAAACTTCAATAACTAGAATTATGTATAATGGCAAAAACACTCTCTTTGAAACCAAAACTACAAACGATGCATTGACTGGAGCTCAGTTTACTTTAACAAATGGGAAACCAAGACGTATTATTATTACTACTTTTAGCGAAGATATGAAAAGTTTGTATCAAGCAGGGCTTGTTGTTTGGGAAAATGACGGATATCAATCAAATAAGTATGTTGCTGGAAGTTTTTCTAGTGCAGGGACAAAAGTTGCAATATCCTATGGTGATTATGATGGTGGAGTAGGTTTGTATTATTCAACTGACGACTATATTAGATATTATTAGAAATAATTGTATCCTTTTTCTCTTTATATAAAGGATTGGAGGTTATATAAATGCTTAGACAATTACGCTATGATTTTTCAATGTTTCTAAAAAGGACACCTTTCTTAATCATCTGTTCAATGCTTATCCTTTATATTTTTATGTTAACTTTTTCATCTTTGTATGATAAAAATAATATTCAGTTACAATCCTATGGATCAGCATATATGGCTAATCTGATCATGAGCCAATATTCACCATTTCGCTATACATCATTAGTTCTGGTTTTTCCATTGCTTATTGCCATTCCTATAGGAATCATGATGACAAGTGAAAGAAAAAGTCTTATTAATATATTTGTTAGACAAAATAAAAAAGTCTATATTATTTCTAAACTAATTACATCATTTATAATAGGTTTTTTGATGATGCTGATTACTTTAGTGGCAGCTATTTTATTTGGTTATATTATTTTTGGAGAAGAACAAAGTTATTATATTCAATTTACTACTTTGTTTTATGGTTATAGTATTGATGGTATAAAAACAACAATACGTTATTATAATCTTTATTTTTTAAATCCCATGCTTTATCTTGTTCTCTATTCTTTATTATCATCAGTAATGATGGGAATCGTTGCGCAATTAACAATGATTATTGCATTATTTACAAAGTTTAAAGTTGTTATATATGGTGGCGTGTTTATGTTGTCAATGTTAACAGTTTTTGTTCATCCCATGATAGTTCCTTTCTATGAACTTCTTTCACCATATAAATATGTTTCAATAGAACTCATCAATTCTCAATATTTTTATCCTATTGCATTTTTTATGATATCAGTCATTGCCTCTATTATATTTGTAAGAAAAGACGTTATGTTAAAATGAATAGTCAATTGTATAATAGGATAAAAAGTGTTGTTTACATCGTAACATTTATTATATCAGTGGTGATCCGATGGACTTATTTTGAGGATGATGGACCATTTGCTTTTACTGTTATTAATCAGATTATATATATTCCTATGTTGTTTATGATTGGGTTAATGTATTTTCATTATCGCTATTATCATAATACGTTTATACAAACAAGATATAGCAGTTTACAAGAAGTGAGACGTCATCATTTCCAATCAAATATTTTAGAATCATTAGAGTTTTTGGTATGGCAGTTGATTATTGCGATTATTTTAGGATTTCATACATTTACATTAGAAAGTTTTTATTCGTTAGCAGTTATTATTGTGACTCTATTGTTGATGTATCTTGCTTATACATTGATTTATACAACTATATTAGAAATCACTAAGCAATATTATTATGCCTTTGTAACATGCGGAATTCTATTAATAGCGTATCGTATTATTGTCTTAACTTCTTTACATTTAGGGTCGTATGCATTGACATATGAAGGATTAGATGGAAATTATATTTTGATAATAGCTTATCTATTGGTTATTATATGCTGTATGGTCATTAATAAAGTCTACTTCCAACAAAATAGAAAGATTAGAATAGACAAAAAAATAGTGATGTTAGTTGGGTGTGTTTTTGTAGAAATAGTTTCTGAGTTATTTCTACGTAATCAATCATTGGTAGATACATCATTGTCATTAAATAACTATTTTGGTTTTATGCAAAGTAATGAATTGTTTATTACTTTATTATGGATGATACCAAAAATGATGTTGTTATATATTGGATTTATGATGTTTTGTGAAAGATACAGATTAAATTATACTTTCTATGCAGTGAGAATTAAGAGCAAAAGAAAATGGGTTTATAAAATTATGAAGGAAATATACTTGTTTATAATGATTGTTGTTTGTAGTAAACTTATATTTCATTGTTTGTTTTATCAGATTTTTGATTTATCATTATTATTAGTATCTTGCCAATATTTTCTTTACATTGTAGTTTTGTTAAGTTTATTAATTGTTGGTTATATTATAACAAGATCTGAAAGTATATTTAATTCAATGACTATTGTCTACGTTATTGTTGTAACATTTGTAGGGATTATGAGAATATCACCATTACAGTTTTTATTGTTAGATGATAGCTTTATAACAACATTATGTTATCTTTGTTTTATATTTGTTATTTATAATATCATAGTCTATCTGATGAATCATCATGAATATTATTAAGGAGGTCATTATGAAAATTGAACTTAAAAATATTTCTAAAGTTATTAAAAATAGAATTATATTACAAAATGTAAACATGGAGATGGAAAGTAGACATATTTATGCTTTTGTAGGAACAAATGGTAGTGGGAAAACAATGTTGATGAGAATCTTATGTGGTCTTGTTTACGCAAGTGATGGAAAAGTAATTTGTGATGATTAAGAAGTTAATTTTCATAAGAGAGTTCCTTATTCATTAGGTGTGATTATTGAAAAGCCAGAGTTTTTTAATGAAATGGATGCTCAAGAGAATTTAATGACATTGGCTAATTTGAATCATAAGATAAGTAAAGAGGAAGTTGCTAAGGCTATTGAAAAGGTAGGTCTGAATGCAAGTGATGTCAAAAAAGTAGGTGAGTATTCTTTAGGTATGAGACAAAGACTGGGGATTGCTCAAGCAATTATGGAAAACCCTGATGTTTTTATTCTAGACGAACCAACAGGTGGGTTAGATGAAGATGGTGTACAATTAATATATGATATTTTGAAAGAAGAAAAAGCGAAAGGAAAATTAATTATTATTTCATCTCATCAAAAAGAAGATATTAAAGAATTGAGCGATGTTATCTATTTGTTTAAGAATCAGACGGTGATGCTGAATGAGTAAAAAAATAATAGTCTTTGTTTTAACAATTGTTCTAACTGTTGCAGGAAGTTTCTATCTGAAATCAAGAACAGTATCAACAACTTTTGAAGAACAATATCAAAATATTAAAAAAGTAAGTTTTACAATGACGTTCTTTAATTTTGGACCATTTAGAGCTAATGAATTTGATATTTATCAAGATATTGAGAATATAGAAGAACTTGAACAAAAAAGCCAAGTTATCGCAAGAGTACATTTAGTCAAACGTCAACAAAAATATGGAACATTTTATTCAACTGTAAAAGTTCTAGAGTCATTTAAAGGAGATTTGAAGAGTAAGGAAATTGTTATTTATGAACCTATAGAAATTCAAATGGAAGATTTGATGATTTCTGGGGCGCAAAAACCAATGGATGATAAACAGGATTATATTGTCTTTTTACAAACAGCTATTCCTGAAGATAATCAACACTTTAATTTGATTAATAGTTGTCTTGGGGTTATTCCTGCTAAATCCGAATTGCATGTAAAAAAGGTTGAGGATTATAAGGATTATCAAGATTTAGATATGATAAAATTAAATGATTTAGATAAATATGATTTCTTTGATATCACTTTTGATTTATCGAGTCATTCAGATATTGAAGAGGTACCTATAAATCATCAAGTATATGATCAAACAAAACAATTGTTATTTGATCACTACAGTCAGATATTAGAGAAATATGCTCATATGAAAGGAAAAGTTGTTTTTGAAAGTTAGAATAAAAAATTCTAACTTTTTTTCAATAAAAAAAGAAAAATGGGAAAATTTTGCGTATATAAGAAATAGAGAGGTATAAAACTCATCTAGAAAGAGAGGACAAAATATGTCTAAAAAAATGAATTCGCAGATCCCAAATTTTCCCAATATTTAATGAAGGAGAGTGAAACGATAAGATTAAGTATATGCAAAGAATTATCTCAAAATTCAAATACTCAAAAAACAGAAATCTTATCAAAAGTAGAAATGACAAAAGAGGCCAATGGAAATGGAAAAGTTGTTATTGGAGGAGTTGTTATAAGTGATGATAGTGATAGTCTCTACATTCTTGCGCTAAGCACGATAGATGGAAGTTTTATTGATGGATTTATGATTGGAAGTCAGATATTCATAGATCTTAAACATACATATAATGGATTATATGGATTAGTTATAATGGCTCCATTAGACGAAAAAACGACATCAGATTGATGTCGTTTAAGTCGTTTTATCAAATTGTTGATGGCAAGATGGACAAGTGATTGTGATTTCACCTTTTCCTTTGGGAACTCTTAAATATTGATGACAGTGAGGACACTTTAAATATTTATGAGTTTTTCTATATTTCCATTTGTTTTGTTGTCGTTTTAAGAATTTTCTTATTCCTTCAGTTTTTTGTAAGTACCAGTCATTTTCTGCACGTCTTTTATAGTATTGTTTAGATAACATCCTAAACAATGTGTATATAATTAATGCATAACATATAAAACTAAGAATAGGGAAAAAGAGTGACAATATTGCCATAATAATATAAGTCACAAATAAAAAGTTTCCAAACTGGTCAACACCATATCTTCCATACATAAAATTTCTAAGCCATTTCATTTTCATCACCTGTCCCTATTATAAAGTTGAATTATGAATGAAATATGTACAAATATGATTTATTTTATAGTATAATGATATTCTGTGGAGGTTGAGACTATTATGTATAATCAATATCGCGAAGGATGGCTAGAAGTTATTTGTGGATGTATGTTTGCGGGAAAGACAGAAGAGTTAATTAGACGTATTAATGTGCTATCTTTTGCTAAAAAGAATATTATTGTTTTTAAACCAAAAATTGATAATCGTTATTCTGAGACAGAGATTGTTTCTCATGCGGGAACAAGAGTTCCTTGTATTGTTGTAGAGAATTCAAAAGAAATCTTAAGATATATTAAACCAGAGACTGATGTTGTAGCGATTGATGAAGTTCAGTTTTTTGATGGTGATATTGTAGATGTTTGTGAATATTTAGCTGATAAAGGATTACGTGTTATGGTTGCAGGACTTGATAAAGATTTTAGAGGTGAGCCTTTTGGTGTTTTGCCAGAACTTTTAACACGTGCAGAGTTTGTGACAAAATTGACTGCTGTTTGTGCGAAATGTGGAGCACCAGCAACTCGTACACAAAGATTGGTTAATGGTAAACCGGCTTCTTTTGAGGATCCAATCGTTCTGGTAGGTGCTGTTGAACATTATGAACCAAGATGTAGACATTGTCATGAAATATTAAATAAGCCACATAAATTTTAAAAGTTCATAATAAAGACATATTTCTGATTTATATTATATGTGTCGAAAGACAAATACGATAGTATTGATTCCCCTCAAATCTATCATATATCCCTAAGAAAGAGATGCCTCCCCAAAGCGTCTCTTTCGTTTTTTTCTGTTTAGTTTTTTTCATTTAAATCATAATAATAAGTGGTGAGTATATGAGATTATGGCATCAGGATTTAATAATAAAATTACCATCCCAACAATTATTGGGACAACACAGAGAACTCTGTGCGTTGAGAGGGTTAGGATGGAATAAAAGACATAGTGTTGTTGATTATGTGTTTGAATATCCATATGAGTATTTATATGCATTTCATTTATTGGTTATGAATGAAATGGAGAATAGGGGATATCAAGTGGATGAGCTATGGAAAAATATGTGCTATAGAGGAAAAAGGATTGGATTTGACACTTTTCTTTTAAATCAGGGTATGGTTGTTATTGATAGACCTATATATCAGGAACATAATGATACATATTTACAAGAGTGTATTGATAATTTGCATCGTAAAGGTGTCGATATTTGATGGTGAAATTCACAACAATTACAAATGATGTTCATATATCGTTCATATTGACAAGGTATATTATAGGTGTAAAGATAATAGAATTCATAAAAACTCCCTTTAAAATATGTATTCTAAGGAAGAACCAATGTTGATTGGTTCTTCTTTTCTTTATTAAAATTTCGTATAATAGATATTGTGTGAGGTAAAAGTTATGAATTTTAATGTAGAAAGTTATACAGGGGAATATATCCAAAAGACAAATAATCATTTGTATATAGCTCCTTCACATGAATTAGAAGATATTGTAGCTCATTATACAATTACTTTTTCTAATCATGATATTGAAATACCAGAAGGAAGTGTTTTAAATCTTATACCAGATGTGAGTGGGTGTTTTGTTTTTAAGTTCTTTAATCAGTTAAGTATTAAAGTTTGGGGTCCGACTACGAAGGTTGTGACTCTACCTAATGATTTAAATACTTTTCCTTGTCGTTTCTTTGTAGAGTTTTTACCAGGAGGGTTACATCGTGTTTTAGGTAACGCAGTTAATGAAATGCTAGACTTAAAAATAGAATTATCTGATATAAATTTGTCCTTATATCAAGAAATCGAAAATTCAATGAAAGAGTTTCATACTTTTGATGAAATTGTTGAATATATAGATAGAATTCTTTGCCGTGAAATCAAGAAACATCGAATTAATGAAACAATTTATAAGTGGATACAAGAAGTTCATTTATCGACTTGTGAGATATCTATGAAAGAAATAACTGAAAATATTCATATGAGCGAAAGACAATTAAACAGATATTTTCATAAATATGTAGGAATGAGTATAAAAAAATTTACAAAGATAGTGAATATGAATCGCGTTATACAAGAAATGTCAGATAAAAAATTAATAGATTTAACATATGATTATGAGTATTTTGATCAATCACATTTTAATCATGTATTTAAAGAAATTTGTGAAACAACGCCATCACATTACCTAAAAAATATGTCCGATTTTTACAATGAATTATATAAATTTTAATTATAATAAATGTATAGAGGAGGATGAGTATGATTGAGTCAAGATGTGGAATTTTATGTAGTGAGTGTGAATATAGGGAATCTATGGGATGCGCTGGGTGTATGAACATAAGTAAACCATTTTGGGGTGACCGATGTGTTATTAAAGAATCATGTGAGAGCAAAGGTCATGATCACTGTGGTCAATGTGAAACATTTCCCTGTGAACAGTTAAAAGCTTTTGCTTATGATGAAAAACAAGGTGATAAGGGTTTGAGAATTGAACAATGTCAAAAGTGGAAGGATGAATGATATGAAATACTGTGGGAGTTTATATGTTGTTGATGATGCTAATAGAACAAAAGAGTTCTATAAGGAAATCTTTGGTTTAAGAGTGATACAGGATTTTGGTGCTAATTTTGTGATGACAGGTGGAATTTCTTTTCAAACAAAAGAAAGCTGGAAAGAATTTATTCATAAAGATAGTGGTGAGATTGTTTATGGTGGAAATGATGCTGAAATCTATTTTGAAGCAGAGGATCTTGATGAATTCTTAAAAAAGATTGAAAATAAAAATGATATTGTATATGTACATCCATTAATAACTCATGATTGGGGGCAAAGAGGAATTCGTTTTTATGATCCTGATCTTCATATTATTGAAGTAAGTGAGAAATTGAGTGCAACAATTCAACGTTTGTATAAAGAAGGTATGAGGGTAGAGGATATTTCTCAGAAAACTATGCTTTCTGTAAAGATGGTTGAAAGATTTATGAAGAAATAAGAGAAAGTTTTTATCATGAAATATTGATAAAAACTTTTTAATTCTAATTAAGAATACCTATTTTTAAAAGAAAATGTTATACTAAGACATAAAGGAAGTGATATGATGAGCTGTATAATTAGAATTCAAGAAGCAAAGCCGATTATGACTGAAACTGAATTAGGAATAGCAGATTTTATATTAGAACATAAAACAGAGGTGATTAATGCTTCGACACAAACATTGGCTAAAAAGACAGATACATCACCAGCTGCTATTATTCGTTTCTCTAAAAAAGTAGGTTTTACAGGATTTCCTCAATTAAAGATAGAATTGGCTAAGGATCTATCTAATGATTCTATGCAGTTTGATAATTTACTTGATCCTAATGAAAGTATTGAAGAACTTTTAAAGAAAGCATATCAATCTAATATTCAAACAATTGAGAAGACATATGGGATTCTTGATCCCTTAATTATTGAACGAGTAGCCCAAGAAATCATTTTAGCAAGAAATGTTTATTTGTTTGGGATTGGGAGTTCTGGAACAGTATGTGAAGACTTTCAACATAAACTTTTAAGAATTGGTAAAACATCTGTTTACTACACAGATACACATCTGCAATTAACAGTTGTTCCTAATATGCAAAAAGAAGATCTAGCAATTCTTATCAGTTATAGTGGAAAGACTAAAGAAATTGTGACTGCAGCAAAGTGGATTAAGGAAATGGGATTAAAGTCTGTAGCTATTACACAATCTGCATATAATGAATTAGGTAAATTGGTAGATTTGGTTATAACTATTCCAATAGAAGAAAAGGAATTAAGAATTGGAGCTATGTCTTCACGATTATCTTCCTTGATTATAGTGGATTTATTGTATTATGCAATAGCTAGACATGATAAAGAAGAAACGCATAAACGCATTGTGAATACAAGAAAAATTATAGACGATATACAAAGATAACAGAGCTGTTATCTTTTTTCTATAGAAAAAAGCCATTTTAAAATGGCTTAGGAGTTATTTGACCAAGAATAACATTACGTTTAGCACCAGTAGAAGATTTGACATTAGAATAATGTTGATGAAGTGTTTCATTGCCAAGAATAGCAAATGCAATTGCTTCTTTGGCATCGCTTGAATAACCTAATTCGTCTTGAGTATAAACTGAGATTGGAGATAATTCATTTTTTATGAAGTCCATAAGTGTATCATTATGACTTCCACCTCCTCCAATAATCACTTTGTCTATATGATATTGAGAAAGAATGTCTCTTTGATAGTGAAATGCTATTGTCTTTGCTGTATATAAGGTGAAAGTTGCAATAATATCTTCTCTTTTATATTTTTGATAGCGAAAAAGAATATCTTTAACAAAGGCTTCTCCGAAATCTTCTCGACCGGTAGATTTAGGTGAAGTTCTTTGTAAATAAGGGTGTCTCATTAATTCATCCAATAAAGAAAAAATAATCTTTCCTTTTTTTGCAATACTCCCATGATTATCATAGGGTATACCATAAAGAATATGACAAGCTTCATTTATCATCATGTTACCTGGACCAGTATCAAATGCAAAAACATCATCTATATTTAATGAACCATTAAGAAATGTTAAATTCCCAATACCTCCAATGTTTTGTAAAACAATATTTTGTTTTGGCTGACTATATAAAATGTATTCACTATATGGGACAAGTGGTGCTCCTTGACCACCACTAGCCATATCCATAACTCTAAAATTAGAAATAACAGTTGTTTTCAGTTCATATGCAATCATTGCAGCTTCTCCAATTTGTAAAGTTGATGGTATTGAAAGACCTTTCTTTTCAGGTATGTGATAAATGGTCTGTCCATGGCTAGCAATGTAATTAAGTTTTTCAATGGGAAAATGTGCTTTATCTAGTAATACTTTAACAGCCTTTGCAAAAAGATAACCTAATTCAAAGTTTAAACTACAGATAAGTTCAGCGTGGGATTGTTCATCAGAACAAGCTAATTTGATTTTATCAACAATTTCTTCCTGAAGAGGATATTCATTATAAGCAATAACCTCTATTTTTGTATTTGTGCTATATCCATCGATTTTAACAAGAACCGTGTCTATTCCATCTAATGATGTACCAGACATAATACCTACTCCATACATTTGATTGCCTCCTTTTTATATATAGTATATTATTTATGAAATAAAATTTCAATTAAATTAAGTATAATTAGTAAAAATATACTATTTAACTGCTATTTAGATATATAATTTTAAAAAAATATAACTATATTTAAAATAAAATAACAAATAATTATAAAATATATTGAAATTTTATTTTAAATAAGGTAGAATAATGTTGAAAGGAGGAGAAGGGGATGAACAAAGACTTGAATTTGCTGATGACTGAACAACAAAATGCCAATACATTGCATATTGATGAAATGACTACTGATGACATTTTAAAAGTTATTAATCAGGAAGACCAAAAAGTTGCTTTAGCTGTAGAAAAAGAGCTTGCTGCTATTTCTAGAGCTGTTGATGCTATTTATGAAAAAGTATCTTGCGGTGGACGATTAATATATATTGGTGCTGGAACATCAGGAAGGTTAGGCGTTTTGGATGCATCTGAATGTCCACCGACTTATGGGGTATCTCCTCATCTTGTTCAGGGGATTATTGCTGGAGGTAAGACGGCTCTTCAAAACGCTGTTGAAGGGGCTGAAGATTCAGAAGAATTGGCAATCAATGATCTTAAATTCATAGAATTAAATGAACATGATGTTGTATGTGGTCTTGCTGCTTCAGGGAGAACGCCTTACGTTATAGCTGGACTTCAATATGCACAAAGTATAAATGCAACTACATTATCAATTTGCTGTGTTGATAATGGAGTGATTTCTCAATATGCAGATTTTCCGATAGAAGTCAAAGTTGGACCAGAAGTTATTACAGGATCTACTCGCATGAAGGCAGGAACGGCACAAAAAATGGTATTGAATATGCTATCAACTACATTAATGATTAAACTTGGAAAAGTTTATGGAAATTTAATGGTAGATGTCCAGCCTACAAATGCAAAATTAAAAGAGCGAGCAATTGGTATTGTGCAAAGATGTACAGGAGTTTCTAAGGTAGAAGCACAAAGACTATTAGAAAGCAATCATTATGATGTAAAATGTGCAGTGCTAAGTCAAAAGACAGACTTAGATTATCAAAAGAGTCATGATTTATTATTAAAATATCAAAATAATATTGCTAAAGCACTAAAACAGTATTTCAAAAAATAAGAATAGGAGTGATATGTATGGCAACTAGAGTTGCAACACCAAATTATAAAAAAGTAAAGAGAGTAAAAACTAAAAATATAGAACCTAGTATAATACCAAAGTTTGGTTATAAAAGTGCTTTTATTATTGTCATAACAACAGCACTGTCTTGCTTTTTCCTCCCAAATATGTTTGCAATTTTAGGGGTTGATACTAGAATCACAACATTAATAGCAAATGCAATATTGATTAGTCTAGCAGTATGTTATTGCCATTATTATATTGAAACAGATAAAGGTTTTGGAAAACCTTTTATAAAGTTATATGTATGTTTCTTTATGGCAATATCAATAATTAGTTATTTTTGGTTATATATTGGACTTTATATGTAGAAAGGATGGGAATTTCAATTTATGATAGATAAATTAACAATGTTCTTTGATCAAAAATTATCTGGACCTATGGAAAAATTAGGACGTCAAAGACATCTTCAAGCTATTCGTAATGGTATTGTTGCGACTTTACCATTGATTATTGTAGGATCATTTTTCTTGATTGTGGCAATGCCACCAATTCCACAAGATTGGGAATTATATCAGTTTTTAAACGGTAATGCTGCTACAATTATGTTACCTTACCGTATGACAATGTTTATTATGACAGTTTATGCGACGTTTGGAATTGGATATAGTTTAGCAGAATCTTATAAGTTAGATAGATTAACTGGTGGAATTTTAGCAATGATTGCTTTCTTATGTACAATTACTCCAGTTTCTGTGGCAGCAGAAGCGGCTGAAGTAGCAGGTGTTTCTGGCTGGGTTATGCCAATGGCTAATCTTGGCGGTGGAGGATTATTTGTCTCAATCATTGTTTCTTGTTTAGCGGTAGAAATTTATCGCTTAACTTCAAAATCTAAATTTAAGATAACGATGCCAGATCAGGTACCACCTGCTGTTGCACGTTCATTTGAGGCTTTGACTCCGACAATCGTTGTTATTGTAGGTATGGCATGTATTACATATTTTGCTGGATTTGATTGGCATGGGGCTGTTGCTACAATTGTTTCACCATTAGTCAAAGCGGCTGATACATTACCAAGTGTATTGTTGTTGATTTTCTTAATCACAGGTTTTTGGTCTTTTGGTATTCATGGTGTTTCCATTATTGGATCACTTGCAAGACCGTTGTGGTTACAATTAATAGATGCAAATACAGCTATTGCTGCATCTGGTGGAACACCAACAGCTATTGCTGCTGAGCCTTTCTTTCAATGGTTTATATGGATAGGAGGGTCAGGATGTACAATAGGATTAGCTATTCTCTTAGCATTTAGAGCAAAATCTAAATATGCAAGTTCTTTAGGTAAAACATGTTTCTTACCATCGGTCTTTAACATTAATGAACCTGTTATATTTGGAACACCTATTGTTTTGAATCCTGTGCTTATTATTCCTTTTATTATAGTACCTATGATTACAGCAACAATAGCATGGATAGCGACATCACTCAATTTTGTAGATAGGGTTGTTATGACTGCACCATGGACATTACCTGGTCCTGTAGGAGCATATCTTGCTACAGGAGGAGATTGGCGAGCTGCTGTTTTAAATATATTATTGATTGCAGTTTCTGTTGTACTATGGTATCCATTCTTTAAGATTTATGATAATAATTTACTAAAAGAAGAAAATGGAGAAATAGCTGAAAACTGACGATGAGTAAGCCTAGCAAACTGCTAGGCTTATATTTGTAGAGAGGAGTTAAAATGAAACAAATATTATGGGGTGGAGCAACTTCTGCTAGCCAATATGAAGGTGCATTTCAAGTTGGAAATAAAGGACTAGATACTCAAGATTGTCGTCCATACTTACCAAGAACATCTGATGCCACAGTTAAAACAAGACTTTTAAGTTTTGCTACTATTAATGAAGCAAAAGTATGTCAGGATATTGGACAATATCCTTTTAGAAGAGGAAGCAAGGGTTATTCTCATCTTCATGAGGATTTGGAATTGTTAAAGGAATTAGGCATTGATATCTATCGTTTTTCTATTTCTTGGGCACGTATTTTTCCTCACGGTGATGAAAAAGAGCCTAATGAAGAGGGCTTAAAGTATTATGATGAAATTATAAAAGTATTAAAAAAAGCAGGTATTAAAATATTTATAACAATGAATCACTATGCTATACCATTACATCTTGTAGAAACATATGGTGGTTGGAAAAACCGTAAAATGATAGACTATTATATGAAATTTGCAATAACAATTATGAATAGATGGAAAGATGATATTGACTATTGGCTGCCATTTAATGAAATTAATGCAGGGTATTTTAGCCCGTATAATGGAGTTGGTCTTATCAAAGAAGATGAAAAGTCATATAATCAATCTGATGTCTTTCAATCATTACATCATCAGTTTGTTGCTAGTGCAAAAGTTATCCAATATGGGCATAAAAAGGTAAAAGGGCAATTTGGATGTATGATAGCAAGTTTTTGTTATTATGCATATACATCAAGACCTGAAGATAATCTTAAACTGATAAAGGATGAGAATATAAATCAATGGTTTTGTATGGATGTTTTAGTAAGAGGATATTATCCAACATATATGTTTGCTTTTTTTAGAGAGCATGATATTCATATTTATATGGAAGATGAAGATAAAAAGATATTGTTAGAAAATACTTCTGATTTTATATCATTTTCATATTACTCATCTAGTATTATTACTACTGAAGAAGCACCTCAAACAGCTGGAAATCTTGTTGTTACAACACGTAATCCCTATTTGCAGTCAACAAAATGGGGTTGGCAAATTGATCCTATAGGGTTATGTACAACATTGCATAAATTTTATGATCGTTATCAAAAACCTATTATCATTGCTGAAAATGGAATGGGAACAGAGGATGTATTAGAATTAGATTTTAAGATACATGATCAATATCGTATTCAATATCTTCAAGATCACTTTGAACAAATTATAAAAGCACAAAAAGATGGTGTTGATATCATTGCTTATTGTATGTGGGGAATTATTGATATTGTTTCAGCTGGAAGTTGTGAAATGGATAAGAGATATGGCGTTATCTATGTTGATGGAAATAATCATGGTGATGGAACTTATCAGAGGTATAAGAAAGATAGTTTTTCATGGTATCAACAATTTATCAATCAATACCATAAAGAGAAGGAGGAAGAAAGATGAGAAAACTAGGGATTTCTTTATATGTTGAAAAATCAAGTATGACTGAAATGAAGGAATATATTGATAAAGCTTATCAAGCTGGATTTAGACGGATTTTTTCATGTTTATTATCAGTTAATGAGAGTGCTGAGAAAATTAAGAAAGATTTTTTAGAAATCAATACTTATGCCCATGAAAGAGATTTTGAAATTTTTGTGGATGTAAGTCCCAAAGTCTTTGAAACTCTAGAAATAAGTTATCAAGATTTAAGCTTTTTTAAAGAAATTGGAGCAGATGGTATTAGATTAGATGCTGGATTCACAGGTAATGAAGAATCTTTAATGACATTTAATCCACAAGGATTGAAAATTGAAATTAATATGAGTAATGATACTCATTATATTGATACTATTATGGATTATTGCCCTTGTCGAGATCGTTTAGTGGGCTGTCATAACTTTTATCCTCATCGCTATTCTGGATTGTCATTAGAACATTTTTTACAGTGTACAGAAAATTTTAAAAAATATGGATTAAAAACTGCAGCTTTTGTGTCATCAAATAATGATAATGCTTTTGGTCCATGGCCAACAAAAGAAGGACTACCGACATTAGAGATGCATCGGGAATTACCAATTGACATACAAATGAAACATATGATAGCATTGGATATTATTGATGATATTATTATTTCAAATTGTTATCCAACAGATAAAGAACTAGAAAAAATTTCTAAACTTTCATTAGAAATGGTCATCTTTGATATTAAACTTATTCCTTCTTTACCTGATGTTGAGCGAAGAATAGTTTTAGAAGAGTTACATTTTAATAGGGGAGATTATAATCAAAATATGATTCGCTCTACCCAGAGTCGAGTGAAATATAAAGGCTATGATTTTCAAGTTATTAATACACCCGACTATATTTATCCTGGAGATCTTATTATTGAAAGTTCTGAATATGGTCATTATGCAGGTGAGTTACAGATTGCAAAAACAAAAATGAAAAACAGTGGTAAAAGTAATGTTGTAGGACATATTGTGGAACGTGAATGTTTCTTAATTGATTATATAAAACCATGGCAAAAATTCAGATTTCAAGAGGTGAAATAGATGTATTACATTGGAATAGATGGTGGTGGGACAAAAACTGCTTTTGGATTGTTTGATGAAGAAGGAACTTGTCTCAAGCGTATAGAATATTCTACCTGTCATTTTTTACAGGTGGGGTTTGATGGTTGTGCATATGTTCTTAAAATGGGAGTTGATGACTTTGTTCATCAATTTCATATTTCTCCAAAAGAATTAAAAATTGGGATTGGAATTGCAGGGTATGGAAATGACCAAAATATTCGTAAACAATTAGAAGAAAGTATTCAAGCAAATCTAAAAGAGTATCCATATTCAATAACAAATGATATGCATATTGCTATGATAGGATCATTGAATGGTCAAGATGGCATTGCAGTGGTAGCAGGAACGGGAACTATTGCTATGGCGCAGGCTAATAATTGCATTTATCGTTGTGGAGGATGGGGTTATCAGTTAGGAGATGAAGGGTCAGCTTATTGGATAGGGAAACAACTTTTGAAGGAATTTTGTAAACAGGCGGATAATCGTCAACCACGAGGTGAACTTTATGATTATATAATGAAATATTTTCAAATAGATAACCCGTATCAAATGATAGAACATGTTCATAATCTAGCAAATGAAAGAACAGAGATTGCGAAATTATCAAAAATTTGTAGTGAACTTGCTGATTTAGGTCACAAAAAAAGCTGTTATATTTTACAATCTGCAGGAGTACATGTTTCAGAACTTGTTAAGGGATTATATCATTGTTTTGATGAAGATATAAAAATTTCTTATTTTGGAGGAGTATTTCAAAATATAATTTTTAAAGAATCCTTTCAATCACAAATACATCCTCATCAATGTATAGAACCTATACATGATGCTCTAACTGGTGCTTATATTTATGCAAAAATGAGTCTTTAAAGGCTCATTTTTCAATACTATTATTTTGTATGAAAAAATGATATAATGTCTCAAAATAGGAGGGGAAGAGTTATGTTAAATATATTATTTGATTTGGATGGAACTTTAACAGATCCCTTTTTAGGGATTA
>NZ_HG005292.1:65395-66329 GCF_000455285.1 Candidatus Stoquefichus massiliensis AP9 | reverse complement strand
CAAAGTCTGTTGCCTATAGTTTGAAATCGTTTGGAATAGAAGTCAACAATTTAGAAGATTTAAAAGTATTTATTGGACCTCCTCTAGATGTTTCTTTTCAGGAATACTATCATATGACTGAAGAACAAAGTTTAAACGCAGTAGAAAAATATCGTGAGTATTTTTCTGATAAAGGTTTGTTCGAAAATGAAGTTTATGAAGGAATGGAAATATTTTTACAGAAACTTATTGATAGTGGGAAAAAACTTTATGTGTGTACAAGTAAACCTTATATATTTGCTAAAAGGATATTAGAACATTTTGGATTAGATTCATATTTTCAGGGAATCTATGGTTCTGAATTAGATGGAACACGCAAAAACAAAAAAGATGTTATTGCATATTGTTTAGAAAAAGAAGACCTTAAGTATAATGAATGTATTATGGTAGGAGATCGTCAACATGATATTATAGGTGCTCATGAAAATAACGTACCTTGTGTTGGGGTTTTATATGGTTATGGAAATTTTAAGGAGTTTCAGGATCATCATTGTGATTATGTCGTGAATAATATTCAAGAATTGAAGGAAGTGTTATTGGATGTATAAAAAAGTTATAAAAGAAGCGTTTATTGCATCAATTCCAGTTATGATGGGCTATATTGTATTAGGCATTGCTTTTGGGATGTTGTTAGAGAGTAAGGGATATTCTATTCTTTATGCTTTATTGATGAGTTGTTTTATTTATGCTGGAAGTATGCAGTTTGTTGCAATTAATCTTTTAACATCTGGAGCAACTCTTTTAAGTGGAGCGTTGATGACTTTGCTGATTAATGCAAGACATATGGTTTATGGGTTATCTATGATTAAGAGATTTGAAAACATGGGGAAGTTAAAACCTTATATGATCTTTTCTTTAACTGATGAAACATATTCTTTGTTGGTTGGTTCAAAAA
>NZ_HG005292.1:47998-65369 GCF_000455285.1 Candidatus Stoquefichus massiliensis AP9 | reverse complement strand
CTCCTGATAATTGTGATGAAAAATATTATTTGTTTTTTATTTCATTATTTGATCAATGTTATTGGATTTTAGGAAGTGTTATTGGGTCGTTGGTTGGATCATTATTAACAATTAATACAACAGGATTAGATTTCGCGATGACAGCACTATTTGTTGTGATTGTTGTAGAACAGTTTTTAACAAGTGATAAACATATATATTCTTATTTGGGTTTTGGAATAAGTCTGTTATGCTTAATTATATTTGGAAGTGAAGCTTTTATTATTCCTTCAATGATAGGGATTCTTTTAGGCTTAATTGTAATGTATAAAAAAGGAGGACATACAAATGCATGACCTTATGTTAATTGGTGTTATAGCAATTATAACTTTATTAACACGTTTACTACCATTTATACTATTTAAAAATCATACGAATCCTATTATTGAGTATTTAGGTAATGTGCTTCCTTATGCCATTATGGCAATGCTTGTTGTTTATTGTTTAAAAGGTGTTGATTTATTGAGTGGCAATCATGGAATTTGTGAAATATTAGGGGTAGGAACAGTTATTGTTTTACATATTTTGAAAAGAAATACATTATTATCTATATTTGGTGGAACAATTGTTTATATGTTATGTGTACAAATTTTATTTGTTTAAAAGACAAGAGGAATGTCTCTAGTCTTTTGATCTTCTATTTGTATTCTTGTACTTTCTGCTTGAATTCTTCAAAGGTATAACCATCCAATATAATATCTAATGCATAATCTAGCTGATCTAGGTAATAATCATCAAGCCATGAAATATCTTGAGATGGATATGTCTTTTTCATTTGGAGAATCAGTGCATCTCGTTTTCCTTTGATGACACCTTGGTCAATTCCCTGATTATCTTTCATTTCAGCATTGATTGCTGTCATATAGTCTGCAATGTCCTCTCTAAACAAGCCATATGTCTTACTCATGATAGTTACCTCTTTTTCTTTTTTTCTATCACTTTCAGTAAATCATAAAATTGCTCATTGTTTTTCATTACAAAACAAATTCTTTCTAGTTTATTCATTGATAATTGCTTCTGCTGATAGATTTGATTGATCCTTCCTAATTCAATCAGGTATGTAGTCATCTTGTTGTTGGAATCTCTTTTCCTTTCTCGACCGCCATATTCATATTTTGATATTAGCTGATTATCATCAATATAAATACCTTCATAAAAGATAATAGAAATGACTGGCTGTATTTTGTTAAATTCCTTTAAGACTCTGTGAAGCAATGACATGAGACTGATCCATTTGAATCTTAGGCAGCAGATCAGTTTTATCCATGATCTTCCGCACTTCAATATTGATATACTTGCCATCAACCAGTGCAATAAAATCAACAGTAGAAGCTTTGGAATCTTTAATCTTTCTGTCCATAACATGATCAACTTTTTTAATCAAGTTATCCTTGAGACCAGTAGTCAGATGGATCAGCTGTTTGGTTAAAAAGACGGAATCTTCATCTGCAAGATTAATAAAAGATTTAAAGATATCATCATTCAGATAAGAGAGATGAGAAATCTTATCTGAATGTTTAACTATTTGATTTATATCCTTCTTATTTCTAAATACACATTTATTTTTCATTTTTCTTTTTTTATTCTCAAAAAAATTAAAAAATTTATCAGTGAATAACATTTCTTGGTATAATTAAACTATGGAGGATAAAAGTATGCGTGAAAATATGAAATATGATACAAATCAATATCAATTAAGAGAACCAGTGTTAAAAAGAATGATTCAGATTATATCTCAACATAGATATTGTGAAAGTGGTGGAACTGTTTTTTATGGTGATTCAATCACAGAATATTGTGATTTAAAAAATTGGTATCCTGAAATAGAGAATGCTTATAATTGTGGTATAGGTGGTATTACATCTGATATGTTATTGCATTTTATAGATGAAGGTGTTTTGAAATATCAGCCAAGTCAGGTTTTTATTATGGTTGGAACAAATGATTTAGGAAATACAATAATGGCTAGTCCTAGAGATATTGCATTAAATGTTAAAGAAATGGTTGAGATTATTCATTTTAATTTACCACAATGTCGTATTTATATTTTAAGCTGTATTCCATGTTTAGAAAAGATTCATGGTTATAAAACATTAAAAGCAGGAATTCGCAGTAATGATGTATTAAAAATGATATATAAAGAATACAAACGTGTGATACCTTATGGATATGCCCATTTTATTAATGTTTATCCTGCTCTATGTAATAAAAAAGGAGAACCTATTGAAAATTATTATATTGATGGTTTGCATATTAATGATGAAGGATATAAAGCAATGACAGAGGAAGTGAGGAGACAGGTAGAATAATGAAAAGAAAGGGGATTATTGTTTTTGTTCTTCTTGTTATTTCAATTTGTTTAATTGGAGTAGGAGTATGGTTAAAAAATAGAGATAGGTATCTGTTTGAGACTTATGATGATATAAAAGAGGTTGTTGCAAAACAAGTAGATAGAGATCAAGAAAGTTTAGAGATACTTAATGAGCGTCATTATAAGACTGATGATTTTCATTTGTACATGATAGCATTAAAAGATCAAGAAAATTATTATTTTTACATTTATGAAGAACAGAACAACAAAAGATATAAAGAGTATTATCACTGTAGATTTAATGATCAAAATAAACTTAGAGAAATTCGAGATTATCAAAAAGATATTTTAATAGTTCATTTCCCTAATCAAAATCTACAAGTATCCGAATTAAAAGTAACAAGTGGTCTGAATGATTCAAGAACGTCATTACATGATGAAAAGTATGTGATAGAATGTTTTAATAAAACAAGTACAACAGGCATTCCCAAAGATACTTCAGGAGATTTTATGGAAAATTATATAACTCAACAAGAAGAAATTTATCAAAGGAGACAATAATGCAACAATATTATGAAATACCAACTCCTCAAGGAGTTATGCGTGGCTTTTTTCATACCCCACAACAAGAGGAATTTCCTGTGTGCATTATTTTTCATGGTTTTACAGGATGCAATACAGGAGCTAAGTTTTCTTATACACAGTTGTCAAGAATGCTGGAAAAAGAAGGCATTGCAACAATTCGTATGGATTTTTTAGGGAGCGGAGAGTCAGATTTAAGCTTTAGAGATATGACATTTGAAGATGAATTGAATTGTGCATGTTTGATTTTAGAAGAAATATTAAAAATTCCAGCAACTCAAAAGATTTATCTGTTAGGACATTCTATGGGTGGGGTCATTGCAAGTGAATTAGCAAAACTTTATCCAGACAAAATCACAAAAATGTGTCTTTGGTCACCAGCATTTAACTTATCTGATGCTATTGATTATTTAAAAGGATGTACTCCTCTAGCTGAGTTCTATGATCATAATGGTTTTGAAATCTCACATCGTTTTGTTGAAGATATAATATCTAGAGACTTTTATAAAGACTTAGGTACTTATCAGAATCAATTAATGATTATTCATGGTACAAAAGATACAACTGTACCTTTTAAAATATCAAAAAAATATCTTTCACTCTTTCATCAGCCTCAATTTTATCCTATTAAAGATGCAACACATAACTTTGACCAATTAGAACATATTCAAACAGTTATTCAGCTCACATATGACTATTTAAGGGACGAATTATAGTAGTCCTTTTCTTTTTGTTTCAAATATGTAACCGCTATCGTTTTTAGATAATTATGAGATAATGATGAAAACACTGATGGATACAATGCTTTTTGTATGTTTCGTCATATATTTTTAGTTGTGTTTTGACATAATTGTGATATAATCAAAAAGGCGAAAAGGAGTGCGGAAAATAGATGAATAACATTAGAAATATAGCAATTATTGCACACGTAGACCACGGTAAAACAACTTTGGTTGATCAATTATTAAAGTTATCTGGGACATTAGAAGACAATGAACAGATTGCTGATAGAGCTATGGATTCAAATGCCATAGAAAGAGAAAGAGGAATTACAATTTTGGCTAAGAATACAGCCATTAATTATAAAGACTATCGTATTAATATTATGGATACACCAGGTCATGCTGACTTTGGTGGAGAAGTAGAACGTATTATGAATATGGTAGATGGTGTTTTATTGGTTGTTGATGCTTATGAAGGGACAATGCCACAAACACGTTTTGTTTTAAAGAAAGCTTTAGAAGCAAAAGTCAAACCAATTGTTGTGATTAATAAAGTAGATAGACCAGTCGTTCGTATTAATGAAGTTATGGATGAAGTTTTAGAATTATTTATGGAATTAGGTGCTGATGATAACCAGTTAGAATTCCCTACAGTTTTTGTTTCTGCATTAATGGGAACATCTAGTTTAGATTCTGATATTTCTACACAAGTTCATAATATGGATTGTTTGTTTGATATGATTATTAATGAAATTCCTGCTCCGTTAGTAGATGATGAGGGGATGCTACAATTCCAACCAGCTTTATTAGATTATAATGATTATGTTGGACGTATTGGAATTGGACGTATTCAAAGAGGAAAAATTCATGTCAATGAAACTGTTGTTTGTTTACGTGCTGATGGAACAAAAACACAATTTAGAATTCAGAAGTTATTTGGATTTATTGGGTTACATAGAATTGAGATTGAAGAAGCAAGTGCTGGAGATATTGTAGCAGTTGCTGGATTAGCTGACATTGGTGTTGGAGAAACAGTCTGTGCATTAGGTACAGAGGAACCATTACCTTTATTACGTATTGATGAACCAACAATTCAAATGGTATTTGGAACAAATACTTCACCATTTGCTGGTAAAGAAGGAAAATTTGTTACAGCAAGTAAGATTGAAGAAAGATTATTTAAAGAAACTAATCGAGATGTGTCTTTAAAAATTGAAAGAATTCCTAATGCAGAAGAATGGATTGTCTCAGGACGTGGAGAATTACACTTATCAATTTTAATTGAAAATATGCGTAGAGAAGGTTTTGAGTTACAGGTTTCTAAACCAAAAGTTATTATTAAAGAAATTGATGGTGTGAAATGTGAACCATATGAAGAAGTCTTTATTGAAGCACCAGATGAATGTATTGGAAGTGTTATTGAATCTTTAGGATTTAGAAGAGGAACACTTGAGAATATGGAATCAGACAATGGAATGACAAAAGTACATTATATTATTCCATCTCGTGGTTTAATTGGTTTTATGACTAACTTCTTAACAATGACAAAAGGTTATGGTATTATTAATCATTCATATTTGGATTATCGTCCAATGGAAGGTGATACTGTTGGTGAAAGACAATTAGGTGTCTTAGTGTCTATTGATTCAGGACAAACAACTGCCTATGCTTTAGGTGGTGTTGAAGATCGTGGAGTCTTATTTGTAGGTCCAGGTATTAATGTATATGAAGGAATGATTGTTGGAGAGCATAGTCGTGATAATGACTTAGTTGTAAATGTTACTAAAGGGAAACAGTTAACGAATACACGTTCTTCTACAAAAGACTCAACAGTTGTTTTAAAGAAACCAAGATTTTTTAATCTTGAAGCTTGTTTAGATTATGTGAATGATGATGAACTTGTCGAAGTTACGCCAGAAAGTATACGTTTAAGAAAACGTCTATTAACAGAAAATGAAAGAAGAAAAGCTTATACAAAAAAGATGAACGGATAGAATCCGTTTTTCTTGTAAATAGGATATTATGATGAATTTGAAAGGGGAATAATATGAAAAAATTACAAGGATTTGAACAAATAGGTTTTAAAATTAATAAAGAACATGCTTGTGCATATGGGGTGGTTGAAGGATATCAGTTTGTGGTTAACTTCTTACCACAACAAAGACAGTATACTCTTATGGCAACACTAAAAACTGAAAATGAAACAGGTGTTATGACACAATATCTTGATTCATTGGATAAAGGAAACATTATTAATTGGACAATATATAAGGACAATGCTGTTATTGTTAACTTAAAGAATCATAAGGAACTTGATGTATATGCCATGCAAAAGATTATGCAAGGGATTGCATTAACAGCTACACAAAATGGATATGTTCAATGTTGTCGTCATTGTGGTGAAGAAACAACGATTTATCCAGTGACTGTAAATGGAAATATTGATTTGGCTTGTGAAAAATGTTTAGCAGAATTTACAAGTCAACAACCTCCGATTAAAGAAGTGAATTTGCCTTTAGGTATTGTTGGAGCATTGATTGGGTCTGTTATTGGAGTTGCTGTATGGATTTTGATTTATCAATTAGGTTTTGTTGCAGGAATTACTGGTTTTATTATGGCTGTTTGTTGTTTTAAAGGATATGAAATGCTTGGTGGACGTATTGATAAAAAAGGTGTGTGGATTGCCATTGTTATAGCAGTTGTTATGCTAGCAGTAGCAGAGATGCTTTGTTTAGGGATAGAAATTCATTCTCTTTATAGCGAGTATTATGATATTTCTTTCTTTGATGCAATGTCTGTTCTTCCTACTTTTTTAGGTGAGAGTGAAATTATTTCTGCAGTATTAGGAGATTTAGCATTTGGTTATGTTTTCATGGCAGTAGCAAGCTTTTCATATATTAAGAATATCCAAAAAAGAGTCAATACAGAGGGTGTTATTGAACGTTTAGGGTAGATAAAATAGATGAATTATCGACAAAAGATGATTCGGTTTTATCTCTTTATACAGAAATATCCAAAATATGCAAATAAAAATATAGGGAAATCAGAAAAAATGGAATAAAGTTTGTATTAATGGCAAAAAAGTGATATATTATCAGTAATAAATGAGGGCAATCTCTTGAAAAAGTAATCGCTTTCATTTATAATAAGATTAAGGAGGACGGATAGTGAAACTTAAATTACAAGTACAATTTAATAATAAAAACGTTGAGACAACTAATATTGAGAAGTTAGTTAAAGAGGATGTTAAATCAAAAGGTGTCAAAATGACAACTGTTGATACATTAGAGGTTTACTATAAACCAGAAGATTCTTCAGTATATTATGTTGCAACAACAAAAACTGGTGAAGTTGTTGGTAATGATCAACCACTATACATCGGTTAGTTCTTAGTATTACTATAAAAATATACCCAATCTAGAAAAGGAACTTATATGAGTTCCTTTTCTTTTTCTATAAATTATCACTTAAAAATCCGCTGAATTTCCTTTTTCACTCCAACCACCCAATTCCTCTTATAAATGTAATATAATATAATTAATTCGGATAGGTAGACAAAAAAGACAGATATATTTATCTGCAAAAAAGTTCGATATTGATTATATAGAATAAATATAGGGAATTATGATTTCGTATTATAGGATAATTATCTGGTTCTTAAATGTCTAATATAACGAACAAAAGGAGGAAAGGAAAAGATGTTAAGGAAATATCATTTAGAGGAAAAGTATCAAAAGAAACTATCACATGTCTTACAGTTACAGATGAAGATCATCATAGTAATAGGATTGCTTATCATGGGAATGAATGTTATTGCTAATGATACGTATGCAGCTGAAAGTGAAGTCTATGGACTGTATAAAAAAGGAGCCTACAGCGATAAAGTCTATGAATGTAATGCTGATGGAAGTGAAATAAGTAATGCAAATGAAATTGATGTTAAAGATGTCACTTATCTTTACATTGCAGCCGATGTCAGAATAGTCAAGAATATAAAAAAGAGTCCTGTAGATGAACCGAAGGTACATACTGTTAAGTTTCTAGGAACAGCTGTAACAGAACTTAATAGGAGTTTTAGTGACTTTGTTAATCTTACAAAAATAGTAGGACTTGAAAATACACCATTGCAAACAATAGGTTCTTCGACATTTGCTAACACTCGGTTAATAGACATCACGCTGCCATCTACAGTTAAGAATGTTGATTCTATGGCTTTTAATCACTGTTTAGCACTCACAAACATTAGTGTTAAAAGTGAGGGAACTCCAGCCTTTTATAGTCAGGATGGAGTCCTTTATAAAAAAGAAACAAGTACTAATGCAGAAACACTTTATAAATATCCTGATGGAAAAACTGAAGAGAGCTATATAGTGCCAGATAATGTTAAAGTGATTGGTGAATGGGCATTCGAAAATAGTATTTCATTAAAATCAATAACCATTGCAGCAACAGTAGAAACCATTGCTAGGAGTGCTTTTTTTTCTTCAAGCATAGAAACAGTTCAGTTTAAGGATTTAAGTCAGCTTAAAACAATTGGAGAATTTGCATTTGATTCTAGTCATCTTCAATCAATTACTCTTCCTAAACAACTTGAAACAATTGAGAGATGTGCTTTTCGATCTACTCAGTTAACTGCAATTGATATCCCTCAGAAAGTGAACACAATTGATTCTTCAGCATTTAATGAATGTATACAACTCGCATCTATCAATGTGGCTTCAGGCAATACAAGCTATCAAAGTATTGAGGGTGTTCTGTATACTCAAGATGGAAAGACCTTATGCAATTATCCAATTGCCAGAGAAACAGATACCTATATCATTAAAGATGGAGTAGAAACAATTGAAAAATATGCATTTGATATGACTCAAAAGACACCTTATGTTACCATTCCAGCAAGTGTTAAAAACATAAACGAGTTTGCATTTTATTCCAGCAAGATTGAGCGTATGCTGTTATTAGGAAACGTTTCTACATTTGGTGAAATGTGCTTTGAAAGAACAAATCTCACTCTTTATACTTTGAATGCCAATGATGTTGGAAATGTAACTGTAGGTGAAAGGGAAACACATGAACTACAGCTCTATATTCCACCGGTATTAGAGCTAGCTAAGACATCTCAAGGAAAAGCAAAAGACATATTACAATTACCAAAGGTAAACAATGATACAACTTTTAAGGATGAATTACAGTATAGCTATGCAAGCAGTGATTCAGCCGTTGCTAGTGTTGATGCTAACGGCTTAGTCACAATGCATAAAGCAGGAACAGCTACCTTAACAGCAAGCGTTAAGGATTGCTTTAATGAAGTCAAAGCTGAAACTGTCTTGACAGTAACAGAGAATACAAATAATTCTGTTGATGATCCAATCAATTCAGACAATACAAATAATTCTACTGATAATCCAAACAATTCAGAGAATACAAATAATCCTATTGGTAACCCTAATCCAGATATAAATACTGGTACAAATCCACCAAAAGAAATGCTTAAAGATGAACAAAAGAATAATCAAACTGTATCAGGAGATAAAGCCAAAGTTGAAACATCTGATACAAGTGCAATGATATTCATAGAGATTATGATAATAATCAGTGGTTTAGGGATAATGATATTTAGAAGAAAAGAAAATAGTTAGAAGATAACTCGGAATTAATCCGGGTTATTTTTATATTATATATGGAACTGATTTCATATTAATAAAGTTAATTACTTGCATTTATTATGTTTTTTACAAATAATTATTGACATATATAGGAGATAGATTTATACTATATATGTGGAACCGGTTCTATATCGGTGTGAGGAGGAACAACAATGAGTGAAAGTAAACAAGAAAAGTATTTACGCATTTCTCAAGACCTTGTTAATTATGTTGGAGGGTTAGAGAATATTCAGGGTGTTGCCCATTGTGCAACAAGACTTCGTATTGTCTTAAAAGACAATGATTTAGCAAATATTGAAAAACTTGAAGAAGTTGATTTGGTTAAAGGGGTATTTATTGCTGGAGATCAGTTACAGCTAATCTTTGGTGCTGGTTTGGTTAATGATGTTTATGATGTGTTTAGTCAGTATACACATACTGAGAATATGTCTTTGGGTGATATTAAACAACAAAGTGCAAAAAAACAAAATCCTTTTCAGGCAGTGATTAAATCTTTATCTGATGTCTTTATTGATATTATGCCTGGAATCTTAGCCGCAGCATTATTAATGGGGATTACAGGTGTATTAAGTAAATGGGATGTTGTGGCAAATAATGAAACATTATATGCGATTAATAAATTAGCAAGTCTAGCATCAAACGGAATCTTTGCGATATTGCCAATGGCTGTTTGTTATAGTGCATGTAAAAGATATGGTGGTAAACCAATTTTAGGGATGATTGTTGGAGCAATTATGTTAGATGCTTCTCTAGCCAATGCTTATTCTGTAGGAAGTGGAACAGCAACCCCAGAAATTATTCGTATATTAGGATTACCAATTGAATTAGTTGGTTTCCAAGGTGGAATTATTATTGCATTAATGATGGGATTTATTGTTGCAAAGTTAGATATATTCTTTGATAAAAAGATTCCTGATGTTGTAAAATTATTATTCTCACCATTATGTACAGTCTTTATTTCTACAGCATTATTATTTACAATTATTGGACCTGCTGGCCGTGAGTTATCAAATTTAATTACTGGTGGATTGATTTGGGTAACACAGAATTTAGGTGTGTTAGGATATATGATATTCGCAGGTGTTCAACAGATTATTGTTATTACGGGATTGCATCATATTTTAGGAGCTATTGAAGCACAATTAATTGCTGATACAGGTAGAAACTTCTTGAATCCTTTAATGTCAGTTGCATTAATGGGACAGGGGGGAGCTGTTTTAGGATATTTAGCATTAAACTGGAAAAACTTAAAAGCAAGAGAACTTGCAATTCCATCATTTGCCTCAACTTTATTTGGAATTAGTGAACCAGCTATCTTTGGGATTAACTTAAGATATAAATTTCCACTTATTGCGGGATGTTTAGGTGGTGCAATGGCAGGAGCTTATGTTTATTTTGCAGATTTAGCAGCTTTTGGATTTGGAACGACAGCAGTACCTGGGATTGCTATTTGTGATCCGGCAAATAATGGGTATATCAATTATATTATTGCTCATCTTATTGCATTGGCTGGTGGATGTGTCTTAGCTATTATCTTTGGGAAGGTTGCTGAACGTAAAAATAAAACAGAAGATATAAATGAAGTGATTGAAGAAATGGAAACACAAGTAGAATATAATGGAGAAATCGAAGTTGTATCTCCAATCAAAGGAATTGTGAAAAATATTAGTGAATCATCTGATCCAACATTTGCTTCTAAAGCAATGGGTGATGGTATTGCAGTGACTGTTGATGATGGCGAAGTTGTTGCACCATGTGATGGTAAAGTGACATTTGTCTTTCCAAGTAAACATGCTATTGGAATCACAATGAAAGATGGTTCTAGTGTATTGATTCATTGTGGTATTGATACTGTGAATATGAATGGAGAAGGTTTTGAAACTTTTGTAAGTGTTGATCAAGATGTCAAAAAAGGTGAATTATTATTAAGATTTGATACTGATTTAGTTAAGAAAAAGGGTTATTCTACAGAAACAATGATGGCGTTTGAAATAAAAGAAGATCGCACACTTGAAATGCAGTATACAGGTCAAACTGATGGCAGTGATATTATTGCAGTATTGAAATAGAGGAATATATTATGATGACAAAAGAAGATTATCAAAAAGAATATGGTACGCATCAAAAGATGCGTGACCATGTTCGTCAAGATCAATATCGTTTACAATATCATTTAATGCCACCTGCTGGTTATTTAAATGATCCTAATGGATTATGCCAAAAAGATGGAATCTACCATATTTATTTCCAATATACGCCATTTGACTGTGGTTGGGGTACAAAACTATGGGGACATTATACAACAAAAGACATGATTCATTTCCAGGAAGAAGAACCATTCCTTTATCCAGATACAAAGATGGATAAAGATGGCGTTTATAGTGGATCAGCCTTTGTGAAGGATAATCTTATTCATTATTTCTATACAGGAAATGTTAAATTATATGATCGGAATGATTATGATTATATTAATGAAGGAAGAGAACAGAATACCATTCATATGACGAGCCAGGATGGTTATCATATATCTCAAAAAGAACTCATTCTCACAAATGATGACTATCCTCAAGATATGTCTAAACATGTACGTGATCCTAAAATATTTGAAAAAGATGGCTATTATTATATGGCTATTGGAGGACGTACAAGAGATAATCAAGGGTGTGTTCTTTTGTATAAAAGTGATGATTTACAACATTTTAAGTATTATAATCGTTTGATTTTACCTAACTTTGGTTATATGTGGGAATGTCCTGATTTATTTGAATTAGATGGACAATTATTTTTAATGACATGTCCACAAGGATTAGTTCAACAGGGTTATAATTATGCGAATGTTTATCAAATGGGATATTTTAAAGTTAACTATGATTTTCAACAAAACACATATACTTTAAGTGAATTCCATGAATTAGATAGAGGTTTCGATATTTATGCACCTCAGAGTTTTTTAGATGAAAAAGGAAGACGCATTCAGTATGCCTGGATGGGAATTCCAGATGCAGATTATGATAATCAGCCCACAATAGATTATGATTGGCAACATGCTTTAACAATGCCTAAAGTCTTGACATATCATGATGGTCAAATCTATCAGCAACCAATGGAAGAAATGAAAGCATTAAGAGAGAAAACAATTGTTTCTCATTGTCATCAAATCAAGCAAGAAGATACAATCTGTTTTGAAATGAATATTGAATTAGAAGAAAACAAGGATTTTCATTTAAAGATACGTGATGATGCTCATCTGACATATCAAAATCATATATTAACACTTTCTCTAGGTCAAAGTGGACATGGACGGGCAACACGTTCTATAGAAATTAATGAAGTTTATCAAATGACAATATTTAGTGATACATCAAGTTTAGAAATCTTTATTAATGATGGACAAACTGTTTTCACAACACGTGTTTATAGTGAATCATTGCATCAGACAGTTGAGTTCTTAACATCAATCAAAGGAAAGGTTACTTATTATCCATTAAAGCCTTATGTTATAACAAAGTAATGATGAAAGATATACAATTAGAAAAAGAAAGAGTCAAAAAAGATCCATATCGTTTGCATTATCACTTAATGCCTCCTATGGGATTATTGGCAGATCCTAATGGGATGTGTCAAATAAATGATGTCTATCATATTTATTATGTTCATAATCCTTTGGCTTGCTTAACAACAAAGCGAACAGCTTGTGTATGGGGACATTATAGTACTCAAGATTTTATTCATTATAAAGAAGAGGAATATGCTATTATGCCTGATACGAAGTGGGATCAGGATGGTGTTTATAGTGGCAGCAGTCTTTATGAATCTGGAGAACTTGCGGTATTTTATACTGGTAATGTCCGTTATGCAGGAGATTATGATTATGTTCTTGATGGTCGAGAACAGAATGTTATGATGATAACTTCTAAAGATGCAATAAAGTTTTCAAAAAAACGTTTACTTATGACAAACAATGATTTTCCTACGGATATGACAAAGCATGTTAGAGATCCGCAAGTCTTTAAAGAAGATAAATATTATATGGTGCTTGGGGCACGTAATCGAGAGAATCAAGGGTTAGTGCTTATCTATGAAAGTCAGGATAAAATCCACTGGAACTATTTCAATCAATTAACTACCTCTCAAAAATTTGGTTTTATGTGGGAATGTCCTGATCTTATTGCATTTGATCAACAATATATTCTTATTACCTGTCCCCAAGGAATTCTTCAATCAAGAACTTATCAAAATCAGCATCAATGTGGCTATTTTGAAATTGAGGGAGATTTTAAAGGTGAAAGTCAATTAGGTCCTTTTCAATTGTTTGATTATGGGTTTGATTTTTATGCAGCAAGAACATTTTTAACAAGTGAAGGTGAACGCCTTCTTATTGGTTGGATGGGTATGTCAGAAGCAAAATACACACAGAATATGACATATCAAAATGGCTGGACACAGGCCCTTGCTATGCCACGTTTATTAACATATAAAAATCATCATATTTATCAGTCACCTATTTCACAAATGAAGGATCTAAGACGATCACATGTTATGTTAGATGCATCTCATCATATTTATAAAAATGGTTTAAGTTTTGAATTGATTCTTACAAATATTCATTCTCAACCGATAACCATTCAATTTCGTCAAGATTGTTTTTTAAGATACCATGATTCAACTTTATCGTTAGATATGGGTACATGTGGTGATGGGCGAGATATTCGTTATCTAGATATAGATGATTTAGAAAAACTGCATATATTTAGTGATACAAGTTCTTTGGAAATCTTTATTAATGACGGTTATTATACAATGACAACACGTATTTTTAGTTTAAATGATCAGTTAATTATTGACAAGAATCATGCCAATATTGACTACTATGAATTAGGACAATATGAATACATTTAAAATCCTTGCTTGCAAGGATTTTCTTTTCTTGTATAATGAAATTAAGAGGATGAGGTTTATGGAAGAAAATAAAAAATTAACAATGAGTGATATAGCAAAAATGGCAGGTGTTGCGAAAAGTACTGTATCCAGATATTTTAATGGTGGTTATGTTAAAGAAGAAACAAAAGAGAAATTAAGAAAAATTATTGAGGAGCACCATTATGAACCCAATGCTATAGCACAAAGCTTAAAAGCAAAACGAACAAACACAATAGGAATCGTTGCCCCTTGTTTAGATTCAATTACATCATCAAGAATGCTGATGGCTATAGATGAGTATTTGAAAGGACAAGGTTATACAACGATTATCATTAATACAAATCATAATGAAATGCGAGAATTGGCATCCATTGAACATCTATGGAGAATGAATGTTGATGGTATTATCTTATTGGCAACTGCAGTGACGATGACTCATCAGCAACTCGCAAGTAAATTAGATATTCCCATTTTAGTGGTTGCACAACTTTTTAAAGGGGGTATTTCAATTATTTATGATGATTATCATGCTGGTTATGATGTAGGATGCTATGCTGCCAATATGAATCATCAGCATATCCTTTATATGGGGGTTGGTCATAAAGATGAAGCTGTTGGTGTTCAAAGAAAGAAAGGTGTTCTTGATGCTCTAAAGGATCATCATATTAAAGATGTGAGTATTAGAGAAACAAACTTTTCATTTCATGATTCTCGGCAGATTATTCGAGAATATTTAATGAAACACACACCAACATTAATTATATGTGCAACAGATAATATTGCTTTAGCATGTTATAAGGAAATTATGGAAAAAGGACTAAATGTTCCTGATGATATTTCTTTAATAGGCTTTGGCGGTTATGAAGTTTCTTCAATTATCTCACCAAGTCTGTGTACGATTCGTTATAATAATGAATTAGCAGGACAAATGGCTGGAAAAACAATTATTCAACTTATAGAAAAAGAACCAATGGCCCAAACACAATTGATTGGTTATGAATTAATAAAAGGTGGAAGTGTGAAAAAACTGTGATTTTAATCACAGTTTTTCTCTTCAATGATATGAATTCTTGTTTGTTTCTTTTCTTTTGCTGGAGTATCAGCTGCTGAATAGCCAAGAGCAGCACATCCAATAACCTGAAAGTTAGTAGGAATACCCATTTTCGTTAAAACTTGACGAACTTCCTCAACATCTTGTGTGTCTCTTAATTGATTAATCCAGCATGATCCAATATTTAAGCTTGTTGCAGCAAGAAACATATTTTCTAACATACAGCTTCCATCTTCAATGCGCTTGCTATCATATTCAGGACCAGCAACAATCACAAGGACTGGTGCATGGTAAGCACAATGATAGTCATCAGATTTTGTTTCCCCTCTTTCATTGAATACATAGCGAATGGCGCTTGCAAGTTCATCAATATAATCTTTTCTTGTTACTGCAAAGACTTCACATAATTGCTGATTCATGGCGCTAGGAGCCTGAATTCCAGCATTAAGAATTGTCATTAAAGTTTCAGAATCAAGTGCTTTATCTTGATAATTGCGACAACTTGTTCTTTTCTTTATGGTATCTAATGTTTCGTTCATTATTTTATCACCTCTCATCATATTATAGACCTAATCACTTAAAAAACAATGATAATCACATAAATATATGTTATACTAATGTCGATATAAGGAGGTCAGCTATGAAAAAATTAGTCATTGGATTGTTAGCACTTATATTGTTAAGTGGCTGCTCACAAGGGAAAAAGGAATCAACATTCATGTTAACACGTGATGATAAGGTGTATGCACTTTATAATCAGGATGGAGAACAATTAAGTGAATATATTTATAAGACATTTCAGGAGATTCAAGGTATTGGTTATCTTGTAACAGATGAAAAAGATCAAAAAGGAGTTATTGATTATGATGGTGATGAAATTATTAAACCTGGAACATATGAAATATTGGAATCGGTTGATCGTATGTTTTATGCAGTAGCTAAAACAGAGAATAAAATAGAAAATAAGATTGAAAATGGTTTTTATAAAAATAATCTTCTTGTATTAGATGATGAAGGAAAAGTTCTTTATACTGCTCAAGATAATCTTGGAATTATGAAAAGTGGATTGCCAGTTATATATAAAGATAAAGAATATATTGTTTTAAATGAAAATGGTAAAGAATTATGCAAAGGTGAAGATGCTGTTTTATATGTTAATCAGATAAATAATAGTTCATCTATAATTATAGGATTTAAGGATTATCAGTCTTTTTATCATACAGATACTGCTGATGAAAAGAAAAACATTCAATTAGATATGAATGAAAAAGGAACATATAAAATTTTAGATGAAAATACAGAAGGTGCTATTCTTAATGATGAAGCATTAAAAAGTATGATTTATGTTGATTTTTCAAACAAAAAATATTATCAAAATACAATTCAAGTCAAAGAAGCCCATTTTAATGAAAACCAAAATGTTATATTAACAAATGGGAATAAGACATTTGTATATCCTATAAGTGGTGTACCAGTATTAATGACAAGTTATTATTTCTCACCAATCACATATGTTGTTCGTTCAACAGATATCTATGGACCACATCAAGTCTATAAAGAAGGAAAACTTACTGGAGAATTAAAAAACTGTCAATTATATCCAGTTGCCAAGCAGGTATATTCTGAGTTCTTCCCTGTCTATGTAAGAGATACAGGATATCAGTATTATAGTTTTGATAATAAGAAAGTTATTGATAAGACATTTATTGAAGCTGAACCATTTGATGCAAATACACGTGCTATTGTGAAAGTCAATGATAAAGGTTATTCATTAATTGATGAAAAAGGTGAAGTTTTGACAAAAGAATATTATTATCGTATAAAGTACATAGGCAGTTCATATTATGCAGTCTATAATGAAACAGGTGCATTTGGAGTCATTGATGAAACAGGAACTATTGTATTTGAACAAGAATATACGAATTTACCTGAAAATGCTATTGTTGAGTATGATGAGAATGCATATTTAATATTAGGTAAAAATGGTAGAAGTTTTGTTTATGATATAAAAGATGATATGAAAGAAATCTTTTCTCAGGAAGGTGACGTGAAACTTGATCCAAAAGGATATTTTGCAATT
>NZ_HG005292.1:23643-47028 GCF_000455285.1 Candidatus Stoquefichus massiliensis AP9 | reverse complement strand
GATCATGTTTATTATACTTTTGAAGGAGAATTGATTAAGTAAGGAGAATTTATGGAATATTTATTGATTTTATTAGGATCATTTATTGTGATGCTGTTTTTGATGCAATTGGTATTTTTTGAGATAACAAGAAGTAAGATGGTAAAAGCAGAAAATGTGAATTGGTTTTTATCTTTAGATAAATCATTTAGTTATAATCGAGTTGGTTATATGTTGTTTATTTGTTTTATTTGTTATTTAATATCAACACCAGAAGAAATATTTTCTGTAACATGGTTTATTTATTTTGTTCTGTTTTTAGCAATGGGAATTGTTGCTGATGCTGTTGTTCAGTACTTAATTCTTGTTTATAGTAAGAAAAGATGTCGTAAAGATATAGAAGATGCAAAATTATTGAAGAACGAATTGTTAGAGATAGCTCAAAGATCATTCAATGAAACAGGTACATATGAAGAATCACCTGTACAGTATAATGAAGAATCCATTCTTAGAAACTACTTACAGCCTGAAGATCATTTGGCCTTTGTAAGTGTTGATAATGGTGAGTTTGCCAGAAAATTTCAACCATTACCAGCAGCAACTTTTGTTGTTGAACCATATGCTGATACTAAAGATATTGAACCATTATTTACAGGAACACCAATTAAGTTAACAACATTAACACCAACAGGAAAAATGCCATTTAAAGATGGTAAAATTGATATTGTTATGTGTGAAAATTCAAATTATGATAAATTAGAAATTGAAAGAGTTCTTAAACCTGGTGGATATTTCTTAGTTAATCAAAATGGAACAGCAAATCTTAAAGAATTTGTTCAGTTATATATGCCATTTCGTATGAAAGGGTCATGGGATGCTTATTCATGTGCTGGAACATTAGAAAGTATTGGGTTAAAAATTGTTGATAAGTTTGAAGATTATGGGACAATTCGTTTCCATAGTGTACCTGCTATATTAAACTATTTTAAAAAAGTATCACCTGATGTTGCAAATATTAATAAATATCAAGTCTTCTATTTAAAGGCATTAAAGGCCATTAAAGAACATCATTATTTTGAAATGACAACACATAAATTCTTAGTTGTAGCCCAGAAAGTTTCTTAATACTTTTGGGCTTTTCTTGTCAAAAAAATATCGAAAAAGTATTATCAAATCACTTGACAAAAAAATATATTGAAAGCGCATAAATTCTTTTCAAAAAATATGGAAATGTAAATTTATTGTGTTATAATAAGACTATAAATTATTAAGGAGGAGTCAATCAAATGGCAGAAAAATTATCTTTTGTAGTTTCAGATCCAGTAGGATTACATGCTAGACCTGCAACTATCTTAGTAAACCAAGCTAGCAAATTCACTAGTAATATTAAATTAGTTTACAATGAAAAAGAAGTTAACTTAAAATCTATTATGGGTGTTATGTCTTTAGGTGTTCCAACTAAAGCTACAGTAGAAATCGTAGCTGAAGGTGAAGATGAAAAAGATGTAATTGCTTCAATTGCAAAAGTTATCAAAGAACAAAAAGTTGCTGAATAATATATAGCAACACAAGATATATTTAGGACCACATATATGTGGTCCTATTATCTTATCCAGATATATCATCTGGTTTTTTTCTATCTTAAAATGTGTTAGAATATCTTTGTTTATAAGAGGAGGTATAGTATGAATCAAGAAATATTAGAGTATATGAATGAGTCATTAGTAGATGAGGCTAAGTTTTATAAGTTAAACGAATTACCTCAAAGTATAGGGCAGGCACTTTATTTGTATGGTAGTAATAGTGATTATGATGTTTTGGGGTTTATTGATGCTAGTGAACAACAAGATGGTTCAAAAGGAATGATTATCACAAAAACACATGTTTACTTTCAATTTGTTAAAACTGGGTCATTTGCATATCAGGATATTATATCATTATCTATAGAAAAACATCGTCATCAAAATAAAGTTGCAACAATTAAAACGAATAATAAAACATATGTCTTTAAAAATCGTTATTTAGATCAAGAATTATTTATAGATTTGTTATCAAAGATAACAGGTATAGAAGTAGAAACAATGATGACACTTCATGAAAAGATAGAAAACTATATGACTATAGTTTTAAAAGATATTCAAAATGATGAATATGAAGATGTTATATTAACACCTTCACAAGAAAATCAACTCAAAGATTTCTTTGATAATATTTCATTAATTCAACAAATGAATGATGAAGATTATCAATATGAAATAGAGGTTTTATGTAAACAAGCTTTAGAATTCTTTGATGAATTAGAGTTAGATAGTGACGAGATTGACATTTTGATTGATATATATCAACAAATTACTAGCACACAGAATAATGAATTTGATCAGGCTCAATCATATTATGATGATTTAATGAATAAATATCGTCAAGGAGATCCTCAAACAATGAATCAAATTCAAAGCATGATGAACATGTTAGGTATCAATGAAGATGAATTACGTGGTAAGAGTCCAGAAGAGTTACAACAGTATCTCTATGATTTATGTGATCGTTTTGGTGTTTCTAGAAGTATGTTAGAAAAGATGTTAAAGAATCAAAAAGTATTTTAGAAAGCATAAAAGATATACTCTTTTATGCTTTTTCTTTACTTTTATATTGGATAGTGATACTATTTGTTTAGATATTTAGATAAACATCTAAATATTAAGGGAGGGTGAATTATGGGAGATGCATTTAAAGCGTTGAGTGATCCAACAAGACGGAAAATATTAGAATTATTACAAGATAAACCTTTAAATGCTGGGGAGATAGCAGATTATTTTCAAATCACAAAGCCTTCTATTTCTCATCATTTAGCGATTCTTAAGAATAGTGGATTGATTATGGATGAGAGACAGGGACAAAATATTGTTTATAGCATTGATATGACAGTTTTTCAGGATATGATGAAGTGGTTTTTAAATTTTGTGGATAAGGGAGATGATTCAAAATGAAAGAAAAAACTTTTGATATTTTTGTTTGGATAATGACATTAATATTGGTTGGTATTATCTTCTTTATGCCTGAGACATTACCAATGCATTGGGACTATAATTGGCAAGTTGATGGATATGGCAGTCGTTATTATTTATTCATGTTAGCATTCTTGCCAGTTGTTGTATATTATGGGATGTCATTATTGCAGAGGATTGATCCTCGTCGTAAGAATTTAGAAAACCGTCAAAAGACATATAATATCTTTAGATATGGTTTAACATGTTTCTTTATATGCATGGCTGGATTTTTCTATTATTTATCATTACACCCATATGCAAATGTAAAGTTTTTGTTGTTAGTGTTATTGGGAGTTGTCTTTATAGGTATGGGGAATTATATGCCAAGAATTCCACAGAATTATTTCTTAGGTATTAAGACACCATGGACTTTATCCAATGAATATGTTTGGAAGAAAACGCATAGAATAGGTGGATATTCTTGGATACTGATTGGTATGATTATGGTCATCTGTGCTTTACTGCAAGTTCCGTATACATTTATCATTATGATTGTTTTATTGGTTGGAGATGTCATTTTCATGATGATTTATTCTTACCTGATTTATCGAAGAGACAATACGAAAAATATTGACTCTAATAGAAAGTAAATATATAATTATAATATAAATAATAAAAATAATTATTTATAAGAAAAGAGGGGTATTATGTTAAAGATTGAACATTTAACAAAGAGGTATGATCAATATAAGGCTGTAGATGATTTATCATTGGAAATTGAAGATGGTCATATTTATGGATTTATTGGTCACAATGGTGCAGGGAAAACGACAACGCTAAAATCTATTGTTGGAATTTTGCCTTTTGATGAAGGAGATATTTATATTAATGGGAAATCAATTAAGACTGACCCATTAGGATGTAAACAAATATTGGCTTATATACCAGATAATCCAGATCTCTATGAGTATTTATCTGGCATTCAGTATTTGAACTTTGTAGCTGATGTCTATGGTGTATCTAAAGAAGAACGACAGGAACGTATTAAAAAATATGGAGATATGCTTGAATTGACATCTGATTTAGCACAGCCTATTAGTGCTTATTCACATGGGATGAAACAAAAATTAGCAGTCATTTCAGCTTTTATTCATGAACCAAAATTAATTATTATGGATGAACCTTTTGTTGGATTAGATCCAAAGGCATCGCATTTACTAAAAGGATTAATGCGTGAATTCTGTGATAAGGGTGGAGCTATTTTCTTCTCTACACATGTTTTAGAAGTGGCTGAGAAGTTATGCGATAGAATTGCTATTATTAAACAAGGAAAGTTAGTTATAAGTGGTCGTACTGAAGATGTGACTCATAATGAGTCTCTTGAGGATGTATTCTTAGAATTGGAGAGCGACAATGCTTAAGACATTAATTAAAATAAGATTACAGGGAATCTTATTAAGACAAACAAAGCATAGTAAAAAATCATCAGGTTCATCTGCTGGTAAGATTATTTTAATGATATTATTATTTGGTTATGTTGCTGTTGTGTTTTCTATGATGTTTGGTATGCTGTTTTCTGCGTTAATTGAACCACTGCAATTGATGCAGATAGAATGGTTATACTTTGCTATTATGGGAATTATGATTATTATGTTATGTTTTATTGGAAGTGTCTTTATTGTCCAGCATGAAATTTATGAAGCAAAAGATAATAATATTTTGTTATCAATGCCAATTAAAAATAGGGATATTTTATTAAGTCGTATTTTTGTTGTATTGATATTGAATTATGTGTATGAAATCTTAGTTGCTGGACCGGCTGGATTTGTCTATATGACACAAATAGGTATGAATCCAATGCAAATTATTGCTTTCATCTTAGTTGTCTTAACATTACCATTATTTGTGCTAGCAGTATCTTGCTTATTTAGCTGGCTATTAACGCATCTTATGCGTCATATCAGAATGAAAAATTTGATTACAATGATCATGTTTATTGCTTTCTTTGCAGTCTATATGTATGCTGTGAGTTCTGTTGAAGAGTATATTGGACTACTCATTCAAAATGGAAAAAGCATTGCTGAAGCCATTGAACAAGGTGTTTATCCTTTATATCATATGGCGCTTGCTATCTATGATGCTGATATCTTGAGTTTATTAATTTATTTGGTTTGTGCATTGGTACCATTTGCTATTGTGATTGTTATTCTTTCTAAAAGTTTTATTAAACTTGCGACTGCAAAACCTAAGACAAAGAAGATAGAATATGTTGAAAAACCAATGAAAGCCAATTCTATGATGACAGCATTAATCAAAAGAGAAATCAAACATTTTACTTCAAGTGCAATGGTTATGTTAAATGCTGCAATGGGTATTGTAATGTGTTTAATTGCAACAGGCGCTTTATTGATCTATCAGGAAGATATAGTTATGTTATTAGGAATGATGCCATCTGTTGTGAATGAAATGATAACACCACTACTTTGTATTGCAGGCATTGCTGTGGGCTCTCTCAATATTATTAGTGCTTCTTCTATCTCATTAGAAGGAGATCGTTTATGGATTATTAAATCATTACCTATTCCAGTTAAAGATATTCTAAATTCAAAGATGTTGATGCATTTTCTTTTGTGTGTTCCATTTGGTATGATATTCTCAATTGTGGAAATTATTATTTTTCAAGTGGGTCCATTAGATGCATTGATGGTTTTACTTGCTCCTGTGCTTTTTACACTTGCAATTGACTTATTAGGTTTGGTATTGAATTTATGGAAACCTAAATTTGATTGGGTCAATGAAACAGCTTGTGTGAAACAAAGTATGCCTGTTATGTTAACAATGTTTATTTCAATGGGATTAGTCTTTGTTTTGGTTGGTGGATATTTCTTGATGGATAATTTCTTATCATTAAATGCATATGTCTATTTTATATTTGCAGTGATTATTGTGATTAATGTGTTTCTCTATTATTTATTAATGACATGGGGAATTCAAAGATTTCAAGAATTATAAAAAGTGTGGTTTGACCACACTTTTTGCATTATACTTAATTGTGAGGAGGATATTATATGGAAATAACACAGTTTCATGATATTTATATTTTAGATGATGGTAGAGTTAGAGAGTTTCTGATTGTAGATAAGCATAAAGCTCTCTTAATTGATACAGGTTTTCAGGAAAATCATATATATGAAGAAATTAAAAAAATAACGAATTTACCTATCCAAGTTATTTTGACACATGGAGATGGAGACCATCGTGGTGGGGTTCATGATTTTAAAGAATGTTATATGCATCATCAAGATCATTATTTACTTGAAGATGATATAATAATTTATAATGTAAGAGAGCATGATCATTTTATGGTAGGAAAGTATGATTTTGAAGTGATTGAAATACCAGGGCATACACCTGGAAGTATTGCTTTATTAGATCGTCAAGAAAAATTATTAATCAGTGGGGATACAGTACAAGTTGGACCAATTTATATGTTTGGAGAACGTCGTGATTTGAATCACTATATACAAAGTCTTCAAAAACTACATAAAGAAAAGGAGAATATTGATGTGATTTTACCAAGTCATCATCAATATCCTCTGACGAGTAATTTTATCGATTATTGTCTAGAAGATGTCATAGCATTTCAACAAGGTAAACTAAAAGGTATTCCCCATCCAACATTACCTTGTCAGGAATATCAGGGGTTACATGTTTCTTTCTATATTTAATAATTTTTGTAAACAAATATATGTTTTTTGGCCAATCTCATCTGATAAGGGAACAAGACGAGCTGCTTCTAACAATTCATCACTGAGATTGTTAAGATTAATCACTTGAATATGTTTCTGTTCATAATAAGATATCAGATAATCTTGTTCTGGTAAAATATCACATGTGATAAGATAGTTCATATGCATATTTTCCTGAACTTTTTTCTCTTGCCCTAAATAATCAATCCAGCTTAAAAACATTTTTAAATTATAATCATTTAAAGAATAACCAACAAATAAGAAAGTATGATCAATCAATAATGATTTTATATATAATTCGATTAAACTATGAGTATGAGAAAATCTTAAATAATCATCTTCCTTAAAAACAATATTTTCTAAATCATCAATATCTCCATGCATTTTAATTAAATAATGATTAGATGTTGCTTTTAACAGATCACGGTCACTTTGAATGACTTCATATTGATAATGATCTAAAAGATGATCATAATTGGTTGTAATAATATGTTCTGGTTCTAATGAAACAATTAAGTCATTGAGTAAATTAGGTTGAAAATCTTTATCAAATTCTTGTTTTAAAAGCTGATAATAGTCCTGATGATGTTCAGATGAATCATGACTGTAAAAATATTGAGGAATCTTAATATATTCATCAGTAGAAAAACGATATTGATGAGGACATGTTTTTTCGCATTGTTCTGTTTTGAAATGACAAGATAAACACTGTGTATAATTAAGTTTTTTTGCATAAGTACGTACTAAGTGACCCCAAGTGGGAACACCAGAGTTTTTTGAAATGCCTGCTCCTACAAAGATTACCAGTTTTTCATTTACAATTGCTTTTTGTATACTTTCTATATCTTCTCGCATAATATCACTTCCTTATGTATTATTGTATTAATTGCTGAAAAAATTCAAGATAACGCTGTTTATTGAGATTGTGTCGTAAATATATAAAATGCATAGGACGTGTCAATTCAAAATTTTCTAAATCTAAACGAATGAGTTGACCAGATTTTAATTCATCACTCACAACTCCTTCATAGAGAAAACTTATTCCATAGGTCTGCATTATCATCTTTTTGATCATTGTCATACTCTGCACTTCAATGATTTGATGAAATGATGAAATATCATACAGACTCTGTAGTAAGTAATTTTCAAGAATGGCTCGAGTACCAGAGCCTTTTTCTCTAACAAAGAGTGGATAGGATAATAATTGACTTAAAGTTATCTTTTTGTGAGCTAAAGGATGATTATGTCTTGCGACAACAATAAATCGTTCATTTTTAAATAAATGATATTCAAATAATTGTAAATCAAATTGGCCTTCTACAAAAGCACAATCGATATGACCATCTATCATTTCTTGAATAAGCATTTGAGTGTTATGTACATAAATTTGACAACGTTGGAGAGAATGAGTCACATAGTGACTTATAATCTGTGGTAAATAATAATCTGCAATGGATAAAGTGGCTCCAACAGTAAGTGGCATTGCCACTTTGTAGAGTTGGGATTCAAAGATTTCTTCATTGTGGATTTGTATTTTGGCATATTCATATAATTGATGGCCTGCTTCAGTTAATTCAAATTCTTTATGTGGATTTTGTATCAGTTTATGCTGATAGTAACTCTCTAATTGTTTAATATGCTGTGTAACAGCAGGCTGGGTTAAATGAAGATGCATAGCAGCTTGTGTAAAACTTTTACAATCTACAACTTCGATAAAAGTTTTTAATTTCATATCAATCATCATATCACCTCATTTAGATTATAATATATATTTATGATAAATAAAATATTATAATTTTTATTTATAGTTAAAATATGGTAGAATGCTTTCATGTAAGGGGAGATTATATGAATAAGATAAAAGAATTACTACCAGGATTTATTGTTTGTCTCATTATTGGTTTATTAGCGCAACAGATTGCAAAGTTTTTTCCAAGCATTGGAGCAGCTTTATTTGCGATTGGAATAGGAATGTTAGCAGGTAATACTTTTTTAAATAAAGAGATCTTTAATATAGGAACAAAATTCTCAGAAAGTAAGTTACTAGAATATTCCATTGTTTTAACAGGTTTAACATTACATTTGGCTGATATAATGGGGATTGGATTTAATGGTGTTGGATTTATAGCTATTCAGATGACATTAACAATCAGTGCTTGTTATTTTATTGGGAGAAAGTTGGGTTTTGCAAAAAAGTTTTCTCTACTGATGTGTGCAGGGAATGCTGTATGTGGGTCATCTGCCATTGGAACCGTTGCACCAATTGTTGATGCAGATAGTAAGGATAAAGGTATATCTATTACGATTGTAAATGTTACAGGGACAATACTTATGGTTATTTTACCTATTATTACAGGGCTATTATATAATCATGAAACATTAAGAACATCAGCCATGATTGGAGGAACTCTTCAATCCATTGGACAAGTTATTGCATCAGCAGTTATGGTTAATGGTGAAGTCGTAGAATTTGCAACAATCTTTAAGATTGTTAGAATTATCTTTGTGGTTGCGGTAGCATTGATATATGCCAAAATGAATTTAGATGAGAATCAGCCTTTATTTGCAAAAAAGACGGGTACTGCTGCTAAAGTCAAAGCTAAAGTTCCATGGTTTGTTATTGGATTCTTTATATTTAGTATTATTAATAGTACAGGCATTATTCCTGCAATTTTATCAACAACTGCGAAAACAATCAGTTCACAATTTGAAATCATTGCTTTAGCAGCTATCGGGATGCGAGTGAAGTTTAAAGACTTAATTAAAGAAGGTCCTAAAGCTATGCTATATGGTTGTTTAACAGGAACATCACAAGTTATTTTTGCATTAATATTAATTAGCATATTATTTCATTAAAGTATTCAAATTTGAATACTTTTCTTTATTTTATTGCCTAAAAAGTATATACTATAAAGAGAGTAGAGGGGGGGATTTTATGGAAAAAGAGAATCATTTATATATGTATGTCTATCGTATGATATTAAGTGATATATACAATGGGAAATACAATTTTCAAGATAAATTACCACCATTATTAGAATTATGTGAATTATATCATGTTGGTCGTAACACTGTACGTAATGCCTTAATTCTTTTACAACAGGATGGCTATATTATTATGCAAAAAGGTGTTCAGGCAACTGTTTGTTTTGATTTAAATAACTTTGAAACACAGAAACAATATAAACAAACAATTAAAGATTCACAACAAATGATTACAGATATCTTCCATACAATGGGAACCATTTTACCAGAAATTAGTGTCATTTGTTTACAACGCATGACAACTGAAGAATTAGATGAACTACAAAAGAAAATAGACCATTTTTCTTATGATTATATTACTAATGAAAATGAAATGATCCAAGAACTCTATAATATATATTTATATGCATTTTCTACTTTAAAAAATCAACAACTTAATGATTTGTTTATAACATTTATGTCATCAATATATCAACCATTAATTGATACAGAACATGTACATAATGAATTAAAGAAAAACATTAAAAGGCTTCAAAAAGCATTAAAAATGTTATTAAAAGCAACCCAAAATAAGAATTATATTATTGTAAAATATATTATTGTTATGATGTGTAAAGCAAATGCTAAGCTTTCTCAGAAATATATACATGATCTTTGTGAGGGTATGTCAGTCAAGAATGAAAAACAATTTATTTGGATATGTCATGATAATCGTGATTATCTATATATAAAAGTTGTTTTGAAGATTATGAAAGCTATACAAAAACAAATTTATGTCAAGGATACATTACTGCCTTCAATCGCTAAACTTGCAGAAGAATATGAAGTCAGTGAAAAAACAATTAGAACATCTTTGCAGCTTTTAAGAGAATATCATGTTATTGAAACAATTAATGGAGTAGGGTCTAAAGTCATAGTAGATAATCATTATAAACAATCTATTCTTTCTAATAATGAAACCTTTAAAAATAATATTAAAGTTTTTTATAATTCTATTGAATTACTTTCATTAATTATGCCAATTATTATTCCTAAAGTTTTAAAAACAATTACTGATAAAGATCTTTTGATGATTAATGAGAAAACACAACAAGATGATTTTCCAACGTTGGAACATTTCTATGATTATGTTGTTTCAAAATGTAATCCTTGTTTACAAAATGTTCTTGAGGAATTAAAAAATCCAATGGGGTGGAATATTTTTCTGGGGCGTGTAATTACTTTTCCTTCACTTGATTATCGCTTGTATCAATCGGAATTATTTAATGCATTAAATAAAAAAGATGTTCAAAAAGTGAGTGAAATTACAGAAGTTATTTTAAAAGCATCATTAGAAGGTATTCGTTTATATATTAAGTAATCTATAGAAAGATGGGTGAGTGTAATCAGAACCATCTTTTTATTACCATGTTCTTAATTTCAAATTAAACAAATAAACTTTAGTTTATTAATGAATTATATTGAATTTGGACTGGATAGATTACTATTCTATGAAACTATGTAGAAGTTTCTTCTCTTAAAATATATAAAGTGGAACATACTTTCTTTTCATTCGTATTCGTTATATACTATAGACTAGGTAAGGAGTGATGTTGTAGTGGAAAATGATAAAAAATTATATATGTATGTATATCGTATGATTTTAAATGATATGTATAATGGCCATTATACATATCAAAATAAGTTACCATCACTTCTTGATTTGTGTGAGCAATATGGAGTCGGTAGAAATACAATGCGTAGTGCCTTAAATGAATTACAACAAGATGGTTATATTGTTGTAAAAAAAGGTGTTCAGGCAAAAGTTATATTTAATATCAATAATCCAGAAGACTTTAGAAAATACAAACAAGAACTTGTGAATAGAAAAAAGATGCTCCAAGATGCTTATGAAACCATGGAACTCATTTTACCTGAAGTTGTTGTGAGATGTTTAGCAAAAGCAACCCCTAAACAAATGGAAGAATTGAATTTAAAGGTTGATCAGTTACCTACAAAAAACATTCAAAATGCAAGGGAACTTGTTGAAGAATTGTATAATATTTACTTGCAGGCATTCTCGATATTAGAAAACCCTTTATTAAATGATATATTTATAACAATCATGTATTCTGTGAACCCAGCGACTATAGATGATCAGGATAATCATCATAAATTACAGCAATCATTAAAAATGCTTAAAACAATGATGAAAGCAATTTTAAAGTTTTCTAAAAAGAATGAATTTATTATCAAAAAAGGTATCACAAAGATGTGTATAGGCAGTTCTCATAATGGTATGAATTATATTAATGAATTATGTGAGGGAATGACAGTCACACAAGAAAAAGAATTTGTCTGGATATCTCACAAGAATATGGATTATCTTTATACAAAAGTTGTAGGAAGTATTCTAAGAAAGATTTTTTATCGTGAATATCATAAAGGGACAAAACTTCCCTCTATTCAAAAAATATCTGAAGAATATGATGTAAGTGAAAAAACAACAAGAAAGTCATTGGATGTATTAAGAGAATTTAAAGTCATTGAGACAATAAATGGAGTAGGGTCGATTGTTATTATTAATGATATATTAAATAATAAGCAGGTTATTTATAATTCAGATATAATGGGTTATATAAAACAATACTTTTATTCTGTTGAGTTATTATCTTTAATTATTGAATGTATTGCACCAAAAATATTAAAAAAAGCTTCTCAGGATGATCTTATAGAAATTAAAAAATCTATTGAAAATACTCAAGTTTTTACATTAGAACCTTTAACTAATTATATTTTTTCAAAAAGTAATAAATGTTTGAAGGTTATATATGAAGAACTTATAAAAATAATGGTTTGGAGTATATTTATTAATCAGTTTATAGATTCATCAAAATATGATTTTATAAGGATAAGAAAAGAATTATATTGTGCTTTAGAATCACAAAACGTTTCTAAAATATGCTATTCTATTAAAGAAACACTTCAGGCATCACTTGAAGCAAAAGAATTCATATATAAGGAAAATGGGATGTCATAATGACATCCCATAATTTATTTATAAAAGACTATAACAGATTTAAAGAGATCTCCATCGGTTTCAACATGAAATTCACCCTTTTGTAGTTCTGTAAAACTTTTGACAATGGCTAACCCTAAACCAGAACCTTTTGTATTTCTTGATTTATCACCCTGTACAAATCTTTCAACAATTTCTTTATTATTAAAAGTGATTTCTTGTTCAGAGATGTTTTTAAATATAATCGTTATTTTTTCAGGGGCATCAATAACATCGATATAGACTCTTGTATGGTCCAATGCATACTTAGAAATATTAATAAATAAGTTTTCAAATATACGATATGTTTTTGAACTATCTAATGAGTGAATAATTTTATCATCAGAAGTGGTCATTTTAATGTTCAATGTTTTTTCATCAAGTTTATCCTGACATTCTAATTCGGCTTGTTTAATAAGGGATACAATGTCAACATCAGCATAATTAAGTTTAATATCTCCGCTATTTGCTTTGCTCACTTCAAATAAATCATCAATTAAATTTTTGAGTCTTAATGAATTACGTTCTAAGACTTGAATATATTGATTACGTTCTTCGTCTGTTAATTGATCTTTTTTTAGTAAGTCAACATAAGTAATAATAGAAGTTAATGGTGTTTTTAAATCATGTGAAACATTAGAAATTAATTCTGTTTTCATTTTCTGTGATTTAACTTCTTCTTTCACGGCTTTTTCAAAACCATCTTTAATATGAGCAAATTCTTTTTTTAATGGATTAAAGATACCAACATCTTCATGTATATCCACATCAAATTGTCCATTAGATAATCTTTTTGTAGCATTTAAGAGAACTTCATAATCCTGTTTTATTTCAGTAAATTTATTTTTTAATAAGAAGAATATAATAACTGAATAAATAAAAGCAAAGAAGAAACCAAAGACAAAGAAGATACTAATAATTGTTATAATAAAGAAATTAACAATAACAATCTTTAATACAGAACGATTAATATTATCATTTAAATCAATATTAATCACTTTATTGATAAGTTTATGGCTATTAATAAATATCCATCCTAAACAAGTATTCTCTTTAAAATATGCTTTAACTCCTTTATGAAAGAGGTATTTAATCATATAAGTAAGAACAATAATCAAAGTAAAGAATATAAACCAGAATCCAATTTGAATACATGGTGTTAAAATGTCTGAGAAATTCTCCATACCAAATGTTTTATAGAAATCTATAAACTCATGTGAATATATAGAACGAATCATAAAAGGTGAAATTGTTAAGAGTGATCCTTCTATCAGACACCAGAACAAGGCAAGGAAACCAAATTTAATTCTTGAAGTAATATCTAAGAATTTAATTTCCTTTAAATATTGTAATGGAATTATGAAGATAATGATAGATACTAAAGCACATAATCCTAAAATATAAGGAACAGCAAAACGCATGTAGTCAGATGCTGAGTCATTTGATAAGTATAATGAAAGATCGCTTGTTGAATCGATTGTTTGACTTACCGCATAGGTTATAGAGATATCTTTAAGATTTGATAATTGTGTTTGTACATGTACATAGTCTTCAACATCATAGTCATAATCATTGCTATCTTGATTATAATTTGAGAACAGACTATTTATTTGATTTTCAATAGATTCTTGATTACGAAGATTTGACTGATATGTGATTTGACCATTACTGTTGAATTCAATATGCACATACCATTGATATTGTTTTTGTATTTCAGGTTGTGAATGAATGTCTAGAATATCTTCTTTTGTATTAGATAATGTTTTTCCAGTTTTTAGATTCTTAGCACTAAATACAAAATCATTTTGTGACATGAGATCTGTCTGCTTTCTTTGTACACTATTTATAAAATCATATTTATAAGAACGTGATGATGTATTATCAGCAGCAGTTATATAACTATCAAGAGATGTATTTTCTTCTGCTTTTTTATCTAATTCCTGACTAATCGCATAATTTGAATAAAATATTTCATCTGACATATAAGCAGTAATATTGTATTCCTGGTCACTTTTAGATACGTTGTTATGAATGCTTGGATAAGCTATATACATACCAATGCTACTCAAAAGGAGAATGATAATAAGAATGAGAGTCATTATATATTTATTTTTTTTCATATTTTTACCTGCCTTGTTTTTCAATTTTATATCCAATTCCCCAAACAACTTTTAAATATCTAGGATTTTTTGGATCAATTTCAATTTTTTCACGTAAATTACGAACGTGAACCATGACTGTATCAGTACTAATTGCATCTTCCTGCCAAACACTTTCATATATATTTTCTGCTGAAAATACTTTACCTGGATAAGCCATAAGTAATTGTAATATTTTAAATTCTATAGGTGTCACTTTAACTGTTTTTCCTTCAACAGTAACTTGCTTAGTATCAAGGTTAAGTTCTAAACCACCAACAATATAACTATTTTGACTTTGCTGTTGATCTTGTACAACATTTAAATATTTTGAATATCGTCTTAACTGTGATGATACGCGAGCTAATAATTCCATAGGCACAAATGGTTTCGTCACATAATCATCCGCTCCTATGTTTAAGCCAGTAATTTTATCAATATCTTCAGATTTTGCTGATAACATGATAATTGGAAAATCATGCTTTTCTCTCATTTTCATTGTCATAGCAATACCATCCATAACAGGCATCATAATATCAACAATTGCTAAATGAATTGTTTCCTGATCAACAATATCTAAGCCCTCTTGTCCATTATGTGCCTTTAAAACACGATACCCTTGTGTTTTTAAATAAATTTCAATCGCATCACAAATTTCTACTTCATCTTCAACAACTAAAACAGTATATTCCATATATAATCTCCCTCACTTTACTTCACCATTATAATAAAAAATGAAGAAAAAATGTAGAGGATAATTCGAAAGAATTTCTAAAGATGATATTCAATTGTCTTTTTTTCATTTAATTTCTTATAAATATAAATACCACCAAGAGATATCAATCCTGTAATCACAAAGACAATAATAGAGAATAAATAGTTTTCGACTCCAATCGCATGTCCACCAATTGTACTTGTAATTATAGATGGAATTCTTGCGATTGTTGTAATAAATAAGAAAGTTGAGAACTTCATATCAGTTAAAGGAACAAAATAAGTGAGTATATCTTTAGGGGTTCCTGGAATAAAGAAAACAATAAATAATAAGATATTTCTTTTTTCAGGATCATCTAAGAAATGAATCTGTTTCATTTTATCTAATCCTATAAACTTATCAATAAAAGGCTTACCTAGTTTTTTTACAAAATAATAAATAAGTGCTGAACCAATAGCACTACCTAATAAACAAGCAATCATACCTCCAATTGGTCCATAAATAAATCCCGCCATAATTTCAATGATCTCTCCTGGCAAGAAAACAAAGATAACCTGAAAGGCCATAATCATTGCTAAAATAAAATAACCCAATATACCAAAGTTCTGTAACTGCAGACGTATTGATTGAGGCTCTTTGAAAAGATCCATCATTGGCTGATAAAAGATCAAACATGCAATAGCCATAAAACTCACTAAAATAATACTCACCAATATTTCCTTTTTTCTTTTCTTTAAAAACATCATTTTTACCACTCCTATCGTACATCTCTAGTATGCACTTTATTCATTAAGGAAAACATTTGAAATAAAAAAAGAATTTCTAAAGAAAAAAAGAAGAAAAGATATTATTTCTTTCCTTCAATAAAATAAGTGGCTTCCATATCAGCAGTAGATAAAGCAAAAGCAAGTGGAAACATTTCAAATGCAGCACCAACATTCCTTGAATCTTCACTGCCTGAAAATCCCATATGATAACGAATTGCAAATGCCTCTTCTCTTGTTAAACGCATATACCCACTAATCATATAAACACTCTTTTCACCATGACCATAGGGTAATGTATCATTATATTCAAAAGTTGGAACTTGTATCCATTGTCCATTCTCTTTCACGTTTCGCGTTCCTTTTTTATAACAATTAATTTTACATAAATCATGGAGAAGCGCTACAATAGCAATGCTTTCTTCATTATATTTTAATCCATAAATTTCTTGAACTCTTTGTCTTGATAAATAATCCTTTAAACAATCATAGACATTTAAACTGTGTTCTAATAATCCACCTTCATAACTTCCATGAAAACGAGCACTAGCTGGAGCATCAAAAAAATCACTTTTCTTAGACAAAAGAAATTCTAATAATTTTTCACTACCTTCTCTATGGATATATTGTTTATAGATTTCTAAAAATCTATCTTTATTATTCATAATGTCACATCCTTTCTTTCAGTATAACAAAATTTGTCTAAATTTGCATTAAAAAAACCTTATGTTATAAGGTTTCGTTTGATACTTTTTGTTTTGTTAGAGTGTAAAGATGAGAAGATGTTTGCATAAGGTTTTCCTGAGAAACATTTCTTAAATCAAAATGGAATAATTTAAGTGTAAATTCTAAAATAAATCCAATTCCAAAAACACTAATGACAGTACCAATACCAACGGGTGCTCCTAGTAAAAATCCAATAACAAATACAGTACCTTCAATTATACCTTTAATCATACCAATAGAAAGATGATTAAATTTTTTTGCGAGCGCAATCATCATTGCATCTCTAGGGCCTACACTTAAGCCCGCACTTGAATATAGATAAACACCAAAACATTGAATAAAAAGACTTGTCACTAAACAAATAATAGCAATTGGTAAAGATTCTATTTTTGGAATAATATTGAAAGCCAATATTAAATCTGTTGTTTTTCCAATAATAAAAATATCAGCCAAAGTTCCTATTCCAATAGATTGTTTCATGAATAAATCAACAAGTAATACAATAATACCTGTCAGCAAAACAACGGTTCCATATCGTAATGGTAAAACATTGGCAACACCTAGTGCAAATGTATCCCATGCATTAACACCAATTCCTGATTGAATACTTAATGCAGCCCCAAAAGCAAAAACAGGCATTGCTAAAAATAGTTTTATAAAGCGTCTTGAATATTTCATATCCTTCTCCCAAATACTTTCTTTTTATAGTCAATCATATTATAATATTGTTATAGAAAAAAACAAGATAAGTAGGTGAAAAAGTGAAAAAAACAAATGTTTTAAGATTTTTAGATAAAGAAAAAATTCCTTATGATATAAAGGAATACGATTACGACGAGGATCATTTAAGTGGTCAGCATATTATTGATCAAGTAGATTTAAAAGCAAATCAAATCTATAAAACATTAGTTTTGAAAGGTACAAAAGATTATCTTGTATGTTGTATTCCTGTTTTGAAAGAAATTGATTTAAAGAAATTAGCAAAGGTATCAAATGAAAAGAATGTAGAGATGATTCATCAAAAAGATCTGTTAGGACTGACTGGTTATGTGCGTGGAGGGTGTTCTCCAATTGGAATGAAAAAGAAGTTTGTCACATATTTTGAAGAAGATATTTTGAATCAAAATCAGATTGCTGTAAGTGCTGGAAAACGAGGAATGCAAGTTATTTTAAACCCACAAGATTTAATAGCTTGTGTTGATGGGAAGATAGTTCATATTATAAAGGAATAGAGGAATATAATGAAAAAGGGATTGATTATGATATTGATGGTTGGATTATTAATGGGATGTCAAACATCAAAGCCAGAGGAGACGACTTTAACATTTAAGAAAATAGAGAATGTTGAGTATGGGAGTTTGTTTGATACCAAGGAATGTGTTAATGAAACAAATGGGCATATTGAAGAATATCCTCAGTTAGATACTTCGATTATTGGAATACATAAGTTAACTTTTGTTGTAGAAAAGGATCAGCAAAAGAAATCTTTTGAATATGAAATTGAGGTCAAAGATACTCAAATGCCTATTATTGAACTCAAAAAAGAAAAAGATGAAATAGAATATAATAGTAAATATGATGCTCTCAATTATATAAATGCAGTTAAAGATTTAGTAGATGGAGATATTCAATATAAAAAAGAATCAGAGGTTAAATCTGATGATTATTTGTACTATACATACCATAGTGATGTTAATATGAAGAAGGCTGGCACTTATACTATTCATTATACTGCCGTAGACAAAAATAAAAACAAGACGGAAAAAGATTTAAAAATATCTGTTAAAGAAGAGAAGAAAGAACCTATTCAGAAAGCAAAATCTCAAGAAACGACTATTTCAAAAGAAAAACCTGATGTACCTACTCAACAAGAAACAAAAAAACCAGAATCAAAACCAGAAGTTGAAACATCTAAAGAACCACAACAATCAGATTATTCTTACATACTTCCAAGTACTATTGCGAAAACAAGAAGTGCTAAGAATGCCAATAAAATAGTGACTGTAACTTCAACAAGTTCTCGTTCAAGAAAAGGAATTGTTCAATATTTTGTTAAGAATGGTAATCAATGGATTGAAAAGCTGAAAGTGAACTGTCAACTTGGTAAGGCAGGAATGGGGCAAGGAAGTGAGTATTCTACAAGGACACCAGTAGGAACATATCATTTTACGCATGCTTATGGAATAAAAAACAATCCAGGAAGTAAAATGTCATATACTCAAATTAATGAACATCATTACTGGTGTGGGGATCAATATTATAATCAGTTTGTAGATGATACTGTTACTGATCATAGTGCATGTTCAATAAATAATGATGAACATTTGATTGATTATCCAGGTAGTTATAATTATTTTGCCTCATTCAATTATAATTCTGGAAATGTTTCAGGAGTTGGAAGTGCTTATTTTCTACATTGTTCAAAGGGAAGTTATACAATGGGCTGTATAGGTATTCCAGAAGCAAAAATGGTTTATCTTTTGCAAAATATTGATACATCAACAATTTTGATTGTTGATCAAGTTAATAACGTAGTCAATCATTAAAATATCTCTATAGGATTATCCTATAGAGATATTTTATGTGAATGATTAATTGCGATTTTTTATATTTTGAATATTATTATTTGAAGAGTTTAAGACTTTTTTTATATTAAAATGGTTAGTAGGGTGAGGAGGGGAAGAATGAAAGAAAAATATTATATTAAACGTATCCAAAAAGGTGATCACCATGCTCTTGATGAATTTATAGAAATTCTCTATCCTCAGGTTTATTCCTTTATTTATCGAAAAGTGAAGGGTGAAGATATTGCAAAAGATTTAACTCAGGATGTTTTTATTCGTTTTATAAGAGCATTGCCTACATATCAAAGTGAGGGAAAGGTTTTAAATTATTTATATAAGATATCTAGTCATGTTTGTTTAAGTTACTATAAGAATGTAAAGAAACATTTTTTATTAGAAGATGAATTGGTTCAAGATGAACATATTGATGTTCATGAAACAATTATTAAACGGTTTAAAGATGAAGAACTTCAAAAAGCAATCTATCAGTTAAAACCTGTACAACAGGATGTTATTATACTGAAATATTTTGAACAATACACATTTAAAGAAATAGCTTCTATTTATCATTTGAGTGTTTCAACAATCAAATCAAGGCATTATCAGGCATTAGTCCAATTAAAGAAAGTCATGGAAGGAGGAGATAATGGTGAATATTGATTTAAAAGCATTAGATGAAACAAAAAAAGCATGTCATCAGGAATTACATTTAATACAAGAGAAATATAATGCAAGATATTCGCAGTTAATATGGAGATATATGGTGAAGGAGTATTGTAAGTTATTTATATTTGCTTTTATGAGTTTTGGTGCAGTTCTCATAATGAGTATAATGTTTCAACAAATGACATTTGTATGTATTCCACTTTATTTTGTGATTTTTGGATTATTAGCTTTATTAGAAAATATGAAAGATGATTTATATCATACAAAAGAACTGATGGTAACTTCATATATGAATGAGGGAAGAAGTTTTTTGTATAGGACAATTGTGATTATAGTATTTCAAATGATAATGATTGGGATGACATTCCTTGTTTTGCCATTAAATTCAAAAGAATTTATTTACTTATTATTGTTGACAGTTTTTCCTCTCTTTATAGCTGAAATGATTGCTTTATCATGTATTCAGTTAATTAGAAATTTGGGTGGTATTGCGGTTATTTATATGGTTGTATATGGTATTGTGATTGTATGTATTCATTATTTTCATTTAGAAGTGATAATAAGTATGAAAGAGTGTTTATGGGTAGTAGGTGGATCCTTTATACTTTATATCGTGAGTATGATTTTATTATATAAGCAAAGGAAGGAGAGTACAGTGTTATGGAATTAGTTTTAGAAAATATTAATAAAAAATATAATGATTGTTATGCTGTAAAAAATGTGAATGTTTCTTTAAAAACAGGAGTTCATGCTTTATTAGGTGCTAATGGAAGTGGAAAAACAACTTTGATGAAAATGATTTGTGGGATTTTAAAAGGGGAAGGTGAAGTTCATTTTGATGATATTGATTTAAAGAATGAATATGATAATTATGCTTCGCATCTTGGTTATATGCCTCAGCATTTTGGATATTATCCTCATTATACAGTGAAAGAATTTTTAGAGTATATGTGTATTATAAAAAATTTGTCTCCTCAATATAGTCAAAAGCGTATTGAAACTTTAGTTAAACAGTTAAATTTAGAAGATAAGATGAATACAAAAATGAAAAAACTATCAGGAGGAATGTTAAAAAGAGTAGGGATTATACAGGCTTTACTTAATGAACCAGATATTCTTATTTTAGATGAACCAACAGCAGGATTAGATCCTAAAGAGAGAATTATTTTTAGGAACTTAATTGCATCATTATCATCAACAGCTATTATTTTGTTATCAACACATATTGTGAGTGATATTGAAACGATTGCTGATGATATATTGATCATGAAAGAGGGTGAAATCATTATGCATGATAATTATGATGAACTTTTAAAAGTTGTTGAAGGAAAAGTATGGGAATTAGAATTACCTACACAAGAAGGATTAGCAATTATGGCACAAAAACGTGTTGTGAAAAGTCATAATCGTCATCAAAGTATTCATATGCGTATTGTGAGTGATCAAAAGCCACATATCCTTGCTCAATTGGTGAACCCTGATTTAGATGATTTGTACTTATATTATTTTGAGGAGGAACCTAATGATGAAACGTTTGATCACTAGTGAATTTAAAAAGATTTTTAAAAGCAAAGCAACATTTATTTTATTGATTGCTTTAACTATAGGATCTGCTTTCTCAATTTATTTTAATGTCTCGAACTATTCACCAATTTATGATGAGGATAGAAGTTATGCCAATTTAGAGGGTGAAAAAATTAATCATATTGAGGCAGCTAAACTTGTTGATGACATCTTGCATGGTTATGCGGGTGAATGGAATCAAGAGAAAATGGATCAAATGAACAATGATTTGAAAGATTTTATGAAGAAATATCCAAGAGATGAGTTTAATGAAACAATTATGAAAAAGATTTATGGTAAAGATTATCTTGATTATATCAAAGATGTTGAAGAAAATGGTTTTGATGAGGATGAATTTCGAGAAAGAATGGATAAAAATAATGTAAAAAGTTATGGTTTTATGACTGATGAAGATGGAAAAGCTATTCTTAATTATTATTATAAAAATGATCCTATATTAAGTATTATCAGTTTAGCATATGAGAATTATGATAGGGCAATCTTTCAAAATATGTCTGGATACTGGAGAGAGGATATGAATGAAATTTTGCAAAACAAGAGATCAACATTAATGAATGTTGATGGGAAAAAGATGTCAATTGCACAAGTCATGGTCCAAAGAGATGATACACTCTCCAAAGAACAACAAAAGATATTAATAGATTATATTCAAAATGAGATGGATAAACTTCCTAGTACATTTGATAGTAGTGTTCCTAATAATCTCTTTATGAATCAATTACAGTTTATTCTATTAATTCAAGCATTCGTTGTTGTGGTTATATTAGCTAATATTTTTGGAATAGAAAAACAATATGGTATGGATGTTATAATTTATCCAACGCAGACAACCAAATATAAGATTGTGATTGCTAAATTCATTACAGGTTTTCTTATAACATTAGGGGTTTTATGGAGTCAGATACTTGTTTCATTATTAGTGACTTATCTTATTTTACCAATTCATAACTGGAATATTGCAGTTATGACAATGGGTGGAACGCAGATCCAAGATGTTATCATAACTTATGCAAGTCTCTTTATACAGACAATTCTATTGTCCAGTGTAGGAACACTCGCAATTGCTTTTATTACAATGGTTTTATCTTATATGACAAAGAGTAGGTTTATTGTTGTGATTTGTATGTTTGTATTTTTAGGAATGAATTTTATATTTAAGGATTTATCATTTATTCCTTCAGTAATAAGGGCATTGCATCCCTATAATTTTATGAACTATATGGCTTACTTTATAGGCAATGGTGATATTTCTTTTGGTTTTCCTTATATGTTTATAGGAAATCATATTATCATGATAAGAACATTTGTTATAGGAGTATGGATTGTGATTATTTTAATAGGAAGTTATTTGGTTGTTAGAAATGCAAAGAAACCTTACATTGAAAACTAAAAATAGTATTAAAAAAAGATTTCATAGTATTTTTGAAATCTTTTTTACTTTTTTGAAATAAAAAAAGAAAATTGTTTTCTATAAGCAATTATTGTATAATA
>NZ_HG005292.1:8498-23515 GCF_000455285.1 Candidatus Stoquefichus massiliensis AP9 | reverse complement strand
AAGAAGATATACTTGAAGCACTCAAATAAGCAGTTGTTGAATTCATGATAATGATATATATACTTATTTAAACTCATAACAAATTAAAAAAAGAGAAGATAGATATGTGTGAATTAATGAGAGATTATACAGAAAGGATATTAAATGAAGGAGTTGAAAAAAGAAGAAAGAATTTCAAATAAATATAAGTTTTGATGAATAATTTAATCAGTTGAAGACAAATATTTTCATTGTAAAAGGGGAAATCATATTTTAGTGATTTTTAAAGTTAAATAAATATATTAATCTAGTGGAGATAGATTTTTGTAAAAAATGTTTTTATTTATCAACTTGTTTTAGTAGCGTTAAAGAATAGGATTTGATATAATTAAAACAGAGGTGAACAATATGGATTATAATACAAATTATGAAAGATGGTTAAATCATCCTGCTGTAGATGATGCCATGAAAGTTGAGCTTGCAAGTATGGGAGAAAAGGAAAAAGAAGATGCCTTCTATACGAACGTAGAATTTGGAACTGCTGGAATGAGAGGAATCTTAGGTCCAGGAACAAACCGTATGAATATCTATACAATTAGAAAAGCGAATGTTGGTTTTGCAAAATATGTTCTCGGTTTAGAAAACGGAAAAGAAAGAGGCATTGCGATTGGTTATGATAATCGTCATATGTCTTATCGTTTTGCGATTGAAAGTGCTAAGGTTTTAGCCACTTATGGAATTAAATCTTATATTTTTGAAAGTTTAAGACCAACACCTGAATTATCCTTTGCAGTAAGATATTTAAAATGTGCTGGTGGAATTATGATTACAGCTTCACATAACCCTAAAGAATATAATGGTTATAAGGTTTATGATGATACTGGATGTCAATTAATTCCTGAATGGGGAGATATTGTTGTTAAGTATGTCAATGAAGTTGAAGATGAATTAGATGTGAAAGTTTGCAGTAATGAAGAAGCTTATCCATATATGACATGGATTGGTGAAGAGGTTGATGAAGCCTATTATAAAGAAGTTATGGGTATTGAATTGAATCCAGGAATGGATAAGAGTGGGTTTAAGATTGTTTTCTCACCACAACATGGAACAAGTAATATTCCTGTAAGAGAATGTTTAGGACGTTTAGGATATGATGTTGTTCCAGTATTGGCACAATGTGCACCTGATCCAGACTATACAAATACAAAATCACCAAACCCTGAAGTCGATATGGCTTATGAATTAGCAATCATTAAAGCAAAAGAAGTTGGTGCTGATGTTGTTGTTATTTGTGACCCTGATGGAGATAGATTAGGGGTTGTTGCTAAACATGATGGTAAATATGTTTTAATGAGTGGAAACCAATCTGCTGCTGTCTACTTAGAATATATTTTAAGTCAAATGAAAGAAAAAGGAACATTACCTGATAATGCGGTGATGTATAATACAATTGTCACTTCTGATTTAGGTGAATTGGTTGCAAGAAGTTATGGTGTTGATGTTGAAAAAACATTAACTGGATTTAAGTTTATTGGTGATAAGATTAGAAAATATGAAAAGACTGGTGAAAAACAATTTGTCTTTGGATATGAAGAATCTTATGGTTGTGTAATTAAAGATTTCGTAAGAGATAAAGATGCTGTTCAAGCTGTCTTAACTGCTGCTGAAGCTGGTAATTATTATAAGAAACAGGGTAAAGATTTAGTTGATGTTTTAAATGAATTATATGCAAAACATGGAACATTTAAGGAAACTCAAATTGCTTTATCTAAAGCAGGTGCTGCTGGAGCTGCAAGAATTAAAGAAATAATGGATAATTTAAGAAAAGATGCACCAACTGCTATTGGTGGTGTGAAGGTTGTAGCTTCTGAAGATTATCAAACAAGTATAAGAAGTGAAAATGGTACTGAAACAACAATTGATTTACCAAAATCAAATGTATTAAAATATTATTTAGAAGATGGTTCTTGGATTGCTGCAAGACCTAGTGGTACTGAACCAAAATGTAAGTTCTACTTTTCTATTAAAGGAACAACTGCTGATGATGCAGCAAGTAAAACCGAAGTATTCCATAAAGCAATGATGGAAATTATTGGTGAATAAAGAGAAATGGCGTTGATAAATTCAGCGCTTTTCTCGTATGATGAAGGAGGAAAAAACGATGTTACATTTTGAAAGAGAAGTTGATGATCCTGTTTTGATTGAAGAAATGTTAAAGTTATTTCATCATGTGAATATAGGGATAAATGGGAATGATGGATTTCCTTATGTTGTGCCAGTTAATTTTGGTTATGAAATGAAAGATGATAAATTATTCGTTTATACTCATTTTATGAAAAGAGGCCACAAATTAGAATTGTTGCGTAAGGATCCAAGAGTGTGTTTAGAATTTAGTGCATTTCATGATTTTCCTGATTGTCAATATAAGGGACATTATCATGACTATCGTAGTGTGATTGCTAAAGGGATCATGAAAATTGTTGATGCAAAGGATGATTATGAAACTTTTAAACGAGGATATGATTTATTATATATATGTAATAATAGAGAGATTAAACCATTGGAAGAAAGAAAAGCAATTCCACCAATGTATATAGGTGTTATTGAATGTGATATGAAAGATGTCACTGCAAAATCAGAATTTCCATTAAGAACAGTTGAAGATGTTCCATTTATAGATGTTTATGCAATGGAGAAAGACGATGAACCATTTGATATTTCAGATATTATCGCAAAGAAAAGAAATAAAGTTAGGTAACTAACTTTTTCTTTTACACAAAATTTACACAAGTGCATAATACAATAAAGATAGAAGGTGATAGGATATGTATAAGATATTATTAATTGAAGATGATGTGGATATTAGACAGATTATAATTAAGTATTTTCATAAAAGAGATATGGAAATTATAGAAGCAATGGATGGGTATTCAGGTTTATCTAAAATGAATACAGATATTCATTTAGTCTTATTAGATATTATGATGCCAGGTATTGATGGTTATGAAGTATGTTATCAAATAAGACAGAAATATCAATGTCCAATTATCTTTATTAGTGCCTTAAGCGAAGAAGAAAATCAATTAAAAGCCTTTGAATATGGTGGAGATGATTATATTGCAAAACCATTTCTTCCTTCTGTTCTTTATGCAAAATGTCTTGCGATATGTAAAAGAGAATTTATGCAAAGTTCACATGATACAAAAGAATTTGATCATTTAAAAATTGACTATACAAATCATCAAGTTTTTATTGATTGCCAGGAGATTGAATTAACACATAAAGAATATTTATTATTAGAGTATTTAACTCAAAATGCTCATCAACTATTATCACGTGAACAAATTCTAAATCAAATATGGGGATATGATTATTATGGTGATGGACGTGCAGTAGATACATATATTAAGAAGTTAAGAAAGAAATTAGGTCAGTATCAATATTATATACATACTGTATTTAAAGTGGGTTATATCTTCAAGGAAGGTGAGAGTCATGAGACATAGAATAAGTGTAAAAATTTTTGTTGTGTTAATGAGTGCATTTTTGATAATATTGGCTATTTCTATGAATTTAAATATAACTGCTCAAAAAAATCTATATTGCCAATGGATAAGAGAAACATATAAATATGAAGAAGTTATTGATGAAGTTACTCATTTATTTAAAGAATATCAAATCTATGATATTGAAGATAAAGAAAAAGTATTAAAAGTCATTCATGAAGATTCTTTTCAAGAGAAACTTCGTCATATGAGTGATGGATATCAAAATTATATTTTTATAACACATAACACAGGGCAAGAAGAAGTTATAGATAGTTATACTCTTGGAGAAAAGTATTTAAATGACTATATTGTCATTTATAATGGAGATAATGATGAACATGATACGATTTCAATTGCTTCTCTTTCAGAGGAAACAAAAGCTAACTTGTTATTAGCAAGGAAAAATGGTATGTATACTAATACTTATAATGATTATTCAGATATTTATATTAAATATATTATTGAAGATAATAAGTTTAAATATTTTGAGTATCAGGCAAATAAGGAAACTTTTGTTGAAGTTGGTAATTATACCAAACTATCTCAACAAGAAAAAGAAGAAATGAAAGAGGGCATTATAACAAGATTTTGTATTCAAAATGAATGCTATACTTATAATCCTTTACAACAAGTTCCTATTACATTTCAAGTTGAAGATATGAAAGAATTTTTAACAAGTCCTGTTTTTTACAGATCAGGAATAGGTGGTTATGTAAGCTATTTTGAAGATGTAGGAAATCAAACATATTTTACGGCATGTTTTGGAATAACTGACCAAGAACCTAAATTTATGGTTAGTATTGTCAATGTTGTAGATGATATTCATGACTATGTTATTAAACGATACATAGAAGAAAACTATCAGTTATATATTATCGCTTTTGTCCTTGCTGCCATTATATCAATTTTATTTTCCTATATGATTACAAGACCAATCAAGAAAGTACAAAAAGCAGCGTTAAAAATAGCTAATCAGGAATTTGGTGAACCATTAAAGGTGAAATCAAAAGATGAAATAGGATCATTAGCCAATAGTATCAATATAATGAGAGAACAGTTAAATGATACAATAAAAAAACTTCATGAAGAAATCAATCATGTAAAAGAATTAGAAAATCTCAGAAAAGATTTTATTAATCAGTTTACACATGAAATGAAAACACCATTAGGAATTATTAATGGTTATAGTGAACTAATAGAAGAGGCTGAAAATGAGGAAGAAGCTAAAAAGTATTTAGATATTATTAATAGAGAAACATCAAGGATTAATCAATTGATTCAATCTATGTTAAGTTTATCTCGTTTGGAAGCAGGTAAAGTAGAATTGCAAAAAGAAATATTAGACTTAGAAGATTTAGTAACAGAGATTGTTGATGAGTATGAAATTTTATATATGCAAAAGAATATTAAGATAGAGATTTTGACAGAAGATAAAGAGTTATATGCAGATAAGAAACTCATAAGTACCATTATACATAATTTTTTATCTAATGCGATTAAACATACATTGGAGAATGGAAAGATTATCATTACAATTTGTCAAGGAGTATCAATATATAATGAAGGGGAAATCATTCCAGAGGATAATATTGAATCTATTTGGTATACATTTGTAACACATGATCATGAAGGAAGTGGACTAGGACTTGCAATATGCCGTTCAATTCTTGAATTACACCAATTTGAATATGGTGTTAAAAATAAAGAAAATGGTGTAGAGTTTTATTTCATGAGTAAGTAACAGACTGAATTTTATTCAATCTGTTTTCTTTTCCACTTCGATTACACAAAGAAATGGTAATATATGATTGGAGGAAGTGATAGAAGTGTACAAAGTACTTGTTGTTGAAGATGAATATCACATCAGGCATATTATTACAGAATATTTTACTTTAAATGATGTTGAAGTTATTGAGGCTTGTAATGGTTACGAAGCATTGGATTATATTGATGATTCTATTGATTTGATTTTGCTTGATATTATGATGCCTGGGATTGATGGATATGAGGTTTGTAAATTATTACGTCTTAAGTCAGATAAACCAATACTTTTTATGAGTGCATTATCTGAAGATGAAAATCAATTAAAAGCATATGAGTTAGGTGCTGATGATTACATGACAAAACCATTTAAACCATCTATTCTTTATGCAAAGTGTATGGCAATGATTAAGAGAGATAAGAAGTTAGAACAAGATACTATAAGATTAGGACATATTCAAATAGATAAAATAAATCATCTTCTTATCATAGATGATGAAGTCATAGAACTCTCTCATAAAGAATATGAATTATTGGTTTATTTATGTGAACATCCTAATCAGTTACTTAATCGTATTCAAATACTCAATAAAATATGGGGATATGATTATTATGGAGATGGAAGAGCAGTTGATACGTATATCAAGAAATTAAGAAAGAGACTAGGGAAATATTCTCATTATATTCAAACAGTTATCAAGGTAGGATATATATTAAAGGTGGTGGATGATAATGAAACTGTTAAAACCAACATTAAGTAAAAAGATTTTCATATTACTTATAGTAAGTTTTTGTTTTATTAATGTATTGAATGTAATTCTTGATTTTGATAGAGAAAAATCTCATGCTTATGAGAATTTAGATGATCCATATTTAAACGCCTTAGCAACTCAATTACAAAATCATTATCAAAATCAGTATAATTCTTTAGATGAATCTTTTTTTAAGGATATCAATCAGACATTGAAACAAAGAGAAGTAGATTATAAAAATATAATTATTTTAGATAATCAAATGAATATGGTTTATGATCAACAGAGTCAAACAGTTCCCTATTTGACACTAGTAGACTTTCCAATAGAAAAAGGACGTTATGATTATTCACATCTTATTTTTGAATTACCATCATTAGATGTTTCAATTAAAAAAGAACTAGAAAAAATTATTAATGAACAATTTCATAATGAAACTTTTCCAATAAAAATAGCTTCAAGAACTTATGAAGAAAATAAAGAAACTAATAATGGATATGTAACAGATGATATTTGTTATTTAGAGATTGATAATCATATATTCTTTGATCAAAGACAGAATAATGAAAGTATTGAAGAATTATATTTTTTGAATTATGAAAGTGGTAATCTTTATTTGACTTTAACAGAATTTTATCCATGGAATGAAATTGGATATCATAAGTTAAGTTATGATGAAATGAAACAAAAAGTGATTAAAAGTATAAAAGAAGTTTTACCTATGAGTAACTATGATTCGTTTTCTTTTAATAGTGTGTTTGAAGAGGATGGAACTTTATATTCAGTAAATTGTTTACCACTTGTAAAAAAAGGAGCATTTTCTAATGAAAATGTTGAATATTCATTAGAAGATATACAAGGCTATATTATCTATTATAACTATGATTTTCATGCTGAAGATAGAATTATGAATCAGGCAATCTTATCTAAAATACCAACTTATGTCCTATCATTTGTATTTAGTATAGGAGTATGTATCTTATTGTCTTATATATTGACACGTCGTATTAAAAAGATTAATCAAAGTACATTAGCTATTGCTAATAATCAATTTAATATTCATCTTGATGAAAAATCAAAAGATGAGTTAGGAATTTTATCTCATAATATTAATCAGATGAGTCAACAATTAGAGCATACTATACAGAAATTAAATGAAGAGATTGAACATGTGAAACAGTTAGAATCTGTGAGAAAAGAATTTATAGCAAATTTTACACATGAAATCAAAACACCATTAGGCATTATTAATGGATATATTGAACTCATTGATGTGATTCAAGATAATAATAAAAAACAAGATTATCTTCAGGCTATTGAAGAAGAAATAAAACGAATCAATGAATTAGTTCAAGCTATGCTCAATTTGTCTAGACTAGAATCTGGGTATGTAGAGTTCAATGTTCAAACAATTGACTTAGAAGATTTAATTACATCAACAATAGAATCTTTTGCTCCTTTGTTAGAGAAGAAAAAGATTCAAATTGTATTACAGGGTGATTTTCATTCCATTCAGGTAGATCCGTTTGAGTTTCAGATTGTGATTAAAAATTTTATCAGTAATGCAATTAAGCATACACCTCATGAAGGACATATTTATATATCTTTTAATAACAATATTCTCTCAATTGAAAATGAGGGAGAATATTTAACGGATGAACAAAAGACAAGAATCTGGGATACTTATGTTTCTGGAGATAGGGAAGGGACTGGTCTTGGACTTGCTATATGTAAGACGATTTTAGATATACATGGATTTGGTTATAGTGTAGAAAATACTTCTAGAGGAGTACAGTTTCAAATTATCGTTCAATAAATGATAAAGCACTTCATTTGTGAGATGAAGTGCTTTTGAATATCGACAAAATAAGATATTTATCTTGCAACTCATGGAGTCGTCAACTATAATTAAATATCATGGAGGTGTTTTGAAGTGAATAGAATCATGGGTGTTTTGTTACCATATATTATTATTGTATTTGTTGCTGTTATGCAGTTTGTCACAATGAATCAAAAAATAGTATTAGAAGCATTAGTTATTGGCTTATTAATTGGATTGTGGTTTGCATGTTTACATAAGGCTGAAGGAACAGTGATGATGAAACTTGGTTTAATACTAAGTATCGTTATTTTTGGAGTTGGAATGATTTTAGGGTTTACGAATCTTCATCTTGATATTTTACCTGATTTTGCTGCAATACTTGGTTTATTAGCTGGATGTGCATGTATAGGATTGTTTATTGTATCTCAAAATAAACCAACACTTTCTATGACATATAAATATTCATATCGTAATAGACGTAGAAGATATTTTTAATAATAAATGTATAATAAGTACAGAAAAACCAGAAGTGGCACTTCTGGTTTTTCTTAGCCATGTTATCCATGTCTGTATCTTCATCACTAGTATATTATGATAACTCTAGTGATATTTCAAGTATAACAATTACCACTTGTTCTATTCTTAAGTCAATAGTTAAATTCTACTTTAAAGTACGTTAAATAGAATTTACTTTTACGATTGTTTGTCATGAATGTACCACAATATCTTTAATTGCGATTGAGAATTCCTTATGTATAATCATAATCAATATCAGATTTTTAATACTTGATACATAGGTTTTTTTATATTTTGCAGGATAACTATTCAACAATTTTATAAAAAATGAATTCTATATTTTCTGTAGTTATTAATATATTTTTGTATATATTACCTACCATTTTGTTTTCTGAATTGTTAACCTAAAAACAAAATTAACAGACCAAACATTTCTGTTATAAATCCTAATATTCGACCAATTTGAGTAGTCTTTATATACCCATATTTTTTATAAGACTCAGGTGTACAGTAAGGAAATAAAATGAGAGTAATACCCAATAAAATAATTCCACTACCTATAACAATATTTTTATCTATTGAAAAGTTGATAAATGCACCAAAAAGCAATAATAAGACGGAAATAATTATACCAATACTAAACCATTTCATGTTTTTCTTGATTTTATTCATTGCTATTGTATGTAATTGCTGACATTTAGGAGAGCAGTATGCCTCGATTAAATTTTCATCCTTATAGAATTCTGCTTTCTTTCCACAATAACTACATATTTCATTTTCAGTAACTGTATAGATTCCTGTTTGCTTATTGCCTGTTATCTTTTCTACTGGAACATTAAAAATCGTTGCTAATTGTATCAAATGTTTTGTGTCAGGTGAAGATGCACCACTTTCCCATTTTGTTACAGCTTGTCGAGTAACATCTATTAATTCTGCTAATTCTTCTTGTGACATATTTTGCTCTTTTCTTAATTCTTTGATTTTTTCATTCAAGTTCATATATCCCACCTCCAATCTCTATTATAAACAAGTGATAATAAAATACAATCAACTACATATGCAACTTTTGGTTTCCTGCATATGTATCTACAAAAAATAATTTTCATTATAGTTGATTTTTGAAAAATTCAACAGTTCAGAAGTAGTCAGATCTACCTTATTGTGATATGTTTTTAATTTTAATAAGTTTTAATATATAAGCAATGGAAAAATGCAGTCAAAACATATCTTTTCTTCTACGTCATATGATTTGTACCTGTTTAGCGAATAAAAACATAAATTCAAAGGACTTATTGATATTATCTGTCATTCTAACATTAATATCATACTACAATCGTGTTTCATTAGGTGATGTAAATATAGAAATGTCAACCCTGATAACATAAAAAATTACCATTTTCCAAAGGAAAATATGAGAATTCATGGGAAGAAAGTGTAGTATATAGCAATACTAAAAATGCTTATAATGCCAATAAAATATGGCTTTATAAGCATATAAGAACTTAAGATAATAAAAAACTTATTTTATGTTTTATACATATTTAGAATTCTACACCTTTAGAAATATGGAGATAATAAACAATCGCATGAACATCTTGCTTATACATTTCCTTTAAAACTTTTTGATAATAGTTTAACTGTACTTGATGCTTTTGAATAAGAGCATCATCACTATTTTTAGTAGAAACACGATCTGTTTTATAATCTAAAACATAGATTTGATTTTGATAGACAAAAACTAAGTCAAAAATTCCATGTATAATCTGGTCTTTATCTTGATCATAATATGAAAATTTCTTTTCACGATAAACATACTCTGCATTTTGAATCATATTATAATAAGAACTTTTAATAAAATGAGATATTTTATCTTTATACTCTTCTAATATTTGTTTTCCTAAATCGTCAATAAGCTGTTCATTATATAATTGATCAATCAATATATCAATATTATCTTCCTGGAATGTTAAATAGCTTAATAAAAGATGGACTAAGGTTCCTTTATCAGTAGCAGTAATATTTGATGATTCTTCAGGAATTGATAATGATAAATAATGATCATCTTCAATCTTTTGTAATTGTGTCACAGACACTGTTGCATTTTTAGTCGTATCATATGGATAAACAAATTGACGATAGTGGTTTTGTATACTGCCATCAATAATCTTATCTGTTTTTGTTGTTTCAGGGATAGCATTTTCTATTTGTGCATCAGATGTTAACGTGAGTGAAAACATAGCATGTTCTGTCGAATCAAAAGTGAGATGTTTTTCAAAATGATATTTTTCTAATAATTTAGCACGTGGTGCTAATACCTCAATATCTTGACATTGCTTAATAATCATGGGATGACGTAATATAGCAGCAAGTGTCCACGTGAGATAATTATTTGTCTTACGTAAGCGATCATATAAGAGGACATGTTCAGCATTTTGACGGTGATAAATATCCGGATCTTCATTAACCAGTAATTTTTCTTGGATTGCTGCAATTTCATCAACACTCTTTAAGACTCCAGTTAAAATAAGTTTTTCTGATGCTCTTGTTAATGCAACATAGAAAATACGCATTTCTTCATTAACAGATTCATCTAATTGACGTCTAGCAATCATATTACGATAACAGTTTTCATATTCTACGGTCATTGAATCAATTGTGTCAGTTGATAAATGTATACGTGGTTTCATTGCAATGCCTAAGCGTTTATCAATCATTAAGCGTTCTTTACTATCTTGGGTATTGAACTGCTTATGCATATTGCTGACAAAGACAATAGGAAATTCAAGACCTTTTGATTTATGAATAGTCATAAATTCTACAAAATTATCGCTGCCAGATGTTGCCTGAGCAGGTGCATAGTCAGAAGAGTTTTTCAAGACATCAATGAGATCATGAAGATATGGTGTTTTTTCTTGTGTTTGTTTGATAATTTCTAAGAATAACTGGAGATTGGCTTTTCTTTGAATACCATTAATGAGTTGTGAAACAAAGAGCGGATAGTCACTCACATGATAGATTTCTTTAACTAAATCATAAGGTGAATGAGTATAACTGTATTCTTTGAGATACTGATAAACGTCTAAAAAGTGTCTAATAGAAGAATCGCTAGATGCTTTTAAACACTCATATAGAGGTGATTCTTTATCATCCATACGTAATCTTGCAATAATATCCATAGAGATATTGGAGAAAGTATAGGGCTGTCTGAGTAAACTCATCATAGCAACATCATCATATGAATTATCTAGGGCCTGTAAAAACGTCATCATACTTTCAATTTCATTAGAATTCATAAAACCTTGTGATAAAACAATATGATTTGGAATTTGATAAAGATCAAAAACTTTTTTAAAAGTTAAAAACGAAACCGTTGATCGCATTAAAACAACCATATCTTTATAATCAACAGGTTTATTATTAAGTTTCATTTCTTGTTTTAACAGTAAGATTTTTTGAGCAACCATATGTGCCTCATACTGATCTTTATCAAGTTTTGAAGCAGGATTATAAATATCAATAAGTAATTCAGTTGTTAAGGCATTGTCTTGAAAAAAGCGTTTTCTAGCTATTTCTTTTTGACCGTTTTCCTTTCCCATATAATCATAATTCAAACGAGCACTATCATCTAAATAATATTCTAATCCACCAATATTTTTATCCATAATCTGATTAAAAATGTAATTAATAGAATCCAATACAACTTTAGAAGAACGATAATTAAAAACCAAATCAATTCTTCGTGTTAATGTCTCTTTTGTTTCTTTATCTGTTAATGAGAAAGTATCATATTTATCAGAAAAGATTTGTGGATCTGCTTGACGAAAACGATAAATAGACTGTTTCATATCACCAACCATAAAGAGAGGAATATGAGGGTCTTTATATTCAGATATTTTTAAAAGCAAAGATTCTTGAATTTGATTGGTATCTTGATACTCATCTACCATAATTTCTTTTAAACGATGATATAAGATATCAACAATACCATATTGTGGTTCTAATAACTGATGAGCATATCTCTCTAAATCAGAGAAATCTAATTGATTTAATTCTTTCTTACGAGCCTGATAAGCCATCTGAAATTGATAGAGGAGTTTACCCTTTGCTAGTAACATATCAATGGCTTGATAACTTGTCTTTAATTTTTTCACAAAGTCATCAGGATCGTCTTCAACATATGACTTTGTAGCTTTTGTATATGAAGAAAGAATATCACCTTTCATTTTCGTAAAAGTTTTTTTGATATTTGGATCAATATCTTTCCAAACCATATTGTATGTTTTAGGAAGTGGATCTTTTAAAATAGAAATAAGAGTATCATAAGTTAATTGTTGATGAAAGAGTTTCATTCTTTCATCTAGATAATCATAATAAGTTTCAAAAGGAATACCTAAAGTTTGATTTTTTTCAGTTTGTTCATCTGGTCGTTCATAGAAATCAACAAGATCATGTGTTTCACAGTAATGTTTGGTTTCAATTAATTTATTCATAGCTAAAACAGTTTCATTATAAAATAATTGTTGAAGGTATGGAAATAATGGCCATTCCTCTAATGAAGAAGAAAGAGTTTCATAATTTTGTAACCTGATTTGTTCAATAAATTCATAAAAATTATCTATAGAATGAGATATTTCATCAATTGATAGTAATATTCTTGAAAAAGCATCTAATGAATAACCTGGAAAATAAAGTTCTAAAAATGATTTGATTTCATCATTTTCTATCCATTTTTCTAAACATTCATCTAAGACTTCTTTTTTAATTAATGTTGGATCACTATTAATTTCAAAACCAGGCATGACATTAACAAGATAACCATATTTCATTAAAAGAAGATTACAGAATCCGTGAAAGTTCGTAATATAAGCGTGTGGAAGATGAAGAATCTGTTTTTCTAAATGTTCTTTTAAATCATTATCTATATGAGATGAAACGATTTCATTTAATTCTTCTGTCAATCTTTGTTTCATTTCATTTCCCGCAGCTTGAGTAAATGTCAACACAAGAAAATCAGAAATCTCATAGCCTTCCTTTAAGAGTTCAACAATACGGCTGACAAGAATCTTTGTCTTTCCACTTCCAGCAGGAGCACTAACCAGAATAGAAGCATTTCTTTGTTGAATAGCTTTTAATTGACCTTCATTAAATGGCATCTTCATCACCTCCTAAAAGACTATCTACATCTAAAAATTCAACCAATTCATAGTCATTATAGAACACATCAAAACCACAAATACTATGATAAGGACAATAGCGACAAGGATTTACCAAAGTATGAGTTGCACTCTGATCACTCCCTTTAGGTGTTATAGCAATATTTCCTGACATCATATTTTCATATAAATGATATATATGTTTCTCTATCTCTGATAGTAAAGCATCTAATTGTTTTGGTGTTAAAATTTGTCCTTTATATTCATTTCTTGATTTCACGTAAGTGACATTAATAATATTTGAACGTTTATCAAATGTAGGATCTAGTCCTTGAATCACACTATGACTATCATCATCAATCACATATCCACCATATTTATATTGTTTATAAAATTCTTCTTCATCAATAGAATCATTCATTGGCTGATCAATAGATAAAATCCTTTTCTTTGTATTAAAATATAAAACAGCACCAGGATCTTTATGTTCACTTTCTATAATCATTTTTAAATATAATAACATCTGTATATTAAATCCCTGCATAGCAAGATTTAAATCAATATCTTTGGCACTTGATTTATAATCAATAATAGAGACATAATGATCAAAAGTATCAATACGATCTACAAACCCTTTAAAATGCATTCCTTGAATATCATTGAGAACTTTCTTTTCTTGATCAAGAACTTCAAATGATGAGATATTCAATTGCCTTTTTAAAACTGTTAAGGTTATTTTTAGATCTTTCTTTAATTGATCAATAAAATATTGATTCACTTTTGAATGATATATTTTTAAAGAAAGATTTTCATCATTTTGAATATATTGATCAACAAGTAAAGAAATATCTTTATTTTGTGTTAAATTAATTGATAAAACATAGTGAGTGAGACTTCCTAATTCATTAGGAAGAAGTTTCTGTTCTTTTAAAGGATAGATTCCTAGACCATATTGAATAAAGTACAAAAATGGACATTTATTATAAGTTTCAATTTGGCTGACAGAAAGTGTAGGACTATATAAATCAGATACATAGTTTTTTGGTAATGCCGTAGGTTGATTCTTATTTGAAATAAAGTGATGAATATGTTGATTTAATTTTTCTTTCTCTGGAATCATACCTCCTAACAAATAATATTCAGTTATAGGTAAAAATTGGTTTGTAGGAAGAACTTTTAATTCATACATCTTTTGTAATTGTTTGTATAAAGATGATGGTAATAATGTTTCTCCAGATAAAGTTTGTTTAGGGTATGACAGAGTTAAGCTAAGCGTAGGTTGTAACAAAGCTTTTAAAATATCATTGTGATGAACGCCTAAACGCTCCGTTGTTGTAAGTGGTGTTGAAATATGAGATGCACGAAGTGTTTCAATATCTTCGTCTAGTAATAACGATGTATCCTTGATGAGATGAGGAAGAATGGTTTCATTCATACCAAGTATAAAGATATGTCGAGGAGAGCTTAAAAAGAGTTTATCTATTGT
>NZ_HG005292.1:0-7061 GCF_000455285.1 Candidatus Stoquefichus massiliensis AP9 | reverse complement strand
GCAAATTTCAATATGATCCTTATTTTTAAGAATTTCTTGAGATTGTTTTGGGTATGTTGATTGAAAGAAATCAAGGAATTCAAGAGGCGTTATGGTATCAGTATATGGGATGAGCTGTTGCAGATAATCAATATATTCTTTATCTAACTCTTCTTTAAGTAATTTTTTGGCAATATCTTGAAATGTTAATGCTTCTATTGTTTTTAATGTATTGATGATTTTTTGATAGCTATAGTCATATTGATGAGATTGTATGATAGGTAAGTTATGTGGTATGTGTAAGCTATCTAATGTACTTAAAAGATAATCATGATAAGTACTATCTGGATACACAATAACAAAGTCTTGGAAACGGAGTTTTTCATCAACAATTTTTTGGTAAATTGTATAAACAGCACGTTCAATTTCTTGTTGAGGTGTTGGCGAAGAGAAAGTATATATAGGCAGACATTCAGTACATGGAGTTATTGACTGCATGAAAATATTTTCTGTTAAATAATTAGGGTTATCTAAGTATTGACCTCCAGCACATAGTGACTGATAAGGCATGTTAAAAATACGACTATCATTTTGATATGTGTATAATAGAGTTATATCATGAATTTGTGACAAGCGATTTATAATATCTTGTCTTTTTGTCTGATAAAGATGATCAGCATCAATATATAGTGTTGTAGGGCTAAGCTGTGAAAAATCTGCTTTATCAAACATACTCTCAAATGTTAAGTGTGTTGTTTTATCGAGATGTGATAATACAGAAGTATAAAGATGAATAAAATCTTTAAGTTTCATACTTTCAAAATCATTGAAGTGATAATCAGTCTGATAAAGTTCATAGTCTTTTAATAAAGGAATAAATTCTGCAATTAATGGATAAGGATTTAAACTTTGGAAGCAATGGAATGTTTCTTCATTTAAAATATGACGTAGATGATATGTAAGTTCTGTAGTCGTTACAGTATGATGATGAGTTAGATGCAAATCAATTTGAAGCTGTTTTAAATATTGAGACCATGTCATGATTTCGATATTAACTAAGCAACAAGTATACTGATAAAAACGTTGTTCTACAGCATCAGGATATTCTGTAATAAAAATATATTTATGGAAGGGATGTTGATGAGCATTATGATAACATTCCTTAATCATTTCCTCTAATTTATATTGATAATTTAAACCTATTATTTTACGCATATGATTCACCTCTTGTCTCATTATACATGAAAATGAAATGAAAGAAAAAGGAAGTTTTGTATTTCATGTAGAAAACATAAAAACCAAGAACAATCAGTTCTTGGTTATGAGTTGCTATAATTTTTCACATTCATCTAGCCATAATTGAACATTAGCATCACTTGGCATTCTTAGATCACCACGTGGAGATAAGGCAACACTTCCAACCTTAGGACCATCTGGGATACATGTTCGTTTAAATTGTTGTGTAAAGAAACGTCGATAGAATAAAGTTAACCATTTTTTGATTGTATCTTGATCATATTGATCTTTGAAAGCAAGTTTTGCAATACGGAAAAGTTTTCTTGGTTCATAATGAAATCTTACATGATGATATAAGAAGAAATCATGTAATTCATAAGGACCTACAATATCTTCTGTCTTTTGCACAATTTCGTTATCTTGTGCAGGTAACAATTCTGGTGAAACAGGAGTGTCTAAAATATCTTGTAAGATAGTTTCTAATGGCTGTCCTTGATAAAGCGAAGAAACATAATCAACAAGATATCGAACTAATGTCTTCGGTACTGAAACATTGACTGCATACATACTCATATGATCACCATTATATGTAGACCAGCCTAAAGCCACTTCAGATAAATCACCAGTCCCAATAACAATACCTCCTTCTTGGTTAGCAATGTCCATTAAAACTTGTGTTCTCTCACGAGCCTGTGTGTTTTCATATGTAACATCATGAATATTTTCATCATGTCCAATATCTTCAAAATGCTGTAAAACAGCTTTTGTAATATCAACTGTTTGAGAAGTTACTTTTAATTCATCCATCATTTTTAAAGCGTTATTTTTTGTTCGAGATGTTGTTCCAAAACAAGGCATTGTCACTGCGATAATATCTGTAGAAGGATAACCTAGTTTTTGATAGGCCATACTTGCGACTAATAAGGCTAATGTTGAATCTAATCCTCCTGATATCCCTATGACAACTTTCTTTATACGGGCTGCTTTTAATCTTTGAATAAGACCATAAATTTGAATATCAAAAACTTCTTTACAGCGTAATGCTCTCTCTTCTGGTCGACTTGGAACAAAAGGATGGGGATCATAATAACGTTCTATTTCTAATTCTTCAGTATCTATTTCAAAAGGAACGTAGAGATAATCATCATTTTGAGTCGTATAAGTTGTCATTTCAATACGTTCACTGAGAAGTTTATCTAAATCTAAATCTGTATAAATATATCCCTCTTCATATTGGATAGATTCCTCTAAAAGAGTTCCATTTTCAGCAATAATGTGATGATTACTGAAAACAACATCTGTTGTTGATTCACCTAATCCTGCATTACAATATGCATATCCACAAACCAGTCTGGCACTATGTGAAGAGACTAATAAACGACGATAATCTGATTTTGTCGTTAAATTATTACTAGCAGAAGGATTGAGGATTAATGTTGCACCATTTAAGCAATGTCTTGTGCTTGGTGGTAATGGAGCCCATAAATCTTCACAAATTTCAACTGCAATTTTTAAATGCTGTTGCTGATGTGATTCAAAAATGATATCAGTCCCAAAAGGATAATAATCTCCATTAATTAGGATTTCTGTTGTTTCTTTTGGAGCACTTGCAAAATGACGTCCTTCATAAAATTCATGATAAGTAGGTATAAATGTTTTAGGTATAACACCTAAGATTTCACCATCACATATGACAATAGCACAATTATATAGCTTATTCATATGTATTAAAGGTGCACCAATAACTAAGAACATATCTAACTCATATGTTAAATCTAAAATTTCGTCAATTTGAGCATAAACTTCATTGATAATACGTTTTTGATAAAATAAATCTTCAATGGTGTAGCCAGTTAAACATAATTCTGGAAACACCAAAACTTTTACATGATCTTGACTTGCTTTTTGGGCATATTCAATAATATGCTTAGCATTTTCTTTGACTTGACCTAGCTGTATTTCAAAACTAGCACAGCCAACTCTTACAAATCCATCTTTCATAAGAATACCTCCAACTGTTATTCATTATAACATATTCTCATTATAAACAGAAATAGAGAATATTATGAATAATAATAATCATAGAGTTGACAAATGAATTACACTGTGTTACTGTATTAGTGTATTAATACAGTAAGGATGGTGGTTATATGAATCACTTTGATGCCAATGCTCCAATCTATTTACAAGTTGTTGAAGATATTAAAGTTCAAATTATGAATGGAACATTACAACCAGGAGATAAAATTTCTTCGGTAAGAGAATTGGCTATGGAATTGGAAGTGAATCCTAATACAATTCAAAGAGCTTTTTCTGAGTTAGAACGTGAGGGTTTTATTCGCACAGAGAGAGCTGTTGGTAGATTTGTATCAGATAATTTACAGCTTATTAAAGAATGTAGAAAAAAGAAGATTATAGAAAATATTCAAATGTTTATTGAACAAATGAAAGTATTAGGAGTAAGTCAAAAAGAGATAATTGAATATCTCGAAGAGGAGGATGAATATGACGGATTTAATTCAAATTCAGAACTTGAATAAGTATTATGGAAAGAAACAAGTATTGAAGAATATTGATTTAAAAATTGGAAGTGGAAAAATCATTGGTTTATTAGGTCCTAATGGTAGTGGAAAGACAACTTTAATTAAAATTCTTAATGGTTTATTAAAAGATTATCAAGGTGAGATTAGTATTGATGGGAAGCCATTAGGAGTTCATTCAAAAGAAATTATTTCATATTTACCAGATGAGCCTTATTTTGAAAATTGGATGACAACAACTGATGCATTAAGTCTTTTTGTAGATATGTATAAAGATTTTGATTATCAAAAAGCAACATCTTTGATGAGTAGAATGGAAATTAATAAAGGTGTTAAGATTAAAGAACTTTCTAAAGGAATGAAAGAGAAATTTCAATTAGCTTTAGTTATGTCTAGAAAAGCAAAGTTATATATTTTAGATGAGCCAATTGGGGGAGTGGATCCAGCCGCTAGAGACTTTATCTTAGATGTTATTTTAAATAATTATGAACAAGATGCAACAATATTGCTATCTACTCATTTGATATCAGATATTGAGAAAATATTTGATGAAGTGATTTTCTTAAGAAAAGGTGAGATTGTATTACATGAAGATAGTGAGAATTTAAGAATGCAAAGACAAGCATCTATTGATGAAATCTTTAGGGAGGAATTTAAATGTTAAAATTAATGAAATATGAGTTTATACATTCAATGAGAACTTTCTTTATTGCTTTTGGTGTTTTTTTATTAGGATGTTTGATATTTCCATTTTTTGTAACCTTACAAATATTTGTCAATATTCCAGTGATATCAGTTATATTTGGTATTGGGTTCTCTGTATTGATTTTAGGAATTTGTATTGCTTTGTTTGTCAGTATATTTATGAATTATTATCGTTCAATGTTTGGTAAACCAAGTTATTTAACTTTAACTTTACCAGTGACAAGTTTACAATTAATTGTAGCTAAAGTGATTATGAGTATTGTTTGGCTTGTTATTGGCATGTTTATATTAGTGGCAGGTATGTTTTTAATGACAATAACAATGGCATTATTAGAAAATTCATTAAACTTAATGGATTTATGGCGTGGTCTAGGAATTATGGCTTATGAGTTTATGAGTTATATTGCGAGTAATCCAGTACAACTTATAGTTAATATTTTAGTTTTTGGAACGACTTTGATTTTTATTGTGACAAGTATTTATTTCTCATTAACACTGACACATACAAAGTGGTTAAGAAAGCATCGTGTTTTATTTGGAGTTGCTGTATACTTTGCTTTAAATTTTATAATTGAGTGGATGATGGATATGTGTTTTGGTGTATATTTTACAGATACATTTTCAATAGGATTAGCACTCTTCTACTTAGTATTGGATATTGGATTTATATTTGCTACAACTTATATTGTAGATCATTATATTGAAATAGAATAATACGAAAAGAAACTGAAATGAAATAACTTTTCAAAAGTTGTTTTATTTCAGTTTTATATCTTCTATAAGAAATATGAATTCGTTAAATGTTTTATGAAATGTATTTTCTTGTTGTGATATAATATGGGCACGTAAGTTTTTGATAATAGAATGAATATGTAAGTGATGTGTGTCTTTGTTTTGATTGAAAAGCATGCAAAAAGCGATGCATTATATAAAATGAGTTCCTATTTCTTTTGTAAAATATTTTCAAATTTAGATAAAGAATAATTTTCATTTTCTCCACCATAAAAATCTGGTTCATCTTTAGGTACATATCTACTTAATGTATTTCCGTTTCGTGCATTTCCTTTATCATAATATCTTCCCATAAAAGCACCTATTTCAGAATATGCACCATCAGGTAATGGTGATTCATCTTTAATCGGATCAGATAAAAATAACAGATATTTTTCATTTTCTTGAGGTAAAGGAGCACCCATAACATTTTCTTGAATAACCGTTTGATTACGCTTTGACTCAGAATAATCCTTAAATTTCGCATCACCAAAAACTTCAATAAATTTTTGTAAACGAACATATCCACCAACTGCCAAGACAGAAATCATATCATTTTCTTTTAAAGAACCTTTATATGAGTTTTCTATTAAAAATTTATAACTCGTTATTGCTGCTCCAGAATCGTCAATATATGCAATTTCTTTAACTTTTCCATAGACAACATTTTGAGAATCTTCATATAGTTCATCCACATTTTGATAGATTTTTGCAAAATCTAATGTCGAAGACACTTCAATTTTATTTGGATAGTCTTTTGGATGAAAGCTATTCACAGCTACTGTTTTATCTACAATATCTTGAGTAACTGTCGTTTCATGATTACATCCAACCAATGTCAAGACAAATGCCACTAAAATAATAGGTACTACTGTTTTTTTTCTCATATATAACATCCTCCTTATCCATATAAATGATTAATAGTAGCTAAATCTGTGTATGTTGCTTTAGCAACTTTTCTTCTACTATCCCCATTACCTAGTTGAGTCATTACTCTATTTGGATCTGTAGAATGTGCTAACCCCATGCAATGACCAAATTCGTGTGCAATTGTTCCTCTTTGATCAAAACTAGATTGAGCATTAAAAACGGAAGTGTTCAAGACAATTTTTGTCCATTTATAATTGTACGTTGGCACGCCCATATCTGAATTAGATGTGTTATAAAAATAACTTTGTCCTATAATCCCTGTTGAATGAGCATATATTTGTTTTTTATATATGTCAAAAACAGAACTACTTTGATTTGATATTTTTTAATGAGAATTGAAGTTCTTAATATACTCGTTGTATTAACCCACTCATTTCTAACTTGATCTATTTGACTTGTGTGGACAGAAGCAGAACTGTCAATCCAAAAATATCTTACATGTGACCCATAGCTACCAACACCATTAATTAGTTTAGCGTCATTATTCCATGTTAAATATCCATTATGTGCCAAAACATTTTCACAAGAAAAACACACCATTACACAAACAGATAAAACAGTAATAATTGAAAAAATGATTCATAAAAACTTATTCATACTTTTTCCAACTCCTTTTTAATATTATTTCTACTAAATACAATTTATATTCTTTTAAATAGAATAATCAAAATTATATAAAAATGAATATCTAATATCTTTAAATTTCTATGAAATTATTTAAATAAATGTCACATTGGTATCAGTTTTCCATTCCCTTTCCTATTTTTTATATTTCATTAATTCAGATGGTTCTCTCATTTCATACATGTGGTTTACAGAAATTACATTAACTAAAATGAGTGCATAGATAAATCCAATTTTTGCGATTAATCTTAATAACTTATAAAATATTTCTTTCAT
>NZ_HG005291.1:250754-265072 GCF_000455285.1 Candidatus Stoquefichus massiliensis AP9 | reverse complement strand
TTTAGGAGTGAAATTATGGAAATGAAAGTTAACTTAGGAAAAGACAGTTATTCTATTTTTATTCAGCAAGGATTGCTGAATCATGTTCTGCAATATATCGAACCATTATATCAGGGAAAGAAAATTGTGATTATTTCTGATGATCAGGTTTTTGGATATTATGGTCATCAAATTGAAAGTCAGCTACAATTAAAATATCAAGTTGGACATATTATTGTTCCTCATGGTGAACAATCAAAGAGATTTGATATTTTACCTAGCCTTTATAGTCAGTTGCTTTCATTTCCATTAACAAGAACAGATTTAATTATTGCCCTTGGCGGTGGTGTTATTGGTGATTTGGCTGGTTTTGTTGCGAGTACATTTTTGCGCGGCGTTAAGTTTGTACAAATTCCTACGTCATTGCTGGCACAAGTTGATTCGAGTGTTGGAGGAAAAGTTGCAGTTGATTTACCTGAAGGGAAGAATCTTGTAGGAGCTTTTAAACATCCAAGCGTTGTTCTTATTGATCCACTCACATTAAAAACTTTAGATCAAAGATTTATTAATGATGGTATGGGTGAAGTGATTAAATATGGCTGTATCTTTGATAAAGATTTATTTCATTGTTTAGAAAGTTATTCATCATTTGATGAATTGTATCAAAATATTGATGAAATTATTTATCGTTGTGTTGATTTAAAACGAGATGTTGTTGAAAAGGATTTATTTGATTTTGGGGATCGTTTAGCATTAAACTTTGGACATACTTTAGGACATGCGATTGAACAATATTATCATTATGAAAGATATTCTCATGGAGAAGCAGTGAGTATTGGTATGGTTCAGTTAACACGTATTGCTGAGTTAAAAGGGCTGACAAAAGCAGGAACTGCAAAAAAGATACAAGATGTAGTATCAAAATATAATCTTCCAAGTGCTGCTGATCTTCATACATCTGATTTAAAAGAAGCAATGGCTTTAGATAAAAAGAATATTCATCAAAAATTATCCTATGTTTTATTGCATGAGATAGGACAATCATATATTTATCCAAGTGATTTATCATTTATTGATGAAGTAGAGGAGGTATAAGATGGCAGTTCAAATCACACCACATCAATTAAAAGGAAGTGTTAGTGTACCACCTTCTAAAAGTATGGCTCATCGTGCTATTATTTGTGCTTCGCTTGCGAGAGGAAAGAGTACAATAACAAATATAGAATATTCACAAGACATTAAAGCAACCATTTCAGCAATGAAAGCATTAGGGACAATGATTTTTGAATATGATGATTATTTAGAAATAGATGGGACAACAACATTTTTAAAAAATCAATGTGAAATAGATTGCTGTGAATCAGGGTCTACATTAAGATTTATGGTTCCTATTTCAATAGTTTGTGAAGCTAATATACATTTTTTTGGAGAAGGTCGTTTGGGAAAAAGACCTTTAGATGTTTATTATGATATATTTGAAAAACAGGGAATCTCTTATTTATATAAAGAGAATTGTTTGGATTTATATGTTCGTGGGAGATTACATGGTGGGGAGTTTGAAATTCCTGGAAATGTTTCTTCACAGTTTATTAGTGGTCTATTATTTGCTTTGCCACTTATGGATGAGGGTTCCGTTATTAAAATAACTTCACCATTAGAATCAAAAGGGTATATTGATTTAACTTTACAAATGTTAAATCAATATGGTATTCAAATCATTAATCATGATTATCAAGAACTTATTATCCCTGGAAATCAGCATTATTATCCTCATAATTATCGTGTGGAAGCAGATTTTTCTCAGGCAGCTTTTTATCTCGTTGCAGGAGCATTTCATAATGATGTTATTTTAAAAGATTTAAATTTAGAATCTTATCAGGGCGATAAGGAAGCCATTGCTATTTTAGAAAGAATGGGTTGTGAGTTAATAAAAAAAGAAGATGGATATCAGATGATTTCACAACAATTAGTATCTACAACAATCGATGGTTCACAATGTCCTGATATTATTCCTGTTATTGCTTTAGCTTGTGCTCTCGCAAAAGGAACATCAAAAATAGAGCATATTGGACGTTTGCGTATCAAAGAATGTGATCGTTTACATGCAACTGTAGAAGTCATTCAGCAATTAGGAGGGCAAGCACAGGAATTTGATGATTCTATGATTATTGAAGGTGTGGAACAATTAAGAGGAGGGTGTGTCTCTTCTTATAATGATCATCGTATGGCTATGATGGAAGCTATTGCTTCAACAGTTTGTCAGGATAAAGTCATAATTGATAAAAAGGATTGTGTTAAGAAATCATATCCAAGTTTTTGGGAACATTTTCAAATGTTAGGAGGTATCTTTGATGAGTGCGAATTGGGGAACTAACATCGAATTATCTTTGTTTGGTGAAAGTCATGGAAAGGCTATTGGAATTGTCATAGGTCATCTACCAGCGGGTATTCATCTTGATATGGATGAAATACGATGGCATATGAAAAGACGTGCTCCAGGACAAAATAAAATGTCAACACCCCGTGTTGAAAAAGATGAAGTTCAGATTATGAGTGGACTTCTTGATGGTGTTACAACAGGAGCACCACTTTGTGCCATGATTGAAAATAGTGATCAGCATTCTAAAGATTATTCTTTATTAAAAGAATGTATGCGACCTGGGCATAGTGACTATCCAGCATATATCAAATATAAAGGATATAATGATGTTCGTGGTGGAGGACATTTTTCAGGACGTTTAACTGCACCAATTGTCTTTGCAGGCAGTGTGGCAAGACAGATTTTGAGACAAAAAGGAATTCTAGTAGGAGCACATATTCAAAGTATTCATAATGTCTATGATGATTCATTTGGCGTTGATATCACATCACAAGATATTGAAACTTTATTGCAGCAGCAATATCCAACACTTCATGAAGGTGTTTTTGAAACAATGCAAGAAATAATAGAAAAAGCCAGAATGAATCAGGATTCAGTTGGTGGAACGATTGAGTGTGCTGTCATTCATGTACCAGCTGGATTAGGAAATCCATTCTTTGATTCTATTGAATCACATTTATCACCATTACTTTTTAGTATACCTGCTGTAAAAAGTGTGAGTTTTGGTTTGGGAGAAAAAATCACTGGATTGTATGGACATGAGGCTAATGATAGTTATTATTATGACCATGATCAAATCAAAACAAAGACAAATCATAATGGTGGAATTACAGGAGGCATCAGCAATGGAATGCCTATTGTATTGAGAGTAGGAATAAAACCAACACCTTCTATTTCTCAAAAACAAAAAACCATTAATGTCAAAACAAAAGAAAATACAGAATTAGAAATTACAGGAAGGCATGATCCATGTATTGTTCCTAGAGCAGTTGTTGTTGTAGAATCTATGGTTGCATTAGGAATATTGGATATGATGGGTGATATATGAAAGACTTAAACCAGTGTAGAGAAGAAATAGATGCAATTGATAAAGAAATGATTGCATTATTTGAGAAAAGAATGAATGTAGCTAAAGATGTTATTACATATAAATTAGCTAATCATATGGATATTTTTCAGGCTGCTCGAGAAGCACAAGTTGTTGAAAAGAACGTGAATCGTATTCATAATGAGGAACTTAAAGAGTATGCAAAAAGTTTTATTTTAGATATGATGAATATTTCAAAAACATATCAAGCCTCATTTATTCCTACTGATCATGTTTTTGATTTATCATCACCACAACATGATCATATTATAGTCGGTTATCCAGGTGTACCCGGTTCGTTTTCAGAAACAGCATTGACATCTTATTTTGGTTCATCAGCCAATAGAAAAAATTATAAGAATTTTGAAGATGTTTTTAAGGCTTTAGAAAATAATGAAATAGATTATGGTGTTGTGCCATTAGAAAATTCCTCAACAGGTGCTATTAATGATAATTATGATTCCATTAGAGATTATGGATTCTATATTGTAGGTGAACAAAATATCTCTGTTTCTCAACACTTATTGGGAATAAAAGGAGCATGTATTGAAGGTATAAAAGAAGTTTATTCTCATCCCCAGGGCTTATTACAATCATCACAATTCTTATCTCAACATCCAAAGATGAAACAAAGAGAATATGTGAATACAGCAACAGCTGCAAAATATATTGCTGAAAGTCAAAATCCTCAAATAGCTGCTATTGCATCAGATAAGGCAGCTCAGTTATATGATTTAGAAATTCTTCAAGAAAATATACAGGATATTCAAAACAATTCAACCAGATTTATTATCTTTGGAAAACATCTTGAAAAATCAACAGATGCGACACATGTGAGTATTGTCTTTACATTAAGTCATCAGGTAGGAACACTTTATCAGGTTATGAAAATAATTAATGATCATCAAATTAATATGTTACGTATTGAATCTCGTCCTATCAAAGCAAAACCATGGGAATATTATTTCTATGTAGATTTTGAAGGTAATCTAGAAAATCAAAATATTATTCAGGCATTAGAGGATATGAAAGCTCATACCATTACTTTACGCGTGCTTGGACAATATGTTAAAAAATAGGAGACTGTATGAAAAATATTGTTTTAATAGGAATGATGGGATGTGGAAAGACAACAATTTCTCAGTTGTTGTCAAAACAATTAAAACGTCCACTTATTGATATAGATGAATATCTTGTTGATAAATACAAAATGACGATACCTGAAATGTTTAATATTTCAGAAGCTTATTTCCGTGAGAGAGAAACAATCTGCTGCATGGAAGTTGGACAAAAAGAAGGCTATATTATATCTACTGGTGGTGGTGTCATTAAAAATCAAAAAAATATTGATGCATTACATCATCATGGAACTCTTATTTATTTAGATCGTCCTGTTGAAAATATATTAAGCGATGTTGAGATATCAACACGTCCTTTGTTAAAAGATGGACCTCAAAAACTATATGAACTTTATCAGCAAAGACATGAATTATATTTACAGGCATGTGATTATCATGTTATTAATGATAAATCATTGGAAGATGTAGTTAATAACATCATTCATCTATGTACAGCAGAGTAATCAAAAAGACCAAAACATGAATTGTTTTGGTCTTTTAAACAAATAGATGCAAGATAATATCTTGCATCTATGTTCCTTTGATATAGAGGAAAAGGATTGAATTCTAGATGATAATTTATGAGGTCTCTTATCATCTATCTATATCATAGCAAAAAGTTGTGGACTTTTTGTGTCGATTTATGAAATTTTTATAAAAAATTATCAATTAAAAATGATTTCCTTATCAGTCTTTTTGATGTTATAATGAATAAAGAATGATGGAAGGTAGGTATGTATGAAACAATATTTATGTGTTGATGTTGGTGGAACATCTTTAAAATTTGGATTACTTAATGCGGAAGGAGAGATATTAGAAACTGATTCTCAAAGAACACCTTCAACATTAAATGAATTTTATGATGTGATTGAAAATGTATTTAAAAAGTATGAAGATATTGAAGGTCTTGCTTTAAGCATGCCTGGAGCAGTAGATAGTGAAAAAGGAATCATTGGAGGATCAAGTGCACTTGATTATATTCATGGACCATGTATTAAAGATGATTTACAAAAACGTTTTCAAATGCGTGTAGAGATGGAAAATGATGCCAATTGTGCAGCATTGGCAGAAGTTTGGAAAGGGTCGGCCAGTGATGTGAATGACTGCTGCTTTATAGTGAGTGGAACGGGTATTGGTGGAGCGGTTGTTAAGGATAAACGTATTCATAAAGGTGAACATCTTCATGGTGGAGAGTTTGGTTACATGATTGCTGAATTTGATTTTGAAACGCATGAAATGAAAACATGGTCAGATGTTGGTTCAACTATGGCTGTTGTCAGAGAAGTCGCTAGGTTAAAAGGTATTGATAAGGAAACTTTAGATGGAAAAGAAATATTTGATCATTATCATGATGATCCGATTTATGAAAAGGTTGTTGATAAATATTATTTTGTATTAGCGAATGGTATTTATAATTTACAGTATGCTTATGATCCACAAAAGATTGTCATAGGTGGAGGTATTAGTGTAAGAGATGATTTGCTGGATGAAGTGAATCAAAGATTAGATATTATATTTGAACATTTTACACATGCGAAAATCAGACCAACTGTATTGACTTGCCAATATCATAATGATGCGAATTTATTAGGGGCATTGTATCATTTCTTAACAGTGAATTCATAAAAAAGAAGTATAATAAATAACTAAGTGAGGTGAAGAAAATGGCAAAACAAATGCCAATCGTTCAATCAAAATTAAGACATATTGTCAAAGTTCCAGAATGTATTTATGATGTTTCTGGAATCAATATTAATGGAAAAAGAATTAAGTCTCTGGTCTTTTCAACTGATGTTGCTGTGATAGCCAATTGTAATGCTGATGCAGTTATTGCAGTTTATCCGTTTACACCAACAATGCAGATTACAAAATCCATCATTGAAGTTGCTCAAAAGCCTGTATTTGCAGGTGTTGGCGGAGGAACGACTTCTGGACCAAGAGTTAATAATATTGCGCTAGATGCAGAATTAAATGGCGCATCTGCAGTGGTTTTGAATGCTCCAACAAAAACCAGATTTGTCCAGGATTTAGCAGAAATTGTTGATATTCCTATTGTTTTAACAATTGTTTCTTTAGATGAACCATTAGAAGAAAGAATGCTTCATTCAGGTGCAAGTATTGTCAATGTATCTGGAGGTAAGAATACAGTAGAAATTATTAAGGCTTTAAGAAATATTGATATGGATTTTCCTATTATTGCAACAGGTGGACCTAATGAAGAAACAATCAAAGAGGCTATTGCAGCAGGGGCCAATGCGATTACATATACACCACCATCAAATGGTGAAATTTTTAAGGAAATGATGGAACGTTATAGAATTCAATGTTCTCACAATGATGATTAAAGATTGTTCTTTAATCATCATGTTTTTTTCTTGATGACAATAATGATTTATTCATATATAATAAGCAAGAGGTGAAAGTAATGAAACAATACTTAGAAATGTGTCAATATATTTTAGATAATGGAGAAGATCGTTCAGATCGTACTGGAACAGGAACACGTAGTGTTTTTGGTTATCAGACACGTTATGACTTAAGAAAAGGTTTTCCTTTAATGACAACCAAGAAAATGTTTTTAAGACCTATTGCGGAAGAATTGTTATGGTTCATTAAGGGAGATACAAATATTAAATATTTAGTAGATAGAAATGTCAAAATATGGAATGAATGGCCATATGAAATCTTTAAGAAATCAGAAGATTATCAAGGAGAATCATTGGATGAATTTGTTGCAAAAATAAAAGAATTACCTGAAAATGATTCTTTTGTTATAAAATATGGAGAACTTGGACCAGTATATGGGAGACAATGGCGTAATTTTAATAACCAGGGTGTTGATCAAGTGAGCAAACTTGTTGACTCGCTAAAAAATAATCCATTTTCAAGAAGACATATTATTTGTGCATGGAATCCTGTTGAAGTTGATGAAATGGCTTTACCACCATGTCATGCATTTTTGCAGTTTTATGTTTCTCATGATCGAAAGTATTTGTCTTGTCAGCTTTATCAAAGAAGTGCTGATACCTTTTTGGGAGTTCCGTTTAATATTGCGTCTTATGCTTTGTTTACAGAAATGCTGGCTCAGGTTTGTGGATATGAGGCAAAAGAGTTTGTTCATACAATTGGTGATGCTCATATATATAAAGATCATTTTGATGTTGTTAAGGAACAAATTTCTAGAGATCCACTTCCATTGTGTCAGTTGAAATTAAATCCAGAAGTGAAATCTATTTTTGATTTTAAGATAGACGATATAAAAATAGAAAATTATCAGAGCTATGGTAAATTAGTTGGGAAGGTGAGTGTTTAATGATTAGTATTATTGTTGCAATGGATGATAACCAGTTAATAGGGAAAAAAGAATCATCTAATGGTATGCCATGGAATAATAAAGAAGATTTAAAACATTTTAAAGAAACAACAATCAATAAAACAATTTTAATGGGATATACAACATATATGGCTATTGGAAGACCATTACCTAATCGTAAAACAATAGTTGTAAGTTTTGAATTATTTGATGATGAGAGAGTAGAAGTGAGAACATCATTAGAAGAAGTCATTCAGGAGTATAAAGATTCAGGAGAAGATTTATTTATTTCTGGAGGAGCTTCTATTTATCAACAGTCTTTACCATTGGCTGATCAATTATTAATTTCTAGAATTCCTGGAAAGTATGAAGGAGAAACGTATTTTCCTGATTTTGATGAATATGGCTTTGAGTTAAAAGAAACAAAACCGTTTGAAACATTTGATTTACAGATTTATCAAAGAGGTACAAAATGAAAAGAATATTATTTTTAATTATAAGATTATTATATCGTATACCAGGATGGTTATTAAAGATTCGTTATTATAATAAACATTTAGATGAAACATCTTTTGAGGAAAGATTTGATTTTGGACAAAAGATGATTCGTAAGATTAATTCTAAATCAAGAGTTCATATTCATTGTTATGGGGTGGAGAACTTACCTGAAGAACAAGGGTATTTGTTAGCACCCAATCATCAGGGATTATTTGATGCATTGATCTTATTTGGAACACATGATAAACCGTTTAAAGCCATTGTTAAAGAAGAATTAATGAGTGTCTTTGTATTGGGTAAAGTTTTAAAAATGCTGCAGTTTGAAGCAATGGATCGTCAAAATTTAAGAGCTTCTATGAAGATTATTAAAAAGGCTACAAAAGAAATGAGTTCTGGTAGAAATTATGTTATTTTTCCTGAGGGAACAAGATGTCGTAAACAAAATCAAATGCTTGAATTTAAAGGGGGAACTTTTAAATCTGTTGTTGATGCAAAGAAACCTATTGTTCCTGTTGCTTTGATTGATTGTTATAAGGTATTTGATAATAATACAATTGCACCTGTAGATGCTCAAATTCATTATTTAGAACCTATTTATTATGATGATTATAAAGATATGAATAGTACGGAGATTGCTCATCATGTACAAGAACGCATTGCTCAATGTATTAAAGAAAATGAGGATAAGTTTTCAAAGGTTTGAGAATTTATTTTCTTTTTTTGAATTATTTTAGTTTTTATTTATCATTTGTAGTATGATAACAAGGTGAGGAGGAAGAGGAATGAAAAATAAGTCTTTAGATATTCGCTATGCATGTATTCATGGGTTCTATTGGATGATTTGTTGTGCCATGATTGGATATGCATCTGTCTTTTTATTAGACAAGGGGTTTGATAATACAACAATTGGAATTGTTTTATCTATTTCAAATATTTTAGCCGTATTTGGACAACCAGCTGTTGCATCATATATGGATAAAACATCAAAATTATCTTTAAGAATGTTAATATCAATTATTTTGGTTGCTATTATTGTATTGTCATTATTATTAAGTTTTATTTCAGGAGCATCTATCATAATGGTTGTGTTAACAATTGTTGTTTTTACTTTAATGTTAATATTACAGCCATTTATTAATTCATTAACATTTGCTTTTGAAAAACATGGGATTCATATTAATTTTGGTTTAGCGAGAGGGATTGGTTCTGTTGCTTATGCGGTGATGTCTCTAATATTAGGAAATGTTGTGGCTATTTTTAGTCCTGAATTATTACCTTTTTTCTATGTTGGGTTATCACTTTGTGCTTTATTGTTTGTTTATACTTTCTATTTACCTGGCGGTAAGGATGAAATTGTTCATGAGGAAAAGCAAGAAGTCCATGATCAATTGTCAATGGGACAATTTGTTAAGAAATATAAAACTTTTATGTTTTTATTAGTAGCAACGGTCTTTTTGTTCTTTGATCATTCTGTGATTAATAACTTCTTTATTCAAGTTGTCAATCATATTGGTGGAAATAGTGCTGATATGGGGAATGCAATTTTTCTGGCTGCATTATTAGAACTTCCAACAATGGCTTTATTCACAAAATTCCAAAAGAAGATTGGATGTCGTCGAATGATGATTATCTCAGCAGTTTTCTTTAGTGTGAAACATGTTCTTACATATTTTGCTGTGAATATGTTTATGATTTATGTTGCACAGGTGATGCAAATGTTAGCTTATGCGGTTTTTATTCCAGCATCTGTTTATTATGTCAGCCAGTTAGTTGATGAACATGATATGAATAAAGGGCAAGCTCTAGTAACTGGTGCAATGACTTTAGCAAGTGTATTTGCAAGTTTAGCAGGTGGAGTCTTATTGGATGCTCTTGGTGTTTCAAAAGTCTTAATGATTGGTGCTATTGTTTCAATCATTGGTACAGTCTTTATGTTTATGAGTGTTGAAGATGTAGATAAAGAGAAAAAGCAAGTAGAATAGTATTATAAAAGTCATACTTGAAGGTATGACTTTTATAATAAATTATTTTCTAATTCAACACAGAATTGATAGGCATTTTCAGGAAATAACATATATTCTTTACCATCTTTACAATGAACAAGCACTTTATCTTTAGCATAACCAATATTAAATGTATCTCTTTGTTCAATATATTGAATATCATTATATAAGAGTTTTGCACCCTCATGGTTCCATAATGTTTTGTAAAAAGTTAAGCCATTTTCATCAAGAATATATTCATTATGAGGGGTTGAAAAGCCATAGTACCAGATGATGTAAAGAGTAAAAAGAGTTCCAGCAACAAGTCCTGTTTGAAAAAGAAAATCATATGATATAGGAAGCATTGCTAAAATAATAATAATAGTAATAAGATAATTAACAGCCTGTTTACGTGAGCGAAAATGAATTTCACCTTTTTCTAATAACTGTTCTTGAACAATACTTCCTTTTTGATAGACTCTATTGACACCAAGATATAATAGAATAGCATAGAGTGGCCAAAGGAAAGATGTTATATAATAGAAATTTTTACCTGCATTAAAGAGACTACCTATTATATGAATTGTATTCATGATTAAATTGGGTGTAAAAAACAAAGCCGGTATAACCAATACTTCAAAATTAACATCAATCCCAATCACTTGCTGATAACAAAAGCGCACAAGATAGTAAAAGGTTACAGCACCAAGATAACTGCTTGATAAAGCCAAAAAATTAAAAGAGGATTCCATATTTTTGATATCCATATAACCATATAATATAATAAAAATCAAACATCCAAGAATCGTAGATTTAGCGAGTTCTACATATTGGTCTTTTAATGTATTCATTTGTCGTTCATCTAAAGGTGCACGACCCTTTGTTTTTGCATAATGAATCATATCCTTTAATAGACTTTGTTTCATTTAAAGTTCCTCCTTATCGTATGATTCGTCCCAAAACAAATCATCTAGGTGCTTATGTAATGCAATACAAATATTAATACATAATTTAATTGAAGGATTATAACGCCCGGATTCAATTAATCCAATGGTTTGTCTTGTTGCACCTACTTTATTTCCAAGTTCTTCCTGTGACATGTTTAATTCCATGCGTGCCATTTTGATCTTCAAATTTTTCATAGCACTTCACCTAGCTTTCTATCTTTATTATATAGATTATTCATAAAAATTCAAGTTAATATGTTTTATATAAGTTACATTTGCAATATATAATTATCAAATGTAAAATATATATTGCATAATCGACAAACATAAGCTATAATGATAGTGTCTAGGAGGGATAATGATGGAATTGAAAGTCAATGATTTACATAAAAGCTTTGATGGAAATGAAGTTTTGCACGGTGTTTCTTTTTCGATTTCAAGTGGAAAAGCACTTGGATTATTAGGACGTAATGGTGCAGGAAAATCAACAACAATCCGTATTTTAATGGATGTTTTTAAAGCAAATCAGGGGGAAATACTCATGGATGGTCAACCATTCCATGCAAGTGAATACAACATTGGTTATTTACCAGAAGAACGTGGCTTGTATCCAAAGAAGAAAGTATCTGAACAACTTATTTATTTAGCAATGTTACGTGGAACAACACGTACACAAGCTAAAAATAACTTGAAAAAATGGCTGAAAAGACTAGGAATAGAGGAATATGAAAATCGTGTGTTAGATACTTTAAGCAAAGGAAATCAGCAAAAGGTACAATTAGCACAAACATTGATGTGTAATCCAGATATTGTTATATTGGATGAACCGTTTTCTGGGCTAGATCCAGTGAATTCACAAATATTAAAAGAAGTTGTCCAAGAACAAATTGAAGCAGGAAAGTTAGTTATATTTTCTTCTCATCAAATGAATTATGTTGAAGAGTTTTGTGAAAATATTGTGATTTTACATCATGGTCAAGTTGTTTTAGAAGGAAACTTGAAACAGATAAAAAAAGAATATGGTAAGAATCGTCTTGTTTTACGCTCAACAAGTTCTCAAGAAGTATTTAAAGATATTTTGTTAAATAAGTGTGTGAATTTATTAAAGGTATTTGAAGAAAGAGAAGAAGGTTATATTGTTGAATTATTACCAAATGTTAGTAAAAAAGATGTCCTTATGAAATTGTTGGAGTTCGGTGTTGATTTAGATGTCTTCCAAGTATATGAGGCATCCTTAACAGATATTTTTGTTGCAAAGGCTGGTGATGAAGAATGAAACAGTTTTTCCTTGTTATAAAATTTGAATTAGAAACAATGATGAGAAAGAAATCATATTTACTTTCTATTGTGTTAATAGCACTTGCAGCATTTGTTTTATTGTCTATGCCGCGATTCTTTAATGATAAAAAAGAAAATCAAGATGGAAAGAATAATCAAGTTACTGAATCAAAAGATAAAGATATGTTAATTTATGATAATCAGGGAATTTTAAGTGGATTAGAATTTGTTGAACAAAGTTTTCCAGATTATAATATTGCATTAGAAGATGATTTATCAGTATTAAAAAATAAAGTAGAAGATGGAAGTGTAGATGCTGGAATAGAACTACAAGAACCATTGAAATTCGTATATCATGTTAAAAATTCATCATTAAATGATCGAACAGCAGTGTATTTTCAGGAAGTTCTACAACAGCAGTATCAGGTAAATGCATTAAAGGAATTGAATTATGATGCTTTGAAAGTTAATGAAATTTATCATTCATCAGCAAATTATGAAACAAATGTTCTTGGAACAGATGGAGTGAACAATTATTTTTATACCTATATTTTGATTTTCGTTTTATATATGATGATTTTACTGTATGGAAATCAAATCGCTGTAAGTGTAGCAAGTGAGAAAAGTAATCGTGCTGTTGAAATATTAGTCACAAGTTGCTCACCAAATGCAATGATTTTTGGAAAAGTCATTGCGGGAGCTATTGCTGGGGCTGTACAAACTATTTTAATCTTAGGTTCTTGTTTGATTGCTTATCATATCAATGCTGATGTATGGAATCATGTTTTGGATCCGTTCTTAAACATTCCAACAGTTGTTTGGGTAACGTTTGCTTTGTTTGGTATATTTGGTTATTTATTGTTTAGTTTCTTATTTGGAGCAATTGGAGCATTATGTTCTAAAGTTGAAGAAGTGAATGGAGCAACAATGCCAATACAATTGTTGATTATTGCTGTGTTCTTTATCAGCTTTATAACTTTACAAAATCCAAATGATCTTTTATCTACAATTGTTAGTTATGTACCATTAACTTCATGGATGTGTATGTTTATTAATGTGGCGCTGGGATCTGTCACTGTTATTGAAATCATTATTTCATTGGTTATTTTGGTTTTAACAACTTTCGCAATAGGAATGATAGGTGCAAAATTATATCGTCGTGGAACATTATCTTATGGTAATTCTATGAAACTGACTCATTTGTTTAAAATGATGAAACAAAAGAATTAAGAAAAGAAGGTTGACTTAATGATTTTATCATTAAAGTTCGCCTTCTTTTTGTTAATTGTTTGTTTTTTTAATCAATCTTCAATGAGATTCAACTGTTCTCTATGTAATTCTTTATTTCTTCAACACTCTTCTTATTGGCAATCATATTCGCTATATGATCATACTGTAATGCACTTAAGCCTTCTAAGAAGCTTGTATCAGTATTTGGATACAACTCTTTCAATAGTGTTATAATGAGTTTGATTCCGATTGAAATACCTTCCTCTTTGCCCTGATCAAAAGCATCTCTAACTTCTCCTGCTCTTGCCTTCTTCTGTAAGTCTCGTTTAAATGCCATGTCCCTTAGCTTGTCATCCTGATTGAATTGTTCTACCTTCCTCTTCATGATTTCAACCACCTTATCCTTAATTCCCATTATATCATGGGTTATTCCATTTTTAAAGATATAGATTGCTTTTTGTAATTGTGTGAATTCCATGAAGTTCATTTTATCCTTAATGATGTTG
>NZ_HG005291.1:227900-250681 GCF_000455285.1 Candidatus Stoquefichus massiliensis AP9 | reverse complement strand
GAAGAAAAGAATTCTTTAAGAATTCTCTTTAATCAAATTATCTTTTTCTATAAGCTTACAAATTTCTCTATCATAAGTCAATAAACCATTGACTTCCTCTTCAATATCACTTAACTGTGTGTAAATAGCTGCACATAAGCCTTGTTGGATTAGTGGGTTGATTGTTTTATCTAAAAGATGATAATAGGCTTTAGAAAAGTCATTAACATTTTTATAAATGCCATATCCATATACTTTTGTAACACTCATATGTTGTTGAATAGGACAAGCAAAGCCACCATATTCTGATAAAACAAAAGCTCTTGTGTCAGGGATCATTTTAGGTTCATCAAAATAATGATGTTCACTTCTGAAATCACCACATTGCTGATCAAACCAGCCGCTAGCAGAATCAATCATACGTGTGTCATCTAATTTATGTATATAGTTCGTTAGTTTTTTTGTTTGAAATTGTCCCCATCCTTCATTAAATAATACCCATGTACTAATACAAGGAAAGCAAGATAGATGTTCAACTGTTTCCTTACATTCCAATGTCCATTCCCATTGTCCATTGATACTTTCTCGTGAGAAAAGTTTTGAATGATTATCAGTTATATGTTTTTTTGTCCAACTTATCAATGAAGGCATATAAGTAATAAACCAAGTATGATATTGAGACCCACCATTCACCATATCTTGCCAAACAATCATACCAAGACGATCACAATGATAATACCAGCGAGAAGGTTCAATTTTAATATGTTTGCGAATCATATTAAATCCTAATGATTTCATACTCTTAATATCATAAATCAAAGCTTCATCACTTGGTGCGGTGTAGAGACCATCTGGCCAATATCCTTGATCAAGGACACCGTGCATAAAAATGGACTGATGATTTAAACAGATTCTTGGAATATTTCGATTATCATTTTCAATTGTATAAATACGCATAGCGAAATAACATTCTACTTCATCTTCATTTGATTGTATTTTTAATGTATAAAGATAAGGATTATCTGGAGTCCATGATTTTTTATTTTTAATTTTTATACAGTGGTAGCCATCTTGTTGTTGGATATCTGTTATAGGCTGCCCATCTATGATAAAAGAAAGAGTCGAGTCATAATTTTTATTCCAACATATAGAAACTTTAATTTGATCATTATCATAATCAGAAATAATTTTTACATCTTTTATATATGTTTCAGGAACCCATTCTAACCAAACTGTCTGCCATATACCACTTTGTGCTGTATAATACATACCACCTCTGTTGAGTCGCTGTTTTCCTTTGCTTCTATATGAAGTATCTGAAAAATCTTCTACACAAACTGTTAGTAAATTATGCTCATAACAAAGATAGTCTGTTATATCTATTGTAAAAGGTAGATATCCACCAACATGATATTCTATTAATTTGTGATTAAGATAAACACTTGCTATCTGATCAACAGCTCCAAAGTGTAAAAGACAGCGCTGGTGTGATTGAATGACTAAATCTAGTTCTCTTTCATACCAAAGATATTCAAGGGGCTGTAATTGTCTCAATACTCGTGATAATTGACATTCTGGTGAAAAGGGAACAAGGATTTGACCATCAAAAGATTCAGGAAAGTCATGATTTTTAGTGAATGCATACTGCCAATATCCATTGAGATTCATATAGTCTTTTCTTTTTAATTGTGGACGTGGATATTCTTCTAATACATGTTGTGGGTCAAGTTGTTTTCCCCATCTTGTTATCATAGGAATGAGTTTTTCTTTCTTTTGAAATAGTCGTACAGTTTTTATAGCATTTAATAGTTTCATGATTTTTTTCCTCCTAACTTCATTATATAATGGAACGGTAAGAATGTTAATGCTTTTAAACTTCTTAAAAATAATATTTAATAAATTAAATTTTCTATTTTAGAAAAGAAAAATTTCATAAAGATATAAAAACAAAAAACATTGATAAAATCAGTTAAAAAATTCACATGAACAGTAAAAATATGATGAAATATGTGAGAAATAAAGCAGAATAACGTGAAAATATCTTGCTATATAAACGCTTTCAATATATAATATAGGTAGTTCAAAAAACGATATATGGGAAGGAGAATTTTATGAACAAATTAGTAAAAGTATTAGCTGCATCTGCACTAGTAGCAACTGTACTCGTTGGATGTGGTAAAAAAGATGAAACTGGTGGTGGAGATACTGCTGCTAAATATGCAAAAGTTGGTTTAGGAGTTGTAAGTAGCTTTAGTGATGAAGGTCAAGTTAATTCTACTATGGCTGCTATTGGATTAGATAAAGATGGAAAAATCCAATACATTGATATTGATGTTGCACAATCTACTCCAGGTGGAGATGAAAAAACTCAATTAGATCAAACTAAAAAAGAACGTAAATCTGCTTATGGTATGAAAAATGCATCTAAAGCTAATGGAAAAATTGCTGAAGGTGCTGAATGGGATGAACAAGCTGCTGCATTTGAAAAATGGGCTAAAGGTAAAACTCCTGCTGAAGTAGCTGCTGTTGAAACAGAAGATTTCCATGGTGGAAAAGCTGCAAAAACTGGAACTGATTTAGCTGCTGGATGTACAATCACTATTGATGATTTCTTAGCTGCTGTAGATAAAGCTGCTAAAAATGCTGTAGAAGCAAATGCTGAAAAAATCGCTATCGGTGATGTAATGGAAAACGATGCTGAAAAGAAACAATTAAATACAACTATTGCTTTAGTTGCTACTGATGCTGATAACAAAATCGTTTATTCAAAAATTGATGTTGCACAAATTTACAAAGGTGTTACTGATACTAAATCTGAATTAAAAGAAAAATATGGTATGAAGAAAACTTCTGCTGATGCTGGAAAAATCAAAGATGGTGGAGAATGGTACGAACAAGCTGCTGCTTTTGAAGAAGCAATCAAAGGTAAACCTGTAGCTGATGTTGCTAATATTGAAACTGAAGATTACCATGGTGGTAAAGCTCCAAAAACTGGAACTGATTTAGCTTCTAAATGTACAATTACAATCGATGCTTTCTTAAAAGCTATTGCTGAAGCTGGAGAAAATTTAAAATAAAAATGTAAAAACTGCGAAAATATATCGCAGTTTTTTTTATTTATTGGTATAATGGTTAACGGTGATGAAATTGAAGAAAAGTATATGTTTAGTTTTAGTATTGATGATGTTAGTATTAAGTGGATGCCAAAAGAAATCTCAATATCAATATATGAGTAGAAGGTTTACAGGTCCGTTTGATACTGTGACAACTTATATGGCTTATGTGTTAAGCGAAGATAACTTCGAAAAACAATGTGAATTGATTGAGAAGGATTTGAATTATTATGATCATTTGTTTGATAAATATAAGTCTTATGATGATATTAATAATGTCAAAACAATTAATGAGAAAGCTGGAAAAGAAGCAGTTGTTGTTGATCAGCCACTTATAGATTTATTGGAAATATGTATTGAAAGAAATAAGACAATTTCTAATAAGGTAAATATTGCGTTTGGAAGTGTGATTGATGTTTGGCATGATTATCGAGAAAAGGCAGAGAGTCATGATGGGGTTGGAGAAGTACCAACTGCTGATGAATTAAAAAAGGCAAATAGTCATACAAGTATTGAAAGCATTAAAATTGATAAAGAAAAGAAAACGGTGTATATTGATGATGCAAATGTTTCTTTGGATGTTGGTGCAACTGCTAAGGGTTATGCTATTGAATTGATTAAACAGGATTTAATTGATATGGGTGTTGAAGATTTTCTTTTAAGTGGTGGTGGTAATGTTGCAAGCCATGGGGAAAGAAAAATTAAGAAAGAAGGAGATTTTTATCTTGATGAATGTCAGGAACAGTTTTGTGTAGGAATTGAATCTCCTAAGGATGGTAATTTTGCACATGATGAGAATGATGATAATGCTGAAAATGAAGCTGTTTTAGTTGTACAAGGTGAATCTATTGTGACAAGTGGTGATTATCAGAGATTTTATAAGGATATTAATGGTGTGAGATATCATCATTTAATTGATCCTGATACATTATATCCAGCTGTTCATTTTAGAAGTGTGAGTATTATTACTGAGGACAGTGATTTAGCTGATTTCTTAAGTTCTGCAGTGTTTTTAATGAGCTATGAAGATGGATTGAAATTAATTAATTCATTGGAAGGTGTTGAGGCAATTTGGTTATTGGATGATGGAAAGATTAGATTATCTAGTGGATTGAAAGATAATGAGAAACTTTATGTCATTGATAAAGAGAGATTAAAGTAGGAGGGAAAAGAGATGTATAGTTATAAAACAAAGGGAACATGTGCGTCACGTATTGATTTTGATGTGGTAGAAGGAAAAGTTACAGGTGTAAAATTTATTGGTGGATGTTCTGGAAATACGCAAGGGGTTGCAAAACTTGTGGAAGGCATGGATAAGGATGAAGTGATTTCTAGATTAGAAGGGATTCGCTGTGGAATGAAGTCAACATCTTGTCCTGATCAATTAGCAAAAGCTTTAAAGGAATGTGAGTAATGAGCTCACTTTTTCTTTTGTTTAAATATTGTCTATTTTTGTATTTTTAACATATCATAGAGTAGGTGATAATGATGATGATACAAAGAATAAAGAAGATGCAGTTATTGTGTGCACTATGTATGATATTACAATTGGTTTGTTATAGATGGATTATTCCATTTCATTTGATAGCTGTTTTAATAAGTCTTGTGATTATTTTAAATCAGAGATGTTTTAAAGTCATTCAATTACAGTATCATTTCTATTTGATTGGTTTATATTTATATAGGTTATGGGTGATGAGTATTGAAGCTGTTTATTTAATGCAGCTTATTTATGTTGTTTTATGTTTATATATAGCAATTATGTTAATTTTGTTTTCTTTTCATTGTATTTTATAAATAAAAAACTTATTTTTCTAATGATAGGGTATACTTTCATCAAGAATAATTTTTGTTTCGTTGTATCTTATAGAGATGTTTTTTGATATAATATAAAGAACAAAGGAGGTATCATATGTTTGGACATTTACAGGTTTATAGTGCTTATAGTTTTCAAAATAGTACCATATTGATAAGAGATTTGATTCTTGATGCGAAAGAAAAGCATATAGATGCCTTAGCATTGACAGATAAAAATAATATGTTTGGGACTTTAGAATTTAGTGAGGCCTGTTTAAAAAATGGGGTTAAACCTATTTTTGGGATGGAAGCTAGCATTATGATAGAGAGTGAAATTTATCCTTTTATTTTATTAGCTAAAGATGATATTGGATATTTCGATTTGGTTAAGATTTGTTGTGATATTAATATTCATGAGGATAAATGTATTCGTTTAGAAGATTTATCTTTATATAAGGATCATTTGTTTGTGATTTCTGGGTGCCCTGAAGGGATCGTTGAAAGATTGATTACGAAGGAAATGGAAGATGAGGCAGTTAGATACTTGAAACTGTTTAAAGAACTATTTCAAGAGAATTATTATGTGATGTTACAAAATCATCGTTTAAAGTTTCAGCAAACATTTAATGAACGGATGATTTCACTTGCAAAATATGCCAAAGTTAAATTAATTTGTTCTAATGAAGTCAGCTATTTAAAGAAGACTGATGCTTTGGCAGTAGATTTAATGCAGGCATCATTACATGGAATAACATTAGATGCAAAATATGAACCTTTGACACAAGAAAAGTATTTAAAGACCGAAGAAGAAATGAGAGAACTTTTTTCAAATGATATGATTGATGAAACAATTTATGTGTTATCATCGTGCCGTGCAACTATTCCAATGCATGATAAGCATCTACCTGCCTATCCTGTACCACATGGAGGAAGAGCCTCTGAATATTTAAGAGAATTATGCAAGATGGGAATAAAAAAAAGATTTATGAATCAGTCTATTCCATCTCCCTATATTGAGAGATTAAAATATGAATTAAGTGTTATTCATGATATGGGATTTGATGATTATTTTCTTATAGTTTGGGATTATGTTCGTTTTGCCAAGGTTAGTAAAATACAAGTAGGGGCAGGACGTGGAAGTGCTGCTGGAAGTTTGGTTGCTTATGTTTTGGGAATTACAAATGTTGATCCTCTAAAATATGATTTGCTTTTTGAACGATTCTTGAATCCAGAGCGTGTTTCTATGCCAGATATTGATGTTGATTTTCAAGATGATCGTCGTGATGAGGTCGTGAATTATGTTGTTGAAAAATATGGTCAGGAACATGTTGCTCAGATTGTTACCTTTAATACCTACGGACCACGTGTCGCCATTAAAGATATGGGTAAAGTGATGGGATTACCTCTTCCTAGATTGGAAATTATTGCGAAAATGATTCCTACTGGCCCAAAAAACAAAAAAACAATTACAACAATGTATCAGACATCTGCTCAGTTTCAGTCAATGATTAATCAAGAACCTATCTTAAAGAAAATTATTGCAGCAACGAGTGTGATTGAACATTTACCACGTAATATTTCTACTCATGCAGCAGGAGTTATTTTATCAAAACAGCCATTGAGGGAAGTTATTCCATTAGTTATTGGTCCAACGTCTACATTGATGTCACAATATTCTAAAGATTATATTGAAGATGTTGGTTTATTAAAAATGGATTTTTTAGGACTTAAAAACTTGACAATGATTGATAATATTTGTAAAGATATTAAACGTGATACTGGTGAAACAATGATGCTGAATGATTTACCTATTGATGATCAAAAGACTTATCAATTAATTTCTAGAGCTGATACATTTGGTGTTTTTCAATTAGAATCTCAAGGTATGCGTAATTTGTTAAGAAAGATGAAACCATATTGTTTTGATGATATTGTTGCTGCTATTGCATTGTTTAGACCTGGACCAATGGAAAATATACCACTGTATCTTCAAAGACGCAGTCAGAAAGTTCAAGTTACATATCCATTAAAAGAGTTAGAATCTATATTAGATTCAACTTATGGTATTATGATTTATCAGGAACAGATTATGCAGGTTGCTCAAAAGATTGCTGGTTTTTCTTTGGGAAAAGCAGATATTTTGAGAAAAGCAGTATCTAAGAAGGAAACAAAGCTTATGCAGTCTATGAAAGAAGAGTTTATTGCTGGGTGCCTTGAAAATGGATATAAAATGGATAAGGCTGTAGAAATTTTTGATTTGATTGAAAAGTTTGCGAATTATGGATTTGGTAAAGCACATAGTGTAGCATATGGTTATGTTGCTTATCAGTTAGCTTATCTGAAAGCCAATTATCCACTTTATTTCTTTGCTTCCATATTATCTAATGAACTTTCAAGTGATACAACAAAATTACATTGTATCCAAGAATGTAAAGCATATCATGTGGAAATACTTCCACCTTCTGTTAATGATTCTTATGCCCGTTTTATGGTTGAAAATGGACATATTCGTTATTCTTTACTGGCAATTAAGAATGTTGGTTATGCAGGCTATAAAGCTATTGTAGATGAGAGGAAGAATGGACGTTTTACTGATATCTTTGATTTTGTGATTCGAATGGATGAATCAAAAGTTTCTAAGAAGATGTTGGAATCATTGATTGATGCAGGGGCTCTTGATGAATTTGGGATGGCTCGCCAAATGATTCATAAGAATTTAGATAGTATTAGAGATTATGGAAGTTTAAAAAATAGTCTAGGAATTGATGAAAAACCTGTATTAACAGTTTATAAAGATCATCAAGAAGAGAAACTAACAAGAGAGAAGGCTGTACTTGGTATTTATTTATCAATGCATCCTATTGAATTAATGAAAGTAAAACTACAAATTCAATATGTTAATGTTGCATCTTTATATGAGTATGTTAATCAACATGTCAATATTGTTGTTCAATTACAAAGAGTGAAAAATATTACTGATCGTAAAGGTGATGAAATGTGTTTTATAGAAGGATTTGATGAAACAGGAAGTATTGATGGAGTGGTTTTTGCATCAAGATATAAAAGTATTGGAATGATGTTAAAGAAAGGAAATATTTGTCTTATAAATGGTAAAGTTGATATGAAGGATAAGTTATCTTTTATTGTTGATAAGGCAAGGATTATAGAATAAATATGGAAGAATTAATTTTAATTGATGGAAATTCGTTATTGTTTAAAGCTTATTATGCAACTGCAGCTATTGGTAATTTAATGGTGAATAAAGATGGTATTCCTACAAATGCTGTATTTGGTTTTGCGAATATGTTACAGAAGATATTAGAAAGAGATGCAGCTTATATTGTTGTGGCTTTTGACTATGGAAAAAAGACATTTAGAAATGATTTATTAGAAGAATATAAAGCAACGAGAAAAGAAACACCTGATGAATTAAAATGTCAGTTTGCAATGATAAGAGATTTCTTAAATGCTTACCAAATTCCTTATTTTGAAATAGAGGGTTATGAAGGTGATGATCTTATAGGAACACTTTCCGCTTTGGCTGAAAAAGAAGGATTATCAGTATCTATCTTTACAGGAGATAAAGATGCTTTTCAATTGGTTTCTAATCAAACAACTGTTTATCGTACAGTCAAAGGAGTGACGCAATTAGATGTTTATACTCCTACAACATTGGATGAAAAATATGGATTAACTCCTGATCAGATTAGAGATTTCTTAGGATTGATGGGAGATAGTGCTGATAATATTCCAGGAATTAAAGGTGTTGGAGAAAAGACAGCCCTGAAATTATTGCATCAATATGGAACAATTGAAAATTTAAAAGAACATGTTGATGAAATCAAAGGAAAAATGGGTGAAAAGATTAGAGAAAATATTGATTTAGGAATTCAATCTAAAAAAATAGCAACCATATTAAGAGATATTCCAATGGATCTTAATTTGAATGATGCTCGTTATACTGGATATGACTTTGAAAAATTAAAAGCGTTTTATCAAAAGTACGATATGAACTCATTATTAAAGAGAATTTCAGTAGAATCAAGAAGACCACATACAACTGATTTACAATATGAAGTTGTTGAAAAAATGCCAATTATTACTCAAGATAGTAGTGTAATGGGAGCTATTTATGATCAAAATTATCATAAGTCAATTGTTTTAGGTTATGCATTATATAATCAAGATCAAGCTTATTTCATTACTTTTGAAAATGCTTTAAAAGATGAAGAATTCTTAAATTATTTAAAAAATGATCAATATCATAAATCGAGTTATAATATAAAGGCACAAATTCTTTCAGCAAAATGGAATGGTATTGAAATAAGAGGAATGGATTTTGATTTACAGTTAGCATCTTATATTTTAAATCCAAGTTTGAAAGATGAAATGAAATATATTTGTGATTATTATGGATATACATCATTGCAATATGAAGAAGAAGTATTTGGAAAGAATACAAAAAAGCATATTCCAGAAATGGATGTTCTTGCTAAACATACTGTTGCTAAGGCAAAAGCAATCTATGATTTAAAAGCAGAAGCAATAGAAAAATTAAAAGCAGAAGAACAATATGATCTTTATCAAACTTTAGAGATTCCAGTCACATACATTTTAGCAGAAATGGAGTATGAGGGAGCAAAAATAGATGTTCAGGTCTTAAAAGATATGGAAAAATCTTTCGACCATCAAATTAAAGAAATAGAAGAAGATATTTATATGTTAGCAGGTGAAACATTTAATATTTCTTCACCAAAACAATTAGGGGAAATCTTATTTACAAAGTTAAACTTGCCTAATGGCAAAAAAACAAAAAGTGGTTATTCAACATCACAAGATATTCTAGAAAAAATTGAAGATTTACATCCAATAGTACCTTTAATACAAAAATATCGTATGATCACAAAACTATCATCAACATATATTAAAGGATTGCAGGAACAAGTCTTTCCTGATGGAAAAATACATACAATTTACAATCAGGCATTAACACAAACAGGGCGCTTATCTTCAATAGATCCTAATTTACAAAATATTCCAGTTCGTCAGGAAGAAGGAAAACTCATTCGTAAGGCTTTTGTTGCAAGCCATGATTATCTTGTTACATTTGATTATTCTCAAATTGAACTGCGTATTCTTGCTCATTTAGCACAAGTGAAGTCTTTAATAGAAGCTTTTCGTTTAGATAAAGATATTCATACACATACAGCAGCACTGGTTTTTAAAGTGAAAGATGAAGATGTCACTGCAAATATGCGTCGACAGGCTAAAGCAGTGAACTTTGGAATTATTTATGGAATGGGTGAATTTAGATTATCAAAACAGATTGGTGTTTCTTTACAGGAAGCAAGAGAATTTATTAGAAGATATTTTGAAGAGTATCCTGAAATTAAGGTATATATGGATAAAATTGTTGAAGATTGTAAACAAAACGGTTATGTTTCAACTGTATTGAATAGAAAACGATATATTCCAACAATTAATGATAAGAATTTTATGGTACGTGAGCAGGCAAGAAGATTTGCTATGAATTCACCAATTCAGGGAAGTGGTGCAGATATTTTAAAACTAGCAATGGTCAAGGTACAGCAGTTAATGAAAGAAAAACATTTAAAATCTAAGATGATTTTACAAGTTCATGATGAATTAATTTTTGATGTATATAAAGAAGAATTGGATGAAATGATGACAATTATTAAGTCGGCAATGGAAGATGCTTTCCAAATGGATGTTCCTTTAAAAGTAGAAGGTGCATATGCCACAAATTGGTATGATTTAAAGTAGGTGAGAAGATGCCAGAATTACCAGAAGTAGAAACAGTGAGACAAACATTAAGACAGTTTATCTTAAAGCAGGAAATTTTAGATATTGATGTTTATTATGATAAGATTATCAATGGTGATACAAAGGAATTTAAAAGACGATTGGCTCATCAGCATATTCAAGAAATTGAACGTGTAGGAAAATATTTGATTTTTATATTAGATCATGATGCTTTTGTATCTCATTTGAGAATGGAGGGAAAGTATCATATTATTGATAGTGATACTCCCATAGATAAACATACACATGTTGTTTTTCATTTATCAAATCATCAGGATTTGAGATATATGGATACACGAAAATTTGGAAGAATGGAACTTGTTGATGTTCATCATTATCTTGAACAAGTTCCTTTAAAGAAATTAGGCAAAGAACCTTTTGATATTGAAGTTAAGGAATTGTATCAATTGCTACATAAGAGTTCTTTACCTATCAAAACAGCCTTGTTAGATCAAAGTATTATGGCAGGAATAGGGAATATTTATGCAAATGAAATTTGTTTTGAAATGAAAATAGATCCACGTACAAAAGCTTCGCGTTTATCCAAAGCACGTGTTCAAGAATTAAAAGATATTTCAGTGGATGTTTTAACAAGAGCAATCAAACAAGGTGGAACAACAATACATTCTTTTGATGCAAATGGAATACATGGACTTTTTCAGGTGGAACTTAATGCACATGGAAAAAAAGTGTGTTCAAGTTGTGGAGGACCAATTAAAAAAATAATGTTAAATCAAAGAGGAACTTATTATTGTCCACTTTGTCAAAAAAGGAGGTATTAGGATGATTCATTGGGGAATTATTGGATTAGGGAATATTGCTATGCGTTTTATGAATAGTTTATCTCATCATGAGGAAGGTATCACTTATGCAGTTGCATCATTAACAGCATTGAAAAGAGATCGTTTTCAAGAACAATATCCTGCTATAAAAGTTTATCAGAACTATGATGAATTATTAGATGATCCAAAAGTGGATGCTGTGTATATTGCTTTGCGTCATAATGATCATTATCAATGGGCGTTAAAGGCATTACATAGAGGAAAAGCTGTTTTATGTGAAAAACCAGCAACTCTATCATATATGCAGACAAAAGAATTATGTGAAACAGCAAAAAAAGAAAATGTACTTTTTATGGAAGCTATGAAAACACGGTTTGTACCTATGATGGAAAAATTAAAACAAGTTGATATTGGGACTATTCAGAGGGTTGAAACATCATTTTGTTATGAAAGTGCATATCGTGAAGGGTATTATCTTTATGATCAATATCAGGGTGGTATTCTTTATGATGTTGGAACCTATAATATTGCTGCAATACTTTTTTGGATCAATTCACCATTAAAAAGTCTTCAATCACATTGTGAAAAAAAATATGGTGTAGATGCTTATGATGAAGTAGAAATTTGTTTTGAAAATGGCTCAACAGCATTTTTACAAATGGCATTAGATAGAAATCTTCCTAAGAAAATGCGAGTGATTGGAAGCTTAGGATATTTAGAGGCTGAACCATTCTACCGTCCTGAAACAGTAAAAGTTACATTGAATTCAAAGGAATCATATACATTATATGCACCTTATATTGTTGATGATTTTTATACAGAAATTGAAGAAGCTCATCATTGTATTCACCAAGGATTAGTTGAGAGTCCAAAAATGACACATCAAGATAGTTTGAAATGTATGAGGATGATGGAAAAAATAAAGGAGTCTTTTGATGACTAGAGTCATTGGAATAACAGGATCTATAGCAGTTGGAAAAAGTACAGTCACGCAATACTTATTAACACATGGGTATTGTGTTGAAGATGCTGATAAAATTTCACATCAGGCTTTGAATAAAGGAACAAGTTGTTATGAGAAGGTCATTGAAAAGTTTGATTGTTTAAATGAAGATGGAACGATTAATAGACAGAAATTAGGACAAATTGTATTTCATAATAAAGATAAAAAACAAGATTTAGAAAATATTATCCATCCCTATGTCATTGAAACAATGCAAAAAAGAATTGATCAATATCAGGGAAAACTTATCTTTTTAGATATTCCTTTGTTATTTGAATCACATTTAGAGTTTATGTGTGATAAAATTATTGTTGTCTATGTTGATGAACAAACACAAATACAACGTTTAATGAAACGCAATCATATAACTCAAGATGAAGCAGTACATTTAATGAAACAACAAATTTCTATTGAAAAGAAAAAAATATTGGGAGATTATATTATTGATAATCGATTGAATTATGAAGATTTGTATAAAAATATAGAGAAAGTATTAGAGGTATTAAAAGATGAAACTATATATGAGTGATTTATATAGAGTAGAACTTCATTATCCAATTGATGAGATTCAAAATGATATTTTATATTATCTTTACCAGCCATTACTAGGAACTTATGCAATTGGGCTTTATATGACGCTTGTTGCAGAAGGAAAGAGAATGCAACGCATTGTCACACCTGCGTCATTATCAAGACTTATTTCATTTATGTCAATGAGTCTCATAGATATTGAAAAAAACCTTCGTTCTTTAGAGGCAATTGGATTACTAAAAACATACGTCAAACGTGATGAACATTGTACTCAGTATATCTATCAACTTCAATCTCCATTATCATTAAAAGCATTCTTTAAAAACCAGATACTCACATCACTCTTATCTGATTCATTATCAGAAGATGATTTTCAAAAAACAATCCAATATTTTAAAATTACATTAGAAGATCTCCATGAATATGAAGAAGTCACAGCAAAGTTCCAAGATGTTTTTACAATTTCTCATTTACAAAAAAAGGGCCGTATTTTGAAATATAATGAAGATTTCAAAGAAAAAAAGACACAGGATATAGAAACAACATATGACTTAGAACTTCTTTATAAAAGTTTAACAGATTATCAGATTAATCGCTCTAAACTTTCTACAGAAGATATTCGCTATATAACACAATTAGCAACTGTTTATTCTGTTGATGCATTAACACTTGCAGGTTTGGTTAAAGATTCAATGCAATCAACAGGGTTCAATAGAGATATTTTGAAAACAAACATAAAAAAATATTTTGAAATTGATAATATGAATCAGTTAAAAGAAGTTTATCATAAACAGCCATTACAATATCATACTGATGGAGATCATTCACCACTTGTACTCCATATGAAATATTTAGATAGCCTTACACCCTATGAATTACTTAAAGATAAACAAGGTGGCAAAGAACCTGTTTTTCATGATCTAATGATTGTTGAGATGTTGATGGTTCAGTTAGGATTACAGCCATCGGTTGTGAATGTCCTTATAGAATATGTGTTAGGTAAGAATCAAAATCGTTTATCTAAACGTTATTGTGAAGCAATTGGTGCTTCATGGGCACGTAAGAATATCCATACTGCAATGGATGCTTATCGTGAACTTATGGATAAAGAAGATTTAGAACCTGAGGAAAATCAGATTGTTCAACAGCAACCTATAGTAGTACAGGCAGAACAGACGGATGAACTTATGGATTTATTAAGTCAATTAAAGGAGGGACAATTATGAAAAATGTAAAAGATATGATGGGACAACTTGATGTACAAAATATGAAACAAGAAAGTGTATATGCATTATCTAAAGAAAAACATATACAGAATTTTTTGAAGCTCCATCATCTTGATACATCTATTATGGATGATTATTGGGTAGAATTTTTAGACTATAATGATGATTATCATACTTGTCTTAATTGTCACTCTTTAGAAAGCTGCCCAAAGGATAATCAGGGAATGAAAAAAAATCTAGTTTACCGTGAGGGTGAAGTGATTTTGGAATTAGAAAGCTGTGAATATGGAAAGGCATTGGAGGATAAGAGACTGCTGTTGGAAAAATTTGTTGTGACAAATATGAATGATCAATTGTTATTGACGGATTTAACAACATTAAATGTTATTAATGATGCAAAGAATTTATCACTAAATGCACAAAATGCTTTAGCCCATATATTGAAATATATTCAAGAACCTAGTGATCAAGGATTATTTTTACATGGAGATATGGGAAGTGGAAAGACAACATTACTAGCAGGACTTATGAATTCTTTAGCAAGAAAAGGTAAGAAAGTAGGATTTATTCATTTTCCAACTTATTTGATTGATTTAAAAGCAAGTTTTTCAACAGGTGATGATGAATATGCAATGGATAGATTGATGAAAGTTGATTACTTGCTATTAGATGGTATTGGTGAAGAAAATGTAACAGCGTGGTCGCGAGATGAGATTTTATTAACAATTTTATCGTATCGATTACTAAATCATTTACCTACATTCTTTACAAGTATGTATGGTTATAAAGATTTAAAAAAGGTCTATACTATAAAAAAAGGTGATGAAATTCGAGCAAATACAATTATTTCAAAATTGAAAGCGCTAAGCATTGAAATAATGCTTGACGGAGGCAATTTGAAGTAATAGAATGATAACAAAAGTGTAGAATATATCAAGGTTTTATGATAAAATCAAATTATTATGAAGTGAGAGGAGAATAATTATGGTAAAATGTATTGGAGTGTTAACTTCAGGTGGGGATGCTCCTGGAATGAATGCAGCTATTCGTGCTGTGACAAGAACTTGCTTAAATAAGGGAATTAAAGTTTATGGTGTTAAATTAGGGTATAAAGGATTACATGATGGAGAATTTATGGAATTTGACAGTCATAGTACACGTAATATTATTAATATTGGTGGTACATTCTTAAAGTCAGCACGTTTTCCAGAATTTAAAGATCCAGAAGTGAGAAAAGAAGCCATTGAACAAATGAAAAAAGTAGGAATGGAAGCTTTGGTTGTTATTGGTGGAGATGGAAGTTATAATGGTGCACTAAAATTGACAGAAATGGGTATTAACTGTATTGGGATTCCTGGTACAATTGATAATGATATACCAGATACTGATTTTACAATTGGTTTTGATACAGCATTAAATACAATTGTAGATGCATTAGATAAATTAAGAGATACTTCAAGTTCTCATCAAAGATGTACAATTCTTGAAGTTATGGGTAGAAGATGTGGTGATCTAGCAGTTCATGCTGGTCTTGCTTGTGGTGCAGAAATGATTGTAACAAGTGAGAGTGGATTTAATCAGGAGGAAATTATTGAAACTTTGAAACGTTCAAAAGCTTCTGATAAAAAACATGCATTAGTTGTTATTACAGAACATATTACTGACGTTCATGAATTAGCAAAACGTGTTGAAGAAGCAACTGGATTTGAAACACGTGCAAATGTTTTAGGACATATGCAAAGAGGTGGAAGTCCAACTGCAAGAGATCGTGTTTTAGCTACACGTATGGGTATTAAAGCTGTAGAACTTCTTGAAGAAGGAAAAGGTGGATTATGTGTGAGTGATGTAAAAGGTGAAATCGTAGGATTACCTATTGAAGAAGTCTTAGGTCATAAGCGTGAAGTTAATCAAGGTATTTACGAAGATGTATTAAAGCTTCGTTAATATAAATATGAGGGTATAGGAGATAAAGTAAAGTATGAAAGAAAAAATGAAAAAGACGAAGATTGTTTGTACAATCGGACCTGCATCTGAAAGTCCAAAGATGTTAAAAAAATTAGTTTTAGCTGGTATGAACGTAATGCGTTGTAATTTTTCTCATGGCGATTATGCAGAACATGGAGCAAAAATGCAAACAATGCGTGATGTGAATGCTGAACTTGGAACTCATTGTGCAATTCTTTTAGATACTAAAGGACCTGAAATTCGTACTGGTGATTTTGAAGGTGGCGTAACAGAATTTAAAAAAGGGCAAGTATCTACTATTTGTGTAGAAGACATCGTTGGAACAGCTGATCGTTTTACTATTACTTATAAAGATTTATATAAAGATGTTAAGCCTGGTGGATTTATTTTGGTCAATGATGGTCAAGTTGAATTATTAGTCGATCATGTTGAAGGAACTGATATTGTTTGTGTTTGTGCAAATGATGGTAAAGTGAAAAATAAACGTGGAATTAATGTTCCAGGTATTGAATTAGGTTTTGAATTTGTTTCTGAAAAAGATAGAGCTGATATCGAGTTTGGATGTCAACAAAATGTAGATTTCATTGCTGCATCTTTCGTTCGTCGTCCTCAAGATGTTTTAGATATTAAGAAAATCTTAGTTGAAAACGGAAAACCTGAAATTCAAATTATCGCTAAAATTGAAAATAGCGAAGGTGTTGAAAAGATGGATGATATCATTAAAGTAGCGGATGGAATCATGGTTGCTCGTGGGGATTTAGGTGTTGAAGTTCCTGCTGAGGACGTACCATTAATTCAAAAACAATTAATAACAAAATGTAAAGAATCAGGAAAAGTTGTTATTACTGCAACTCAAATGCTTGAATCTATGCAAGAAAATCCTAGACCAACTCGTGCTGAAGTGAGCGATGTTGCAAATGCTATCTATGATGGTACTGATGCAATTATGTTATCTGGTGAATCTGCACAAGGTAAATATCCAGAAGAAGCAGTTATGGTTATGAATAAAATTGCTTTAAAGACTGAATCAACTTTAGACTATGCTTCATTACATAGAAAAGCTGTCAGAACAGCAACTGATGATGCTTCTGAAGCAATCTGTATGTCTGTTGCTGAAATTGCAACAAAATTCAATGTAGCAGCTATTGTCGCTTTCACTGAATCTGGATTTACTGCAAAGAAAATGTCTAGATATAGACCAGAATGTCCAATTATTGCTGCAACTCCAATGGATGATACATTAAGAAAATTAGCACTTAACTGGGGTGTTAAAGCTGTTTCATGTAAACAAATGGATACAACTGAAGGTTTATTAAATTTAGCAGAAGTTATCGCTAAAGAAAATGATGTTGAAGCTGGTCAAACAATTTTAGTGACTGGTGGAACACCTGGTATTAAAGGGACAACAAGTTATTTACAATTAATCACTGTAAAATAGTTTAAAGGTAGGAGAAATCCTACTTTTTTTGTTATATACATATATACATATGTATATATAATAAAATCATACTTTGTGAAATTAAAAACATAAAATATTATGATTTTTTCATAACTTTTCCACATTTTTGTGGTATTCTATTCGTAGAGGTGAAATTATGTTTAATCACGTATCTTATAAAATTAAAATTTCAGCATATGTGTTTTTTGGCTTAAGTGTTATAAGAACATGTTTTAGAGATATACAACTCTTTATGCAATTAGGAAGTCCTAATGATTTATTGATTGATATAATATTAGGGATGGTAAATAAGATTGTCATGTATTTTATTGTTTCTTTATTCATTTATGTAATAGGAAGGGTTGTTGAACGTTTTGAAAACTTTAACAATCAAGATATTATTTCAAGATGAGAAAATTTCAATTCATGAGATTGTTTTATGATATTGTTTTACTTAAGGAGGAGATATATGTTAAATAAATTATCTAAAATATTAAAAGTTTGTGCATATATTTTCTTAATAGGGAATATTGGTAGAGAAGCATATCAAATTGCAGTGAATACATCCTATTTAAATACAGGTGAATTGATGGGTGTTGAATCAATGATGATGATGCTTTGGTCTTGTTTCATGTCTTTTTTGTTTGCACTTATAATCTATGGTTTTGCAGAAATTATAGAATACTATGAAAATGCACGAGTAAAGAAAGCAGATGACTTGACAAAATCAGATAATGATGTAAAATAATGCTACAAGCAATGATTTAGGATATGTTTTTGTAAGAATGTTGTATAGAGAGAAAACGGTTGGTGAAAGTTTTTCAGCGTTTACAAGAATACTCCCTAATAGCTACACTCGAAAGAGAATGTCGTGTTGTCGCGTTAAGACTTAGAGGTTATCTAACGATAATAAATAAAGGTGGTACCACGAGATTTCGTCCTTTGGATGAAATCTTTTTTTGGTAAAGGAGGGTTTTAGAATGAAAGAACCAAGATGGGTTTTTCCTGATTATTGTCATAGGCAGGCATTAGAAGAGTTTGTAAATGAATATCATATTTATGATCAGAATCCTATACCTGGTATTGGATTTTATGAGCAATGTGAAGGTTGTTTTGATGAATGGATAAAAAAAGAGAAGAAGATGCATCTAGGAATAGATATAGAACCCCCTTTTGTACCTTCAACTACTTATCTTTATATGTTGGATAATGAAGTCATAGGATGTGTAAATATTCGTCATTGTTTATCAAAAAAATTAATGAAAAGAGGAGGCAATATTGGTTATAGTGTAGCACCAAAATTTAGAAAACAGGGCTATGCAACAAAAATGTTAGAAGAGACATTAGCGTTTTGTAAGCAGTGGGATATTTGGCCAGTTCTTGTCACCTGTGATGAGACGAACATTGCTTCGATGAAAGTTATAGAAAAATGTGGTGGTGTTTTTGATAATCAATTTAGAAATACATTAAGATATTGGATAGGAGAAGAAAAATGAGAGATTTTAAAAAAGAAGAAGTATTAAATACATTAAACCATTCTTGTGCACATGTCATGGCACAAGCTGTTAAGCATCTGTATCCAGATGCAAAGTTTTGGGTAGGACCAGTTGTCAGTGAAGGATTCTATTATGATATTGATTTAGGTGATCAAGTGATTACTGATGAGGATTTACCAAAGATTGAAAAAGAAATGAAGAAAATCTGTAAAGATGGTAAGCGTATTGTAAGAGATGAAATTTCTAAAGAAGAAGCTTTAGAAATGTTTAAAGATGATCCTTATAAGATTGATTTAATTAGTGGATTAGAAGATGGAAATATCACTTGTTATAGACAAGGAGATTTTACTGATTTATGTAGAGGTCCTCATGTTGAGACTGTGAAATTATGTAAAAACTTTAAATTATTAAAACATTCTGGTGCTTACTGGAAAGGTGATAAAGATAATAAAGTTTTACAAAGAATTTATGGTGTTTGTTTCCCAACTCCTGAAGAGTTGGAGGAACATTTGAATTTCCTAGAAGAAGCTAAGAAAAGAGACCATAAGAAATTAGGAAGAGAATTAGACTTATTTATGATGAGTGAATATGCTCCTGGTATGCCTTTCTTCTTACCACATGGAATGTTATTAAGAAATACACTTGAACAATTCTGGTATGAAGAACATGCCAAAGAAGGATATGAATTTATCAAGACACCAATCATGATGTCTAAAGAATTATGGGAAGTCTCAGGACACTGGTATAATTATAAAGAAAATATGTATACAAGTTATGTTGATGATCGCGAATTTGCGATTAAGCCAATGAACTGTCCAGGAAGTATGCTCGTTTATAAAAATGGTTTACATTCTTATAAAGATTTACCACTACGTATGGGAGAACTTGGACAAGTGCATAGACATGAAGCGAGTGGTGCTTTAAATGGATTATTTAGAGTGCGTACTTTTACTCAGGATGATGCACACATTTTCATGACACCAGATCAGATTGAAAGTGAAGTTGTAAGATTAATTGCTTTTATTGATCGTGTTTATACAAATTTAGGATTACCTTATGAAATTGAATTATCAACAAGACCAGAAGAAAAATATATCGGTGAAATTGAAATTTGGGATAAAAGTGAAGCGTCTTTGGCAGCAGCATGTCAAGCCGCTGGTAAAGATTATAAGATTAATCCTGGTGACGGAGCGTTCTATGGTCCTAAATTAGACTTCCATGTGAAAGATTCTTTAGGAAGAGTTTGGCAATGTGGAACAATCCAATTAGATATGAATTTACCTGAAAGATTTGATTTAACTTATGTTGATCATAATGGTGATAAAGTCAGACCAGTGATGTTACACAGAGTTATATTTGGATCTATTGAAAGATTTATTGGTATTTTAATTGAACATTTTGCAGGAGCTTTTCCATTATGGTTAGCACCTACTCAAGTGAAAGTGATTCCAGTTAAAAATGAGTATCATTTAGATTATTCAAAAGAAGTTTATCAATTATTAGAGGCAAAAGGTATTCGTGTTGAATTAGATGATCGTGAAGAAAAACTTGGTTATCGTATTCGTGAAGCACAAATGAAAAAAATTCCTTATCAGTTAGTATTAGGAGATAAGGAAAGAGATGAAAGAACTGTGACTTATCGTCAATATGGAGAACAAAAACAAACAACTGTTTCTTTAGATGAATTTATTCAAATGGTTCTTCAGCAAATTAAAGAGAAAACAAGATAAAAGGTCCGTTTGGACCTTTTGTCTCTGTTAAAAAAATCTTGACTATAGGCTTACCCCATAGTGTAACATAGATATCAGTTGAAAAGAAAGGAGACCTATATGAAACTTATATTACATTATTTAAAAAGATATAAGAAATTACTTGTATTGAATATGATATCAGTCTTTGGTTTTGCTTTGGTTGAATTAGGTCTGCCAACAATTATTGCCAATATGATTGATTATGGAGTTGCAACTCAAAATCAAAGTTATTTATATTCAATGTGGTTTTTAGCCATTATTATTTCATTATTAGGGGTTGGAGGTACAATATTGTTAGGGTATTGCTGTGCAAAAATATCAACCTCAATAACAAGAGATATTCGTAATGATATCTTTACCAAAGTACAAACATTTTCACCACATGAATTTAATCATTTTGGAATTTCATCATTAATTACCCGTACAAATAATGATGCTTTCCAAATTCAAATGTTCATTAATGTTATTTTAAGAACAGCATTATTAACACCTGTCATGGTAGTTGTCAGTTTTGTGATGACACTTACGACTTCATTAGACTTATCACTCATTATTGCAGCAACATTACCTGTTGTTGTGATTGGTGTGATTATTGTAGCGAAAGTGTCTGAACCTATGTCACAGAAACAGCAATCTTCTTTAGATAGACTTAACCGTATTACACGTGAAAATTTATCTGGTTTAAAGGTTATTCGTGCTTTTGGCAATGATGATTATGAACAGGAGCGTTTTAATGAAACAAATAATGCTTTTACAAAGTATACAAAAAACATCTTTAAATTAATGACATTAACACAACCTGTTTTTTATTTATTGATGAATATTGCAACATTACTTATTTTTTATGTTGCAAGTCAGATGATCGATGCTCAAACATTACAAGTTGGAAAACTTGTTGCTTTTCAGGATTATTTATTTCATGCAATGTTTTCTATGATGTTATTCTGTAGTGTCTTTGTCATGTATCCACGTGCTTCTGTATCTGCGAAGCGTATTCAGGAAGTTTTAAAGACAACTGCTCATATTCATGATGAACAAAATGAATTTAAACCAGTTGATATGCAAAAACATTCACTCTATTTTGATCACGTGACTTTTGTTTATCCAGGAAGTGAAGAGGCAGTCTTAAAAGATATTTCTTTTGAAGCTCATGAAGGAGAAACGGTTGCTTTTATTGGAAGTACTGGCTCTGGTAAGAGTACATTGATTAATTTGATTCCTCGTTTTTATGATGTAAGTTGTGGAGAAATCGTATTAGATGGTGTGAATGTGAAGGAATATCCAATGGAAACATTAAGGAATAAAATAGGGTTTATCCCTCAAAAAGCGATGTTATTTACAGGAACTATTGCAGATAATTTAAAATATGGGAAAGAAGATGCAACCAAAGAAGAATTAATACATGCTGCAAAAGTTTCTCAAAGTTATGATTTTATTATGGAAAAAGAAAATAACTTTGATGAAATGATTACTGAAAGTGCAACAAATGTATCCGGTGGTCAGCGTCAGCGTTTAAGTATCGCGAGAGCTTTAATTAAAAAACCAGAAATCTATATTTTTGATGATTCATTTTCAGCATTGGATTTCAAAACAGATGCTGTGTTGAGAAAAGCCTTAAAAGAAGAAACAAAACAATCTATTGTTCTGATTGTGGCTCAGCGTATATCAACGATCATGGATGCGGATCGTATTATTGTCTTGGATGAAGGAAGAGTCATTGGACAGGGAACACATCGTGAATTGTTACAAAGTTGTCCAATCTATCATGAAATTGCTTCATCTCAATTGAGTGAGGAGGAGTTAGCTTATGAATAAAAAATGGCAGACATTTAAAAAGTCAGTTCAACAGCTTGTTCCTTTTATTGCACCATACAAAT
>NZ_HG005291.1:199401-227392 GCF_000455285.1 Candidatus Stoquefichus massiliensis AP9 | reverse complement strand
GGGGGTTCATAATGGCTATGGTGATGGTTGTTGTGACTTGCTTATCTTTGTCCATATCACCAATGGTTGAAGGTATGATCACTTCATTGTTAATGAAAAATGCAACTGATATTGCAAATCAAGTATCAGGTGCAGGCGTTGAATTTGACAAAGTCATGATGATTATTGGTATGCTGGTAGGACTGTATTTATTAAAAACGATTTCTCAATCTGTCACGACAATCACATTAACAAATTCTATCCAAAGTGCAATGCATGATTTACGTGATGCCTTGCAGGCGAAGATTAGAAAACTGCCAGTCAGTTATTTTGATACTCATCAGTATGGTGATGTATTAAGTCGTATTACAAATGATGTTGATACATTATCTAATGCTTTGCAGCAGACATTAACAGAATTAATTCGTGGTGTATTGATGTTAACACTTGCTATTATTATGATGTTTACGATTAATGTTGTTATGACTTGTGTTGTTTTATTGATTATTCCTGCAGCACTTCTCATTACAAGAATTGTTGTGAAACGTTCTCAAAAGAAATTCCAGGCTCAACAGGATGCTTTAGGTGAATTAAATGGAGCAATTACTGAAATGTATACAGGTTATAATGAAATTCTTTTGTTTAATAAACAAAAACAGTCAATTGAAAAATTCAAATCAATCAATAATAATCTTTGCCAAAATGCCTTTCAAGCACAATTTATGTCATCAATTATTTCACCATTTATTTCACTTGTGACATATATCATTATTGGTACAATAGGTTTTTTAGGTAGTTTATTTGCTATACAAGGTCAATTATTAATAGGTGAACTTCAAGCTTTTGTTCGTTATATCTGGCAAGTCAATGATCCGATTTCACAAGTCAGTAATTTATCCTCACAGATTCAATCAGCTTTTGCAGCGGTGCATAGAATTTCTGAGATTTTAAATGAAGTAGAAGAACCAGATATTGAAAATCCTCAAGTTATTGATGAGGTAGAAGGCCATGTGGAAATAGATCATATTAGTTTTGGGTATCATGATCAGGAAGTTTTACATGATATAGATGTTGATATTCAAAGTGGACAGATGGTGGCTGTTGTTGGACCAACGGGTTCAGGTAAAACAACCTTAATAAGTTTACTGATGCGTTTCTATGATACAACATCTGGAAGTATTCGTATTGATGGTGTAGATATCAAAGATATGCCTAGAGAGAAACTGCGTTCTATTTTTGGTATGGTTTTACAGGATACGTGGTTATTCCATGGGACGATTTATGATAATATTCGCTATGGTCGTATTGATGCTCGTAAAGATGAGGTTATTGAAGCTGCTAGACAAGCAAATGTTGATCATTTTATTAGAACGTTACCTGATGGATATGGTATGATTGTTAATGAAGAAGCCAATAACATTTCACAAGGTGAAAAGCAGCTTTTGACAATTGCTAGAGCAATTCTTAAAAATCCACCAATTATGATATTAGATGAAGCAACTTCATCAGTTGATACACGTTTGGAAAAGATGTTACAGGAAGCTATGCATAATGTTATGCAGGGAAGAACAAGTTTTGTGATTGCTCATCGTTTATCAACAATTAGAAATGCAGATTTGATTTTGGTTATCAAAGATGGTCAATTAGTTGAACAAGGAAAGCATGATGAATTAATTCGTCAACAAGGATTTTATGAGAAATTATATAATGCACAGTTTCAAGAACAATTGGATTAAATATTTATAAAGAAAGCCTTTACAATTGTTAAAAAATATGATAAATTATAACTCGTAGTTCAGTATTGTCATTATTAAGTTAAGCAAGACCTGATTGCATAATTTCTAATTATGTTTTCAGGTCTTTTTGTATGAGGAGGAGAAAAAGATGAGATTAAAAAGTGTTGTGAATGGAAAAAAGAAGTATTTGGAAGATGTGAGTGATGAGGCGTTTTCACAAAAGATGATGGGGGATGGGATTGCGATTGTGCCATCTAATGGACAGATTTTAGCACCTGCTAATGCGACAATAACAATGATATTTCCAACCAACCATGCACTTGGTATAAAAACGGATGATGGGATTGAAGTTCTTATTCATATTGGTATTGATACTGTAGAAATGAATGGTGATGGTTTTGAATCTTTTGTGAAAGTCAATCAGTATGTGGAAACAGGAGAGTTACTTGTTAAAATTGATTTAGAAAAGATTAAAGAAAGTGGATATGAATCAGATATTATGATGATTATTACAAATATGAATGAGTATAAAACAATTATAAAATCTAAGAAAGATCAAATAACTGTTGATGATGTCATTTTAGAAATTGTATAGGTGATGAGATGATTATTAAAAGAATATTAAATAATAATGCTGTCATGAGTTTAGATGAACATGGTGAAGAGATTATTGTTAAGGGAAAAGGAATTGCTTTTCATAAAAAAACAGGTGATATTATTGATGAAAAAGTTATTGATAAGATATTTGTGATGAATAATCAAGAAACAAAACGTCGATATCAGGAGATTTTAATATCTATTCCATCGGATTGTATGAGTGCCTGTGAAGATATGATAGGTGTCATTAAACAGAATATAGAAAAAGAATTAAGTGATAAAATCTATGTGACACTAACAGATCATATTTATAATCTTATTGAAAGAGTAAAGATGGGAATTGTCTTTGATAATGCTTTGTTATGGGATGTGAAAAGATTATATGTGAAAGAATATCAGGTTGGACTAATTATTGTTGATATGATCCGACAAAAATTTGATATTAAAATTGAAAATGATGAAGCAAGTTTTATTGCTTTACATATTGTGAATGCTCAAATGAACACTGAGTTTCATGATGTCATTGAAATCACAGGAATGATTGATGATATTTATGATATTGTAGAAAGCCAATTTGATTTACAAATTGATAAAGAGAGTCTTGAATATACAAGATTTATTATGCATTTAAGAGTCTTCTTTGAACGCATTGTTAATCATGAAAATCTGAAGTCTGAAAAAAGTAAAACATTATTAAAAATATTAAAAGATGAATATCCTAGACAATATCAATGTGTGATGAAAATCATAGATTATGTGATGATGAGATATGAGGAATTACTGGAAGGAGAAATCTTATATTTATTGGTTCATGTGATTAAATTGACTGAACAATAAAGGAAAGATATTGAGGGAGGTGATCTGTTTTTTAACTGGGTAGTGACAGTGCGGCTGGCTAGACCTTTATTTTAATAGAGTTATTAAAGTGGAGGAGAAAAAAATGGAAAAGAATGTTTTAGCATCAACAATTATCGAAAAAGTTGGTGGAAAGGAAAATGTCAAATCAGTAACACACTGTATGACAAGATTAAGATTTATATTAAATGATATCAATATGGCTAATCAAGATGAAATAAAAGCATTGGATGATATTATGGGTGTTGTTTATAAAGGTGGACAATTGCAATTGATTATTGGTCCACAAGTGACTGATATTTATGATGAAGTAATGAAAATCATTCCTATGATTGAAGATGAAAAGGTGGTTAATGAAATCAAAGAAGAAAATATAAAGAAAGATTTCAAATATTATCTGAATGAAATTATGGGAACATTGGCAGGGTGTATGACACCAATGATTCCTGTCTTATTATGTATGGGAATCTGTAAGGCAATTGTTGCTGTATTAGGTCCACAGTTAATGGGTGTTTTATCTGAAACAGATAGTTTATATGTCTTGTTTACATTTGTAGGGGATGCAGGTTTATATTTTATTCCTATTTATGTTGGATATACAGCTGCTAAGAAATTTGGTATGAACGAGTTAATGGGGATGTTTTTAGGAGCTATTTTAATTCATCCAACATTAATTCAAATGGCTACAGATGGTACAAAGTTTAATGTTTATGGAATTCCTGCTTCTGTTCAAAATTATTCATCATCTATTATTCCTATTATTTTGACAATTTGGGTTGCATCATATGTGGAAAAGTTCTTTAAGAAATATACACCAGATGTCTTAAAAGTTTTTGGAATTCCTCTAGGAACATTATTGATTATGTTGCCACTAGAATTATGCTTATTTGGTCCTTTAGGAGCATTTATAGGTGAATATATTTGTCAGGGAATTATTGGATTGTATGATATTGCTGGGCCTTTAGCTGTTGGTATTGTAGGAGCAACATTTGGATTACTTGTTTTAACAGGTATGCATACAGTCTTAATGGCTTTCTTGTTTATGACATTCCCAATGATTGGTTATGATGGTTTTATTATTCCAGCGATTATGGCTTGCAGTTATGCTGGAGCAGGTGTAACTTTAGCTTGTATGCTAAAGTTTAAAGACAAAAAGAAAAAACAATTAACTTTAGGTTATTTTGTAACTTGGCTATTTGGTGGTGTTGGTGAACCGATGTTATATGGCTTAAATATTCCTTATCGTACACCTTTATATGCAGGTATGATTTCAGGTTTTCTTGCTGGTGTAGTGACTGGATTGTTAGGTTTAAAAGCCTATGTTCCATCACCTTCTAATGGATTGTATATCTTACCAGCATTTCTGGGAGGCCCTCAATCAAATTATATAGTTTTAGTTATATCTTTGGTTATTTCTGTAGTCATTGGATTTGTAGTCATGTGGTTTATGAAATTAGATGAAAGTTTGGTGAAATAAAATGGTTTATTACTCACATATACAGTTAAGTGAACATCTCTATCGTATCACTGATTTTACAGGGGTTTGCTGTTATTTGGTGATTGGTAGTCAAAAAGCATGTCTGTTAGATACTTGTAATGGTATTGGAAATATAAAAGAATATGTAGAGAATATAACAGACCTTCCTCTATTTGTCATTTTGACACATGGACATCTGGATCATATGGGTGGTGCTGGTTTATTTGATGATGTCTATATGAACAATAACGATCTTCCTGTTTTTGATAAACATGGTGATATGTCATTTCGCATTCAGGATACAAAAGCACATTCTCCAATCACGGTTGATGAAAATGATTTTATCCAGGCTTATCAGGGAGAAATCAAAGATATCAATGATCAGGATATATTTGATTTAGGAGATGTCAAAATAAAAATGATTTTGGTTAAAGGCCATACACCTGGTATGATGTGTCCATTAATTGTTGAAGATAGAACAATTATATTTGGTGATGCTTGTGGAGTTGGTGTTTTACTTTTTGATGAATATTCATCATGTGTATCAGAGTATAAGAAAAGTTTAATTTATCTTAAAATTTATGAAGATGCATATGATACTATTTATCGTAATCATGGAACTTTTGTTTCTGATAAAACATTGTTAAATAACGTTATTGAATGCTGTGATTTAATATTGGAAAAGAAGGATGATCATCAGCAAACAATATTTCATGGTATTGAATTATTTGCCTGCCATCGTTTAAGTGAAAATGGACATGGTCGAGCTGATGGAAAAGAAGGAAATATATTATATTCTATTGATAAAGCTTATTAATAAATGGGGTTATGATGAAGTGAATCATAACCCTTTCTTGATTATTCTTTTGCATTTCTGCAAAAGTTGTGTATAATATGAAAACAAGAGAGGGTATATATATATGGGCATTAGGGGAATAAAAAATAGGGCAGACCAATTATATAAACAATATCGAAAACAAATGATACCAGAATTCTTTTATGTTGGCTATGTTGGATTATTGGCCCAATATTTAAGAAGTGGTTTGTTTTCTTTCTTTGTCTCTTTATTTTTATGTCCAATTGCACATGGATATGTAAAATGTTCTATGAAATTAGTAGATGAAGATAATCCATTCATTGATTATCATCAATCCATGATAGGTGTTTTAGAATTTCCTCGAGTGGCGCCTGCTTATTTAATGAGAAAAGCGATTATTTTATTGATAACACTCTTTGCAGGCTTACCAACTTTATTATCAATTCATTCGTATATGCCAGAACTATCATTAGAATGGTTATCATCATTAGGAAATACATTAATTCAAACAGAATTCTTTGTTCCTAATTTTGAAGAGATTTATATTTTGATGAGTAATCAATTACTGATATTGAATATAATAATATGTATTCTGATTTATCTGTATCTCACTGCATTGTTTATGCCAGTGCCATATGTTATGGAATTAGAAGAGTTTTCGTGGAGTGAATGTATTTCTTACTCTATTCGCTTAATGAAAGGACATATGTTTGATTTTTTTAGATTATATTTAAGTTATTTTATAAGACATGCAATTTATTGGTTAGTAACTGGGTTTTGTATGTTAATTATTGGAACACTGAATGAGATATTGACCTTATTTTGTATGGTCACTTCATTGTTTTTGTATATAGAAATTTTTAAGGGACGTTTTGAAATTGCAAAGTATTTATTTTATCAGGAAATAAGAGGGAATAGAGATGAGAGAAATTAAGGGGATTAAAAAGATTATTATTAAGGTTGGATCATCTTCTTTATGTAATCAAAATGGGAAGATTGATCGAGAAAAGATTTTATATTTAATATTACAGATCTCTAAATTAATTAAAGATGGTTATTCAATTGTGTTGGTTTCTTCAGGAGCTATTGCAGCTGGTATGGGGTCTTTAAAATTACCTGCAAAACCACAAACAATACCTGAAAAACAAGCTTTAGCAGCTATAGGACAAGCACAACTCATGCAGATATATGAAGATATTTTTCAATTATTTGATTTAAAATGTGCACAAGTTTTATTAAATCATGGTGATTTTGATGATCGAAAGAGATTAATGAATTTATCTAATACAATGCACGCTTTAATGGATTATGGTGTGATTCCGATTGTGAATGAAAATGATGCTTTGGCTGTTGATGAAATTAAGGTTGGTGATAATGATACATTGGCTGCTTTGTTAGTGCCTGTTGTTGATGCTGATTTACTCGTTCTTGTGAGTGATATTGATGGACTTTATACAAGTAATCCACACAAGAATTCAGATGCCAAACTACTTAAATTTATTGATCATATTGATAAAGACATTGAAAGTATGGCTGGGGATTCATCATCAGGACTTGGAACAGGTGGCATGATGACAAAGATTCGTGCAGCTAAGATTGTTAATGACTATGGACGTCATTTGGTGATAGTTAATGGCAGCAAAGAAAATAGTTTATTGCATATTTTTGATGAAACAGAAGAAGGAACATGGTTTAATGGACATAGTGGTAAGAATTTAAATGCTAAGTTACATTGGATTGCTTATCGAACACATTCAAAAGGTCAACTGATGATTGATCAAGGTGCAATAAGGGCACTCTTGCAGCGTAAGAGTCTATTGCCAAGTGGAATATTACATGTTGATGGACAGTTTCTTATGGGTCAAGTGATTGATATTATAGATGAAAATCATAAAATGATTGCTAAGGGGATTAGTAATTATTCAAGTGATGAAATTAAATTAATTATGGGGCATAACAGCAATGATATTGAATCTATATTACATTATAAAGATTATGATGTTGTTGTTCATGCAAACAATATGGTGATTGTAGGAGGGGAAAATGATGGATCAGATTTTATTGAATCAGTTAAAGAATGCAAAGATTGCTAGTCGTCAAATGATGAACGTTGAGACATCAACGAAAAATAAAGCATTAGAAAAAATATCTCAGGCACTTATTCGTCGTATTCCTGAAATTATAGAAGAAAATCAAAAGGATTTCATAGCTGCAAAAGAAAATGGAATGAGTGAAGCTATGATGGATCGTCTTTTACTGAATGAAGAAAGAATAACTTCTATTGCTGAAGATGTTTTAAAACTGACACAGCTAGATGATCCTGTTGGAGACATTATACGTGAAATTCATCGTCCAAATGGGTTGGTTATTAAACAAGTTCGTGTACCAATTGGAGTCTTTGGTATTATTTATGAATCACGTCCTAACGTTACAGTTGACATAGCATGTTTATGTATTAAATCAAGTAATGTGTGTGTTCTTAAAGGTGGAAAAGAAGCACTTCATTCTAACAAAATTTTAACATCTATTATGCAAGAAGCTATTTCAGGTATTTTACCAGACAATAGTATACAACTCATCCAAAATACAGATCGTTCAATGGTGTCACAACTGATTACAGCAAATGATTATGTAGATGTTGTCGTTCCTCGAGGTGGAAAGGGTTTAATTCAGCACGTGGTAAAAAATGCAACAGTACCAGTTATTGAAACAGGAGCAGGAAACTGTCACTTATATATAGATAAAGATGCAGATTTAAATAAGGCAATTAATATTAGTGTCAATGCTAAAATTCAAAGACCTTCCGTTTGTAATGCTATTGAAACAATTCTTGTGCATAAAGATATTGCAAAAGACTATTTACCTGCCATGGTTAAAGCATTTGATGGTAGAGTTGATATTCGTGGTGATAAAAATGTGGAGGAAATCATTTCTTGTCAATTGGCAACAGATGAAGATTATGCAACTGAGTACGATGATTATATAGTCGCAATTAAGATTGTCAATTCACTTGAAGAAGTGATTGACCACATTTATAAATACTCTACAAAACATTCAGAATCTATTATCACTGAAAATCAGCAAACAGCTGATATCTTTATGAATGCATTAGATTCAGCATGTGTTTATCATAATGCTTCAACACGTTTTAGTGATGGAGGAGAATTTGGTTTTGGAGCCGAACTTGGCATCAGTACACAAAAGTTACATGCCAGAGGACCATTAGCTCTATTAGAAATGACATCTTTTCAATATAAAATTTATGGCAATGGACAAATCAGAGAATAAAAGCTATATTATACTTTCTATAATCTATAAAGAATTTGGATTCGTTAAATATTTTGTGAAATATGTTTGCTCATTGTGATATAATAATGGCATAGAAGTTCTCAAGGATGAAATGAATATACATGTGTTATGTATCTTTGTTTTGTCCTTTCTTTATTCTATTGAAAGGAGTTTACTATAAAGAATTATCACTTGTTGATAATGATATCGCTTTAGCTGAACAAGCATATTATGAATATTTGAAGGATCCTAAAACAATATCTCATCAAGATTTGATAAAGGAACTTGGATTATGAGCTATAAAGTTGAGTATTCAAAGAGTGCTCAAAAGCAAATTAAAAAATTGGATCAATATACAAAAATTATGTTAATGAGATTGATAATAAAAAACCTTGTTGAATGTTCTGCTCCACGAGAGTGTAGCAAACCGTTAAAAGGGAATCTCAAAAATTAATGGCAATACAGAGTAGGAGATTATCGCATCTTATGGACATTGTAGATGAAAAATTTATTATTCTTGTTATTAATGTTGGACAAAGAAAAGAAATCTATATGAAGTAGATTTCTTTTCTTTTAAAATAATATGCTGATGATATAATTTTTCAACTGTTTCAATTTATAAAAAGATAAACTTAACTCAATAAATTTCTTAAGAACTGATTTTGTTAGAGTTTTTTATATTTTGACAATATTCATCAGTCATATGTCCCTTATAGTGAATAAAAGCATAGATGGCTCCAACAAGATAACTGAGTACAATAGGAGTTGAAAATTGAGAAGCATAATCAGAAAAATTAACATTATAATCACCTATGATAAAGATTTGACCGGTTATACTCATCATAACGAATATTAATAAAATCTGTGCTGTCAAAGACTGTACAACAAAAAAACTAGAAATGGTATTGAGTTTCACTAATGTCTTTCCATTTTTCCTATCTGTATATTTTGTAAGGAATTGATATGAAAAACGTATAATGAAATAATAGACAATAAAACTAAAAATAAATGGAATAGAAAGTTTATTAAAAATATAATATGTTAAGATGCCTAATAATGAAATCATCCAGGGAATATAAGAAATCAAATCAAATTTATCTAGTTCCTTAAAATCCTCATGATCTTTTAAAAGATAATCAATTGAAACATGAAAGAATTCAGCAATGTCAACAAGCAAGTCAATATCTGGATATCCTTCATTGGTTTCCCATCTTGAAATTGTTTTGTTTGATACATGCAATTGATCTGCTAATTCTTGTTGTGTTAAATGAAATTTCTTGCGTAACTGAATGAGTTTCTTTGAAAAAGTTTTTTCTTCCATTATATATCCCTTCTTTCTATAAACAGTATAACATATATGTAGTGAATTTTGTTCTTATATGGGAGGAATGATTCTCAAATGATAAGAATCATATATTTTTTGAGATTATATATTGACATTACTTAGTACACTAATTATAATAGTTAGCGTACTAAGTAATAAGGGGTGAAAAGATGAAACATGAAGGATTGAATCGAATTTGGGAAGAACTCAAAACACTTCATAAATTATCAACACGGTTGATGGTTGAGCGTTGTCAGAATATGACACCTGAACAAGTGAAGTTAATGAAACTGATTCATAAAGAAAAATTAAGTCAAAAAGAAATTGCTTTGAAACTTCATATTACTGAGGCAACTCTTTCAGTAAGAATAAAACGTTTGGTTGATTCGGGGTTGATTGAAAGAGAAATTGATAGTGATGATAAAAGAAGATATGTGATTGTTTTATCATCTCAAGGGGAAGACATGATGAATGAGATTCAAAAGGCATTTGATTATTCATATCAGGTGATCTGCAGAGGTATGACACAGGAAGATTATGATGCTGTATTGAATATCATTAAAAGAATTCAAAATAATATAAAGGAGGAAATTGAATGATTAAGTTACGTAAGTTTGCTTATAAGTTCTGGTTACCGATTTTGCTTTGTATTGGAGCAGTTTTTGTTCAATCACAATCTGAATTGGCATTACCAGACTATATGAGTCAGATTGTGACGAATGGAATTCAGGCAGGTGGATTTGAAAGTCCAGTTGCTGATGTATTGAGTGATGAAAAATTTGAACATCTTTTGATTTTTGTAGATGATGATCAAAAGGATATCATGAAATCAAGTTATACATTCACGTCTCATGATGATTTAAAAAGTAATATAAAAGAAGAATTTCCAAAATTAAAAGATGCTTATGTATTAAATGATTTATCTAGTGAGGAATTTGATCAGTTACAAAGTGCTATGATTAAACCTATGCTGATGGTGACTTCTATTGACTCAATGGATAAAAATTCAAAAGAGTATCAGGAAAAATTTGGACAATTACCACAAGGTATGGATGTTTATCAGGTGTTTGCAATGATGGATGCAGATGCAAAAAAAGAAATGACAAAACAAATTGATGCTCAGATAGAAGCTATGGGTGAATCTACTATGCTTATTGCTGGGGGTAATGGTGTTAAGAGTGAATACCAGGCATTAGGTGCTGATGTAGACAATATGCAGATGCGTTATATATTCTCTTCAGGAATAAAAATGCTTGGAATAGCTTTATTAGGATCAGTAGCTGCTATGTTTGCAGCATTCCTATCTTCACGTGTTGGAGCTGGGGTTGCTAGAAATTTAAGAAAAGCTGTATTTGAAAAAGTAGAAAGTTTTTCTAACAATGAATTTGATAAGTTTTCTACGGCATCACTTATTACACGTACTACAAATGATATAACACAAGTACAGATGTTGATGATTATGCTACTTAGAATTGTATTATTTGCTCCAATGATGGGTTTAGGAGCATTATATAAGGCTATTACACATTCAACATCAATGACTTGGATTATTGTGTTAATTTTAGTTGTGATTTCAGTTGTTTTATTTGTATTAATTAAGGTTGTTATGCCTAAGTTTAAGATTATTCAATCTTTAATTGATAGATTGAATCTTACAATGCGTGAAAATTTAAGTGGGGTTTTGGTTATTCGTGCATTTGGTAATGAAAAACATAGTGAAGATCGTTTTGATAAAGCTAATGATGATTTAACAAAAGTCAACTTGTTTGTGAATCGTGCAATGAGTGTTTTAATGCCTATTATGATGTTCATTATGAATATCGCAACAGTACTTGTTGTTTGGGTTGGTGCTCAGCAATTAGATTTAGGTAATATTGCAATTGGTGATATGATGGCCTTTATTCAATACGCTATGCATATTATTATGTCATTCTTATTTATTGCAATGATCTTTATTATGATTCCTCGTGCAAGTGTTGCAGCTGGCAGAGTATATGAAGTCTTATCAACAGATTTGACAATTCATGATCCAAAAGAACCAAAAGAATTTCAGGCAAGTCAAAGAGGTCTTGTGGAATTTAAAGATGTGACATTTAAGTATCCAGGAGCTCATGAAGCTGTTTTAAGTGATATCAACTTCACGGCTGAACCGGGGAAAACAACTGCATTTATTGGATCTACGGGTTCAGGTAAATCAACATTAATTAATTTGATTCCACGTTTCTATGATGTTACTGATGGTTCTATTACAATTGATGGTGTTGATGTTAAAGATGTGAAGCAACATGATTTAAGAGAACGTATTGGTGTTGTTCCACAAAAAGGTGTTCTTTTCTCAGGAACAATTCGTTCTAATTTACAATATGGTGCTCATGATGCAACAGATGAAGAATTGAATGAAGTTATTCGTATTGCTCAGGCAAAAGAATTTGTAGATGAAAAACCAAAAGGTTTAGATGAAGCTATTTCACAAGGTGGAACAAATGTTTCTGGTGGACAAAAACAACGTTTAGCAATTGCTAGAGCGATTGCTAAAAATCCAGAGATTCTTATTTTTGATGATAGTTTTTCTGCATTAGATTTTAAAACAGATGCTGTTTTAAGAAAAGAGTTAAGTAAGTTAACAGAAAAAACAAAGAATACGGTTTTAATTGTAGGACAAAGAATTGCATCAATTATGGATGCTGATCAGATTATTGTTTTAGATAAAGGAAAAATAGTTGGAAAAGGCACACATCAGGAATTGATGAAATCCTGTGAAGTATATCAGGAAATTGCCTATTCACAACTTTCAAAGGAGGAATTAGCAGATGCCTAGAGGACCTATGGGACATGGAAGTCACTCAAATGAAAAAGCTAAAGACTTCAAAGGAACAATTAAAAGATTATTTTCTTACTTAAAACCTTATTATATAAAATTATTATTTGTTTTGATATTTGCATCTGGTTCAACTATTTTTACAATCTTTGGACCAAAGATACTAGCCAAAGCAACTGATAAGTTAGGTGATGGTATTATTGCTAAAGTCAGTCATAGTGGTGGTATTGATTTTGATGCTATTTTCCAGATTCTTATTTTCTTAGCATGTATTTATTTATTAAGTGCATTTTTGAATTTTGTTCAGGAATTTATTACTTCAGGTGTTTCCCAAAGAGTGGCTTATGATTTTAGAAAAGCTATTTCTCAAAAGATGGATCGTTTACCATTAAGTTATTTTGATAAACATTCCAGTGGGGATACATTATCACGTGTAACGAATGATGTTGATTTAATTGCAACTTCATTAAAGCAAAGTATGACACAGATTGTCACATCAACAGTACAAGTGATTGGTATCTTTATTATGATGTTAACAATCAGTGTTCCAATGACTTTAATGGCATTATGTGTTTTACCTGTTTCTATGGTTTTAATGTCATTAATAATGAAAAGAACACAGAAATATTTCTTTAGACAACAACAAAGTTTAGGAAATGTTAATGGTCATATTGAAGAAATGTATGGAGCTCATCAAATTGTCAAAGCTTTTAATGGTGAAGAATCATCAGTAGAAAGATTTAGTGTTTATAATGATGAACTTTATGAATCAGCATGGAAATCTCAATTTTTCTCTGGTTTAATGCAGCCATTAACAACTTTTGTTGGAAATATTGGTTATGTGGGTGTTTGTTTATTAGGTGGATTTTTAGCAATGAATGGAAGTATTTCCATTGGAGATATTCAAGCTTTCATTCAATATGTTCGTTCTTTTAATCAGCCAATTACACAATTTGCTCAGATTATGAACCAATTACAGTCAACTGCTGCTGCAGCTGAACGTGTCTTTGAATTCTTAGATGAAGAAGAATTAGAAAAAGAGACACCAAAGATTACCCAAGATGAATTAACTTCTGTTGAGGGTGGTGTCACATTCGATAGTGTGAACTTTGGTTATAATCCAGATAAGACAATTATTCATGACTTCTCTATGCATGTTCATGCAGGGCAAACAGTTGCTATTGTTGGTCCAACAGGGGCTGGTAAGACAACTATTGTTAAATTGTTGATGAGATTTTATGAATTGAATAGTGGAAGTATTATGATTGATGGTCATGATATTAAGGATTATGCAAGAAGTGATTTGAGAAGTTTATTTGGTATGGTTTTACAAGATACTTGGTTATTTGGTGGAACGATTAGAGAAAACTTAAAATATGGTAAGTTAGATGCGACTGATGAAGAAATGAAGAAAGCTTGTGAATTGGCATATGCTGATCATTTTATCAATACTTTGGAAGATGGATATGATACAGTCATTAATGAAGAATCAAGCAATATTTCTCAAGGTCAAAAGCAGTTATTAACGATTGCTAGAGCATTCTTAGCTGATCCAAAAATCCTTATTCTTGATGAAGCAACTTCTTCTGTTGATACAAGAACAGAAGTTCTGATTCAAAAAGGTATGGATAAATTAATGGAAGGAAGAACAAGTTTTATTATTGCCCATCGTTTATCTACAATTAGAGATGCCAATACAATTATTGTCATGAGAGATGGAGATATTGTAGAACTTGGTAATCATAATTCATTACTTGCTAAAGGTGGTTTCTATGCAGACTTGTATCAGTCACAATTTGAATCAAGTAAAGAAGAACTTGAATAAAAAAATGAGATTTCATAGTTTACAAATGTAAACTTGAAATCTCTTTTCTTTTATATATTTCCATTTGTTTCAATGATTTTTTTATACCAATCAAAAGATTTTTTCTTTCTTCTAGAAAAATCACCTGTTCCATCATCATACCTTTCAACATAAACAAAGCCATATCTTTTTTTCATTTCTCCAGTTCCGGCACTTACAATATCAATACATCCCCAAGGAGTATAACCCATTAAATTCACACCATCTAATTCAACAGCATCTTTCATTGCATTGATATGATTTTTTAGATATTCTATACGATAGTCATCATCAATTGTGCCATCATCTTTCATTGTATCAGCCGCACCTAATCCATTTTCTACAATAAATAGAGGTTTGTGATAACGATCATAAATTTCATTTAAAGCAATTCTTAATCCTAAAGGATCAACAGTCCATCCCCAATCAGATGTTTTTAAATAGGGATTCTTATAAGCAATAAATTGATTACCTTCAGTTTTTTCAGCATTGGGATCAGTAGATGAAACAGTAGACATATAATAACTCAAACCAATAAAATCAACAGTTCCCTTTTCAATGATCTTTAAATCATTTTCTTCCATATGAATGTGAATATTCTTTCTTTCAAATAGCTTCAATTGATAATCTGGATAATATCCTTTTACTTGAACATCCATATAAAAATGCTTTTGACGATTAAATTCAATAGCTTCCATCACATCCTCTGGTAAACATGTCATTGGATAACTGGGTGTATAAGAAACCATCATACCAATTTGATTATGAGGATTTATCTCATGCCCAATCATGACTGCTTTTGCACTTGCAATAAAAATATGATGATGAGCCTGATATAAATTTTGTGGACAATTATCATGAATACCAATCTGACACCAGCCAGATAAAACATTTATTTCATTAAATGTCATCCAGTATTTGACTTTATCTTTATATCTTGTAAAGACAGTTTTGGCATAGAAAACAAAAGAATCAATGACTTCACGGCTTAACCACCCGTCATAATGATCAGCTAAATACAAAGGCATATCGAAATGATTCAATGTGACAACAGGTTCAATGCCATATTTTAAACATTCATCAAAAATATCATCATAAAATTGTAAACCTTCTTCATTGATATCATACATACCATTTGGACAAATACGAGACCAACTCATTGACATTCTAAAACACTTAAATCCCATTTCTGCCATCAATGCAATATCTTCTTTGAAATGATGATAGAAATCAGTTGCCTGATGACTTGGATAAAACAAATCTTTATTAATGTATCCTTTTGCATGAAGAGGGATCTTTCCAGTCATCGTACTATCAATAGGTGCCTCTCCATATTCTCCATCTTTTGTTATATAAGTGATGAAACGTGGAATTTGGTATCCGCCACCAGTTACTGTATCAAATGTACTTAAGCCTCTACCTCCTTTATTAAACCCGCCTTCATGTTGAGAAGCAGCTGTTGCACCACCCCATAAAAAATCCTTTCTAAAACTCATTTTCAAAATCTCCTCCCTTTGTTTTTTCTATACTAAGCAGTGCAATTATTGCACCAACAACTGTTAAAATGACACCAATGAATAATACTTGTTCTACACCTAATGTATCCAATAACAGGCCACCTGCAAAATTGGCTATAATACCACTCGCACAATAAACAACTGTAATCATAGACTGACCTTTTACTAAGTTATCTTTATCAATCAATTGATTGACATAGTAAACACTTGCAGGAGTAAATATTGCAAATGCAAACATTTGCAATGCTTGTGCAGCATATATCATCATTAGATCTGATGAGAGATAGGTAAGGCTATGTTTTGCTATAAACATTAAAATAGAAAATTTTAATAATGTACTGCATTTGAATTTCTTTAATAGTAGTGGAAATAACATCATTGAAGGTAACTCCAATATAGCTGCTATAAATATAGCATTTCCCATTTGCCCCTCACTTCCTCCAATAGGACTAATAATTTGAATTAAAAAATTATTAATAACTGTATGTGAGAAAAACACAAGGATTGCTCCTAGTATAAAGAACATGAATTTTTTATATTTCTTAAAAAATTCAATAAACGAAATATAATTAGTTTGTTCACCTTCTTCCTTTTCACTTATTGTTAATTCGTCCTCTTTTGGAACGACATACATCTTAACAATAACAACTGTTATCATATTTAATGTAATATAAACAAGTGGTAAATAATGAACTCCAAATTGTTCGACAAAATGACCAACTATCATTGATATCAATGCATAAGCACCACTTCCAAATCCTCTAGCTAAGCCATAGTTAATTTCTATTCCATTTTTTTCGAATAGAAATGCCATTGAATTAAATAGTGGTGTTAATGATTGTAGTGTAATGACGGCTACAATGAACAACACTAACATCAATAATGATTCACTATATGAGAAATATAAACCAATCGATGCAATTATTGATAACATCAAAATAACGTTTACAACTTGTTGTAACTTTATATTGACATGTTTATCGACAAAGGAAGCAATGCCAGGTTGAACAAAAACTAATGCTACACTTGCAATTGATAATACTGTACCAATTGTTGAATTATTAAAACCATTAGCTAACAGATAAACTGATGCATATCCAACCAATGCACTATTTGCTCCATAATACATAATCTGTGATAATATATATTTCATATCTAAACTCTTTAATCTCTTCATTATATCCCTCCTAAATTAAATTTAATTTCTTCATTGTATGATAAATTGCATCTTGATCAGGATCTCCAAAATATTCAATAGCTTCTTGTTTTAACTCTTCAGGTGCATTTTCATAGACAATACCTTGATTGACAAATTTAATCATTTGCAGGTCATTCATACTATCACCAAAAGCAATCGTATCTTGAACATTCATTTGGTAATAATCTAATATTTTTTGAATTCCATGCACTTTTGTACAAGTTTTTAAAATTAATTCACCATCAATATATGATTTATCTTTAACAAAGTAATTAATATGAAATATTTCTTCTATTTTGTCTTTAACTCTTTTAAAATCATTTCTATCTTCTGCTACAAAAGTCATCTTTTGAACTGACACTTCATGACTATTAAAATCATGAATGCTATACTGATTTTCACCTACTTTATCTTTTTTTAATAAAGCTATTGCTTTAGAATCTCCCTTGTAATGTTCATCAATCCAATCTAAATAAAAATCCTGTAACCCCTTTATATGATAATTACCTAATTTAGTTTCTAATGAATAATAGATATGATTGTCATCAAATAATTTCATAAAATAATTCAATGTTTTTATATCAATACTATTTTCATAAATGATTTTGTTATTGACACTGACCAATCCTCCAGCTAATGTAATCAATCCGTCTGTTTCTAATCCTTCTAATCCATTAAAAGCACTAACAGGATTACGACCAGTACATAGAAAGACTTTATGCTCATTTTGTCTTGCTAAGTGCAATGCTTGTTTATTGTTTTCAGTAATAGTGCGACTCTTTCCTATCAATGTTCCATCAACATCATAAAATATTAATTTACTCATTTTCTTTTTCCTCCTTCTTTTGACAAGAATATAAATGAAAAATAAAGAAATTAAAATATATTGCATTACGTTTGAAGTATGATTTCATTTTTTATGGTTTTATTATTCATTTAATTGAAAACTTATTTCAAAATCAGTTATAATTAAGGAGTAAAAAAGAAAATACTCAATGCAAAGATATGATGTGTTAAACAATTGGAGGAAATATATGATTATTCTAGATAAACTGAAAAATTCAAATAACTTTTCAAATAATGAACAAATTGTTGCTAAATTTCTTTTATCCTTTGATCAGGATATTTTGAAATTATCAACAGCAGATATTGCCAAAGAAACATATACATCACCTGCAACTGTCATTCGTCTATCAAAAAAATTAGGGTATAATGGATGGCTAGAGCTAAGGGATGCTATAGCAACTGAAAAAAGGTATTTAGAATCTCAAATGAGTGATATTGATCCTAACTTTCCTTTTTCTCAAAGTGATACAATTCAAACCATAACAAAGAAAATTGCTGCTTTAGAAACAAAAGCAATTGAAGAGTCAGCGACTATGGTTCATCATGATCAACTTCAAAAAGCTGTTTTATTTCTTTATAATGCTCAACACATTTATATTTTTGCAATGGCAAACACTGCCTCAATTACTTATGATTTTCAATATAAAATGAAATTCTTATTTAAAGCAGTGACAATTCTTAATAATCGTGATGATTTTGCCTATACTTTTCAAACTTTAAAACAAGATGATTGCTGTATTTTTATATCATATTCGGGTGAAACTTTTGATAATTTAGAAATAAATGATTTAATCAAACAAAAAATTTGTCCCTCTATATCAATCACAGGATATAATGAGAATACATTAGTAAATTATACTGATGTCCATTTTTATCTTCCACCTCAAGAAAATCAATATGCAAAGATTGGACCTTATATTTCTAATAGTTCAATTCATTTTATCCTTGATGTACTCTATTCATGTGTTTTTCATAAAAATTACGAAATGAACATGGATAAAAGAAAAAAATATGTTGAAAAAACTGATTTTCCCAATAACTTTCATAAAGAATAATTGATGAACAGAAAGTAGATTTTGTTCTTTTTGAGTGAAAAATCATTTTCTTTCTAACCTTAAGGGGAATATGAAAATGAGGATTTAAATTCTATTGATAATTTAATAGAATTAAATCCTCTTATTTTATATAATGGAAATTTTGTATCATATGACAAGGATATTTTCTCTTTATACAATTTAGAACAGTAAAATAAAGTTTTATTTTCTATGAATTTATTATTGATGCAAATATCTTAAATATATATTTTTGATTATAAAAGCAGCCAATCATTGATTATGAACCCATGGAAAACATGGATTTGTTTAATCGATAATAACAAAATTTCTTTTTCTATTATGTACAATTCCATTCTTTTTAATATAATCGATTGGGATAATGCTATGACATTGATAACTTTCAACTAGGTCCTATTGAGTTATACGTTTTTCCTAAACCATTTTCAAATGTTTTTTCATCTCTAGAAATAAAAATAGAACTAATATTTGGTTTAGTTGCTTCTCACATAATATTTTATATTGTTACACAACAATCCTGAATAGCATTTGGATAATGATTGGGTATAAACAATATAGCTATCGTTCGTAATAGGTTGTTTGTTATTTTAGGGTGTAAATAAAAAAGAAGATTTCAATACTATTGATAAATTCAATAGTATTGAATCTTCTCATTTTATGATTACTCATAACTGAGTAAGAACCTTATAATATTGATGACACTTTTTTGTGGGTTTATTGCAAGAGTAAATATATCTCCATTAATTTTTCCTCATTGATTATTTAAATTTAGATTTTAAGCTACTACAATTTTTACAGATTGGCGATTATTAGCACATGATGCCCGTAAAGCAGTCTCAATAATTTTATCTAATTCTTCTTTTTGGATCTGATCAGTTTCGTAAAGTCTTATTGATTTTCTAACTTTATAATTGCTTTTTTAATTTGAACTCTTAAGATGAGACCAAAACCCCAAACAAAACATCCGCATACCATTGTTATGATCATTTGATTTGTTGTCACTGCTAACATTTTGGTAAGTGTTATTGTCATAATGATTCCTACAACTATCAAAATTTCAGTGAAAATCCCAAATGTCTCAAGCTGTGATTTTGTTTTTAATAGACTTAATGCTGATTGTTCTCCTTGTTTGGTTTTTTCATCATCTGACATTTTCTTGGCATAAAGTAATTCTGATATGTGGATATCTAGTAATTGACATAGAGGTTCATATAATGATATGTCTGGCATTGTTTTTCCATTTTCCCATCTAGAGATAGATTTATCACTCACTCCTAGCATTTCAGCTAATTGAGCTTGTGTTAATTTTTTTTCTTTTCTACAGAAAGAAATAAATTCACCTATTTTTTGTTGATTCATACTAAACACTCCTTTCTTTTCAACTCCTATATTACATACTTTTTGTAAAAAAGAACAGGACAGAAACTGAGAATATACGATATATTGTCATTTGTATAGGAATTAAGTACTTCTCAAAAGTAAGACAAAATTATGACACTTATTTTTTGTTTCTATATAATATTAAAATAATGTGTCATTTCTTCGAGTAGTTTTTGTGAAATGGGACTAAAAATTTGATATTTTTCCAGATAATGTACATATTAGATTGGAGTTTAGGATATAGTGGACGAAAACATAATTCACTTTCATTGCTTGTGTCAATCAGATGATCAAAACTTAAAGCATAGCCAAATTTCTTTTTAACCATAATAGATGCATTATAGATAAGATCAAATGTCGCAACAATATGTAAATCATCAACTTTCTCTTTAAAAATCTTGGGAAAATCTTCTGTTAATCCTTGCCTTGATACAATTAAAGGGATATCCATTAAGTCATTGACTGTAATAAAATCTTTATTTGCGAGTTTGTCATCCTTACGCATAATCACACCCCATCTATCACTAGCAGGTACTTTTATATAATTATACTTGGATAGGTCGACTTCCTGTACAATAATCGCAAAATCTAGTAATCCACGATCTAATCTTTCGGCAATGATTTCAGTATTTCCACTATATAAATGAAACCTGACATCAGGATACTTTAACTGCAATTGTTTAGCAATAGTCGCAAAATAACAAAATGATTTTGATTCAGCTGCTCCTATATAGATGTCACCACCAGTAATATCATCTAATGATTGAAACTCATCCATTGTTTTATCAACCATATTAATAATATCCTCTGCTCTTTTTCTTAAGAGAATACCTTCCTGTGTTAAACGAAGATTATAATTACTTCTTATAAATAATTTCTTACCTACTTCATCTTCTAATTGTTTCAGCTGTTTAGATAAAGTTGGTTGAGTAACATGTAAATGTTGAGCAGCTCTTGTCATATTTTGTTCTCTTGCTACAGCTAAAAAATATCTTAGGACTCTTATTTCCATTTTGTCAACCTCTTTACTTATACAATAACATATTTAGATATTCCAAAAAAGCATATCTTGATATAAATGATAAGTATTAGACATTTTTCATTGAAAACTTATAATAAGTGTTGAGAAGATCAGGATAGCAAAGTCTACAGATAAAAAGAAGATATTTCATCAAAACGTAAGAGCTGCTGACTGTCAGGAACAGCTGATTAAACATTGTCTAAGTTTATATGAACAAGGTAAAAACAATGAATGAGTAAATCATTTGTCTATTCATAGAAAATTATTACTTAAGACTTTACATGCTGTTCAATATGAAATAATCGGTTTAGATTATTTGTTATATTACTTAAAAAATGAGGAGGTCAATTATGATTTATAAAAATTTTCAAGACTTAAAATTATCAGCGTTAGGAATGGGAGCCATGAGACTTCCAACAATTGATGGAGATGATCATCATATAGATGAACAAGCCACAAAAGAAATGGTTGCATATGCAATGGAAAAAGGTATTAATTATTATGATACTGCATGGGGATATCATGGTGGTGTATCAGAAATTGTGATGGGTAAAGTCCTAAAAGATTATCCAAGAGAGAGTTTTTCTTTAGCAACAAAGTTTCCTGGTTATGATTTATTTAATATGAATAAAGTAGATGAAATATTTGAAAAACAGTTAGAGAAATGTCAAGTTGAGTATTTTGACTTTTATTTGTTTCATAATGTTTGTGAAATGAATATTGATGCTTATTTGGATAAAAAATATGGAATTTTTGATTATTTGTGGAAACAAAAAGAATTAGGAAGAATTAAACATTTAGGATTTTCAGCTCATGGTGATTTACCAACAATGAATAAGTTTTTAGAAGTTTATGGAGATAAGATGGAATTCTGCCAAATTCAGTTAAACTATTTAGACTATTTCTTTCAGGATGCCAAAGCAAAGATTGATTTATTAAATGAATATCATATTCCAGTATGGGTTATGGAGCCGCTTCGTGGAGGAAGATTAGCTCATTTATCTGATGAGCATACAAATGAATTAAAAACGTTACGAACTGAAGAAACAACTCCAGCATGGGCATTTCGTTTCTTGCAATCTATTGACAGTGTGACAATGGTTTTATCTGGAATGTCAAACTTTGAACAGTTAAAAGAAAATATTAAGACTTTTGAAGAAGAGAAACCACTCAATGAAAAAGAATGGGATACATTATTATCTATTTCTTCACAAATGCTAGAAAAGAAAACTTTACCATGTACAGCATGTCGTTATTGTACAAGTCATTGTCCTATGGGATTAGATATTCCTTTTTTATTAGGTTTATATAATGAACATTGTTTTACTGAAGGTGGATTTATAGCACCTATGGCTTTATCTGCTTTACCAGATGATAAAAAACCAAGTGCATGTATTGGATGTAGAAGCTGTGAGGGTGTTTGTCCTCAACAGATTAAGATTTCAGAAGTGATGCATGATTTTACAGAAAAACTAGGATAAGTTAAAAATAGTGGAATCAATCATTAAGAGCTGTTTATTACAACAAAGTTCATTGTGTCAGATATTATTATGAATAACTAAGCAATGATCTTTATTTCTTTAGATAACATCATATTGCTTGATTCTTGCTTTATTCTTATAGATAAGGGGTGAAATATAATGAAAAAAACAATAAGCTTGATTTCTATTATGTTAGTTGTTTGTATATTGGTCGCTTGTCAAAAAAATTCAAATCAGCAAACAAATAATGAAATCAATACGAAAACGCCTGTCTTTGATTATAAATTAAAAACAGTGACTTTAAATAGTGGTTATCCAATGCCTATTAATGGTATTGGAACCTATAGTTTGACTGGTAATGATTGTTATGAGTCAATTATGAGTGCATTCAATTCAGGTGTCAGACTCATTGATACGGCTTATATGTATCATAACGAAGAAGACATAGGAAAAGCGATTAAGGATAGTGATGTTCCAAGAGAAAATCTTTTTATAACAACAAAGATCTATCCAAGTCAGTTTGATGCACCTGAAGAGGCTATTGATATGGCTTTAGAAAAATTAGATGTTGATTATATAGATTTGATGTTATTGCATCATCCTGGCGATCATGATGTTGAAGCTTATCAGGCTATGGAAAAATATGTGCAAGATGGCAAGATTCGTTCAATTGGATTATCTAATTGGTATGTTGAGGAATTAGAAACATTTTTACCTCAAATCACTATTATGCCAGCTGTTGTTCAAAATGAAATCCATCCTTTTTATCAGGAAAATGATGTGATTCCTTATATACAAGAGAAGGGGATAGTTATTGAAGGATGGTATCCTTTTGGTGGAAGAGGATATACCAAAGAAATACTCAATCATAAAACGATTGTGGAGATAGCTAAAAATCATGATGTTTCAGCTGCACAAGTGATTTTAAGATGGAATTTACAAAGAGGAGTAGTAGTGATACCTGGATCTAGTAATCCAGATCATATTAAAGAAAATACTGAAATTTATCACTTTGAATTATCTGATGAAGAGATGGAACAAATCAAAGCATTGGATCGAAATGAAAAACATGATTGGTATTAATGCTAAGGAGATGAAAACATGAAACGATATTTAAAAATAATGTTCATATTCTTATGTGTGGCTTTGTTGGTAGGATGTCAGAAGACAGCAAATGAGATCAATACAGAAAGTAATCCTGAGAATAATCAAAGTATCCATACGAATAAAAAGACATTGGTTGTTTATTTTTCAGCAACAGGAACAACAAAGAAATTAGCCCAAGAAGCAGCCAATATTTTAAATGCTGATATCTATGAAATTATTGCGTCAGATCCTTATACCAAAGAAGATTTAGCTTATTATACAGATTGTCGCGCTAATCAAGAACAAGATGACAAGTCTGCTCGTCCTCAAATATCTAATAAGGTAGACAATATGCAAGACTATGATCAAATTGTTCTTGGCTATCCAATATGGCATGGACACGCACCTAGAATAGTGCATACTTTTTTGGAAAGTTATGATTTTTCTAATAAGACAATTCTTCCTTTCTGTACATCTGGAGGCAGTGATATGGGAACAAGTGATAGTTATTTGCATCAATTTACAGCCTCTTCAACTTCATGGCATGAAGGAAAACGGTTGCTTCAAGATTCTTCTCAACAAGATTTAAAAGATTTCTTAGCAATTCTATCTGACTAAATAATGAATATTGATAAGAAATGATAAAGAAAAAAATCAAATTGAAATAATCAGATAATCATGTTAATATTGTCTTGTCGAGAATCGTAGTCAATCTCATCACCTCTTTTCATGTCATAACTGATGAAAGTATTGTAACATGGAAAGATATGGTGTGAGTCTCAAGTTGAGGATAAATACGACTCACATTTATCTTATTTATTTCTCAATGAAGATGCTCATAATCAATAGATATCATCATCTTTTGATAAAAGTAAAAGAATATTTTGATTATAGCATGAGAAAAAATGAAACTGATAATAGTGACTTAATGAATGTTTATAAAGAAATAAAAAGTTAAAAAATATTAAACTTATAACATAATCATTAAAAACATGATAAAGACAACCTCCCAAATAAGATATACTTATAAAAAAGGAGGTTGTTTTTATGTTAGGTATAGCGTTATATCCAAATAAGACAACATATGAAGAAGATGTTGCATATTTAAAATTAGCTCAAAGATATGGTTATCAAAAAGTATTTATGAGTATGTTACAAATTGATATTGATGATCCCAAGAAATCTATTCGTAGATTAAAGGAAAGTATAGCATTTGCAAATGAATTAGGAATGCTTGTGATGCTTGATATCCATCCCATGGTATTTGATTATTTAAAAATGAAAGAAGATGATTTATCTTATTTTCATAATATGGGAGTACAGATTTTAAGATTAGACAGTGGTTATAATGGCAGAACAGAAGCGATGATGACTCATAACCCTTATGGCATTATAATTGATATCAATATGAGCAATGATACTCATTATTTCAATTTGATTCAAGATTATCGTCCACAATATCAAAATCTAAGTGCCTCATTTAATTTTTATCCACAGCGTTACACTGGTTTATCATTAGAGACATTTCAAAAATGTTCGAGACGTTTTGAAAATGCTCATATTCAAACTGCTGCTTTTATTACATCACAAGATGCAAATGTGTCGCCATGGCCTATATCAGATGGACTTTGTACATTAGAAGTTCACAGAGACCTGCCTATAGATGTACAGGCTAGACATATGAAAATGTTAAATTGTGTAGATGATATTATTATTGCGAATACATTTGCAAGTGAAACAGAACTCAAAATCGTTCAAGACATTATGCAATTACCAATAGATTATTTGAATGTCTCTTTTTATGAAGATGTAACAGAATTAGAAAAACAAATGGTTTGTACAATTCATGATTATCGTGGTGATGCTTCTGAGTATATGATTCGTTCTTCTCATAATAAACAAAAATACGCAAAAGAAACGATTGAACCCCATCAGTATATCAGAAATATTCACAGAGGAGATATACTTGTGTTGAATAATGATTTTGGTCAATATAAAGCAGAAGTTCAAATTGCATTACAAGATAGAAAAGGTGATCCAAGAATTAATGTTGTTGGTAGAATTAAAGAAGATGAAATGATTTTGTTAGATAGTCTCAAACCATTTCAAACATTTGAATTAAAGGAGACACGATAATGAAATATTATGCTGGCATTGATATAGGTGGAACACGTATAAAAATGGGAATAATCAATGAAAAAGGAAAAGTTTGTTTGAGTGAAAATGAAGCAACATCTCATGAAAAAGAATTACTTATGCAACAAGTCAAAGATTTTATTTTAAGACATCAAGACTATTTTATAGAAGGTGTTGGTATCAGTACACCTGGAATTGTTCGAACTGATGGTTATATGCAAACAAGTGGAGCAATCAAATGTTTTTTTCATTGTAATATGAAAAGAGAATTTGAAAAATATTTAAACTTACCTGTTGTTATTGAAAATGATGGGAAAGCTGCAGCTTGTGCAGAAAAATGGCAAGGAGCAGCGAAGAACATTGATAATTTCGTATGTTTGACATTAGGTACAGCTATTGGTGGCGCTATTTATATCGATGGAAAGCTCTATCGAGGATTAGGTGGTTTAGCTGGAGAGTTTGGAATTTCTTTGGCAGGACATCAAAAAGGTGATTATGATGAACAGTCATTTTCTTATCATGCAGCAACAGTTGCGGGACTTTGTCGTCATTATAGTTACCGTATTCATGAACGTGTTTTGGATGCCCAGGAAATCATATCACGAGCAGGGCAAGGTGATGTTGATGCTGTAGAATGCTTAAAAGAGTTTTATCATAGTGTGGCTGTATTACTCATGAATGTTGCTGTAACGATTGCTCCAGAAGTGATTCTGATTGGTGGTGGTATCAGTTCAAATGAAGATGTGATGAAAAATATTATTGCAGATTATCAGCAAATTTGTCAGGATTATCATGTTTTAAGCCTTGTTGATATGCCGCGTATTCAAACATGTCAGCTTCATAATCAGGCAGGAATGATTGGTGCAGTCTCAGTATTTATAAAAAAACAATAAGCTATTATAAATACTTAAAATTCATGTCACGATAGGCTTTAGGTGTTTGACCTGTAACTTGTTTAAAACGTTGGGTAAAATGACTTTGACTTGTAAAATTTAGCAAAGTACTGATTTCCTGATAACTATGATCTGTAAATAGGAGAAGATGTTTGGCTTCTTCTATTTTTTTGTTTAATAGATATTGTGAAAAAGTGACTCCTAGCTCCTTTTTAAAACGTGAAGAAATATAAACTGATGAATGAGCGGTTGCATCCTCCAAATCAAGTAGTGTAATCTTTTCATATATATGTGTATCAATATAACGAATACATTGATTCATAAGAGATGAACATTGCTGAGATGTATGATGAATCAGTTCAATAAATTCATAACTTGCATATTTCATATATTTTAGACATTCTTGTGATAATCTGATATTAGGGAGATGCTGGATAAGGGAATCTGACAAACTGAATGCACTGTCTAATGGAACTCCTTCATCTACTGCTAGTCGTGTTAAAAGAGTTGTTAAAGAAATAAACTTAATTTTAATGGTATCTAATGAATTATCAGCTAAATGAACTGTATATGTTTTATTAATTGTATTAAAAATCCAGTCTATTTTATCTTTACGACCACGTTTC
>NZ_HG005291.1:145450-199375 GCF_000455285.1 Candidatus Stoquefichus massiliensis AP9 | reverse complement strand
ACATAATCAAGAAAACGTAATTCAAACTGATAAGAATCACGTGTTGCATCAACACTTCGACGTTCATAAAGATTTTTTTCAAAGATTTCTTTAGGGGTGAATTGTTCATGGTCAGGTCGTAGATACTTTACAGGAATCTGATTATCATTTAATGTTTTTGTTGTGAGTAATGTATATATATTTTGACAAAAGGATGTAAAACTTTCAGTTGATTCACTTGAAATACGATAAGTTAAGTCTTTCATATATTGATCTTTAATCTGTGATCCTAAGACAAAACAGGGACCAATCAGAATACGATATGTTTGCTTATTGATAGGATAGAGAAAAGAAGCACCAAGAAATTGATAGTTATTAATGATATGTAAAGGGAATTCATCATTGGTATAAAGATATTGAAGGTCTCGTCGATAATGAAATAATGGTGAGTATTCAGGAAAAATGAGTTGATCATCTTTCACAATAGAAAAAGGAATATAAGTTCTTTGATAAAAACAATCAAAAATATTTTGTAATGTATGTAAATTCATCATTTCCTCCTTAAATATCTAATATAAATATTAAAATCATGATATATTGCATGTGTAAACTATTATATAATGAACATGCAATAAAGTAAAGCGTTTACATATATGGCCATATAATAAGACTTTACGATTGAAGAAAGGATTGAAAATATGAACAAATTAGAACAAATCATTAATGACAAATTAATGCCATTAGCTGAAAAGTTAACAAAGAATAAAATCTTAGGGGCATTAATGGAAGGGTTTATTAGAACAAGTCCTATTACTTTAGGAATTGCATTTATTACGATTGTGGGAAATTTCCCAGTGCCAGGATGGACACAGTATTTAGAAAGTATTGGTATAATGCAGCATGTCAATGCCATTACCAATGGAGCAACTGGTGTTTTAACACTGTATGTGATTTACTCATTAGCAATGGCTTATGCAAGTCGCATTGGAACAAATGAAAAGAATTCTGCGATTATCTCATTGGCGTTCTTTATTATGATTATGCCTCAAACAATCACAACATCTGCAATGCAAGATGGACAATTGGTTGAATCGACAATCAATGCCTTGAAATTAGATTATCTTGGGGGACAAGGTTTATTTATTGGTATGATTGTTGCTTTGGTTGTCACAAGACTGTACGCTTATTTATCTTCTAAGAACTTATCATTTAAATTACCTGATACAGTTCCACCAATGGTATCTCAATCATTATCACCAGTCTTTGTAGTAACAATTATCTTTGTCTTAGCATTTATGATTCGTGTTGGATTTAGTTATACATCTGCTGGAGATATCATTAATTTCTTTATCCAAGTTCTTAATGCCCCATTGATGTCATTAACAGCCAGTCCAATATCTATTATTATCATTATGGGATTGCTTGCTTTCTTATGGTTCTTTGGTATTCACAATGCTGTTTTACAAGGACCTTTGGGAGTGATTAGTTTAACAATGGTGATGGGAAATATTACTGCTTATCAAAATGGTCAGGAATTACCTTATTTATTACCATCAGTGATTTATGGTGGAATGATGGCATCAGGATTCTTAGGATTAATTATTATGAAAATGTTTAGAGGGAAATCTGCAAAATTCAAACAACTTGCAAAATTATCATTTATTCCTTCATTATTCAATATTACAGAACCAATTATGTTTGGTATGCCAATTATTTTAAATCCAATGTTCTTCATTCCACAATGTTTTACACAAATAATTTGTGGTTTTGTGACATGGGGATTAGTCGCAACAATTTTACCTATCAACTTAAATCCAACCATGGCATTATTACCTTGGACAACACCAATTTTTATTAAAATGCCTTTATCAGGAGGATTAAATTATACAATCTTAATGGTCATCTGTTTTGCTATTACATTCTTAATGTGGTATCCATTCTTAAAAGTCGCTGACAAAAGAGAATATGAATTAGAGCAAGCTAATGCTGCTGCTCAAAAAATAGAGAATGAATAATTGGGTAACATGGTGGGCAAGAGCACAGCGAGGTGTTGACTTCATGCCAGAAAAATGTCCATCACGTATTGAAATTGATATTCATGATGTGCCTCCATGTTCATCGATTCGTCTAACATTTGGGACATGTTATGATACTCAGCCAGTGATCATTAAGAATATTTATTGTTATTGTGATAAGAGTCAAAAGATACCTGTTACTTTTAAAGGACAAACAATGTATCAATTGCAGCCTCAACAGATGATAACTACAGATGAAATCAGTAGCCTTGATTTTACTGGAGATGTTCATTTGGTTTATGAAATTGAAACTCAAGATAATTATCTTTGTGCATCAGGCTTTGGATTAGAGTCATATGACAACATGACAGCTTCTTCTCCATTGATTTATTTATTAAGAAGAATTGATATAAAGGATTCTTCCTTAAAAGGATGTATTGTTGCTTTTGGTGATTCTATTACGGAACAGGGACACTGGACAACCCCACTATCTTTGATGTTAAGAAAACGTGGCTATGCATTATTACAGTTAGGAATCAGTGGGAATCGTCTTTTACGTGAACTAGAAAATGTGAATATTCGTAGAGAATATCATGAAGATATTCATTTAGAACATAAAATATACACTCGTATTCCTATTGATAAGCAAGTCTTTGGGAAAGCTGCTATCAAGAGATTTGATGAAGATGTTTTAAGTTGTTATGGCTGTCAGGGACTTATACTTGCAATTGGCGTCAATGATCTTTATCAGCCAGGTACATTCTGTGCCAGTATACAAGAGTTTCCATCAGTTGAAGATATGATTCAGGGCTATCAATGTCTACAAAAATTCTTTCCTATTGAAAAAACATTGACACTAGGTATTACATCTTTCTTGGGTGGTGAGGCTTCTTCAGTGGCAAAAGAAGAAGTGCGTCAAAATATCAATCATTGGTTAGAAAACAATTATCAAAATTATCTTTCATTTGATGAATGGCTATTAAATGAATTTCAGCAAATGAAAAATGAATATCATCATGGTGATTATCTGCATCCTAATGAAGAAGCAGGGAAAATCATGGCACAGCATATTATGCAGAAATTGGAGGTGTTGGTATGTGGATCATCATCATAACAATTGTATTACTTCTTATGTATATCTTCATATTCACACCTTATCCTTTTGTCTGGCTCTTGCGTTCTAAGAAGGAAGAACAAACAGAAAAAGAGCCAGAGAATATTGATGAAATCAAGGCTGGGTTGATAATCAAGACCAACCTCCCTTATCCTTCTGCTTATCCCCAGTCTACTTTTGATTTCTATTATGATCCTCATCAGCCTGTTCAACATGTCATTGTTTGGGTGCATGGGGGAGCATTTATTGCTGGATCAAGTATTGGTATGAGAAACTTTGGACCAATGCTTGCTAAACAAGGATATGCTGTGTGTGCAATGAATTATGCTTATGCACCACGATACTCTTTTCCAGTTCAAATAAGGCAAGTAGATGAAATGTTATGTTATACGAAAGACTATCTTCAAAAAGAATATCAGATTGACTTAGTTGGGGCTTTTTTAGGCGGTGATTCTGCTGGAGCTAATATTGTAGCCAGTTATGCGACTATGTATAAGAACAATCAACTTGCAACAAAAAGTCAGATTGAACTTCGTAACTCTTTGCCTATTCAAGGATTATTGTTGTTTTGTGGTCCTTATGATTTTACAGAAGATTTACAACGTGATGAATTTAAACAGTTAAAAACATTCTTGAAATATATTGGATGGTCATATTTAGGGCATAAGTCATGGATGAAAAGACAAGAAAAAGTTTTGGCGTCACCACTTATAAATATTCATTCAGACTTTCCGTCAGCTTACATTTGTGATGGGAAAAAGTTCTCATTTATGTGGCAAGGGAAAAAATTAGTCAAAGTTTTAGAAGAAAAGGGGATTGATGTGAAAAGTCGTTTTTATGATGATATGCCACATGAGTTTCAATTCAATTTTGTCAAATATCCAGAAGAATCTATGCAGGTTTTTAAAGAGAGTGTTGCTTTCTTGGATAGGATGACAGGAAAGGAAGAGAAAGAATGTTAAAGAAAAATTTTTTATGGGGTGGAGCTTTAGCTGCTAATCAGTGTGAAGGTGCCTATAATGAAGATGGGAAAGGTCTTTCAATTATGGATATCATTACTGCTGGTGATAAAGATCATCCTCGTCAAATAACAATGGATATCAAGGAAGATTGTTATTATCCTAATCATGAAGCCATTGATTTTTATCATCGCTATGAAGAAGATACTGATTTATTTGCTGAAATGGGATTCAAATGTTTAAGAATTTCAATTGCCTGGAGTCGTATTTTCCCTCATGGTGATGAAGAAGAACCTAATGAAAAAGGTTTGGCATTTTATGATCATTTGTTTAAAACACTTCATCAAAAAGGAATAGAACCCATTGTGACAATATCACATTATGAAATGCCATTAGAACTTGTGAAAAAATATGGTGGCTGGCGTAATCGGAAATTAATTGATTTTTATGTTCATTATGCCAAAACATTATTTGAACGTTATCAGGGTGTTGTCAAATATTGGATGACATTTAATGAAATCAATAGTACTATTCATATTCCTGCCATTGCAGGAGTTATAACAAAGCCAGAAGAAGATGCAAAGAGTATTGCTTATCAGGCTTTGCATTATCAATTTGTAGCAAGTGCTAAGGCTGTTCAAATCGCTCATTCTATTGATCCTGAAAATCAAGTAGGATGTATGGTGATGACAACAGTGGGTTATCCGCAAACACCACATCCATTAGATGTTGCAGCTGCGCAAAACTATTTACGAGATGGAACATTGTTTTTCTGTGATGTCCATGTGCGTGGAAATTATCCAGCTTATTTTAAGAGTTATGGTGTGAAGATTGATGTGACGAAAGAAGACCAGGAAATTTTATCACAAGGATGTGTTGATTATATTGGTTTCTCTTATTATTCATCACAAGTTGTTTCTTACAATAATGATGGTGAAGAAGCTCAAGGAAATATTGTGAAAGGTCTTAAAAATCCGTATTTACAAGCCAGTGAATGGGGATGGCAAATTGATCCTCAAGGTTTGTCTTTCTTAATGAAGGAACTGTATGAGCGTTATGAAAAACCGTTATTTATTGTGGAAAATGGTTTGGGATATGATGATCAGTTGACAGAAGATGGATGTATTCATGATGATTATCGTATTGATTACTTACGCCAGCATTTAGATATGATGATCAAAACAGTTGAAACAGAACATATTGATTTGATGGGGTATACAGCATGGGGTCCAATTGATATTGTAAGTGCAGGAACTGGTGAAATGAAGAAACGTTATGGTTTTATTTATGTTGATAAAGATAATCAGGGGAATGGAACTTTAAAGCGTATCAAGAAAGATTCTTATTATTGGTATCAAAAAGTCATTGCAACGAATGGAGAAGATTTATCATGAAGTATTTAAGTATAGATGCAGGTGGAACTTTTATTAAATATGCATGGTTAGATGAAAAAGCAAATATATTAACACAAGGGAAAAAACCAACACCACGGACAACGAAAGAAGATTTTCTCGCAGTTATAAAGGAAATATGGAATCATGAAAGTGATGAAAAAGGTGGTCTTTGTTTATCATTACCTGGAACAATCAATAATCAGACAGGTTTTGTTCATCAAGGTGGTTCATTAACTTATCATCATCAGTTCAATATTAAAGAATATTATGAAAAAGAATTACAAACACATGTTGAAGTAGAAAATGATGCCAGATGTGCAGCACTTGCAGAGATGACAAGTGGACATATGAAAGGAATTCAAAATGGAATTGTCTTAACATTTGGGACTGGTGTTGGGGGATGTTTTATTATTAATGGGAATATATATAAAGGAACACATTTGCTTTCTGGTGAAGTATCAGCATTAATATGTAAAGATTTAAAAACATATGGACATGATGCATTACTTGGAAATATGGCTGGTATTCCTAGTTTTGTAAAACGTGTCTGTGAGGCAAAGGGTGTTGAGAAAACGGATGGTAAGACTGTTTTTAAATGGATTGAACATGGTGATGAGATTGCAGTCAAAATGTTTAAAGAGTATTGTTATGATGTGATTATTCAGCTCATGAATCTACAGTTAATCATTGATCCACAACGTGTTTGTTTAGGCGGCGGTGTCTCTGAAAATCCAATCTTTATTGATGGTATCAAAAAAGCAATGGAAGATTTCTATAATTCATTACCATACCCAGTTCCTCATTTAGATATTATGTCATGTGCTCATCATAATGATGCAAATCTCAAAGGGGCTTTCTATCATTTTCAAAGATGTATGCGAGGTGAAAGACAATGATTAAAAAAAGAACAGCATGGATCATAGGGATTTCCTCCTTCCTTATTCCTGTGATCATTTTTATTGTACTTTTCAATTTTGTGATGAGTCAAGTCACAATGATGGGAACATCGCAAAGACTTACTAAAACAAATAATTATACATCACTAACTGATATTGCCCCACATGAAGCAACTGTCTTTTTTGGAGATTCCATTACAGAACTTTGTTCAACAGAAGAAATATATGCAGATTATATTAAAGAATCAGGTATTCCTATCATTAATAGAGGCATTAGTGCCGAAACCACTACAACAATGGTGGAAAGATTTGAAGATAATGTGATTGGTTTAAAACCAAGAAATCTTGTTTTATTAATGGGGGTTAATGATTTATCTGAAGGAACACCATTAGATCAAATTGTACAAAATATTCAGCAAATGATTCAAACAACCAAAACAAAAAGCCCTCAAACACATATTGTTTTACAGGCTGTTTATCCAATCAATAAAACAGATAGAAAAGAGTTTTACGAAAAGTTTCAAATTGGTGATCGTGATAATGAAACCATCAAGCAATTGAATCAAAAGTTAGAAAAACTTGCAAGTGATGAAGAAATCACTTTCTTAAATGTCAATGAACATCTTATGAATGAACAAGGTGAACTCAGGAACGATTATACAAGTGACGGACTTCATCCTAATATTGCTGGATATATGGCAATTAGGGATCAGATTATAAAAGAATTAAAATAGATATGAAAATCAGTAAGTGGTCTATTATTTCATGGTTATGTATTCTGTATAGTTTTGTTTATGATTATATTGATATAGGAATCAAAAAAATTCATAAATAAAAATGTAATATTAGTATTATAAAATGTATTTGAAATATTGATAGATGACTATTCAATCCATTTCTTTTGAAGAAATGGATTTTTGATCTATAAAGAATTTGGATTCGTCAAAGTTTAAAAACAAATAGATCGCATTAAACAATCTATTTATAGGTGTTGCTTTTTCTGTAACTGAAAAAGTACAATGCTTTATTCCTTTTTAAACATTGCTCCATGACATTTTGGACATTCTATTGCAGTTTTTCTATCTGCTTTTCCTAAGGCAATATCTTCTCCTCTCAATTCTCCATAGACCCAGTCAGGTACATTTTCCTCATATCCACACCTGTTGCATTTCATTCTTATGTAGGTGTCTCTAGGTCCCAAGAATTCTAATATCTCTTCCTCGCTCCAGTTTTCCCATTCCTCGAATGCTTCTGTTTCTGTATCTTCTGTCATTTTTCTTTCCTCCCTCAATATGATTGTATCATATGACAGCAATATTTGAGATCATCAAGTTTCCTTTTTAGAAGTTTTTTTGCGTTCCTGCGATGTTTTGATCTTTCTTATTTTTACTTTTTTACCATAGAGTTCATATATCCTTTCAAGCAGCGGTCTGCTTTTGTTTGAATAAAAGCCATAGTATCTTGTCATCTTGAAATTCTTTTCCGGACAGTGAAGAATAAGATGATGAAGAAAATTGTAGACCCCAATTGAACTTACTGAAACACATAGAAGTATAATATCAATAGTGTAAGAATAAAAACAATATAGAAAAATAAGTTCCAATTTTATGATAAGGATATCTAATATAGATATTGAAATATGCCAACAGGATGAATGAGATTGCTATTGGTTAATAGAAGTGATAAAATAGGATAAGAAAAGTTATCTGATTGAATATATGGTTGTGTTTTCATTGATTTTTCTATTATGAAAGGTAATGGGACTATATTAATGGGCAGGTTTAATTCGACGTCCAAAGAAGAAATGGAAAAGATAAAACAAATATAATCGTCATAAAATGATAAATGATTTAATATAAGAATGATCTCTCAAATCATTATAAAAAGTGGAGGTTAAAAAAAGTTAGAAAAATACAGATACAATCAGTGTAAATATGGATTTATGGAGGGTAGTATGAACAATAAACTAGAGGAGTCACAATTTATAATTTATAAGAATAAAGAAGGCGATATAACCGTTAATGTTATTTTGAAAGATGAAACTATTTGGATAACTAAAAAAGGGATGTCTGAATTGTTTGAATGTTCTACTGATAATATTGGTTTGCATTTAAAAAATATTTATCTAGAGCATGAGTTAGAAAAAGGAGCAACTACCGAGAATTTCTCGGTAGTTCGAAAAGAAGGCAATAGACAAGTTAAACGAACAGTAGAATTCTATAATTTAGATGCTATCATCGCAGTGGGATATAGGGTTAACTCGAAAAAAGCAACTCAATTTAGAATATGGGCAACAAATGTATTGAAAGAATATATGATTAAAGGGTTTATCATTGATAAAGAGAAAATGAAAAATGGGTCTTCTTTTGGTAAAGATTATTTCGATGAATTACTTGAAACCATCAAAGAAATTTGTTTAAGTGAAAGAAGACAATATCAGAAAATAACAGATATTTTTGAATCTACAAGTGTAGATTATAATGCTGAATCAGAAGAAGCATATACTTTTTTTAAGATTGTCCAAAACAAATTACATTATGCAATCACAGGAAAAACTGCTGCTGAACTCATTTATGAAAGAGTTGATGCAGATTTAGAGCATATGGGTTTAACAAATTGGAAAAATTCACCTGACGGAAAAATCTGATATAGAAATCGCAAAGAATTATCTAAAAGAAGATGAAATAAAAGGACTAGAACGTTTGACAATCACATTTTTAGACTATGCTGAGGACATGGCCTATGAAAATAAAGTGATGACTATGAACGATTGGATTCATGCTACAGATGAATTATTGACGTTTAGAAAAAAACAAGTTTTGGAATGTTCAGGGAAAATATCGCATAACCAAGCTATGCAAAAAGCGAGTGAGGAATATTCTAAGTTTAGAATAAGGCAAGATGAAGAATATATTTCTTCTATGGATGAATTACTTGGACAATATCTTATTGAAAATCAAAAAAAGAAGAAATGAACCAAGTGTCATGAATTATTTATTTAATGTATAGAGAAATGATTTAAATGTTGATTCTTTTTCTTTTAAATAACAACAATAAAACATAGCGTGAGCTTGTTGGTCGGTAATAGGAACAATAGCTCTATTAGGTGGAATACCATCATATTTCATACTATAATCTGATGTGAAAGAAGGTAAAGATGATAATTCAATGAGATCATAGAAAACACTGCGATCTTGTTGAATCAAGAATTTTGTATGAGGCATTGTTTCTTGATGCATTTGATTCCAAAAACCAATATTAGACATCAATAACATACGACCTCCATCCATTTCTTTTAATGAAATGGATTTTTTCTTTGCAAGAGGATGATCATAAGGTAATGAAAAGAAAAGCTGTTCTTCCATAAAAGGAATACTCTCAATTGTTTCATTATCTATTTCATAAGGTGTAATAATAAAAGTATATGTATTCTCTTTTAAACCTTTAAGAAGAATTTCCATATCTTTGATTTCACTAGAAATCGTTTTATCAGGATAAAAACGTGAAACTTTTTGATTAAGATAATTTTGAGGAGCAGGAGCACAGGATCCAATAGAAATAGTATGTTGCTTTCTATCAAATTCTTTGAGTTGTCTTTTCATATTGTCAGTATCATTGATAATTCTCTTGGCATGTTCGATAGCCAGCAATCCTGTTGCATTTAAACTAATACGGTTTTTTGTTCTTTCAAATAGTATTAAATCAAGTTCATCTTCTAATTTTTGCATAGAACGTGTCAACACAGGCTGAGAAATATGCAAGGATTTAGCTGCATTGGATAATGTTTTGTGCTCATTAAAGGCAATCAGATGGACTAATTGTTCAAGTTCAATCATGATAATCATCTCCTTTCACTATTCATATTCATTATAGCAGATTTCAATATTAATATTGTACTTTTTTAATATAATTGAGTAAAATGGATGTGTAAAGGAGAATAATAATTATGAAAAAAACATTATATTTAATGAGACATGGACAGACATTATTTAATTTACAGCATAAAATTCAAGGATGGTGTGATGCCCCATTAACACAACTTGGTATCAAACAAGCAAAGATTGCAAGTGAATACTTTAAAGATAATCAGATTACTTTTGATCACGCTTATTCATCAACTTCAGAAAGAGCCTGCGATACTTTAGAAATTGTCACAGATGGGAAAATGCCTTATACAAGAGTCAAAGGTTTAAAGGAATGGAACTTTGGAGCATTTGAAGGAAAAGATGAATGTTTAAATCCAAAACTACCTTATGGTGATTTCTTTAAACAATTTGGTGGTGATAGTGAGATGGAATTAAGAGAAAGAATGGTGAAAACATTAACTGATATTATGAATCAAGATGATCATAAAGTTGTTTTAGCTGTTTCTCATGGAGCTGCATGTGCGCAGTTTTATCGTGCATTTGAACAGTATGCTAAGGTTCTTAAAAAAGAAAGATTTTATAATTGCTGTATTTTAAAGTTTGAATATGAAAATGGGATCTTCACATTAGTAGAACTCTATAACAAGAATGTAACGGAATAGATGGATGATGGATATTCAAAAAAAGAAATTTGTGAATTTTGATGTTGATTTAATTCATGGCCCCATATTTAAATCATTGGTTATCTTTGCTATCCCATTATTGATATCTAATATTTTCCAACAATTATATAACACTGTTGATACAATGATCGTTGGGCAATACTTAGGTGATGTGTCTTTGGCAGCAATTGGTTCATGTGCAGCAATTTATGATTTACTGGTTGGTTTTGCATTAGGAATTGGCAATGGGTTATCAATTGTGACTGCACGAAGTTATGGATCGAAAGATGAAACATTATTAAAGAAATCAGTTGCCAGTTCGATTGTGATAGGTATTATTGTTTCTGTTGTTTTAACGCTTATTGGTCTTGTTTTTTTAAGACCATTATTGAATATATTGAATACACCAATTGAAATTATTGATGAAGCGTACAGTTATATTTTCTTTATTGTTTTGTTTATTATTGTAATGTTTGCTTATAACTTATGTGCTGGGTTATTAAGAGCTATTGGGAATAGTATGATGCCACTTATATTTTTGATTATTTCATCAGTATTAAATGTAGGTTTAGATATTCTTTTTATTACTCAATTTCAAATGGGGATTAGAGGAGCAGCAGTTGCTACGGTTATTTCACAAGGAATATCAGTTATTTTATGCATCATTTATATCATCAAAAAAACACGTGTTTTATTACCTGAAAAGAAACATTTTCAAATGGATAAAGATCTCTATAGAGAACTATTAGGACAAGGTTTTTCAATGGGATTGATGAGCTGTATTGTTTCAGCGGGTTCAGTGATATTACAATATGGAATCAATAACTTAGGTTATTTAATTATTGCTGGACACACAGCTGCGAGAAAGTTATACATGTTCTTTAATATGCCTTTTATTGCAATGGCATTAGGGATTTCTACTTTTGTTTCTCAAAATAAAGGTGCAAATCAAAAAGAACGTATTAAAAAAGCTTTGAAATATGCTTATATTTATGATGTGATTGCTGCTATTGTGGTTACTGTGATTATTCTCCTTTTTGGTAGTTCGTTAGTACAACTCATTTCTGGATCAAGTGAAGCTATTGTTTTAGATAATGGAACATTATATTTGCAAATTGTGGGACCATTTTATGCTGTGTTAGGAATTTTGATGCAAACACGTTATGCCCTTCAAGGAATTGGACAAAAATTATTACCACTTATATCAAGTGTAATTGAGTTCATTGGAAAGATTATCTTTGTTTTTGTATTCATTCCTCAATTTCAGTATATGGCAGTTATATTCTGTGAACCAGCTATCTGGTGTATTATGTGCATACAGCTTGTGTATTCATTTTATCATAATCCATATATCAAGGGAGTCAAAACTGAGTAATTTCATTATATTTTTGAGTTCTCCATATGATGAATATTCATATGCAGTTGTTTTTATTTGGGAAGGAGCATGTCAGTATGTATAATCCACAACTAGATACATTTATTGCAGTTGCAGATGCTGGTAGTTTTAATAAAGCATCAGAGAAACTTTATGTATCACCCAATGCAGTGATGAAACAAATGAATTTACTAGAATCAAACTTAGGTTTGCATTTGTTTGAACGGACACATAGAGGACTTCAATTAACACCAGCTGGTCAGTCACTCTATCACGATGCCTTGTATATCATTCAATATTCTAAAGATGCAATTGCAAGAGCAAAGCACTTTAATCCCCAAAAAACTTTAAGAATTGGTGTTTCTTTTACAACACCTGTTGAATATCTCATCTCATTATGGGATAAAGTTCAAAAAATATATCCACAGTTAAAATTTGAATTAATTTCCTTTGAAAATACACCAGATAATGCAAGAGAAATCATGAAAAACTTTGGAGTGAATATTGATATGGTGGCAGGTATTTACAGTTCAAATTTATTAGAAGAAAGAAGATGTGCTGCTATGCTTCTCTATCATACTCCAGTATGTTGTGCTGTTCCTAGAAATCATAAATTGGCAGCTCATGATAAATTAACTATTGAAGATTTATATCATGAAACAATATTTTTACTACAGCATCATTATTTTGATGATTTTGATATCATCAGAGCAGATTTGCTTAAAAACCATTCTGCCATTCAAATAGAAGATATATCCTTTTTTAATATGGACGTCTTTAATCGTTGCGTGAATGAAAGTAAGCTCATGTTGGCAATGCCTGAATGGAAAAATATCCATCCTATGTTAAAAATCATTCCTATTGAGTGGGATTATGTGATTCCTTTTGGTATTATGTATTCACCTCATCCGAGTCATGAAGTTCAATTGTTTTTAGATGCTATTGAACAATGAGAGTTATAACCCAAAGGTTCATACCTATGAAAAAACAGAGAATTCTCAAGATTCTCTGTTTTTTATATACTGTAGATGTAAGGAGGAATACAAATGAAAAATAAATTATTAAAAATGGCATTGTTATCAGTGTCAATGCTGGTCACAATTGCACCAGCAATCAATGCTAATATTCCAATGATGAAAGAGGCGTTTCCTGATATATCACTTTCATTGGTCGAAATGATTACAACAGTTCCATCATTGTTTTTAATGATATCTGTTTTGACAAGTGGGATAATTGCGAAAAAGTTAGGATATAAGGAGACAATTATGTTGGGGATTGGTATTGTTGCTGTATCAGGAATTGTTCCTGTGTTTGTGAATCATTTTTATATCGTGCTTCTATCGAGGGCATGTTTAGGATTCGGTATTGGATTATTTAATTCGTTGCTTATTACATTAATCAGCTATTTCTATGATGGTGATGAAAGAACAACTCTTATTGGGTATCATGAAGCGTTAGGTGGTTTAGGAGGTATGATGATTACATACATTGCGGGTCGATTCATGAATGTGAATTGGCAAGCACCTTTTCTTGCTTATGCTATAGCTATTCCTGTCTTTTTCTTCTTTTTAAAGGTCATACCACAGGTAGAAACAAAAGATATCTTGCAGAAATTTGAAAGCAATGTTCAAAAAGATACCACTCATCAATATGGTCGTTTTTCAAAAGTTTTTGTTTTTATGATTTTAATAGTAATAGGCGCAACTCTTAATATGACAATGGGAATTAAAGTTTCTAGTTTAATGGTAGAAGAAGGGTATGGATATGCAAGTGATGCAAGTATGGTCATTATGTTGCTTAGTTTAGGATCAATGATCTCAGGATTCTTGTTTGGAAAACTCTATAAGATTTTAAAAAATTATATTTTATCAGTAGGATTTATCATCACAGCGATAGCGATGATAATAATTGGTTTATCTCATACAGTTTGGATGAGTGTATTAGGAGGATTTTTGGTCGGATTTGGATTTAGGGTTATGATGCCTTGTCTGACAGATATTGTGAATAGCTCACATTTAAAAAATCCTACACTAGCAACTTCACTACTATTGGTAGCTTATAATTTGGGAAGTGCTTTTGCACCTTATGGCAGTATGCTGATTCAAAAATTGTCATGGACACAAGATTTAAGAGGGATTTTTTATGTAGACGGAATAGGATTTATGATCTTGGCTTTGATTGTAGGAGTGGTTGTTACTATTCAAATATTCAAAAAGCAAAGAATGAGAGGAGGTGTGAATGATGCAAAAAGTATTAATCAATTGTCAAATATTACAAAAGGATGATATCATTCATATTCTCAAAGTCAATAACTATCATCCAATAGAATTTGATAATGAAAATCAAGTCATTCTTTTATTGGAATTATACGACTATCAGATCAATTTATTGACAAAACTTATGCATGATTATAGTCAAAATCAACAGCATGAAGTATTCGTTTGTGTATGCCATAAGATATCATTTTATGGATAGAAAATCTGACTATCTGTTTTTGTTATAGCAGATTGCAGTATTGTTATTGTACTTTTCATAAGGACAAAGATAAAATAAAAGTGTAGAAAAAAAGGAGAACAGACTATGAAAACATTTCAACTGAATAATGGAGAATTGATACCAGCAGTAGGATTTGGAGTCTTTATGATTCCTAATAATGGACCAACTTATGAAGCAACATTAGCAGCATTAAAAGCCGGTTATCGCCATATTGATACAGCGGCTGGTTATATGAATGAATGTGATGTGGGAAAAGCCATTAAAGAGAGTGGTATTGATAGAAAAGACATTTATATTACATCTAAATTATGGTTACAGGATTATGGTTATGAAAATGCGAAGAAAGGAATTGAAAACTCTTTAAAAGCATTAGATGTTAATTATATTGATTTATATCTATTACATCAGCCTTATGGTGATTACTTAGGCGCATGGAAAGCGTTAGAAGAAGCATTAATAGCTGGAAAGATTAAATCTATTGGTATTTCTAATATGACTGTGAACTTATGGAATAAGTTTAAAGATGGAATGAAAACGATGCCAGTTGTGAATCAGGTTGAATTTAATCCCTTTACTCAACAAAGAGAATTAAGAAAAGTCATGGCTGAAAACAATATCAGATTAGAAGCGTGGTATCCATTAGGACATGGGAATAAAGATTTACTGGAAAATGATACAATCATATCTTTAGCAAAGAAATATCATAAAAATGCTGGACAGATTATATTAAGATGGATTTATCAGGAAGGTGTTATTTCATTACCTAAATCAACCAATCCAGAAAGAATGAAAGGTAATATTGAAATCTTTGATTTTGAATTAACAGATGATGAAATGAAAGCTATGGAAGCATTGGATACTGGAAAAGCAACACACAATCCTGAAGATCCAGCCAATGAAACAAGATTAATGGGATTAAAAATACATGATTAATAGGAGGATAAGAGAATGGAGTATGTAACATTGAATAATGGTATCAAGATGCCAGTCGTTGGATTTGGAGTTTTCCAGATTAAAGAGAAAGATGAATGTGTAAGAGTTGTTTTAGATGCAATTGAGGCAGGTTATCGTTTAATTGATACAGCTCAATCCTATGGTAATGAAGAAGCAGTCGGAGAAGCAATTCAAAAAACAAATGTGCCTAGAGAAGAATTATTTATTACAACAAAAGTATGGATTACAAATTATGGTTATGAAAATGCGAAGGCATCAGTAGAAGATTCTTTAAAGAAAATGCAGTTAGATTATCTTGACTTGGTTTTATTACATCAGCCTTTTAAAGATTATCATGGTGCCTATAAAGCATTGATTGATTTATACAAAGAAGGGAAAATCAAAGCTATTGGTGTTTCTAATTTCTACCCTGATCGACTTGTTGATTTATGTTTAGATACAGAAGTGATTCCAGCAGTGAATCAAGTAGAAGTGAATCCATTTCACCAGCAAGAAAAAGCACTTCAATATAATCAAAAATATGGTGTACAATTAGAAGCATGGGCACCTTTTGCTGAAGGAAAGAATGGTGTTTTTAATAATGAAACATTAAGTGGAATTGGTCAAAAATACAATAAATCAGTTGGACAGGTGATTTTAAGATGGTTAGTTCAAAGAGGAATAATTCCACTTGCAAAAACAGTGAGAAAAGAAAGAATGTTAGAAAATATTGATATCTTTGATTTTGAATTAACTGATGAAGATATGCAGCTTATTTCTGATATGAATAAAGATACAAGTTCATTCTTTTCACATTATGATCCAGCAACAGTTGAAATGATTTGTGGTTTAAAAAGATAAAAGAACAAGGAGAAAATATTTATGGAATATGTGACTTTAAGCCATCAATTAAAAATGCCGATTTTAGGATTAGGGGTATTTCAAGTACCAGATAAAAAAGAATGTCAGGAAAGTGTTTATCAGGCAATCAAAGCTGGTTACCGCTTAATTGATACAGCAGCTTCTTATATGAATGAAGATGCTGTTGGATTAGCAGTCAAACAGGCAATAAAGGATGGTATTTGTACAAGAGAAGAATTATTTATTACATCTAAACTTTGGGTACAGGATATGCGTACTTACGAAGATGCGAAGCAGGGAATAGACAATTCATTACAAAAGAGTGGATTGGAATATTTTGATTTATACTTGCTTCATCAAGCTATAGGTGATTATTTTGCAGCGTGGCGTGCGATGGAAGATGCTTTTCGTGAAGGTAAGTTAAAGGCAATTGGTGTTTCTAATTTTTATCCCAATATCTTAACAAATTTCTGTGAAATTGTAGACATCAAACCAATGGTCAATCAAGTTGAATTGCATCCTTATTTCACACAGGAGCAGGCACTTGAAACAATGAATTATTATGGAGTGATTGCTGAAGCTTGGGCACCACTTGGTGGTGGCAGATATAATCCTTTTGAGGATGAGATGTTAATATCAATTGCTAATAAATATCAGAAAACAGTTGGACAGGTACTCTTAAGATGGAATATTCAAAGAGGTGTTGTTGTGATTCCTAAAACAACCCATATTGAAAGAATGATTGAAAATATTGATGTTTTTGATTTTGTATTAAATGATGAAGAAATGAATAAGATATCTGCATTAGATATGGGTTATTCAGGAACAAGAGCCAAACATTTTGAACCTGATTTTGTGAGAATGGTTCTTAACAAGAAAATACATGATTAAGGAGAGAAAAATGAGTATCTTATTTATTAATGGTAGTCCTCATAAAAATGGGAATACAGTGAAATTAGCAGAAAGTTTTTTAAAAGATAAAGATTATGAGCATTAGATCTTGTTGATTATAAGATTTATAGTTATGGACAGAATTTTGAGGATGATCAGTTTGATGAAGTTGTTTTAAAAATGAGTCAGGCTGATACAATAATCATTGGTTCACCATTATACTGGCATAGTATGTCTGGTGCTATTCGTAATTTATTAGATAGATTTTATAATCATGTGAGTGAGAGTTTATGAAAAGGAAAGGACATGTATTTTATCTTTCAGGGATATGCACCGACTCTACAACAATTAGAAGCTGGTGATTATACAATGAAACGTTTTGCATCATTGTATGGTATGAACTACAAAGGTATGATTACAAAATAGGATATAGTTATGGAAAAAAGACGATTAGGAAAAACAGATATGTATGTTCGCCCTGTGGGGCTTGGATGTATGGGCTTTTCACATGCTTATGGATTGGCACAAGATAAGGAAACAGTAATTCAAACGATAAGGCAAGCTTATGAAATGGGATATAACTTTTTTGATACAGCAGAGTGCTATACTGGTGAAAATGCTGATGGAAGTATTTCTTATAACGAAGAACTTGTTGGTACCGCATTAAAAGACGTGAGAAATCAAGTCATAATTGCAACAAAGTTTGGCGTTGAACATAAAGGTGATCATTTAGAATTAGATAGTTCTCCTAAGAAAATACGTGAATCAATAGAAGGAAGTCTCAAAAAATTACAGACAAATTATATTGATTTATATTATCAGCATAGAATTGATCCAAATGTTGAACCAGAAGTCGTTGCACAAGTTATGAAGGAACTTATAGAAGAAGGAAAAATCAAAGCATGGGGTATTTCGGAAACCGATGAAGATTATTTACGAAGGGCTCATGCGGTTTGTCCAGTAACAGCGATTCAAAATAGATATTCCATGATGGCAAGATGGCATGAAAATCTATTCCCAGTATGTGCTGAATTAGGTATCACATATGTTGCTTTTTCACCTATGGCTAATGGCATCTTATCAGGACAATTTACACCACAATCTGCTTTTGAAAAAGGGGATTTTAGAAATAATATGCCTCAATATCAGAAAGAAGGATATCAAAAGGCAGAAAAACTATTAAGTTTATTAAAAGATTTGGCAAAAAAGAAAAACTGTACGATGGCACAATTATCATTAGCTTGGATGCTATGTAAAGAAGATTTTATTGTTCCTATTCCAGGAAGTCGAAAAGTAAACAGACTCACTGAGAATTTTGAAGCACAAGATGTCAAATTAATCAATTATGAGATTGAAAAGATAGATGCATTATTAGATAGTATTGACTTTGATATCTTTGGAGGACATTCTTCTTAGATGAAAAGTAGAGAGGAGAGAAAATATGCTATTTTATTTCACAGCTACAGGCAATTGCCTTTATGTAGCTAGAAAACTTGAAAACCAGATTTTGAGTATTCCTCAAGAATTAAAGAAAGAGAATCTTCATTATAAGGATGAAAAGATTGGAATTGTGACTCCTGTCTATGCAGGTGAATTACCTCAAATAGTCAGAAAGTTTATAGAACAGGCACATTTTGTTACAGATTATTTTTATATGATATTAACATATGGAAAATCTGACAGTGTTGCTACTGTTTGGAGTGAAGCATTTTATCAAAAAAATCATATACACTTAGATTATGCACAATCTATTCTAATGGTTGATAACTATCTCCCTTCATTTGATATGGAAGAAGAAATATTAATTGATAAAAAAATAGATGCACAAATTCAAATTGCAAAAGAGAATATTGAAAAAAGAATGAAATTTATTCCTGAACCAGATCAGGCTGCTAAAGATTTATATGCTATGGCTTCAAAAAGATTTGCAAAGCACCCTGAATTAAATAATGGAGAGGCTATTATCATGACCGATCAATGTGCAGGATGTAAGATTTGTGAGCAAGTTTGCCCAATAGGTAATATAAAAGTTATTGATGGGAAAGCCAAAAGACTCAATAAGACTTGTGAATTCTGTTTAGCATGTGTTCATCATTGTCCATTTAAAGCTATTCATTTGGTTACAGATAAAAATCCAGATGCACGATATCGTCATCCACAAGTGAGTTTAAAAGAAATTGTCAAATCAAATAAACAATAAGGAGAATAAAATGAAAGTATTAATGATAAATGGCAGCCCTCATCCAAAAGGGAATACACAAACTGCCTTGAATGAAATGATAAAAATATTTGATCAACAAAATATTGATACTGAGATCATTCATATTGGAAACAAAGATATCAGAGGTTGTATTGCATGTATGTCATGTAAGAAAACAGGAAAATGTGTTTTTGATGATATGGTCAATGAAGTGGCTCAAAAGTTTGAAGAATGTGATGGCTTGGTTGTTGGAACATCAGTTTACTTTGGATCAGCCAATTCAACATTAATATCGTTTTTAACGCGTTTGTTTTATAGTGTACCTTTTGATAAAACAATGAAAGTGGGGGCAAGTATTGTTGTTGCAAGACGTGGTGGCATTTCAGCAACTTATGATGAAATCAATAAATTCTTTGCGATTTCAGGAATGCCTATTGCTTCAACGCAATATTGGAATGCTATTCATGGTAGAGAGCAGGGAGAAGCGAGTAAAGATGAAGAAGGTTTACAAACAATGAGAGTCCTTGCTAGAAATATGTCATTCTTATTAAAGAGTATTCATGATGGTAAAGAAAAATATGGATTGCCTCAAAAAGAAGAATTTGTAAGAACGAATTTTATTCGTTAATTAAGGGTTTTGTTTGATGTTAGGTTTTTTGAATGATAAAATAGAAGTAAGAAGAATATATGAAATTTAAAGGAGAAAACCTATGGCAAATGAAACATTTGATTTTAAGACATGGATTTTAGGACATCAGAGTGAGGAGTATCATGTCAGTCAGGAAAATGATCAGTTGATTAAGTTGAAAACAGATTATGGTGAAGCATCTATTCAATTTACAGAAATAGATAATAATACAATTGTTGAATTTACAATAACATTTGATAAAGACCACTCTGTAAAATTCTATCTTCATTTTGAATTAAATGATGAAGATCATGCAAAACAACTATATGATGAGATGGTTGAAACATTGATTGGTTTAAAAGATCAAAAAACATTAAGAGTTTTATTATCATGTTCAGCTGGTCTGACAACGTCTATGTTTGCAGAAAATTTAAATTCTGTTGCTGAAATGCTAGGTTTAGATTATCATTTTGATGCAGTGTCTTATTTGAGTATTTATGAAGAAGTTCAAAATTATGATATTGTTTTCATTGCTCCTCAAATTGGTTATATGTTTAATCGTTTAAAAGAAAGTTTACCTAATAAATTGGTTTTACAGATTCCAACTGCTGTATTTGCATCATATGATGCCTTAGGGGCCATCCAATTTATTCAGCAGGAATTTCAAAATAAAGAAAAGGAAGAGGAAAAAGAAGAGGATTGTTGTGTTTGCTGTACAGAATATGAAAAAAGAATTTTATCTATTGCGATTATGATTAATGGCGAACAAACACGTATTACTTATCGTTTGTATGATCAATGTGAAATTATTGATAGTCATGTGATTATGAAACCTTCAATGGATATTTATGATTTATATGATATTATTGATACGGTATTATTGAAACATTCTTATATTGATGTCATTGGTATAGCCACACCAGGAATTGTAGAAGATAACAAAGTCTTTAAAGAACCTAATGATGGTAAGATGATTGATATGAAGAATGATTTTGAAAAGAAATATCATATTGATATATTTGTGTATAATAATGCTGATGCTGCAGCTGTTGGATTTGTATTAGAACATCCTGAATATCAAAATGTTATTTATCATTCTCAGCCATTTGGATTTGGAGTAGGTGGTCAGGGAATCGTTGTGAATGGGAAAGTCATTAGAGGAAAAAATGGTGTTGCTGGTGAAGTGAAGTATTTTTTAAGACGTATGCAGCTTTCAGATGATGTTCATAAATTAGCATGGACTCAGCAGGGAACATTAGAATTAATCACAAAATCATTATTACCATCTTTAACTGTTATTGGACCTGAAGCAGTCGCCTTATATGCACCTATGATGCCAGACATAAATGAAGTGAAGAATAAACTAAAATCATTTATTTCTGAAGAATTTTTACCTGAATTTTATTATATCAAGGAACCTATTTCATATATGTTAAGTGGAATTACAGAACTATGTATTGATTATCTTGAAAAATAATTCAAATAGATCTTTATCTTTCTGAGATGGGGATCTATTTTTGATTGATGTCTATGTTTTGATAGTCAGAAAAAACATGGGAAATAGGATTGTTTTATTTGAAATGATGTAATAGTATTAATTATAGAAGAACAGAGTTAAATAAATATTTGAAAATGGAGGAAAAAGAATATGTATTATCAATCAAGTTATGATTCACCAATAGGGAAACTCATTATTGTAAGTGATGAAAAAAATATCATTGGTTTATGGATGGTAGGTCAAAAGTATTTCTTGGGAACACTTTCTCATGAAGCTTTTCAGTATACTGACAATGTAGTTATAAAACAAACGAAGAATTGGATGGATAGATATTTTGCATCACAAAAACCAGATATAAAAGAATTACCAATAGTTCCTATTGGTAGTGAATTTAGACAAAGGGTTTGGAAAATTCTTTGTGATATTCCTTATGGAACAGTCACAACATATGGTGATATAGCAAAACAGATTGCAAAGGAAAAAGGTATAGCCTCTATGTCAGCACAAGCTGTTGGAAATGCTGTAGGACATAATCCTATATCTATTATTATTCCTTGTCACCGTGTTGTGGGAACACAAGGAAGCTTAACTGGTTATGCTGGTGGGATTGATAAAAAGATTGCTCTTTTAGAGTTAGAAGGCGTTGATTTAAGTGATTATCATAGACCAAAGAAGGGAACTGCATTATAATTTTTAGATGAAAAATCAAAAAATGATGCTAAATCACTTGATACATCATTCTTATTTGAGTTGATTTTAGATAGAAGTTTGATGGTCGTCCAAGTTATGAGATACTTACGAAAATGTATTGAAATATAATAAGGAATAGGTATGATCTATCTGTATAATGAGAAAGGAACTTGTTTATGTAACTATAAAAGGTGGTTAGATGAATAAGATTTATAAAACAATTGATGAGCAAATTAAATAAAATATAAAAAATAATTGTTTCGCAAGAAGATAAGTATGCTTTTGAAGAAAGAAATTATTCATTCTTGATTAATTCATATAAAGGTTTTTTCTTATGGGAGAGATGATAATGGAAATCATATATATAAGAACGCTGTTGGTTTTGAAAGAATTTTAGAAATTATAAGAAGAATACGAAATATTGTAAATCATTACGAACCTATATTTCCATTTTTGGTTTTAGAAATGAAACAACATAAAAAAATTGAAAACTCATAAATTTATTCTGTACTTAAATTTTTAGAAAAAATATTTTATTGAAATGAGCATGAATACCACGTCTTTTAGGCGTGGATGAAATGCTTCTAGTTGTTTCGTAGTCTTACAGACGAAGAAATTGTTTCTAATAAGTTGCGTATTCGATTGATTTACGCAACTATATATGATATAATTTGCTTATAGAAATGAGGTGATATGATGTCTGTTAACTATGTGACTAGAGGATACTGTGTTCCTTTATATCCTGACTGTCTTCAGAGGATAATGCTAGCAAAGACCTTTGGATGTGTTCGTCTTGTCTTTAATCATTTCCTTGATGTTCAAAAAAACAACTTGATCAATCAGGGCCATATTTATACAAAGAATGAAATATCTCATATGCTGACACTTATGAAAAAAGATGGACAGTTTTCTTTTTTGAAGGAAGTGGATTCAGTTGCTTTGCAATCATCATGTGAAAACCTGAACTGGGCTTTTATGAAGTTCTTTAATGAACATAAGGGATTCCCTCGTTTCAAGAAGAAAGGGTATTATAGTACCTATACTGCCAAGAACAATAACAACTGTATCCGTACTGGTAATAATTGTATAAGACTTCCTAAGATTGGTTGGGTGAAAACCAAACTCTATCAAAAAATAGAGGGTCATATACAGAGAGTGACAGTTATTGATCATGGAGATGGAAACTACTCACTTTCCATATGTGCAACAGATGTACCAGTTGAAACATTACCATCAACTGGTAAGCGTATTGGTATTGATGTAGGAATCAGTGAACTGCTGACATTAAGTAATGGAGATATCTATGACAATAAAAGATTCTATGCATCAACACTAGATAAGCTGATTGTTCAACAACAGAAACTTTCAAGGATGATAAAAGGATCCAACAATTATGAAAGACAGCGAAGGAAAGTTCATAAGCTGCATAAAAAGATAAGAAATCAAAGAACTGATTATTATCATAAACTGTCAAAACAGTTGATAGAGGATTATGATGTTATTGCAGTGGAAACATTAGATATCAAATCAATGATGAATGGAAAGGTCAGTAATCTTAATCTATCTGATGCATCATGGTCAAGATTCTTATATATGCTAAAATACAAGGCAGAGTGGTATGGAAAGAGGTTCATCAGGATTAATCAGTATGAACCAACATCACAGAAATGTCATGTTTGTGGATATATCAATAAAGGTGTTAAGGAACTCAGTATAAGAGAATGGGAATGTCGCCAGTGTGGAGCAAAACATAATCGAGACATCAATGCAGCAATCAATATAATAAAAGCCGCCAATATAGCGACTCTATAAAACAATAGACGAGGGCACAGTCTAGGAAACGAAGTGCGAGTTATACTCAGCACCGAAACGAAACCTCATGAGACATGGATATCCAAGATACCACATGTTTTACATGTGGAGTGTCATATAATAATTTTGATATAGAGATAACGAATTTTAACTCTAAATATGTAAAAAATTTAAATGTAATGAAAGATATTATAAATAAAAAGTGAACCTTTCGATTCACTAGTTTGAAGACCAAGTCTTCCTCCATCAATGTCATTATATGCAATTTTGGAAGAAAATCAATAGTAAATTCACTTTTTAATCTCATAACGATTAAAATGATTGCTGGAGAGAAAATACGAAAAGTATACTGATTATTTCTTAATATATTTCTAATATTAGTAAATGAAAAGAATGTGAGATGAGTATTTACCTTATTTTGTATTCAACAATAATTCTTCATATCATTCTTATTTTTTAGATGAATGACATTTAAAATCTTACTGATCTTTTAAATGTAAATCCTGATATTGTTTAGGAGTCATATGTTTATATTTTTTAAAAACTTGAATAAAGTTACTTTGAGAACTAAAATTTAATAAACAACTAATATCTATATGACATTTATTTGAAAATAAAAGTAATCTGGCAGCTTAGGCTGCTTTTTTAACATTCATATTATTTTGCTTTTATATTCAGTAGATAATACAGATTTGAAATTTTCATTGCAAAGGTCAAATGATTTTTTGTTAATATTTCTTAAAACTGGTATTATTTCTTAAAACAGGAAAACAATAGTGACTATGTGAGATGTCCCTTATAATTGTTGTTGTAGATTGTTAATCCGGAAAAAATGATCGAAAAACAACAAAATGGAGGATATTATGAAAAACAAAGATATAGCAAAAAAGATTCTTAATCTTGTCAAAGAAGATAACATCACTTATTTGACGCATTGTGCGACAAGACTTAGATTCAATGTGAAAGATGAAGACATCATTGACTTAAATGCATTGAGTCAAATTGAGGGAGTGTTGACAGCACAATTTAAAAATGGTCAATTACAAATTGTTATTGGGGCAAAGGTAGAAGGTGTTTTTGATGAATTGATGTCAATGGTTGATATTGATGATCATATGACGATTGAGAAACATAAAAAGAAGAAAAATATAATTTCTTCTGTTGTTGAAACGATTGCAGGATGTTTTAGTCCGGTTATTCCAGTTTTAATTGGATGTGGTATGGTAAAATCGGTTTTATCTATCTTAACAACATTCAATATCATTTCAACAACGAGTGGTGAATATCAAATATTAAGTATGATTGGTGATTTACTGTTTTATTTCTTTCCTTTCTTTTTAGCTGTTAGTGCTGCAAAAAAATTTAAAACAAACGAATTTTTAGCTTTAGCACTTGCTGGAGCATTGATGTATCCAACCATTCAAAATGGGGCAATTCATGCTGCTGAAACGGGTATAACTTCACTTCATTTTTTAGGATTACCAGCGTTGTTTGTGAATTATAAATCAACGATTATTCCAATCATTATAACGGTATGGATGATGTCTTATATATATAGATATGTGAATAAATTGATTCCAGATACATTTAAAGTTTTGTTTGTACCCATGATTGTTTTATTTATTATGGTTCCTTTAGAATTGATTGTCATTGGACCATTCGGTACTTATATCGGTAAAGGTGTTGCAGCATTTGTGACATGGTTATATGGAATAAATGGAGTATTAGGAGCTTTCTTGTTTGGTACATTTAGACCCTTGCTCATTATACTGGGAATGCATTATGCGATTACACCTATCAATACTCAATTGATTGCAGAATATGGCTATTCTGTTATTTCTCCAGCTAATTTAACGGGAAACTTAGCACAGGCTGGGGCATGTTTAGCAGTCTTTGTATTATTGAAAAACAAAGAGCGAAAGAGTGGTGCATTCACAAGTGGATTAACAGCAGTCTTTGGGATTACAGAACCAGCCATGTTTGGTTTTAATTTAAAATATAAAAAGCCTATGATTTGTGCGATGTTAGCAGGTGGAATTGGGGCAGCCTATATGAATTACTTTGGTGGCGGAGCAACAGCTGTTATTTTGCCTGGAATATTGGCTTTACCAACATATATTGCAGATCATTATATTCATGTTATTATCGCTGTTGCGATCAGTATTGTTGGTGCGTTTGTTGCGACTTTAATATTAGGAATTCATGAAGAAAGTAATTCTAAAGTTCATCAAAATGAAATGGTTAATGAAGACATACATGCTCCAGTCAAAGGTACGGTTATTGAATTATTAAAAGTCAATGATGATACCTTTTCAAAGGGATTATTAGGACAAGGCTTTGCAGTGATACCAGAAGAAGGACAATATTATGCTCCATTTAATGGGAAAGTCAAAATGATATTTCCTACAAAACATGCAATTGGATTGGTGAGTGAAACAGGAATAGAAGTTCTCATTCATATTGGAATAGATACAGTTGAGTTAAATGGACAGTATTTTGAGAGTCATGTAAAAGTTGATCAGGAAATTAAAGCAGGAGATTTATTAATCACTGTTGATAAGGAAAGTGTAGAACATTTAGGCTATGATATGACAACCGCAGTCATTATTACTAATTCCAATCAATATCAAAATATTGAACTCAAAAACATTGATAATCATTTATCATTGTGTGTGGAGGCATGATATGAAAATCAAAGATGATTTTTTATGGGGTGGTGCTATTGCTGCTAATCAAACTGAGGGTGCTTATGATCAAGATGGGAAAGGATTGTCAACAATGGATGTCGTTCCAATGAATCAAAAGCGGTCTCTTATTAAACAAGGAAAAATATCTTATACGAAGTGTCAAAAAGAAGATTATTTTCCTACTCATCAAGCAATTGATTTTTATCATACATATAAAGAAGATATCCGAATGTTAGCAGAAATGGGATTCAAGTGTTTTCGTACCAGTATTGCCTGGACAAGAATTTATCCTACTGGAATTGAAGAAAAACCTCATTTGTTAGGGCTACAATATTATTGAGATTTATTTCAGGAATGTCATAAATATGGAATAGAACCCCTTGTAACGATTAGTCATTTTGATGTACCAATGTATCTGGTAGAAACATATGGTTCATGGAGAAATAGAAAGATGATAGATTTCTATATCAAATATGCGAAGACATTATTTGAGGAATTCAATGGTTTGGTTAAATATTGGATCACTTTTAATGAAATTAATGTTATTTTACATAATTCATTTTCTGGTGCTGGTCTTATTTTGACAGACGATGAGAATCCAGAACAAATAAAATATCAGGCAGCTCACCATGAATTGGTCGCAAGTGCACTTGCAGTCAAAATAGCACATCAAATCAATCCTCATAATCAAGTTGGATGCATGTTGGCAGCAGGAGATTATTATCCGTATACATGTCACCCAGAAGATGTCTTTTACGCAATGAATAGAAATAGAGAGAGTTATTTCTTTATTGATATTCAATCAAAAGGTGAATATCCAAGATATGCACATAGAATATTTGAAGAAAAAGATATTAAACTCTCAATCAATGAAAGTGATTTAGAAATACTGAAAAATCATACTGTAGACTTTATTGCACTGAGTTATTATACTTCTCGTTGCATTTCAATTAAGAAAATGCAAGAGGAAAGTGAAGCGAATGTCATGAACTCAATGAAGAACCCGTATATTCCATCTAGTGAATGGGGATGGCAAATTGATCCATTAGGATTAAGAATAACATTAAATACTTTATATGATCGTTATCAAAAACCCTTATTTATTGTTGAAAATGGATTAGGTGCCAAAGATGAACTAATTAATGGAACAGTGGAAGATGATTATCGGATTGATTATTTGAGAGAACATATTAAGGCTATGAAGGATGCCATGAAAGATGGTGTAGAAGTGATTGGATATTTAACATGGGGATGTATTGATTTGGTAGCCGCTTCTACTGGTCAAATGTCAAAAAGATATGGTTTTGTCTATGTAGATAGAGATGACTATGCTCAAGGAACGAACCAAAGATTCAAGAAAAAATCATTTGCATGGTATCATAAAGTGATAGCGTCTCATGGTGAAGATTTATATTGATTTCCTACTTTAGGAAATCAATTGAGAAATCATGAAATCTAATTAAAATAAGAGATGTAAAGAATGAAGGAGGTAGAAAAATGAAAAAAGCAGCAGTAATCGTTGCACCTGGATTTGAAGAAGGAGAAACATTAACAATTGTAGATATTATTCGCCGAGCAAATATACAATGCGATATGTTTGGTTTTGATAAAGTTGTTGAGGGTGGACATAGCATAAGTGTTCAATGTGATCGAGTTCTGAGTGATGAAATCATTGATTATGATATGATTGTTTTACCTGGTGGATATGATGGGGCAGCGAATATGAGAGATAGTGAAGAAGTGATTTCCATTCTTCACTCTATGAATGAAAAAGGAAAATATATTTGTGCTATGTGTGCCGCACCTATTGTATTAGAAAGAGCTAACTTATTGATGAATAAAAACTATACAGCATATAGGGGGTATGATCAAAAAATAAAGCAAGGACATTATTTAGAAGATAAAATTGTGATTGATGGAAATCTTGTGACAAGTCGTGGTCCAGCCACAGCATATGCATTTGCATATAAATTAGTTGATTTATTAGGTGGAGATTCATTAGCAGTGAAAAAGAGAATGGTTTATTTCAATGCGTTTGATGTGAAGGAGGATGAATAGTATGGCACGTGTTGCAGTATTCATGTCTGAAGGATTTGAAGAAGGGGAAACATTAACAATTGTTGATTTGTTAAGAAGGGCAGGAATTGAATGTCATACCTTTAGTTTTGACAATGAATTTGTTAAAGGCATGCATCATATGTTGATTAAGGCTGATAAAATGTTTGGCCAAGCGGTGAAAGATTATGATATGATTGTTTTACCAGGTGGAAGACCAGGAGGAGAGAATTTGAAAAACAATCCAGATGTGATTGCAATGGTTCAGTATTTTCATGAGCATCATAAATATATTGCAGCAATGTGTTCGGGAACTCTTGTTTTATCAGATGCTCAAGTCATTACAGGTAAAAAAGTAACTGGATATACAGGATATGCTGAAAAATTAGTGGGTGGAGAATTTGTAGATGATGTTGTTGTCTTTGATCAAAATATTATCACAAGTCAAGGACCTGCAACACCTTATCCATTTGCATTTAAGATTATAGAAGTATTTAATAAAGATACGACTGAAATGAAGGAAAGATTGATGTATAATTTTGCTGGTGGAAGATAGAAAGTGAGTGATTAAGGATGATTTATGGAAAATTGCCTGTTGTGTTTTTAAGTACCATTGCGAGTGAAAAAAATGGGTCAACAAATTGTGTGATCGCAACATATATTTTGGAACATTTAGATGAGATGCAAGATATTGGTATTAAAGAAATTGCTAAGAAATGTAATGTTGCAGTGAGTTCTATTTCACGTTTTTGTAAAGAAACAGGATTAAGAGATTTTGTTGAATTAAAAGAGTTACTAGCTTCAATAGATTTTCATTTTGAAGAACAATCGCAGTCCAAGTCTTTGCATCAAAGAATTGAGGATTATAGCGATAAAATTCATGATAGTATTCAAATGGTGAAGAATACAATTGATGGTCATCAATTAATGAAACTATGTGATGATATCAAAAAGTATCAAAGAGTTGGCGTGTTTGGCTTGTTAAAAGCAGGTTCAGTAGCGATTAATCTTCAAGGAGATTTATTAATGCTTGGAAAACAAGTTTATACGCATATATCTTATACACAACAAATGCAATATATCATAACAGCTGATGAAAATGATTTAATTATTATTTTCTCTTATACGGGATCCTATTTTGATTATCAAAATTTGAGAGCATTGAAGAAAAAATTGATTGCTCCTAAAATATGGATGATATCTGGTGATAAGAAAAATTATCCTTCCTTTGTTGATGAAGTGATCTCATTTGAGTCATTACAAGATCAAGCAAGTCATCCTTATCAGTTACAGTTTGTAGCCAGTTTAATTGCACAAGAATATTCAAAAATGTGTAAACAATAGAGAAAATAATTGTGATATATAATGAAAAAGAGATTTTAAATACTATTTTCTCATAGTAGATAAAAATCTCTTTTTGTATTTTTGAATTGAGGAAAATCATCTATAGAATGAAAGATGATGAGGAGAGATAATGAAAGTAAGAATAGAAAAACAAATGTCTGAATCATTTATTCTTGCTGTTTTGTTAGCATTGGTAGGAGGCTTTTTAGATGCATATACATATGTTTGTAGAGGTCAGGTTTTTGCTAATGCTCAAACAGGAAATATTGTAAAAATGGGGATGACAATTGTTCATGGTGAGTATTTAAAAACAGTGAGATATTGTATACCTATCATTGCTTTTTGTTTGGGCATTATGTTAACAATGCTGATTAGAAATTATGATAGGCATAAAAGATATTTTCATTGGCGACAGATTGCACTCTTTATAGAAATGCTAGTAATGTTTTTTGTGAGTTGGATTCCTGTTGGTTCGTTTAATATTTTGGCGAATATTATGGTATCTTTTATTTGTGCAATGCAGGCAGAATGTTTTAAAAAAGTACTTGGAAAACCTTTTTCATCTACAATGTGTACAGGGAATTTAAGAAGTGGAACAGAATATTTTTATCATGCAATTTGCTATCATAATCAAGCAGAGATGAAAAAATGTATGCATTATTGTTTGATTATTCTATTCTTCGTGCTAGGTGTTATGCTAGGAGTTCAATTGACGAATGTGATTGTTGAAAAAGCCATACTGATTTGTATATTACCTATGATAATAGCATTATGGATCATGTTTAAAAGAAATACATAAAGTCAAGATATTTATTGTTGTTAAAAATATGTTATTGGTCTTTAAGATGTGAATCTTGATATTGTTTAGGAGTCATATGTTTATATTTTTTAAAAACTTGAATAAAGTTACTTTGAGAACTAAAATTTAATAAACAACTAATATCTATATGACTTTTATTTGTAAATAAAAGTAATCTGGCAGCTTCGTCCGCCTTTTTTCTTTGAATATAAGATGTGACTGTTTCATTCATTTCCTGCTTAAAAGCAAGTGAGAGATAACTAGAGGATAAGCCTGTATATTCGGCTAAATGATGAAGTGATATTTTATCATAAAGATGTGTATCAATATAATGAATACATTTATAAATATGTAATGAATAATTCATTTTTTTAGCTTCATTTAACTGATGATAGAAATCTTGAAGTGTCTGATAAAAAAGCGAAGATGTATCGCGATATTGATGAGCTTGTGTTATTTTTTGAATCATTTGATCAGACAAAGTAAATGCAAGTTCAGATGAAACACCTTCTTGGATATTAATACGTGTTAATATTGTAACCAGCCCAATATACTTATATTTTTGATCTTCTAAAATATCAGGGGAGAGTGGAAAGTATTCATACTGCTTAATTTCTGAAAATAACTCTTTAATTGTATGAAAATGTCCCTGTTTATATGCATTTAGCAACATTTGTTCCCAGTGATAGTAATCTGGTGTATTTTGTGTTATACGGCGATTTGTTAGAACATCGTTTTCTTTGGATTTTTGGTTTTTATTGACATAATCAATATGAATTTGATTCAATGATAAAACTTGATGAGTGACAATTTCATAGATCATTTTGACATGGTTTTGAAAAGACATGAAATGAAGATTGGCAATATGTGAACGAATGAGATGTTCAGGTATAATCTGTGTCCATGATTCAGGTAAACATTGATCTGTATTTTCAATGTCATTGAGAATACAGGCAGTAATAAAAAAATATGTTTTTTTAGCAAAATTAATTTGTAATCGTGCATATGCAACACTATGATCATAGACAAGAATATGAACATCGTGATGTGTCATTGTAAAGACATCATCAAGGAATTCTTTAAGATTTATCATTGTAATCTTAGGATGGATTAAATGATATTCCTGATCGAAAATGACACAGGGAATATGCAGGGTATTATAGAGTTCATCAATAATAGAAATAATAGCTTCCATAAATTCTCCTTTTATCTAAAAATAGTGATATAGACATAAAAATATAAATATAATCTTCTTGTTCTTTATTATATACTAAGGTCATCAAAAATGATATGAAAACGCTAACAAAAAAGGAGGAAAAGTGAAAAATGAAACATAAAAAGAAGATTATCATTGGTTCTGCAGTTGCTGTTCTGGTTATAGGAACTGCTGCTGGAGGGGGAACAGTCTTATCAACACTACAAAGTGGAACAGGACAATTGAATGATGGAGCGATAGCTTTAGAAGATGGAGCAGGTAAAATTTTATCTGGAGCTAAATCTTTAAACGATGGAAGTTCACAGTTGTACACAGGTGTTGAACAGTATACTGCCGGAGTTGATGCGTTAGCAAAGGGAACAGATGTTTTGAACCAAGGTTTAACAAAATATACAGGTGCTGTAACAGCATTAAAGACCGGAGCAGATGGTTTGTATTCTGGTGTTTATGCTTATATGGGTGGTGTCAAAGGATTGGATGCTGGAGTGCAAACTTTATATGATGGAACAACTGTTCTTATAAATGGAACACCTACATTAGAAACAGGAGCAACACAACTGAATCAAGGAACGGAAACTTTAACAAATGGTATGGCATTACTGGATGAAAATAGTGCAACATTATTGGCAGCACCAGATCAACTTGTAGAAGCTCTAACAGCTATAAAAAAAGGTTTAACTGTTTTGCCAGATCAAACAACAGTGAAAACATTGACAGATGGTTCACAACTTGTTTCCCAAGGAATTGCTGGATTAGAAACAGGAGCGAAAGGTGTTGATACAGTTGCAGGACAATTACAAACAAGTATAAGTAAGCTTCAAGGAGCATATAGTTCTGATGAATTAGCTCAATTTGCAGCTAAGCTTGCTAATCCACTAACATATTCTGAGGCTATGAGTCAGGAAAATGCACAAGTGTTGCTGATGCAATTAGCAGGAACTTACACTGCAACTGATCAAGCGCTAGATCAAGCTGTTCCAGTTGTGAATGGATTGAAAAACGCAACCAAAAATGTAGCAGAAGGTGCAAGTCAACTTAATCAAAAATACAGTCTAATCAATCAAGGACTACAAACATTAACAAAGTTACCTGGTGTGAAAGATGGATTGATTCAAGGTATTGATGGAATAATTCAATTGATTAAGGATAAAGATAAAGGGATTGAAACAGGTTTAAAGACATATGTTGAGGGTGTTCATACTGCTTATGTTGGTTCACAGGCTCTTCATCAGGGAACAACTGAATTAAAGAAAGGTGCTCAAACTTTAAATCAGGGATCACAAACACTTTATAGTGGTGTTAAGATTTTAAAAGAAGGAAGTTCTCAATTATCTCAAAATGCACAACCATTGACTGATGGAACATTTGCATTAATGAGTGGGTTGAATCAGTTAAGTTCAACAAATGCTCCTCTATTAAATGGGGTACAAACATTAAATACAGGACTTGTGAAGTTAAGTGAATTAAGAACAGGTTTATTAGCCGGTGCCAAAGGTATTAAAGATGGTAATGCTGGTGTTCATGATGCTATGAATGGATTGTATGAAGGAATTAAAGTTTTAAAGAATGGAACAAATGAATTATATTCAGGTGTTGGTGGTAAAAAGAAATAAATAGTAAAATGACAATGAAATTATTCTGTTTCATTGTCATTTTTTTCTTTTATATGATTGATTTGATTTTGTTCAAAGATGACTTCTCCTTCAAAAGGATATGTCTTTGTTATTTTATTGAACTTATCTAAGATTTGTGTTGCTTTAATAGGGTTATGATTGTGTAATAATTCATAAGCATACTCAACTCTAAGATTGGTTAAATCACTGGATAGTAATTTGCTTAATTTCATGTATTTCTTATCACGCATGATTTCAATGCGTGAATCTTGGGGATCATTTAATAACATATTATAAATCATCGTTCCTTTTAAGATAAAGCGATAATTATCATTAATATGAAAAACATGACTTAATATATCTTCTGCTAAATCATAGGCTTTCTGATAATGTCCTAAATCTATTTGCCTTAAACAAGCAAGAACTGTAATAGACATACAAAGAGAATATTTTAAATCCTGATGAGAATAGATTGTAAAATAGTCTTCAGGAGTATCTTTTAATGAATATCCTAGATTTATAGATTCAACAATTTTAAGTTGTTGAAAACATGCATATTTGGTGATTGGATATTTTATCATATTATAAACATTTGTTCCATCATTATCTAATTCTGCAATAAATGGAATAGCATTTGTTATTGCACTTATTATACCAAATACAGAAAGCGACATAAAAAATGTTTGAACGTAAGGCTGATTAATAACAAAGCATAAAATCAATGTAATCATTGCAGTAATGAGATTACTGAAAATCCCACCTAAATGATACAATACAAAAGGAAAAGGTTCTTGAAAATGATCAATTGTCATTAAACATTGTCCCATCGTCCCAGGTATTTTCATAGATTTTACTTTTAACTTCTCATCTTCTTTTATAAATGTAAAGTTGAAGAAACGTATAGATATGAATTGATATCCTGATAATAAGCCAAAAATCATGTGACCTAACTCATGAATAATGGTTTGTAAAAAGATACTGATATAAAATGAAAATAATATAAATAAGAGTGGTAAAATAAAATGATCTGAAGAATCTAAAAATGAAATTCCAAAATAACCACAGATACCACCACCAATTGCATAGAGAAGGATAACCAATATTTGAATAAGAACTTTTTTCATAAAAATACTCCTTTTGGTTTATTGTACATGATTAACATATATGAGTGCAATGATTTTTTATTACATGATATATCTTGTTTTGCGATTTTTGGATATAGAAATTGTATGAAAATATGAAAACTCTGTTTGGAGAATAGAAAAATTAAAATGAATAAATCAAAAATGTTTATATTATTTTAAATCTGATTGTAAAATAAAAATGAAAAATAACTTTACAATTACATTTTCTTTTTGTATGATATTCAAACATACAAGGAGGATTGTTATGAAAGTACAGGATATGTGTTTATATGCATTGTTTGCAATTTTAATAGCAGTGGGAGCTTTTGTCAAAGTACCAGTTTCAATTGTTCCAATTACATTACAAACATTATTTGTAATATTAACAGCATTGATTTTAAGAAAGAGAGCTGTCTATAGTGTTCTTCTTTATATTATCATGGGATTGGTTGGACTGCCTGTTTTTACAAATGGTGGTGGACTTTCTTATGTTTTTGTTCCATCATTTGGTTATTTAATAGGATTTGTGATCAGCAGTTATTTTATTGGAAGTTATCAAATGAGTGATTGTTTTGCTTTGTTTATAAGATGTTTTATTGGGCTTATAATCATTTATATAGTAGGCATGATTTATTTTGTTTTTATACAGTTTGCTTATTATCATCAAGTTTTTTCAATGAGCTGGATTGTTGTCAGTTTATGTCTTATTTATTTACCTGGAGATTTGCTGTCAATCATTATAGCAATAATCATCTATCAGCGTGTCCAATTCATGATACCACAATAGATGATACCACCAAAAGCATAGTCTATCAAAGATTATGTTTTTTATATAATTTAATCACTTTCTTTAAGCAACTATTGTGATATAATTTGCTTGTTGTAAATATGGGGATGTTTGTCATAATTTATATAACATAAGTATAGACGAGGAGAGAATGATATGGATGCCATTATGGAAAATGAAGTTGTACAATTTAGAGATAACGAATTTATATGAGATGTCATTATATCAGTAGGATATCGTGTGAAATCAAAACGAGGCATATTGTTTAGAAAATGGGCAAATAAAATATTAAAAGATTATTTGTTGAAAGGTTATGTTATTAACAATAGACATTTTCAAGATATTGATTATGTGACAAAGATTTTAGATGATGATCATCATACATTAACATTCCCTAAGGGAGAAAGAGATGTTTATGTTATTGATTATGAAGAATGTATAGAACTTATTCGTAAAACGATGTTTGTTGATAAGGAAGATCAGTTTGTGATTGAAAAAGATCAATCCTTTCATTCAAGTATTGCGACTATCTATCAAAGTTTTGGAAATCAGGATTTATATCCAATAATTGAGGATAAAGCAAGTGCATTACTTTATTTCATTGTTAAAAATCATAGTTTTATTGATGATAATAAAAGAATAGGGGCAACCATATTTTTATATTTCTTGTCGAAGAATAAAGCTTTATATAAAGGTAAAAAGGAAAGAATCAGTAATGATGCTTTTGCAACATTGACGATATTGGTAGCATCTTCTAGACCAGAGGATAAAGATATTGTGATAGATTTAGTGAAAACATTGTTAAACTAAAAAGATGATATTTCTTTGAAGATGGACTTATTCCATCTTTTTGTTTCACGATAATACTTAAAAAAATATATATAAAATTTTTTAAATAAATTTCATAAAAAGTATTTACAAATGGAAAAAACAGGTATATACTGACATTACTTCAAAAATTTGAAGTAAGAAATTAAAAAAATTTAAGTAAATATACAGGAGGAAATAGATATGTTTGAACAAGTGAAAGATGCATTAGTAGAATCATTAAATATTGATGGAGGAGATATTAAGTTAGAATCTAACTTAAAAGATGATTTAGGAATTGATTCATTAGCTGCTGTTGAATTATCTTTAGATTTAGAAACTGAATTTGATGTTGAAATCTCTGATGAAGAATTAGCTGCTTTAGTGACAGTTAAAGATATCGTTGTATTAATTGAATCTAAACAATCATAAGCTAAGTTAACTTAGCTTATTTTTCTAAGGAGGAAACTTATGGATACTGAAAAAATTAAATCAATTATGAAAATGTTTGAAGAAAGCCAAATTTCTAAAATGGATCTGACTGATGGTGATTTACACATGACATTAGAAAAAGAAACAGAAGCAGTAGAAGTCATCAGAAAGCCAGTTATTGAAAAAGAAATTGGAAAAGAGGAGCCTATTCAAGTGGGAACACCTGTTAAAAGTCCATTAGTAGGAACTTATTATCAGGCTAGTGGTACTGATCAAAAAGCATTTGTGAGTGTTGGTGATCATGTGAATACGGGTGATACGATTTGTATTATTGAGGCAATGAAAGTGATGAATGAAATTAAGGCAACAACAAGTGGAAATATCTTATCTATTGAAGTTAACGATGGTGAAACTGTTGAATATGATCAAGTTTTAATGATGATAGGGTAAGGTGATTTCATGATTGAAAAATTATTAATTGCAAATCGTGGTGAAATTGCAGTCAGAATTATAAGGACATGTAAAGAAATGGGAATACAGAGTGTTGCGGTCTATTCAACTGCTGATAAATTATCATTGCATGTACAGTTAGCTGATGAAGCAGTGTGTATTGGTGGACCACTTGCCAATGATTCTTATTTGAATATGAATGCAATCATACAGGCAGCCTGTAATACAGGATGTGATGCAATTCATCCGGGATTTGGTTTTTTAAGTGAAAATAGTCAATTTGCCAGATTGGTCATCCAATGTGGTTTGATTTGGGTAGGACCGACACCAGATATTATTGATATGTTAGGGAATAAAGCACAAGCGAGAAAATTAATGAAAGATGCTGGTGTACCTGTGATTCCTGGTTCTAAAGAAATTGTTGAATCAGTTGAACATGGTCAGGAAATCGCAAGAGAGATTGGTTATCCTGTCATCATTAAGGCAAGCAATGGCGGTGGTGGACGTGGCATGCGTGTTATTTCTAATGAAGAAGAATTTGAAACCCAGTATATGAATGCAAAAGCGGAAGCCAAAGCATGTTTTGGAGATGATGATGTATATCTGGAAAAATTTATTGAAAATCCAAAACATATTGAAGTTCAGGTTGTTGGTGATCAGCATGGTCATGTGATTCATTTATATGAAAGAGATTGTTCATTTCAAAGGCGTCATCAAAAGATGATTGAAGAAGCACCATGTCATATCTTAAAGAAAGATGTACGAGAAAAACTATTTGCTGATGCTTTAAAAGCTTGTCTTCATGTAGGATATGATAGTTTAGGAACAATTGAATTTCTACTAGATAAATATGGTCATTATTATTTTATGGAAATGAATACCAGAATCCAAGTGGAACATCCTATTACAGAAATGATCTGTGGAATTGATTTGGTGAAATTACAATTAAAGATTGCTGAAGGATTAAAACTTCCTTATCAACAATCAGATATTCATCAAAATGGATATGCCTTAGAATGTCGTATCAATGCTGAAGATATGAATAGAGATTTTGCGCCAACACCAGGAAAAATTGCTTTTATGCATTTACCAGGTGGTCGAGGAATTAGGGTTGATAGTGCAATGTATTGTGGCTATGAAATATCACCTTATTATGATTCTATGATCTTAAAATTAATTACATTTGCTCCAACTCGTTTAGAGTGTATCAAAAAAATGCGTGCTGCATTAAGTGAAGTGATTATTGATGGTATTTCTACTAACACAAAATTTCATTATTATGTCTTACATTCTAAAGATTTCATTGATGGTCAATATGATACAGGATTTTGTGAACGTTTTATAAAGGAGTTGAAAGAGAATGGATCAATTGTTTAAGAAAAGAAATCAAGAATTAAAAGAATTTTCTTCTTGGTTAAAAAGACATAAACCAAAACAGAAAAAAGAAGTTCCAGATAATATCTTTAAACAATGTGATGCATGTCATGAATCTATTCCTTATTTTTCATTTGTAGAAAATAATTATGTCTGTCCTAAATGTGGTCATCATATGAAAATTAGTGCTAGACAACGTATTCGAAGTTTAGTAGATGAAGGGACTTGGCGTGAATATTTTGAAAAAGATTGTTCTGTGAATATTGAAAACTTTCCAGGATATGATGAAAAACTAAAAAAAGCGAAAATGTCTACAGGAATGAATGAAGCTGTAATTTGTGGGATTGGTAAAATGAATCAACAGCGGGTTGTTTTATGTGTGATGGATTCTCATTTTATGATGGGGAGCATGGGAAAAGTTGTTGGTGAAAAGATTTGTAAAGGTGTTGAACTGGCAACTCGTAAAAAACTTCCTTTGATTATTAGTTGTACAAGTGGTGGTGCCAGAATGCAGGAAGGGATTGATTCTTTAATGCAAATGGCTAAAATTAGTGCGGCTTTGAAAAGATTTTCTAATCAGGGTGGTTTCTATATCACATTACTAACACATCCGACAACAGGTGGAGTCAGTGCCAGTTTTGCTATGCTGGGAGATATCATTATCTCTGAACCTCAAGCATTAATTGGATTTGCTGGAAAACGCGTCATTCAAGATACAATTAAACAAGAATTGCCAGAAGGGTTCCAAACTGCTGAATTCTTATTAGATAAAGGTTTTATTGATATGATTGTTGAACGTCAAAACTTAAAGACGGTTTTATCAGAACTATTAAGATTACATGGAGGAAAATTATGAGCCTCATAGATAACGAAAGAAAAATCAAAGAACTCCAGGCAACACGTGCATTGTTAGACGCTGGGAATGAATATGATCAATTATCAAAAGAGATCGATGAGTTAATGAAAGAAACATATGATCATTTAACGCCATGGGATCGTGTTTGTCTGGCAAGACATCCCAATCGTCCTAAAGCAATTGATTTTATAGACGGATTGTTTGAGCATTTTTATGAGTTGCATGGTGATCGCTGTTATGGGGATGATCATGCGATTATTGGTGGTGTTGGGTATTTTCATGATATGCCAGTCACAGTGATTGCTCAAGCTAAAGGAAAGACTTTACAAGAAAATCTAGATCGTCATTTTGGAATGTGTAATCCAGAGGGGTACCGTAAGGCTTTAAGACTTGCAAGACAAGCTGAAAAATTCCATCGTCCTATCATTACTTTTGTGGATACTGCTGGAGCTTACCCAGGGATTGAAGCAGAAGAACGTGGACAAGCACAAGCCATTGCTGATTGTTTATATACTTTTTCAGATATAAAGACGCCAGTTATTTGTGTTGTTTTATCAGAAGGTGGTAGTGGTGGTGCTTTGGCATTGAGTGTAGCTGATCGTATTTGCATGTTAGAAAATGCAGTTTATTCTGTCTTGTCACCAGAGGGCTTTGCGAGTATTTTGTGGAAAGATGATTCACGTGTTCAAGAAGCGGCTGATGTGATGAAATTAACATCTTATGATTTATATGATAAAGGTATTGTTGATTATTTAATCAAAGAACCAACTGGTGGTATGCAAAATGATTTAAAACTTGTTTTACATGATTTAGATCGTTATTTATATGAAACATTGCAGACATTAAAGGCAACCAAAGAAAAAGATATGTTAGACAACCGTTATGGGAAATTCCGTAAGATGGGAAGTATGTCAAGATGAATAATCAAGTAAAAATTCTAGGTTGTGGCTTGGCCAAAGCTCAACAGAAAATTACAAATTTTGATTTAGAGAAACGTGTAGAAACAAGTGATGAATGGATTGTTCAAAGAACAGGAATTTCTTCACGTTATATAACGATTGATGAAAATACGAGTGATTTGGCTGTACGTGCTTCTTTGCAGGCTATTGAAAGTGCCCATATACAAAATAAGGATATAGATGTTATTCTTGTTGCAACAATGACACCTGATTGTTTAACACCATCGACTGCTTGTCTTGTACAAGCCAAGTTAGGTTTAAATGATGTGCCAATCTTTGCGATTGATATCAATGCCGCCTGTAGTGGTTTCTTGTATGCTTTTCAACTTGCGAGTGATTTAATCAATCGTTATCAAAAAATATTAATTATTGGCAGTGAAACATTAAGCAAAATGTTGAACTGGGATGATCGCAGTACTTGTGTTTTATTTGGAGATGGAGCAGGGGCTATGATAATAGGTCAAGGTTCATCTCAATTATTTCATTATGCCAATAGTGAAGGTGATTTATCTGGTGTGTTAAAAGCCAATGGATTAACTTTAACGCAGAATTTACAAAATCAAATCCCAATTGATCAATTTTTGACAATGCAAGGGAATGATGTGTTTCGATTTGCAGTGCGTGTTCTTAAAGAATCAATTGAAAATGTTTTAAAACAGGCCCATCTCACAATTGATGATATTGACTTGATTATTCCTCATCAAGCAAATTATCGAATTATTAATCATGTTGCTAAAAGAATGAAAGTTGATATTTCTAAGTTTTATATGAATTTGCAAGAATTTGGAAATACTTCAGCAGCAAGTATTCCTATTGCTTATGCTCAGGCTCATGAAGCAGGATTGATAGACGAACATAAACGAGTGATTCTTGTTGGATTTGGGTCTGGACTCACATATGGCGCAACATTGATTGACAAAGTAGGAGGAGAAGAATGTGTTAAATAAATTATTAAATATAAAATATCCCATTATTCAAGGGGCAATGGCAAATATTGCGACAGCTGAGTTTGCAGCCTGTGTTTCCAATTGTGGAGGACTAGGAATTATTGCAACTGGATCAATGGATGCCAAGCAGACACGTGAAGAAATTCAAAAGTGTAAACAATTAACAAGTCAACCATTTGGTGTCAATGTCATGTTGATGAATCCTTATGCCAGTGAAATTGTCAAAGTGATTTGTGAGGAAGGTGTGCCAGTTGTGACAACTGGTGCAGGTAATCCTGGGACTTATATGGAACAGTTTAAAGCAGCAAGTATTAAGGTCTTTCCAGTTGTTCCAAGTGTCGGATTGGCTAAAAGAATGGAACGTGCTGGTGCTGATGCATTGATTGTTGAAGGTGGCGAATCAGGAGGACATGTTGGTGAAATGACAACTATGGCTTTGGTTCCTCAAGTAGTTGATGCAGTTTCAATTCCAGTCATTGCAGCAGGTGGTATTGCTGATGGACGAGGAATGATGGCAGCCTTTGCACTTGGTGCATGTGGTGTTCAAGTGGGAACATGTTTATTGGTTGCTGATGAATGTCCAATTCATGAAAATTATAAAGATGCTGTGATTAAAGCAAGAGATACAGATACAGTTGTGACAGGAAAAAGTGTGAACACACCTGTTCGTATTTTGAAGAATCAAATGGCGAGAGAATATTTGAAATTAGAAGGACATTTTGAAAGTCGTGAAGAACTTGAAAAATTAACATTGGGTGGTTTAAGAAAAGCTGTTCAAGATGGTGATGTGAAAATGGGTTCAGTCATGATGGGACAAATTGCAGGTATGATACAAGAAAAGAAACCAATGCAACAAATTCTTGATGAATTGATGTCTTCTAGCAAAGATGTTTATCAATCATTAAGTCAAATCATGGAGGCGTTATAAATGATTCAAATTCAAGATCAATTTTTAAGTATTCCTCTGATTCAAGGTGGAATGGGAGTAGGTGTATCGCTATCATCGCTAGCAGGACATGTTGCGAAATGTGGTGGTATGGGTGTCATCAGTGCTGCTCATCCAGGATATAATTTTGAAGGATTTAGAAAAAATCCTATCGCAACGAATTGCCAAGCGATTAAACACCATATCAAACGTGCCAAAGAAATAGCGCAAGGAAAAGGTTTGATTGGTGTGAATATCATGGTCGCTGGTCATGGGTATGAAGATATGGTCAAAGCATCTATTGAAGGTGGCTGTGATGCCATTATTTCTGGTGCTGGATTACCATTAGATTTACCAAAGTTTGCCAAAGGAAAGGCTCTTCTTGCACCGATTGTTTCAAGTGGAAAAGCGGCTAGACTGATTGCAAGAGTATGGGAAAAACGTTATCAATGTACACCTGATTTTGTAGTGATTGAAGGTAGTGATGCAGGTGGACATTTAGGATTTAAGAAAGAAGATTTGTTAGCAGGGACATGCCAGAAATTATCAGAAATTCTAGCAGATGTTAAAAAAGAATTACAGCCTTTTCAAGAAAAGTTTAAGAAGAAGATTCCTATTTTTGTAGCAGGTGGGATTGACTGTGGTCAAAAAATTGCAGAATATATCAAGTTAGGGGCAACTGGAGTTCAAATTGCAACGCCGTTTATTGCGACTTATGAATGTGATGCAGCTCAAGAATTTAAAGATATGGTTATCAATGCTTCAGCAGAAGATATAGAAATTGTTAAGAGTCCAACTGGGTTTCCAGGACGAGCTATTGTCAATGCATTTGTTCAAAAAACAAGAGACAGAGGCAATATTCACATGCAAAATTGTTTACATTGTATGATTCCATGTACACCTGAAGATACACCTTATTGTATTAGTGAGGCATTGATTCAAAGTGTTCAAGGAAATGTGAATCAGGGTTTAATCTTTGTAGGAACACAAGCAGCTAAGATTCACCAAATGAAACATGTTGATGAATTAATTCAGGAATATATGCAGGAAATGGAGGGAGAGCTATGAAAATAGGATTTATCTTTGCTGGACAGGGAGCTCAGTATGTTGGAATGGGAAAAGAACTCTATGAGAACTTTGAAGAAGCAAGAGCTGTTTTTGATCAGGCTAATATTGATGTTGATGTCAATAACATTTGCTTTGAGGGACCAGAAGATATTTTAAATGAAACATCATATGCTCAACCATGCATTTTAACAACATCATTAGCAATCGCAAAAGTTGTAGAAGCACATGGCATTAAACCTGATTATGTAGCAGGTCTTTCTTTAGGAGAGTATTCTGCACTTGCCTATGCCAATGCCTTTTCTATTCATGATGCGATTCAGATTGTACGTGCGAGAGGTCAACTGATGAGCGAAGCATTACCTGCTGGTACAACTTCGATGGCTGCTGTATTAGCCATGGAAGCTGATAAGATTCAGGAAGTGATTGCCGATATTGATGATGTTACGATTGCCAATTACAACTGTCCAGGACAAATTGCAATTACAGGTAAAAAAGAAGCTATTGAAATGGCGAGTGAAAAATTAAAGGAAGCAGGGGCAAAACGTGTTATTCCTTTAAAAGTATCTGGGGCTTTTCATTCACCATTGCTAGAAGAAGCATCGTTACAATTAAAAACTGAATTAGGGAAATATGATATTCAAAAACCAAAAATACCTGTTGTTTATAATATTTCTGGAAAAGAAGAAGATGGGGATCTTCAAGATATATTAACAAAGCAAATCAAATCAAGTGTTTATTTTTATCAGTCATTACAATATATGATTGAAAAAGGTGTAGACGTTTTTGTGGAAATTGGTCCAGGAAAAGCCTTGAGTTCTTTTGTGAAAAAGACAGATAAGACAATACCAGTTTATAGTGTTGATAATGTTGAAAGTTTAAATAAAATGTTAGGAGCTTTAAAAGATGAATAAAGTGGTAGTGATTACGGGTGCAAGTCGAGGGATTGGTAAAGCCATTGCCTTGAAGTTTGCTAAAGAGGGATACTGTATTGTGATTAATTATCGTGGGAATGAAGAAAAAGCCAATCAGGTCAGACAGGAATGTATGGCAAAAGGTGTGAGTGCCATTCTTTGTCAGGGTGATGTTTCTCAATATGAGGAGATGGAACATTTGATGAAAGTAGCTATGGATAATTATGGACGTATTGATGTTCTTGTGAACAATTCAGGAATTACAAAAGATCAATTGTTATTGAAAATGAATACACAAACATTTATGGATGTTGTTGATGTGAATTTAAAAGGAACATTTAATACAATCAAAGCAGTCACTCGTATTATGATGAAACAAAGAAGTGGAGTGATTATTAATATGGCTAGTGTCATTGGTGAAATTGGAAATGCTGGACAAGCCAATTATGCTGCTAGTAAAGCAGGAATTATTGGTTTAACAAAATCAGTAGCTAAAGAATTAGCACCTCGTTCAATTCGTGTGAATGCGATTGCTCCAGGATTTATTGCAACTGATATGACAGATGTTCTAGATGAAAAGACAAAAGAAAACATCTTGCAGGCGATTCCTTTAAATACATTAGGAGCGGTAGAAGATATTGCGAATATGGCATATTTTTTAGCGAGTGATCAAGCAAAATATGTAACTGGTCAAGTGATCAATGTTGATGGCGGAATGGTCATGTAGAGGAGGATGGAGAATGAAAAAAAGAGTTGTCATAACTGGAATGGGAGTTTTGTCCCCAATTGGAAATACAGTTGAGGAAACTTGGCAGAGTATTCAAAATCAGGTTTGTGGAATTGATGAGATTACACATTTTGATACAACTGATTATAAAGTGAAATTAGCTGGTGAAGTGAAAAACTTAGATATGGAAGAATATTTTACCAAACGTGAATTAAAATTCAATGATCGTTTTACGCAATTTGCAAGAGTTGCTGCAAAACAAGCGATTGAAGATGCACAGTTGGATTTAGAAAAGGTGAATAAAGATCGTTTTGGAGTGATTGTTGGTTCTGGTATTGGTGGTGTTGAATCAATTGAAAAAGCAGAACAGTCTTTACTCAATAGAGGACCATCAAAGGTTTCGCCTTATTTTATTCCTATGACATTGATCAATTTAGCGGCTGGAAGTGTTGCGATTGATTTAGGTGCCAATGGTCATGTTTCATCTATTGTTACAGCATGTGCTGCTGGTACAAATGCAATTGGTGAAGCTTTTCATAAAATCAGAGATGGTTATGAGGATATGATGCTAGCCGGTGGAAGTGAAGCTTCGATTACACCATTATCAGTGGCTGGTTTTGCTTCTATGAAAGCCTTGCATACGGGAACTGATAAAAATCGTGCATCTATTCCTTTTGATCAAGAACGTAGTGGATTTGTTATGGGTGAAGGAGCAGCTTTACTTGTTTTAGAATCTTTAGAACATGCTTTGTCTCGTGGAGCAAAAATTTATGGTGAAGTTGTTGGATATGGAGCAACTTGTGATGCTTATCATATTACAGCACCATTATCTGATGGCAGTGGTGGTGGAAAAGCTATGATAAATGCTATGAAAGATGCAGGTATAGAGCCATCGAATATTGATTATATTAATGCTCATGGAACAAGTACACCTTTAAATGATAAAACAGAAACAGCAGCTGTCAAATATGCATTTGGAGAAGCAGCGAAACATGTGGCGATGTCTTCAACAAAATCATATACAGGACATTTATTAGGTGCGAGTGGTGCATTAGAATCAGTGATTTGTATCAAAGCACTTGAAGATGGTTATATTCCTGCAACACTTCATTATCAAATCAAAGATGAAGATTGCGATTTGGATATTGTTCCAAATGATGGGAGATATCAGGATATTCATTATGCAATGAACAATTCACTTGGTTTTGGTGGACATAATGCTTCATTAATCTTTAAGAAGTGGGAGGATTAATCATGTTATATAATTCAAATGATATTCAAAAAATTATTCCTCATCGTTATCCATTTTTATTAGTTGATTGTGTTGAAAGTATAAGTGAAGATGGCAAAATGATTGTTGGAAGAAAATGTGTGACTGCTAATGAGATGCAGTTTTTAGGACATTTTCCAGATAAACATGTGATGCCTGGTGTTCTTATTATTGAAGCGTTAGCTCAAACAGGTTGTGTATTATTACTTTCTAAGGAAGAAAACAAGGGAAAAATTGCTTTCTTTGCGGGGATTAATAAAGCACGTTTTAGAAAACAAGTGATTCCAGGTGACGTTTTAACAATGACAGTCACTTTAACAAAAGAAAAAGGTGGCATTTATTTTGCCACCATTGAAGCAAGAGTTGAAAATGAAATTGCTGTGACAGGTGAAATCATGTGTGCTGTAGGAGATTAGTTTTTCCGAATGCTGACTTCACCTGATTGGAGAATCTTTTCTTGATCATTAACAATGATTGTTAGACTGGAATCATCATTAATAGAGGCCACATAGGCTGGATAAGTTGTGTTATTTTCAAATACTGTAATGTTTTGATGTAAGACATAAGAGGATTGACGATAGATGTCAAGAAATGATAAAGAAGATAATTTTGAATAATCATCATAGAAAATATTCAGAAAATCTATGATGATTTTTTGTCGTGGAACAAAACTTTGCAAATCATCTTCAATACAGCCAGCAATCCCTTGTAATTCATGAGGCATATCATAATGATGAACATTGAGTCCAACTCCGACAATCATATTTTCAATTTGAGCAGTATTCATTTCTAATGTTGCTTCACAAAGAATACCAGCTATTTTCAAGTCTCCTAACATGATGTCATTGACCCATTTGATGGTTGGCTCAAGTGAATAATTCTTCTTGATAGTTTTGATGAGTGCAACAGCACAACAGGAAGTGATTTTTAATGAATCATAGATAGAACGTTGTGGTTTGAGTAAAAAAGAAAGATAGATGCCTTTTTGTTTTGGTGAATAAAAAGTTCTGCCATTTCTTCCTTGACCAGCAGTTTGACTATCAGCAATAATAATATCACCTTGTTGATAATTTCCTGTTTTCATTAGTAAATTTGTTGAAGTGACTTCATCATAATATTCAATGTTTTGATAAAAGGAATGAAGTTGTTTTTTGATATCATCACTGAAAATAATATCATTGTCTAATGTTAAACAATATCCTTTTTTTGTTGAAGTGACAATTTGATATCCTTTCTCTTTTAATTTCTTCATATATGTAGATATTGTCATTCTTGAGACATTTAATTTGTTACTGATTTCCTGCCCGGAAATAAAGTGTCCCTGTTTTTTTGTTAATATTCGTAATATTTGTTTTTCCATGTTTTTATTATAGCGAGTATTTGTTATAATGGAAAGCAAAAGAGGTGAGTAAGATGATTTTATGTGATAATCCTCAAAAAGTAACAGAATTATTTGAAGGATGGCATGAGACTATGATTTATTCATATTTGCAGGGGTGTATGGGAGAATGCTATGTAGATAATCAAGAAAATCCACAATCCGCACAGATTTTGATTGCTGATTTTTATTTGTATGCAGGTGTTCCCTGTATTGAGTTGGTGAAAAATATCAAAAGTGATTTTGTGATTATGGTTCCTCAAAATGAAGCGTGGTCTTTATTGATTAAGGATGTTTATGGTATGAATGCGACACATCATCAGCGCTATGCAACATTAAAGGAAAAAGATATTTTTGATGTTGAATACCTTCAATCATTGGTTACTGGATTAGATGGACAATATAAATTGAAAATGATAGATCAAGAATGTTATCATAAAATTATGGCATCTTCCTATGAGCCATTTCATGATTTATGTAGTCAATTTAAGACTTATGATGTATATCAAAAGTATGGATTAGGGTGTGTAATTATGAAAAATCAAGAAATAATATCTGGAGCATCTTCTTATACTTATTATTTAGAAGGTATAGAAATAGAAGTGGATACACATCCTAATTATCAAGGAAAAGGTCTAGCGAAAATATGTGCAGCAAAACTCATATTAGAATGTTTAAAAAGAAATATATATCCAAGTTGGGATGCACATAATCAAATTTCTTTAGCTTTAGCTAGAAAATTAGGATATCAATTTGATCACTCTTATATTGTTTATGAAATTATAAAATAGGTGTTCATCTATAGCAGATGAATACCTATTTTTTCATGATAACTATGAATCTTTTGGATAAATGTTTGGTCAACAGCATTCATTAGTTTTAAGGCATAGTTTTGTGCCTCATAATGAGAAAATTCATGTTGGATAAGTAATTTGTAAAAGAATTGATATTCATTAATGAAATGATTAACTGTTTGTTGTCCTAGGGGTGTTAAAGAGATATTGTGAGTGGTAATAGAAATATAGTGGGCCTGTAAAAGCAATTGAATTGCACGATAAACACTAGCCTTTGAATAACCAAGTGATATAGCAATATCAATTTGATGAACATGAGAATTTTGAAGTGATAGAAGATAAATCGTAATTAAATATTTTTGCATTGATATTGTGAGTGACATTATTTTTTACCTTTCATGATAAAAGATTCTCCATCAACTTTATACCATCTTAATTCATGAAAATATTCACTCATAAGAGCATACATTTCCTTTTTTGAGTAAATTTTAATATCACCTTCCGTTGAAAATCTCATAAATAAATTCATTATCCATCTCGCTACGCCTATTTGATAACAGTCACCAATTAACAGTGTCCCTCCAGGCTTTAAGACACGATAAACCTCAGAAAGAACAAACTGGGGATGAGGATAATGATGAAATGAGTCATTACAGTAGACAATATCAAAGGATTGATCAGCAAATGGTAAATGTTCAGCATCACCTAAAATAAAAGTGGCTTTATTACCTAATTTATTTTCAGCAATTTTTAACATTTCTTCTGATAAATCTAAACCAATTATATTTCGTGAAGAATCTTCACGAATGACCTGATACATTAACTCGGCGGTACCACATCCTAAATCTAAAATATCCTGCCCATAGATGTGAATCATTTCTTGTAACATATGAGGATAAAGTTTTCTGGCATGAACACCTTTGATATCATGATCGTAAGTTAGTGCCTGCTGATTAAAAGCTTGTTTTGATAATTCTTTTCTGTTTTTCATAGTATTTTTCCTTTCAATGAACAATGTTCATTCATATATTTGGTTGAACCCTGATTAATTATCAGGGTTCATTTCGTGTTTTAATAAAATCATCATATAGTTTTTCATACTTTGAGCAATTTCTAGATTTGGCATATCAGTATGAGACAAAAGCCCAATTTGTCCATAGGTAAGAAATTGAATAAGGTAGTCAGGGTGGTTGATTTTGAGATGATTATCTAGACAATATTTTTGAACTTCTTCTAATATAATAGGAGAGAGATGCTGACAAATACGCATAGAAAGTTCATCATGTAAATTTTTGTTTTCTGGTTGATGAAAGAAGTGATGATATTGGTGGATATCTTTTTCTTGAATCATCATTTGAAAAAGAATTTCTATTTTTTCAAGTAAGTTTTTATTGGGATTTTGTAAAACAGATAGAAATAACGCGCAGCAATTTTCTACATATTGATTCATGGCTTCCTGAAATAAGACTTGTTTACTATCAAAATATCGGTAACATAAACCAAGTGAAACATTTATTTCTTTAGCGATATCACGCATAGAGGTTTGTTCATAACCTTGATAGGTAAATAATGTCATTGCTGTATCTAGAATTTCCTGTTTTCTGATTTGAGGATCTTTAATCTCCCGTTTGGATATGTTTCTTTCTCTAGGCATTGTTTCATCTCCTGACAATTGTATTATAAGACAATGATATAAAAAGTCAATGAACATTGTTCATTAATGGTTAGTCTTGCTAACAAAAGATAAACTATACTTTTTCTATAAGAAAGTGTAAAATAAGGATATGGAATGGGAGATGATATAATGGCGACTTATGAAGAGGTTTTAGATAATGTGACTTTACAGGCAAGTGAAATTATTGCACGAAAGAATCAGAATGAAATCGTTTCTGATTTATATAATGTTATAAGTGAAAAATGTGAAAATGGGGATTTGATTAATGAATTAAATGGAATTGAAAGAATATTTTATCTTTGTCAAACTTTTGAATCAGAAATGAATAATGGTGGGATTTATCATTTTTATCAAAGTGTTTCAGGTAATTTTGCAAATGAAACAGTAGAAGCTTTATTAGAGATAGGAGCTAAACATACTGCTTTGATTCTTGATAAAGGAAATAGTTTATTTAAAGAAGGAATTGTACCTGAAGATCAGGATGCAAGAATTGAAGAAATTGAGAATCTTGATTATCGAGATGTTTCTTGGCTATTTGATGAATTAGATAGAGAATTCTATTTATATGAAGATAATTTAGGACAAATGAATTTGGAATATGTTTTAGCAAACAAAGAAGCTTTTATGTAAGAAAATGACATTGTAATTCTATAAAAAACAATTATAATAAGAGAGAGGTGAATAAATATGAATTATTTTGATAAAATTAATGAGAGATTAGCTACAAAATTAAAAGGAAAAACATTAACGAAAGAATCTTCTTTTAAAGATTTAGGAATAGATTCTTTAGATTTAGTCGATTTGGTTTTTGAACTAGAAGAAGAAATTGGTGTCGAATTTCAAGATGATGAATTAATCAAGATTTCTACTGTTCAAGATTTATTAGATTTAATTGATTCTAAAAAATAGAGGATGTCCTCTATTTTTTGATATATAAGGAGAAGAATATGATTTATCAGGTTGATGACAATAAGATAGAGGTAGATATACAAGATATAAATGATGATCATATGTATATTGCAATGATGACATTAGATGAATTAAAGAATAGTTACCAGAAATTACATATTACAAAAAGATCTATTATGCGTTGTGAAGAAACATCTCTAATTAATGAAAATATTATTATTCCACATAAGAATTATTATTATGGTTTGATTAATTTAATTAATGCAAGAGATGTATTTGTTAAAAAAGATACTTTAGCATTTTTTATATTTAAGAATATCTTTTTGGTTGTCGTTGTTGATGATGAAGATCATCATATTAATGAAGTTTTTCAATCATCTAGTGGTTATGTTTTAGAAAAAGGTATTTCTATTACTCGTCTTGTTTATTATTTTTTAAGCGAATTGATTTCTAAAGATTATCAATATATTGAAGAATTGCAAGAAGAAATTGAAGAGTTAGAAATTCATGATAGTGAAGAAGAATCTATCCGTTTTACAAATCAGTTACGTCAATTAAGTAAAGAATTACTTTTATTAAGAAACTATTATGATAATTTAGTTATTATTGGAGAAGAATTACAGATGAATCATCATCATATTTTTGAAGATGATGATATGCGTTATTTTGAAATTTTTACTAGAAGAATAGAACGTTTATCTGGTAATGTACAAATGTTAAGAGAACTTTTAAATCAAGCTAATGAAGCACATCAGTCTAAATTGGATTATAAGTTGAATAAAACAATGCAATTTTTTACAGTTGTCACAACGATATTTATGCCATTAACATTGTTAACAGGGTGGTATGGTATGAATTTTAAAAATATGCCAGAATTGGATAATGTCTATGCTTATCCAATTGTTGTTGGTGTCAGTATATTGGTTGTGATTGGGTTAATTGTTTGGTTTAAGAAAAAGAAATTTTTTTAAAAAGTGAATGAGAATGGATGTTATGAACAGGTAGACGCCATTCTCTTTTTGTGTTCTAGAATATAGAGATAAAATTAAAAAATAAAATGAATATTGTACACAAAAATTCCACAACAGTGTTCTATAATGACGATATGTTCATATGAAATGATCTATATAATGAGAAAAATGAATATGATCATAGAGAAAGATATTAAATTGTGTTGAAATAACAAGAATGAACGGTTATACTCATGATGTTAATGATAAATGTCTTGAGTTATTTTATTGATGAAAAGATATTTTATAAAGAAGTGAAAGTAGGATGAGGGGAAGTTATGGCGTTTAATACATTGATATTTGTTCTTTTTTTTGGAATCGTTGTGATTGGAAGTTTTATAGTACCAGCAAAATGGAAATGGATGTTTTTATTAGCATCAAGTTACTTTTTTTATTTTTATGCGAGTGCGAAATTTGGCATATTTATTATTTTGACAACAGTCACATCTTATTTAGCTGCTCTCTATATTGGGAAACAGCATGAATTAGAGAAAAGTGACGGTGTGACTAAGGAAGATAAGAAGCATTTAAAGAGTCAACGTAAAAGAATGTTGGTTGGTTTATTGCTTTTGAATTTTGGTATTTTGTTTGTTTTGAAATATTTTAATTTCTTTTCAGAAAATTTAAATTACTTATTGAATTCTTTATCATTTGGAGGCAATATACCAAAATTAAATCTAATTTTACCTTTGGGTATTTCATTTTATACGTTCCAAACAATGTCTTATGTGATTGATGTTTATTGGGGAAAGGTAAAACCAGAAAGAAATTTAGCAAAGGTTGCTTTGTTTGTTTCATTTTTTCCACAGATTTTACAAGGACCAATTGGACGTTATAAGGATTTAGCTCCACAGTTATATGCGCCTAAAAAAGCAAGTTATGAGGACCTTAAGTTTGGTTTGCAACTGATGATGTGGGGATATTTTAAGAAAATGATTATTGCTGATCGTGCTGCGGTCATTGCGAACTATGTCTTTGATAATTATTTTCATGTTTCAGGTATGGGTGTTGTTTTTGGTGTTTTTATGTATGCAATTCAAGATTATACAGATTTTTCTGGGTGTATTGATATTGCTCGTGGTTGTGCTCAAACAATGGGTATTACAATGGCAGAGAATTTCCGCAGACCATATTTTTCTAAGACAGTCTCAGAGTTTTGGAGAAGATGGCATATGTCATTGGGTGCATGGATGAAAGATTATGTTTTTTTCCCATTTTCACTAACAAAGAGTGTTTCTAAACTTGGGAAATTTGCAAAGAAAAAATTCGGTAAACATATTGGACGAACATTGCCTATCGCATTAGGAAATTTATTGGTGTTCTTTTTGGTTGGTGTTTGGCATGGAGCAAGTTGGAACTACATCATTTGGGGAATTTTCTATGGTTTATTAATTGCCATAAGTGGTATGATGAGACCAGTATTTAATTGGATGAATAAAACTTTACATATCAATACAAAGTCGAAAGCTTTCCAATTATTTCAGATTTTAAGAACATTTTGGATTACTTGTGTAGGTTGTATCATTTTCCGTGCTGCCA
>NZ_HG005291.1:125033-144690 GCF_000455285.1 Candidatus Stoquefichus massiliensis AP9 | reverse complement strand
CTTTGACAAATGCATGGGATATTTTCATAAAAACATTTCGCTTTTATGAAATGCCTACTTTATTTCATAAGGAATTTTTAGGAATGGGATTAAGAGGCTTAGATATGATTGTTTTGCTATGTGGATTGGTGATTTTATTTATTATCGATGTTATGCAAGAACGTGGCAGTGTACGTGAACGTGTATCAATGAAACCAATTTATATACGTTGGACATTATATATTGTCGCATTTATAATAATTTTACTTTTAGGTATGTATGGACCTGGTTACGATCAAAATCAGTTTGTATATATGCAATTTTAGATGAGGAGGTTGATATAATGACAAGAATTCAAAAATTAAAGATTCTCACAATGACAATATTAATGCTCTTTCTTGTGTTTGGTACAAATTTTGTAATGTGCAGACAGTTAAATAGCAAATCGGATGCAACACGTATTAAGAATTTTTACAAGTTGGAAAAAAACAGCTTAGATATGATACTTATTGGGGCTAGTACTTCATTCACTGACTATTCTGCACCTTTGGCGTGGAAAGAATTTGGATATACAAGTTATTCATTTGCAACGAATATGGCACCTATGGGAATTGCAAAATCAATGCTTATTGAAGTTCGAAAAACACAAAAACCGAAACTTTTTGTTATAGATATCAATGGAATACTTTATAATGATGAACAGGAGTCAAGAGAAGGTTCAAATAGATTGTGGATCGATAATATGCCCTTTTCAAAAAATAAAATTGATACAATAAATGAATTGATTTCAGAAGATCAAAGATTAGCATATTATTTTCCATTATTGAAGTATCATTCAAATTGGCCACAATTGTATGATTGTTTAGAAGTAAGTATGAAAGAATTAACAGATAAAGACAAAACAAATCTAGCTGCTATGGGAATACAAGGGACTGCTAAAATTGATCCTCAGCGTCATTATGTAAATATAAAAGAGTATAATGATACACTTCCAATGCATCAATTATCTGGAAAACATTTAAAAGATTTACTTGAATATTGTAAGAAAGAAAAGTTATCCAATGTTATTTTTACAAATATGCCACGATATTATTCTAAAAAAATGTTACCTGAAAGAAAAAGAAACAATAGTGCGAAAGCCTTGATTAAAGAATATGGGTATGAATGTATTGATATGGATGATTATGTTGATGAGATTGGATTAAATCCTGAAAAAGATTATTATAATCCTAATCACTTAAATATATATGGTCAAAAGAAACTAACAAAGTATTTTGGAAAATTAATCAATGAGAGATTTCAATTATCTCAAACTCAGCATAGTGAAAGTGTAAAGAAAAGATATGATTATGAATTTATTTCTTATCAAAAGGTTTATGATTGGGCCGATTCTTATATTAAGAGAAAAAAGAGTAAGCGTTATAATTATGAAGAAGTTAAAGAAATTTTGAGTCATTAGGAGAATGAGAATGTATAATATATTAGATTATTTAGAAGAAAGCGCAAGAAAATATCCCAATAAAGTTGCATTTGCTGATCTTGAAAAAGAAATTACATATCAAGATTTAGTGGTAAAGGCAAAGCGTATAGGGAATCGATTAAGTGAAAATTTTGAGTTAGGAATGCCAGTACCTATTTTTATGGATAAAAGTGTTGATACAATCTGTTTGTTTTTTGGCGCTGTTTATGCTGAATGTTTTTATGTCATGTTAGATACAAAACAACCAAAAACAAGACTGAATCATATTATGAATACATTGGAAACAGATAGAGTTGTAACTTCAAATAAGTATTTATCAATACTTGAACGTTTGGAATTTAAAGGTCAAGTGATTATGATAGAGGATCTATTCGTGAGTCATCAACAAGATACAATACCAGAAGTAAGGTTACAAAAACATATAGATACAATGCCTTTATATTGTATTTTTACATCTGGATCAACAGGAGTTCCTAAGGGGGTTCTTGTTTCACATCGTAATGTTATTGATTTTATAGATGTTTTTGTTGAAAGTTTTGGCATTAATGAAAATGATGTTATTGGTAATCAGGCTCCATGGGATTTCGATGTATCAGTTAAAGATATATATTCAACAATTAAAGCAGGAGCGACAATGCAAATCATTCCTAAACAATTTTTCTCAATGCCTACAAAGTTACTGGATTTCTTATGTGAAAGAGAAGTAACAACAATCATTTGGGCAGTGTCTGCTGTATGTATTATATCTACATTAAAAGGGTTTGAATATAAAGTTCCTCTTAATCTTACTAAAATTATGTTCAGTGGTGAAGTCATGCCTGTAAAACAATTGCAAATATGGCAAAAATACATTCCAAATGCAATGTATGTGAACTTATATGGACCAACTGAGATTACATGTAATTGTACATATCATATTATTGATAGAGAATATGCTCTTGGTGAAGTTATTCCAATAGGAAAACCTTTTCCTAATGAAAAAGTGTTTTTATTAGATAATGATGATTGTGAAGTTACTAAATATGGTGCTATTGGTGAGATTTGTGTGAGTGGTACAGCTGTCAGTTTAGGTTATTACAATAATAAAGAACAGACTCAAAAAGCTTTTTGCCAGAATCCTTTAAATAAGTATTATATGGAGATTATTTATAGAACAGGAGATTTAGGATATTATAATGATGATGAAAATTTGTGTTTCACTTCTCGAAAAGATTTCCAGATTAAGCATATGGGACATCGTATTGAATTAGGCGAAATCGAAAATATGATGAATAAAGTTGAAGTCATTCAGCGTTCTTGCTGTATCTTTGAGAACAATAAGATTATTGCATTCTATGATGGTGAAATTGAAAGACGTGAGTTGATTAGAGTACTCAAGAAAGATTTACCAGTTTTTATGATACCAAATGTGTTTTATAAAATAGATAGATTCCCGATTACAAAAAATGGAAAAATAGATAGAAAAAAATTAAGTGATATGATTAAGGAGGAGTTTGATGTTTCAGCCTAAATATGAAGAGCTTGTTACACAGGTAACAACACCAGCTTATGTTTTTGATATTGATGTTTTATGCAATAGGATCCAATTTATAAAGAATAAGCTTGGAAACAAAGTGCAGTTGTGTTATGCTATGAAGGCTAATCCTTTTGTTGTGAAAGCCATCGAGAATCAGATAGATTATTACGAAGTGTGTTCACACGGGGAGTTTGATATTTGTGAGCGTGCTGGGATAAATATGAATAAAATTGTATTATCTGGTGTTTATAAAGCTAAACATGATCTAGAGTATGTAATTGCTAAATATCAAGATACTCTTATTTATACATGTGAATCACCAAATCAATTTCATATGATTCATGAAATTGCAAAACAAATGAATATAAAAGTCAATGCCTTATTGAGAATAACAACACATAATCAATTTGGTATGTCTGAGGATCAACTTTGTTCTTTAATTGAAAAAAGAAAAGAATTTCCTTATATAAATATTATAGGAATTCATCATTTTTCAGGGACTCAAAGAAAAAAAATAAATATGTATAAGGAAGAGTTAGAATATGTTGATTCTTTGATTCTAAAATTAGAAAATGAATATGGATATGTTCCTGACAAATTAGAATTTGGTCCAGGATTCTATGTGGAATATTTCCAACATTCAAAACAACCTTATGATGAGGAAGAATTATTGGATGGATTTGTAGATTTATTAGATAATCTTCATTTTCAAGGACAGATTACAATTGAATTAGGAAGATTTATAGCTGCTACATGTGGTAACTATTACACAGATATTGTAGATTACAAAGTTAATGATGTTCCTTATTGTATTGTGAATGGTGGAATGCATCAAACAACTTATTATGGGCAAATGATGGCAATGAAGATTCCGTATTACCGACAATTAAAGAAAAAAGAAGTACAAGGAGATTATATTAATTGTAATATATCAGGATCACTTTGTACAATTAATGATAATTTAGTAAAGGGATTAACTTTACAAAACCCAGAAGTGGGAGATATTATAGAGTTTCAACGAGTTGGCGCTTATGCAATGTGTGAAGGAATATCTTTGTTTTTAAGTAGAGATTTACCGAGTGTATATCTTTATTCAAATAAAGAAGGACTTCAGCTGCAGCGAGCACGTTTTGAGACAAATATATTAAATTTTAAACAATAGGAGAGAGAGAATGGAAAAATTATTAGAATTATTAGAAGAAATTGATGCAGATATTGATTTTAGAGGATGTAAAACATTAATTGATGATGCTATTTTAGATTCATTTGCTATTTTAGAAATTGTATCTGAAATTAATGATGAATTTGATGTACAAATCGGTGCATCTGATATTATTCCTGAAAACTTTAATTCTGCAGAAGGTATGTGGAATATGATTCAAAACTTAAAAGCATAAAAAGAAAAAACATCCATTTTTGGATGTTTTTTAGCGTTTTCTTATTTTATAAACAAGTCTGTTTAAATATGGGATAGATTGTAGATCTTTAGGATGTTCTGCATACATATAGAGAATAATAACAAAATAAGCTATGATGCCAACAATAACAGAGATTATTAATGGGATAAAGACTTTCTTTGTGAGTGCAAATAATCCATAATAGCATCCTCCAGCAAAGATTCCCATAACAATTGCTGCAACAAGAGGAAGAACATATGTACGACGTATTTCTTGATGATAATGTGTTTTTTTACGTAATGATTTTTGATTAAGAATACAAACCTGTAATCCATAAAAACAATTTGCAATTACTAGTGAATAGAGACCTAATGGTGTAAAAAATAATAAGATAGCTGTAATAATACAATGCCAAACGAGAGCTATAGCAGCATTTTTTAATGGTGCATTGACTTCACCAATGGCTTGTAAAATTCCATTCGTCAGAGTTGATAATCCAAAGAAAACCACACCAGGACTACCTACTGCAAGTAGCATAGTTGCGAGTTGAATTGTATCTTCTTGTGGAAATAAGATTCCCATAATAGGGAATGCGAGAACTGTCATTCCCACTGCAGATGGAATTAAAACCATCATTGTAACACGAATTCCAGAACGAATATGTTCTTTTGTCTGACGATAATTTTTAATTGCCCAAGAAGAAGATATAGCAGGAATAGAGGCAGTGGACATTGCTGATGCTAAAGCTACTGGAACATTCTGTAAAACAATATATTCTCCTGAATAAACACCAAACATAGTAACCGCATCTTTACCTGTACCCATCGCAAAATAGAAAATATACATATCTATTGTAGTGACAAGATTATAAATACACGTTGCAAAAATAATAGGAGTCACAATATTTAAAATCATTCTAAAGATACTTTTGTATGAATCTTCATAATTATCTGGATCATCTTGTACAATAAGATTATCTTTACGTTTAAAATACATTAATCCCATATATATTAATCCAATTAATACTCCAGCGCCTGTTCCTAAAGCACTTCCTGCTGCACCAATACTTGCAAGCTGACTTCCTCCTGCACTTAAGTATGGTTGAATAAACAAGTAGGCAGCACCAACAGAAACAATAGCATTAAAAACTTGTTCAATGATTTGGGAAACAGAAGTATATAAGGTCGTTTGATGAGCTTGAAAGTAGCCTCTAAATACACCAAGCAACCCTGATAAGAAAATTGTTGGACACAAAACTCTTAAAGCCATAACTGCATTTTCTGGAACAATAAATGGAGCAATGAAGAAAGCAACAATAGCAGCACCTCCACCAATTCCACATATATAAATAAAAGAACATTTTAATATTTTTTGAGCATTGTTATATTGATTTAAAATTAATTTTTCAGAAATTAATTTAGAAATAGCCGTTGGAATACTGTAAGAAGATATTAAGAGAATGAGAGCGTAGATATTATATGCTGTTGAATAATATCCAATCCCTTCAGTCGTAATTAATGAAGTTAAAGGACTTCGATAAAGAACTCCAATGATTCTTACTAATATTCCTGCAATAGCTAAAATAGATGCTTGTTTCACTATTGAACGAGTATGATTCATATTGGACCTCACTTTCTATATGTTTCATTATAACATTTATTTAAATAAAATCAAAAATCTTTTAATTTTGTTATTTTTTCATAGAATTTCCACATATTTCTGTTATAATACAGCCGTTAATCATTGAAGGAGGTCATTTTGAAATGAGTAAGAAATACAAATTAAAAAAACAAATTAAAAAAAGAATAATTATGATTGTATCACTTCTTTCAATGATTATTGTAATTATTGGAGGAATATATATTTATAATAATTATGTTCTGTCTTCTGATGACACTGAAGATGATTTGGTCTTTGATGAGGATGCAGGTATAGTACAAAAAACAAATGAACTAGATGGAGATTATCAGATACTTGCTGTAGGGAATAGTGCTCTTTATAGTGCGTTTAATCCATTACAATTATGGCATGAACAAGGATATACATCTTTTGTGATGGGAGCTCCTAAGCAAAATACAAAACTATCATATCATATGTTAAAAGAAGTATTGACTGTTCAAAAACCTCAATTACTTATTTTAGAAACAAATGCTTTTTTTGATGATCGTGTAGAAATTGAAGATCAAGGATATACTTATACAGCTATAAAACGTACTTACCCTTTATTTATGAAGAGTCAAAGATGGAATGATATCAAGAATGAAAAATATGTGCAGGATAAAAATTATAAAGTGCGTATGGAGTTGTTGAAAGGATATTATTTTGAAAAGACTACTGTTCCTTATACAAATGGTTTTTCATATATGAAAAAAACGAATCAAGAAAAGCCCTTTGGTACATTTACAAAACAGTATTTACCTCAAATATTAGAACTAGCCAAAGAGATGAATTGTCATGTTTTACTTATTGGTTTTCCATCTCAAACAGCATGGGACTATTCAAAGTATAATACTGTCAAAGAATATGCACAAAATAATAATTTCTCATTTATAGATTTTAATGTTAATCAGTATGATACAAACTTTGATTGGAAAACTGATTCACGTGATGGTGGGAATCATTTGAATTATTCAGGAGCTACAAAAATGACAAAATATATAGGTGGGTATATTAATAAACATTATAATTTGAAAAATCATCTCAATGAAAAAAGTTATCAGCAATGGAATCAAGATTATAATCGATTTATTCAAGAAATGGTAAAATAACAATGGTTGTAGATAAGGAATTAGAATAAAATGCATAAAAAAATAGTTAGAATTTGTTTAATATTATTAATTGTAATATCAATATGTTTAACAATATCGTATATTCTTAGTAGTGATAGAGAGAAAAACAATATTGTTCTTGGAGGAAGTGGAATTGAAGCATTATCAACTGAATTAAAGCAGTATAGTGGAAATGTTGATACTGCAAAGAAGGGTAGTATTGATGTATTAGCGATAGGAAATAGTGATTTGTTTAGCGGATTCAATCCTTTACAATTATGGCATGAAAGAGGAATTACTTCATATGCAGCTGGAGCTTCAATGCAGAATATGAGTTCTACATATTATATGTTAGAGGAAATATTAAAATATCAAAAGCCTAAAGTTTTGATTTTAGAACTGGATAATTTTTTTGAAGAAAGAGGAAAAGATAATAAGGCAGAAGCTAAGGATAATACTTATCGAACATGCTTCCCATTATTTAAGTACACACCATTATGGAATCAATTAAAAAATAAATCTTATGTTCAAGAAAAAGCAGCAAACGAACGTACTGTTATGAGAGGATATTATTATAAAACTGAAGTATTGGCAAACGATAAAGGGTATTCATATATGGGAAAAGATGATTCAAAAAGAGAAAAAATGGTGCAATATACCGAAAAATATTTTCCTAAAATTATGCAATTGGCACAGAAAAATAATTGTCAGGTCATTTTTCTATGCTTTCCATCACGTACATCATGGAATTATCGAAAACATAATACTGTAGCTTCATATGCTAAAAAATATCAGGTATCATATTTGGATTTAAATACAGATGATTATGGTACACAATTTAATTGGAAAACAGATACTAGAGATGCTGGTAATCATTTAAATCATTCTGGTGCGACAAAAATGACGAAATTTTTAGGTGAATATCTTACTGAACATTATCAACTGACTGATCATAGAGGAAATCCTCTTTTTGCTGATTGGGATAATGATTATCAAAATTATATATCATCAATTCAATAAAAGAAGTTATTTGTAAAGAAAAGTACGATTGATATTAATTTTCTTTATTGATTTTATTAAATATATGATATAATAATGAAAAATATATCTTGGAGGAGAAAAATGAACGAAAGTCGAATTTGTATTGCTTTAGATTTTCAAACAAAAGCAGAAGTTGAAGAGTTTTTAGATAAGTTTCAAGAAGAGAAACTTTATGTAAAAGTTGGAATGGAATTATTTTATGGTGAAGGAATTGAAATGATTAAAGCTATTAAAGAAAGAGGACATAAGATCTTCTTGGATTTAAAATTGCATGATATTCCTAATACTGTAAAGAGTGCTATGAAACAACTTGCAAAATTAGATGTAGATATGGTAAATGTTCATGCTTCTGGAAGTGTAGCAATGATGAAGGCTGCAATTGATGGATTGCAAGAAGGGAGTATTCATGGTCATAGACCATTATGTATAGCAGTAACGTGTTTAACATCTTTGGATCAAGAAATTTTAGATAATGAATTACTTATCCATGAGCCTTTAGAAGATGTTGTTTTAAAATGGGCTGAAAATGCAAAAGAAGCTGGGTTGGATGGAGTTGTATGCTCACCTCTAGAATCAAAAAGTATTCATGAGCATTTGGGAATGGACTTTTTAACAGTAACACCTGGTATACGTTTAGCAAGTGATAGTGTAAATGATCAGAAACGTGTAACAACACCAGCAATGGCAAAAGATTTAACATCTAGTTATATTGTTGTTGGTAGAACAATTACAAGAGCTGATAACCCAGTGGAAACCTATCGAGAAGTATATAGACAATTTCAAGGAGAATAAGAAGAATGGAAAAAATTATAGCAAAAGATTTATTAGATATTCAAGCTGTCTTTTTAAGACCAAATGAACCTTTTACTTGGGCTTCAGGTATTAAATCACCAATTTATTGTGATAATCGTTTGACATTATCATATCCAGAAGTCAGAAAAGATATTGAAGAAGGGCTTGCAACTTTGATTAAAGAAAACTATCCTGAATGTGAATGTTTGATGGGAACAGCAACAGCTGGGATTGCTCATGCTGCACTTGTTGCTGATATCTTAGATTTACCAATGGGATATGTACGCGGTGGTGCAAAATCACATGGACGCAATAATCGTATTGAAGGATTAGTAAAACCAGGAATGAAGGTTGTTGTTGTTGAAGATTTGATTTCTACAGGCGGATCATCATTAGAATGTGTTGATGCTTTAAGAGAGGCAGGATGTGAAGTTTTGGGAATGGTAGCCATTTTTACATATGGATTACCAAAAGCAACAGAAAATTTTGAAGTAAAAGAATGTTCATTTTATACACTTACAAACTATGATACATTAGTTAAAGTAGCTGTTGATAATGATTATATACATAAAGATGACTTAGATAAATTAAAAGCATGGAAGAAAAACCCTAATGATGAATCTTGGATGAGTAAGTAAAAATATAGTGGATTTAAAGAAATAAGTGGGGAATTCATCAATTTAAGTTGCAATTCTCCTTTTTTTCATGTATAACATTAATGATTATGTATGTATCTTTAAGGAGGTTAAGATATGTTCAAAAGTATGAGATATGTTTTGCAAGAAAATTTTACTAATCTATTTAGAATATATTCAATTGCAAAATATGAGTTACTTGCAGATATGAGAGATTCTAAATTAGGACTTTTTTGGAACTTTGCAAACCCAGTTATTCAAGTTTTGACTTATTGGTTTGTATTTGGGCTTGTTTGGGATAGAAAAGCTGTTCATGGCATAGGTTATATATTTTGGATGTTAGGTGGAATGGTTGTTTGGTTTTTTATTTCACCATGTATCACAAATGGATGTAATGCTATTTATTCAAAAATTGGTGTTATTACAAAGATGAAATTCCCAGTCAGTGTATTACCAGCGACAGTTGTATTAAAAGAATTGTTTAATCATTTATGCTTAATGCTAGTCTTGATTATCGTTTTTCCATTAGGTGGATATTATCCAAATTATCATTGGTTAGGAATCTTTTATTATTTGTTTTGTGCAATTGTTTTCTCTATTTCACTATCTATGACAACATCAGTGTTAAATATGTTAGCTAGGGATACAAGAAAATTAGTTTTGGCATGTATGAGACTTTTACTTTATTTAACACCTATTTTATGGGATATTGAAAGAATTCCATTTAAATTTTTGCAATATATTATGAAGGCTAATCCAATTTATTATATAGTTCAAGGATATAGAGATTGCTTTTTCTATCACAAAGGATTTTGGGCTTATCATAATTCTATGATTGCATTTTGGATCATTACATTTATATTATTTGCATTTGGAAGTTACATGATGTATAAATTTAAACACAAATTTATTGATATGATTTAGAGGTGAATCTATGAACGAAGAATACGCAATAGAATTTAGACATGTATCTAAGATTTACAGTTTAAAGTCTAAAGATAAGAAACACAATGAAGATAAAAGATTTTATGCACTTAAAGATATTAATTTTAAAATTAAAAGAGGAGAGGTTGTTGGTGTTTTGGGAACAAATGGTTCTGGTAAATCAACAATGTCAGTAATATTAGCAGGAATTAGTGAAGTTGACGAAGGAGAAATGATTGTTAATGGTGAGCAAGCATTGATTGCCATAAATTTAGGTCTTAATAATCAATTAACTGGTGAAGAAAATATTGAATTAAAAGGTGCTTTACTTGGTTTAACTAAAAAACAGATTCAGAACATTAAAAGTCAAGTTATTGAATTTTCAGAAATTGGTGATTTCTTATATCAACCCGTAAAAAAATATTCTAGTGGTATGAAATCAAGGCTTGGATTTAGTATTAATTTAGCCTTGAATCCAGAAATATTTATTGTTGATGAAGCTTTATCTGTTGGAGATAAAGGATTTGCGCAAAAATGTTTAGACAAAATGACTGAGTTAAAAGATGAAGGAAAAACAATTGTTTTTATATCTCATTCATTACAGCAAGTTCGAGATTTTTGTGATACTGCATTATGGATTGAAGGTGGTATGTTAAAAGATTATGGTGATGTAGAAACAATCTGTGATCAATATGCTGAGTATGTTGATTATTATAACCGCTTAAGTAATGAAGAAAAAAGAAGAGAACGTGATGAAAAGTTTGATAGAAGATTACTTCCAAAAGAAGATAAAGGATTTTTTAAAAAACTATTTAATCACTAATAAATACAAAAATATATAGAATACCTACTCACCTATGAGCTTTGAGTTTGTCTTTTTCTTTAAATGATGAGAAGGAGATTGAAGTTAATAGGTGAGTTCAATTATATTTTGGAAGATATAAGGAGAATATTATGAAAAAGGTTATAACTTATGGAACATATGATTTATTTCATGTAGGACATTTAAATATTATAAAGCGCGCTAAAGAATTAGGAGATTATTTAATTGTAGCTGTGAGTAGTGATAAATTTAATGAGATAAAAGGGAAAAAATGTGCAATTCCAGATAATGAAAGAATGGAAATTGTTAAAGCAATTAAATATGTAGATGAAGTTATATCAGAGGATTCATGGGATCAAAAAATTGAAGATATAAAAAAATATGATATAGATGTTTTTGTTATGGGAGATGACTGGAAAGGAAAGTTTGATTTTCTAAAAGAGTATTGTGAAGTGGTCTATCTGTCAAGAACACCTGATATTTCAACTACTAAAATAAAAAAAGAATTGAAATTAAAGTAGGATTTACCAATGAAAAACAATAAGCAAGATACTTTCAATAATTTAAATCATATACTATTTATTGAACTTAATCATAGTCAAAAGTTATTATTAAACATCTTAAACTTAAAAGCACTATATGAAAAAGAAATAGAAATTTATATTGTTAAAAATGATTTTTTGAATCAAGAAGCACATGATAGTAAAAATATACATTTAGTAGAGAAAAATTCACAAAAACATAGAGTTTTATTAAAAAAAGCTCATTATATTATTGTGGACAGTTACTTTTCTGAAAATATCCAAATAAACAAGAAACAAAAATTAATACATATTCCAACTATGAATCACCAACAGAAATTACATATAATGCAAAAAATATGTCGACAAGCAACTTATAATGTTTTTCTATCTAAAATAGATAGTCAACTATATTTTGATGAAATTGGAATGAAAGAAGAATTATTAAGTAATAATATTTTTCTTGATTATTATTTAGATTCTCAAAAAATAATTGATTTGTTATATACAAATTCGTGTGGTAAAAAACAAGAGTATGAAGGTAAAAAAAACATTTTAATTTATGTTGGTAAAATAAATAATAAACATCAAGAAAGTTTAATCTTAAAATATATTAATCAATTGAATTTTATAAAGGATAATTATTTTGTTCTATCGTCTGATTCTCAGTTATTTGATTTCATCAAGTCAATACATAAAGAACTTGGATTTATAACTTATACAAAAGGAAAGTATAGTTTTCAAGAAAAATTACTATTGAAATTATGTTTGAGATATAAATTTATTGATCAATTATTAAAAAACAAGACTGATCAAATTTTAAAAAGAAATCTTTTATTGAATTTGAACGGATTGCAAATAGATGAATTTATAGATTTGTTAGATGAAAATCAATTAACATGTCGAGAATTATCTTTCTTAAAATGTAATAAAAAATATTTGGACATTGAACCATATTATGTTGGGTTAAAGACAAACTATCGTTGGTACAAAAATAATATATTATTTAAAATGAAAAATTATGATTCTTCATTTAAAATACCAGATATTGTTTTTAATGAAAGTGAAAAAGAAAATTTTTATAATACATCTGTTTGTTTTTATAGATGTTTTTCTAGAATAAAGAAGACAAATCAATCATTACATATTAATATATACGTCAAAGTAAAAAGTACTTATTCGTTCAAATTAAATCAATGTAATGTTATGGTTGGTGAACAATATACCAATTATAAGATTAAGAAAGGGTTATTTTTTGATAAAATTGATATATCATTGCCTTATGACTATGTTTTATCATTACCAGCTCAAAATAAGATATTTATAAAGTATGTTGATCAAGAAGGATTTGGTTTTATTAAAGATATCAAATATTATCATAGAAATAAAAATAAATATTTAAAATCAAAAATTATTAATATTGATGGGAAAACAAGCTGTTATTTAAGACAGTCTTTGAAGAATAGAGTTTATTTTACAATAAGACCACATAATAGAACTGATAATTGTATTGAAAATTGTAAAATAAATTTTGCATATTACTTATCAATGTTAATTAATAAAAAAAGAATATACATACTTTATGAAAAGGACTCGTCAAGATATGAGGAGAGTGCTTCTGTCTTATATGAAAAATTAATTGATGAGGGTTATTGTAATGCTTATTTCATACTTGATAAATATTATCCTGATTATGATAAAATAAAAGAAAAATATAAAAAGAATATTATTGATAAATATTCTTTTAAACATTATTTGTATTTTTTCTTGTCAGAAACATTTTTTGGTTCTGAATTACTTGTACATGCTATGGAGTTAAGAATTATGAATAAGCATGTTTTAAAGAAAATTAATTCAACAGATATTAATTATGTTTTTTTACAGCATGGTGTTATGTATATGATTTCATTGGACTCTGATTCACGCAAATACTTTACGCCTCGCAAGGATGGTAAAGGAAAGTTTAGAGTTGTTACATCTTCTCAAAAGGAAGCAGATCATTTTGTACAGTTAGGAGGGTATAATCCTGAACAAGTTATTATTTGTGGATTGCCAAAGTATGATCGAAATATTCTTTATTCTAATGCTGATAAAATTGTTATTATGCCAACTTGGAGACCATGGGAATATAATCAAGCAACAACTGACTTTAGAAAAACACATTATTATCAGATGTTAGAGAGAATTGTTGAAGGTATTGGTAAGAATAATAGAAAACATTTAATTATTCTACCACATCCATTGTTCTATAAAGCAGCTAAGGAGAATGATTTTTATCTCAAAAAATTTATGAAGTTTAATGTAAAATATGATGAGATTTTACGTCAAACAAGAGTTCTTATTACTGATTATTCTTCTATTGCATATGATGCTTTTTATAGAGGAAGTCGGGTTATATTTTATTGGGAGGAATTAGAGGAAAGTTTAGAAAATTATGGATTTAATACAAAACTTATGTTGAATTTTGATAATGTGTTTGGCGATATATGTTATAATTCGGAAGATTTAAGTCAAGTGATTGATGAAAATTATTATCATGATCAAAAGGAAAACTATATTAACAATTATAACCAGATTGTTGAATTCCATGATAGCAAAAATACTGAACGTTTGATTGAAATTTTAAAAGTAGATGGAATTTTATAAATTATTATGTAGAAAAGAGAAAAATTATGCAAAGAGTAACGGAAATAATTGAATTTGATGAGATTGTTGAAAATCAAATAATAGGTAGACCTCAAAAAATGACGAGTTGTATTTTTGAAATTTTTGGAAAGAATAACATAATTTATTTTGATGAAGATGTTAATTTATATGATACGTCAATTAGAGTATATGGAGATAATAATGTCATATTTATATCTGCAAGCCATACGAATCTATTGAAATTAAAAATAGATATTTATAACAATAGTGTTTTTTATATTGGTAAAGATTGTAATACAACACGTCCTTTACATATTGTTTTAAGTGAAGGAAAACATTTAATAATTGGGGATGACTGTTTATTTTCATTTGATATTTGGTTTAGAAATGCTGATCCACATTTAATTTATGATGTGGAGACAAAAACAAGAATTAATCCTAGTCAAAGTATATATATTGGTGATCATGTGTGGATAGGGCAAGAGGTCTTGATATCAAAAGGAACACAGATAGGTTCTGGAAGTATTATAGGAGCAAAATGCTTAACTACTGCTCATCCTATTCCATCTAATTGTAGTGTGGGTGGTGTTCCAGCGAAAATGATTAAAAAGAACATTTTTTGGTTAAAGCCATCTGTTCATAATTATAAGTATGAACAAACAAAGAGCAGTCAGACTTTTAAAAGTACAAAATATATCTATAAAAAGAGTTCTAATTCATTATTTTCTGAAATTGAAAAAGAATTACAACTGCATAAGAACTCTTTGCAACGATATGAGTATTTATATCAATATGTATATCTTAATAATGATAAAAATCGCTTTTATATAGAATTAAATGAAAAAAAACAAAAAAGATCAATGTTAAGGTTATTTAGAAAACGTTAAATATTGGTTTATATTCAAAATGAAAGGTGCTATAATGTTCAGCAAGAGGTGATAAATATGACTAAATTGTTTACAGTCGGACCAGTAGAAATGTATGAGGAATCATTAGAAATAGGAGGATTGCAAGTTCCATATTTCAGAACAGATGAATTCTCTCAAATTGTAAAAGAAACTATGTCAGGCATGAAAACTTTATTAAATAATGAAGATGAAGGGGAAATTATTTTCCTGACTGCATCTGGAACAGGAGCAATGGAAGCAACTGTGCAAAATTGTTTGGATGAAAATGATTGTGTTCTAGTGATTGATGGTGGGGGATTTGGACATCGTTTTGTAGAACTATGTGAAATTCATCATATAAAGCATACTGCTGTGAAAGTTGAATATGGACAGAGACTAACTAGAAAAATGATAGAAGAAACTGTAGATCAATCTGGATTTTCATATACAGCTTTATTAGTTAATATTCATGAGAGTTCAACAGGGCAGTTGTATGATATCAATATGCTTTCAGAATACTGCAGTGAGAATGGTTTGTATTTTATAGTTGATGCAATCAGTTCTTTTTTAGCAGACTCATTAGATATGCAAAAGCATAAAATAGATGCTGTAATATTAAGTTCGCAAAAAGCATTGTCATTAGCTCCAGGATTAAGCATAGTAGCAATTAATAAAAGAATGCTTCAAAAAGTGAATTCAATACCTCTTAAATCAATGTATTTTGATTTTAAGCATCATATCGCTGATGGAAAAAGGGGACAAACTCCATTTACTCCAGCTGTTAGGGTTATTATTGAGTTGCATCAGCGTGTTTTATCATTAGTCAACAAAGGATATGCTCAAGAAATTGCTGATGTTCAATTATTAGCAAATGATTTTAGAGAGAAAATTGAAAAAATTGGATTGCAAATACCTACATATCCAATTTCAAATGCATTAACACCTGTTATTTTCCCTAAGAACAATGCAGGTGAGGTTTATCGTATTTTAAAAGAGAAATATGGCATGGTTGTTAATCCAACTGGTGGGACTCTTGGTGATACATATTTTAGAGTAGCTCATATAGGAAAACATAGCATAGCTGATAATGATGAATTGATTGCTGCAATTAAAGAAATCATTGGATAGCAGGTGATAATATGAAAAAAGTAATTACATATGGAACATTTGATTTGTTTCATCAGGGGCATTATAATATTTTGAAACGTGCTAAAACTTTGGGAGATTACCTTATTGTAGGAGTTACTGGAGAAAATTATGATGCTGAAAGAGGTAAGCTTTCTGTTCAGGATAGTTTACCAGAACGTATTGAAAATGTCAGAAAGACTGGCTTTGCAGATCAAATCATAGTGGAAGAGTATGATGGACAGAAAATTAATGATATTATTAGTTATGGTGTAGATACTCTAGTTTTAGGTTTAGACTGGAAAGGAAAGTTTGATCATCTTAAAAAATATTGTGATGTTGTATATCTTGAAAGAACAAAAAACATATCAAGTACACAATTAAGACAAGAAAAAAATACTATTTTCAATTATGGTATCGTTACTGATAATATATTAGAAAATGACTTTATATTTGATGCTGAATATGTCAGTGGAATTCATATTGAAAGTATATATTCACAGGATGAAAGAATATCAAAGACAATATGTGAGAATTTGCATATTAGTTATGAATTTAATGATTATAAACAGTTTTTATCAACTGTAGATATAGTTTATGTTGGATGCAAGTTGGAAGATAGATACGAATACATTAAAGAAGCACTTATAAATGGTAAGCATGTTATTAGCGATTCACCAATGAGTTTAGATACTCAAAAAGTTGAGAAACTATATGCTCTAGCAGATGAACATAAGTTAATTTTATTGGATAATATACCAACAGTATACGTAAAGACATTCAATCAACTTTTAAGTATAGCTAATTCTCATGTTATTGGAGAAATCGTCAATGTAAAATGCTCTCTACCTTTAGAAGAACTTTCGATGTATTATCCACGTTCGACATATGATGCTATGTATTTTATCATTTGTATACTTACGAAAATATTAGGACGAGATTATCAAAAAGCTTTAATGAAAACAATAAAGAATAATGATAAGATCATATATCAAAAAATTGAATTTGATTATGAAAATAGTGTTGCATATGGAGAATTGACTCAGTCGATTCAAAGTGATTCACATATGGAACTTGTAGGAACGAATGGTCGAATTGTTGTTCCTAATTTATGGTGGAATGCAAATTATTTTAAAGTTATAACAAATGACACAAATAATGTAAGACGTTACAGTACAAATTTTGAAGGTAATGGATTTAGATATTTAATGCAGGTAATGATGCAAATGATTAAAGATAAAAAAATCGAATCATTAAGATTATCTGGAAATGATTCAGTTGAAATCATAAAGTTATTAACAAAAATATAGATTAGTGTAGGTGAAAAAATGAAGGATTATTTAATTTCAATTATCATAGATTGTGATAATAGCAGTGAAGAAAATATTCGTAAAACTATCAAATCAATAATTGAGAATACTTATTGTAAAGATAAAGTAGAGGTTTTTTTATTGAATAGCCACAGTGTGCATTCTTTTGATGATTTAGAAAATAAGATTGTTTTTTGCCAGGGAAGCAGTTTAATTGCAGCATTGAATACAGCAAAAGAAAATGCAAATGGGAAATATTTGCATTTTCTTTCAGCAGGTGATGTATATTATAAACAATCTTTAGATAGAGTCTGTAAACATTTGCTAAAAAATCAGTTTGATTTGATTCATTGTTCTCTTTTAAATAATCATAATCAATTTCAAATTGATAAAATATATAAAGAAAAAAGAGAAAAACAATATAATCCGCATGAATTCAATTATTTACCAATAAAACTAAAAGAGTGTTTTGTAAAAAAAGAAAATCTTAAGGAAATTGTTTTTTCAAGTGAAGCGAATACATTATTTGAAATTGATTTTTTTTGTAGACTTATAATAGATGATCATTTCAATTGTTTGAAATTATCTTCTAGTGTAGTAGCTTTTATGAATAGTGATTGTTTTATAAATAAAAGTCATGATATTACATTCTTTGAAAAATTCAAAGAATGCAATTTAACTGTTTATGAACAGTATTATATTTTAATGGTGTTAAGAGATTTATTGGATAAAAAATCAATTAAAGACAGAGAAAACCGTTTAAACCTTGAAGAAAAAAATAGTTATCTCATATCAATAAGCGAACTCTTAAAGAATATATCAGATGAAGTTATTATTGGCATGTCTGCACTTATATTACAACATAAAAATTATTTTCTAACACTTAAACATGGAAAAGATTATGTGAGTGATATTGAAATCAAAAAGTTAAGAATCAATAAAAAGGAATCTCCATATATTACATATCATAATGAAATATTATATAATGTTACAGGAATTGGAAATTTCAAGATAAATGTTCTAGAAAGTCAAAATAATATATTAATCTTGGATGGATTGGATGTCTTTAGTTTTCTAGGTGATAAATATAGTGTAATTGCTATTGACAATAATGAACAATTTTATAAACCACAAATTTTCAAATGGCCTTTACTAGATAAAAAGGGATTTATTGGCGAAACTATATATATGGGCAGAAGATTTAAATTTGAAATTCCTCTAAACGATATAAAAAAATTGAATTTTTTTCTTATCAATGAAAATGGTGAAAAATTTCAGTTAATACCTTCTTTTGGTGTTTATTCTAAGCTTGTTAAAAAGTTAAAAATGTCATACTATGCTAAAGATAGTTATATTTTTAGATATAAAAATAAAGGTATTTCAATTATACAGAATAGAATAAAAACACATATAAAGTGTGAATGTAAGTTTTTAATGCAATTAGCGAAAAACAAAAAGTTTTCTATTATATGGCTTCGTCTTATTTATTTTATGTTTAATTATTTTAAGAAAAAGCCTATTTGGTTAATAAGAGATAATGAAAAAAGGGCTAAAGATAGTGGTGCAGAAATGTTTAAATATTATAGCAAGTGGGACAAAAAAGATGTTGCTAATGCATATTTTATACTTGATAAAGATTGTTCTGATTATCCACAGATGAAGCCATATGGAAAGATAATTCAACCTGATTCTTTCAAGTATAAACTCTATCATTTACTTGCTGATAAGCTTATTGATACAAGAGGTGGTATAGATTGTCGTTATATCTTTAAAGGTGATTCTGATTATGTTAAAGATTTATGTCATTGGGATT
>NZ_HG005291.1:76487-125007 GCF_000455285.1 Candidatus Stoquefichus massiliensis AP9 | reverse complement strand
ATATTTGGTTAATTCATGGAATAATGACAAGAAATGAATCTACTTGGACGAATAAATATGTATTAAATGCTAAACTTTTTGCTACATGTAGCATTAGAGAGTATCAGTCTGTATTGAATGAGGATAATGGATATGGATATAGTGATTCTGAAGTATCTCTAACAGGATTGCCACGACATGATGCATTAGATGCTCACAAGCAAAAAAAGATTCTTTTTTTGCCAACATGGAGAAAACATCTAGCAGGAGATCTTATCCCTGGGACAAGTGATCGTAGTTATGTTGATGATTTTAAGTCAAATGATTATTATAAATTCTATAATACGCTTATTAATGATGAGAGATTACTTAAAGTCATGCGTGAAAATGGTTATTCTGGAGATTTTTATCTCCATCCATCTTTTATGAAACAATGCCATGATTTTGTTGAGAATGATGTGATAAGAGTTGGAAAAGAACCTGCTGATACGAATCAGCTTATTGGAGAATGTTCGTTATTGTTGACAGATTATTCAAGTGCTCAGTTTGAAGGGGCATATCTTGATACACCAGTTATTTATACACAATATGATGCAGATACATTTAGTGATAACCATACAGGCAATGAAGGATATTTTGTATATGAAAAAGATGGATTTGGACCTGTATGTTATGATTTGGATGAAACTGTTGAAGCAATTATTCAATATATTCTTGATGATTGTCATAATGTCGAACCTTACCAAACAAGAGCTAGAGAATTTTTTAAATATCATGATAAATGTAATAGCCAACGTGTTTTTGAAAGAATACTGGAAATAGATGGCTCAGGATCAAAAGATGATAATTATAGCGTAATTGAAGATCAAAATAATGTTTATTTATATCAGAATGACAATATAAAGATGATTGAGACTATTCAGGATAAACAGAAAATTTATAATGGTGTGATTGATATTATTAGTTATATTCATCATATTTATATGAAAGAAAATGGATTTGTTATTAAGGCATGTTTTAAGATTGATCAGAGTAAATTTAAATTGAGTCATTTTCATTTTGAAATTGGTGCTGGCAATTTTTTCACTACCATTCAATTTTCTGAACATTATTTTAGAAAAGGATATGATTTTTGTGAATTTACTGTTGAAATTCCATATAAAGAAATCCTATTATGTAAAAAAAGTACACCTATTATGATAAGGTGGCTAGATGAGAAAGGCTATGGTTACTATAATAATCTTAAATGTCAATATTTAGCACATGCTGATACATGGGCTAGTAAAAAAAATAGAAAATTGCATTATTCTAAAGTTAAAATCTTAGAAGATATAAAAACATCTATTTTTATTAGAGAAACAATTGGGAATAATGCTTATTTATGTATTAGAGATATTAATAAAACTGATTATCCTGAAGAACAAAAGAAATTAAGAAAAGCATATTTATTATCTCGTTTTCTAATTTTTAGCAAAGCAAGAAAGAGTGTTCTATGTTTTGAAAAATTTGCTAGTAAATATGAGGAAAGTGCTAGTGTGTTATTTGAAAAAATTGTTGATAGAGGTGAAAGAAATACTTATTTTGTCATCGATCAATCAAGTTTACATTATCAAAACATACCTGATAAATATAAGAAATATATTATTCCTAAATATTCATTTAAACATTATTTTTATTTTTTCTGTGCCAAAGGATTTATAGCAACAGAAAGTATGAATCATATTATTGAATTAAATATAAGTGATCCTAATGTGACTATGAGAATAACTAAAGGAGCATATGATTATATTTTCTTGCAACATGGTGTTATGTATATGTATTGTCTTGAGAATAGAAGCGATTTTATAAAAGGACAAGGGTTCACAAATTATTCAAAGGTTGTTGTATCTTCACAAACTGAAGCAGATCACTTTATTGAATATGGTCAATTTGATCAGGATGATTTGATTATAAGTGGATTACCAAAATTTGATAAAAGTTATCAAAATCCAAATGCTGATAAAATTCTAATTATGCCAACAAGCCGTGATTTTGAGTATAACGTTATTCGGTTAACACCAACAGATTCAAGCTATTACAAATTTACAAAAAATATTATAGATGCTGTTCCAGATGAATTAAAAGATAAAATTGTTGTTGTTGGACACCCTTTGTTAAAACAACAACTTCATGCTACAGATTTACGTAAATATATACCAAACGAATATATTTATGACGAGTTATTAAGAGATACAAAATTATTAATAACTGATTATTCTTCTATTAGTTATGATGCTTTTTATCGTGGCTGTAATGTTATTTTTTGTTGGGAAGATAAAGAGATGTGTTTAAACGCAATGAATTATAAATTAATGCTTAATGATTCAAATGTCTTTGCTGATGTAAGTAAAAGTTTTGATGATTTGCCAGCACTTATTAAAAAAAATTATTATCATGCACAAACAGATGAACAAATAGAAAAGTATAGAAAAATTGTAACATATCATGATGGTAATAATACAGAACGTTGTTATGAATATTTATTAAAACATGGATATTATGGTAAAAACAGTTTAAGAAACATTGCAAAATGCAAGGCAAAGAAAGTTACAAAAAAAGTTTATACTGGATATAAACGAACTCAAACAAAAGTTGAATTATTCGATGGAAATAAAATTCTTGTTAAAGGTAGAGATTATAAAATATTCTATATAAATAATAAACGGAAAACAAAGTTAGCTTTAGTTATATTTGTTGGGCGTAGACACTATTTTGGAATTAAAATAAGACGTTTTAAAATATGTGAGAGTATTTCTTCATTTGATACTATAGGAATACATTTTGAGAATAATCAATTGAATCTTGAAAATTTAGCTGTATTTAATCCGAAAAAAGGCAAGTATTTGAAAAGAGATAAACAATTTACAGTAGAAATTCTAGATGGTCCAGTAAAAAATAGTATTTCTTTAGTTATTACTGGTAAGAAACAGTATGCAGGCAAGATTATACGCTTGTATATGATGGAAGATTAATAACATTTGAGGTGAACAAGATGATTATTTTAAGATTAATGAAGAAGATAGTAGCTAAGATAATTAGAATTTCTTATCGTCTAGCATATAGATTTATTCCGATAGATGAAAAGTTAGTTATTTTTATTTCTTTCCACGGAAGAGGATACTCTGATAATCCAAGAGCCATCTATGAACAAATGAAAAAAGATCCAAGATTTAGTGATTATCGTTTTATCTGGTTTATTAAAAATTATAAGAAAAAGAATATAGTCATACCTGGAGCAGAAGTGAAAGAATATTTTAGTTTTCCATACTTTTACTATATGTCAAAAGCAAAGTATTGGATTATTAATTGTAAAATGCCTACATATATTTGTAAAAAAACACAACAAGTTTATTTACAGACCTGGCATGGAACACCATTAAAACGTTTAGCCCATGACATCATTGCACCAGAAGATGCAACATTTTATAGATCAGGTGTATCATTTGATAAAATGTGTGAATCATATGATATAGATGTTGCACGTTATAATTATATGATTTCACCAAATAAATTTTGTACTGAAGTTTTTCAAACATCGTTTCAAATTAATAGAGAAAGACTTATTGAGACAGGATATCCAAGAAATGATTTTATAACAAATGCGACTGCTGAAGATGTTATAGAACTAAAGAAAAAATTTCATTTACCATTAGATAAAAAGGTTGTTTTATATGCGCCTACTTGGAGAGATAATTCTTATGTGGCTGCAGGATATACTTTTGATCTAAAGGCTGATTTTAAAAAATGGAAAGATATTCTAGGCGAAGAATATATTATTGTGTTTAAACCTCATTATTTAATTATTAATAAATATGAAAATGATCATTCATTAGATGGTTTTCTTTATTCCATTCCTGCTGATGCAGAAATTAATGAATTATACGTACTGAGTGATATTCTCATTACAGATTACTCTAGTGTATTTTTTGATTATGCTGTATTAAATAGACCAATTTATTTCTATATGTATGATATTGATGAATATAAAGGTGAATTAAGGGGATTCTATTTAGATATCTATAAGGAGTTACCAGGAAAAATATATGAAGATGAAAAAGAAATGCTAGAAGATGTCAGAACTAATGTATATGATTATTCTTATTTAAATGTATTTAATGATCGATTTAATTCTGAACAAACTGGTAATTGTGCTCAGAAAGTAATAGATATAGTTTTTAAAGATGTTATGAGTTAGAAGCATGGGTATTTTCCTATGCTTTTATAATATATCTTATGTTATGGAAGTTCTTCTCAATTAAAGTTAAAAGTGTTAGAATTAATATAAGTAGTGAACAGAATAAAATGAATTAATATGATTTAATGTAGAAGGAGAAAATTATGATTATTATTTTTATTCTAATATGTGTATGTTTATTAAATTCAATGAATATTTCTTGGAAGGGGATAAATGAACAATATCTATCAAAAGAAAATACTTCAGTTATTAAAGGGGTTTTTATTCTCTTTGTTTTTATGAGTCATATCAGAGGGTATGCTGATTTCACTAATAAAATTGATAATAATGTTCTTTTGATTTTAGATTATTTTGGACAGCTTATGGTTGCATTATTTTTGTTTTATTCGGGTTACGGAGTTTTTGAATCGATTAAAAGAAAACCATATCAATATATAAATTCTTTTCCTACTCATCGAATTGTAAAAACATTTCTTGATTTTTCATTTGCAATAATGTTATTTTGGCTTTTATCAGTATGTATAGGCGTTCGTTATTCAATTTATGATGTGATATTATCATTGACTGGTTGGAGAAGTGTAGGAAATAGTAATTGGTATATGTTTGCAATATTTACTCTTTATATAATGACATATTTCGTTTTTCGATTAATGCATCATAATAATTTTAAATCTTTATGTATGATTAGTATAGGATCAATCATTTATGTTTTAATACTATCAGAAATTCAACCAACAAGATTTAGTAATACATATCTATGCTATATAGTTGGTATGTGGTATTCATATTTCAAGGAAAATATAGATATAATCCTAAAAAAGAACAATATAAATTATTATATAATAACATGTTTAATTTTGATTCTGTATTTATCTTTTTATTCCAATAGAGGTATCAATATATTTGTTTATAATATAACTGCTATATTATTTTCATTACTTATTGTATCCATAACATTAAAATTTAATTTTTCAAGTCAAGTATTATCATGGTTTGGAAAACATTTATTTTGGATTTATATTATTCAAAGAATTCCAATGATTTTTTTCAATTATTTAGGACTTAGTTCATATCCATATGTATTTCTTTTACTTTCCTTTATCTTTACGGTCTTATTTGCAAACTATCTACAAATATTTACTTCTTATCTTAAAAATAGGATTTTGTAATAATTACTAAAATTTATTTTCTATGGTTTCCTTATATAAGGAAACTCTTTTTATTACAGTATTACTATAATAAATTTACAAAAATATACTATATAAATATAAAATATTTGGTGTTTTATTTAATCAAAAAAAGTGTTAGAATAATAACAGTTGTCAAGGAGAAGATTATGGGAGTTCAAAAGATTATATTAAATTTTATATTAACAATTGAATCGTTTATTGTTTCATTATTTCCAATCAAATCAAATAAAGTCACATTTGTTTCTCTAGAGTCAGATCACTTAACATCAGATTTAAAATTGATTTATGATCAGTTGAATTCAAATGAATTTGATATTCATTTATGTTTAATTAAATATCATAAAGATTTGTGGGGACAATTTTTGTATTTCATCAATTGTATGAAGCAACTTTATTTCATTAATACTTCTAAGATTGTTTTACTACATGATAATAATTATGTGGTTTCTCATTTTAAAAGAAAAGGAGTGACTGTCATACAAGTATGGCATGCTTGTGGAGCCATTAAAAAATTTGGTAATGTTATTAAAAGAGAGTATCCAATTGCCAATTATGATTATGCGCTTGCAACTTCATCTTTTTGGCAAAATGCCTATAGTCAAGCCTTTAGTATTCCTGCAGCACATGTTCTTCCAATAGGATTACCAAGAACTGATGAGTTATTTGCTAATGATTGGCTTGAGGACAGAAAAAATGAGTTATACCACAAGTATCCGATTTTAAAAGATAAACAAATTATATTATATGCTCCAACATTTAGAGGAAATATTTATAAAGGTTTTTCTGCTATTCCATTTGATGTATTGAAGATTATGAAGAGATTACCTGAAAATTATGTATTATTATATAAATTTCACCCTTTAATGGGTAATTATCAACTTGCTGAACATGAGCGTGTATTCAATATGAACCATGAAGATACTCATGCTTTGTTTAGTATAAGTGATTACTTGATTTCTGATTATTCATCAATTGTATTTGATTATATGATATTAGAAAAGAATTTACTTTTCTTTGTACCTGATTTGGCTGAGTACAGTCGCACTTTAGGCGTGTTTGTAGATCTTAACGATTTAAAGTGTCCAATATGTCAAAATGAAGATGAGTTGCTTAATCATATCTTAAGTAATGCATATGATAATAATCATCATATGCATGAGTTAAAAAATATATTCTTTAATCAACAGGATGGAAAGAGTACAGAAAGAGTTGTAGAATTTATGAAAGAGATTGTAAATGATAAAGGTAATTAGGTACATTTTATATATAAGAAAAAAAGAAAACTATTCAAGAATAGTCAGTCAAAAGACTGACTATTTATCATATTTATCGTTTTTTTGCATATGCTTTATTAAAAAGTATAGGAGGAAAACTATGAATAGGGGAGAAATATATTATGCAGACCTATCTCCTGTTGTAGGGAGCGAGCAAGGAGGATATAGACCTGTATTGATATTGCAAAACAATAAGGGAAATAAATATTCAACAACAGTGATAGTAGCACCTATCTCATCACGTATGACAAAGAATGATTTACCAACACATGTGATTATTGAACCGGATTTTTTAGAAAAAAAGTCAGTTATATTATTAGAACAAATTAGAACAATTGATAAAAAAAGAATTGATGAAAGGCTAGGAAGTCTATCATATTGTATTATGGAGAAGGTTGATCAAGCGATTAAAACAAGTTTAGACATCAGGTAAGAGATATGCTATAATAAAAAGTATTAAGGAGTGATATAATGAATATTTCAAGTATAAAAAATAGGGCAAGTGAGGTTTTAATGACAAATAAACCTCAATATATAAGGAATTTAACAATTCTTATGTTAGTTGGATTAATTCCATCATTATTTAATGGTAGTGGTACATTTGTACGTTTTATTTCATTAGCAGTAACAATTCTTTTTTTAACATTTCAGCATGGATATATAGTGAGTTCTTTAAAAATGGTTAGAAATAATGCACAGTCATTAAATGATGATGATTCTTTTGTTGGATTTAGAAGATTTTCAGAACTATTTCCTACATATTTACTGATATCTATTACAATATGGGCAATCATGATTGCATTAGTGTTTATTTTTACAATGATTTTCACAATTGTTTTTGGTTCAGCTTTAACGAATATTGGAAGAATGATTTCTAGTGTGGCTGTTGGAGGGCTTACTGGATATGATCTTTTAGCATACATTTTATCAAATGCTCCATATATTATTTTTTCATTTTTAATTATCTTTATTTTATTAATAGTTGCAGCTATTGTTGTCTCAGCATTTTTATTTGCTGTCCCATATTTATTAGAACAATATAAAATGACAACAACAGTTGCTATTAAAGAATCGTTTCAGTTAATGAAAAATCATATTTGGGATTTTATCAAATTACAACTATCATTTATTGGTTGGATAATTATGGTTGTTGTTATTCAGTCATTACTTACAGAATTATTATCTTTTATTCCAATTATTGGATCATTAATTGCAGCAATAGCAGGCGGATTTATAGGTATTTACACATACTTACCTCAGCTTTACTTATCACAGGCAGTATTCTTTGAAGAATTGGCTTATCATCGATATGAAAAGATAAATCAAACTTATGGAGAAAATACACATGTTTAATAAGAACTTTACAAGGAGAATTTCAACTCAGACAAAATGGATGTTTGTATTGATTATTTTGCCCCTTTATATGTTTTGTGCTTCTCTAATAGGAAGTGCAATATTAAAATTTTTTATTGTTACTTTTTCATGGAATATCGATTATAATTCTATGAATACGTATTTGAATTTCGGTGTTGATTTGTGTAGTGCTATTCTTGTTGGATATATATTAAAGGATACAATGATTCAACAGTGGAAAGATTTTAGAAAGAATGTTAAAGATCATTTATTATATGGCTTGTTTGTTGGAACATGTTTGATTTATATTGTTGGTATCATAGGAGGATTGATTACACTTGCTTTAGGTGGCAGTGCTTCAAGTGAGAATCAAACTATGATACAAACTTTAACAATTGCACATCCTATTATGATGTTTGTAACGACAGTAATTTTTGCTCCAATTCTAGAAGAAATGATTTTTAGGGGTATTGTTTTTAGTTGGGCATATGAATTGAATCCAATATTTGCTCATTTCTTGTCAGCTTTTATTTTTGGTTTTGTTCATATTATGATATCAGTTTTATCTGGTAATTTGTTTGAATGGGTTCAAATATTTTCTTATTTCTTTATGGGATTTGTATTAAGTTATCTCTTTGAGAAAAAGAATAATATTTATGTACCAATATTAACACATGCAACAAATAATCTTATATCAATGATTATGATTCTATTTTAAAAGGTCCTTTTTGGGGACCTTTTAAAATAGACAAACAACAATTCCAATAATTATTCCTAAAAATATTCCAAAAAGAACATCACTGAGATAATGGACAAATAAATATAATCTAGAAATAGCTGTTAAAAAAGCATATATATATCCAATAATTCCTAACCATGGATTAAAAAATAACATAACAGTACTACAAGCAAAAGAAGATGATGTATGACCAGAAGGAAAAGAAAGATCGCTTGGAATAGGTATGAGGATATCTACATCTTGATAAGTATGACAAGGACGTTTTCTTTTGACAATAGATTTGATTGTTACTTGTCCTATAATGGTTGCAGCAATTAAAGCAATAAGCATGTGAATAGACATAGCGCGTGTACTGTCTATCATATTGCTTATTAAGATAATAATTAACCAGCTCATGCCAAAGTCACCACATGAACTAATGAATTTCATTATTTCATTAAGCACATGATAATCATAAAATTGTGTCATATAAAAAGCAAAACGAACATCAATAGTTTTGATTTTATTTATCAATGTTCTCATCAGCATAACCTCTCTTTACATAATACATTATTATTTTAAATATTCCAATTATTACACTTTGAAATAGAAAAAGATTAAATAAGACAATACCATCATTAGAAAATAGATTGTTTTGATGGATATATACTTCATATGATGGGATAAAAGATAAAAATGAATGTAAACCATCAAAGATGAAACGATAAATCATTTCAATAAAAGAATAATAATACTCAAAACAAGTATTTAAAATCAAAAATGGTCCTTGATTATTTTCAAATTGATGAATAAATGCAATATAAATAATTAAACCTAAAAATAATACTAGAAAAGAAATAGCAAGAGTATAAATGAAATTAAAACAGAAATTTAATATGAAAGATGAATCTGAATCATCTTCAATATCATCATCATTTAACTCTTCTTGAGCACTTTCTACAATATCCTTAATTTCATTAAAATCTGTTACTTTTTTTATAGGAATATCATTTTCTTTTTTTCGATTAATTTGTTGTAATAATGTTGTTAATTCTTCCTCTTCATGTTTGTCTAATGGATTTATATGAAGTGATTCAGAAATTTTTTCTTCCTCATGTATAATCTCTTTTTCCTCTTCAATAATTTCCTTAGCAGGTTCAGTTGTGTCTTGAAATGCTTGAGAGTCAGAAGATTCATCATCAAAATGAAACCTTTTCTGAGAATTTGTTTTTTTAATTAAAATACTACCATCTTTAATCGTTTGTTCCTGTAATTGAGATAAATGATAAGCATATGTCTTATCAATTAAACTCATAATCTGTTCATCATCCTGATATGTATTTTCTAGTTTTTGTTTTACATGATTTAATTCATCTTTACTCATGCCTTTTTTCATGCCAAGTATAGGAGAATACATTTCTATTTCTTCATAACGATCAAATAATAGAGTATTTAAAACTTCATATAGATTATGAACAGTTTTATAAGAAGATTCTTTTTCAGGGCTACCTGCTTGAATTAAATCTTCACAATATATGACATTTAATTTTAATTGATTAGCTGCTTTGTTTAGTGCCATAAATGAAGAAATAACAAGCGTTTCATAATTCTGTACATGAAAGTGTTGCATAATTGTTTCTAACATTTGTGTTGAAGGAAGTGGCATACTAGAAGTATCACTACCTATAATAAAATGAACTTTATGATAAAGATTAGCCATTTTTAAATATTGAACAGCATCTTTTGTACGATGTGTAGACATAACAGCAACTTGAATATTTTTTTGATGTAAATATTCAAGTAATTCCAAAAATCCTTCTTTAGGTTCTATTCCTTTATAAGTTAAATATTGAAGCATTTCTCTTTCAATGCGTGAATTTAATGGACCTACATCTAATTTTAGGCTTAATGGAAGTTCTTTATACATATCATACATATTGGATAACTGAAGATAAAACGTATGAATTGATATTGGTTTCTTGTGTTTTTCACACATATGATGATAATAATTATATCTATATCTATTTAAATCAAAAATTGTACCATCTAATGGAATAATAACAACTTTTGTATGATTAATAGATTGTTTGTACATGCTCCCACCACCTGTCTTTCCTATTATAGCAAATTTTCTTATAATATTCCATTTAAAATATCTTGATTTTTGATAAGCTTTAGTGTATTATATATTCGTTGACAATCTCTCCTTAGCTCAGTTGGTAGAGCATCTGACTCTTAATCAGAGGGTCCACGGTTCGAGCCCGTGAGGGGAGACCATAAACAATTTACTGTAAATCCTTATACGTGAGGGTTTACAGTTTTTTATATAATATGAATCTTGTTTTGATCTATATAATCTAGAATTGTTTGATAGAAGAGATTAAGTGCAATACTTAAGTCATCAGATTGAATTCTAGCAAGACTTAAACGAATTGTATGATTGAAATGCTGTGGATGATAGAAACATCTTTCATTTCTAGCAATTTTCATATGATGGGCAAGGAGATTTGTCTGTAAAATATCAAGTTGAATAGATTTATGGATTTTTACACTGATATAATATCCCGATTGTCCATAAATAGGTTTGGCTATAAGAGAATTCCAATCTTTTGTTATTTGTGTGATGATTTGATAATCTGTGTTTAATTGCTCTTGTAAAACTTGAACTTGTTTTTGATAAAGTGAACTGCGAAGATATGATTCCAATGTTGCTTGAGAGATAAGTGATGGTAACTGATAAGAATAATAATAAGATTGATGTATGAGTTTTTCAAAAGTATCTTTAAAATTGGGATGAATGACACATATTCCAATACGTATATAGGGAATTGTTTTACTAAAACTTGTTAAGTAAATACAATTTCGACCTTCCATATAATAAAATATAGGCATATAACGAGGTGAATGTGAACAATGACCAAAATAATCATCTTCAATAATATAAATATCATATTTTAATGCAAGTTCAGCAATCCTCTGACGAGTATATGTGTTTAAAGTCGTTCCTAAAGGATTATGGTTTCTAGGAATAGTATAGAAAAATTTAATATCGTATTCATTAAATAATCTTTGTAGTTCTTTTAAATCAATCCCGTTTTCATTCCTTTGGATTGTCAGTACAGGAAAGTGCATGGATTGTAAAAATTGAACGTAATAGCTATATGTTGGTTCTTCTATGAGTATATATTGTTTATGATTTTGAAACTCTAATGAAGATAAAAATGATAGCATTTGTGTAACACCCTGAATTAAATAAATAGAATCTTGTTTTGCATATATACCTATGTGTGATAAAAAAGATGGTAGAATTTCACGTAATGATAAAACACCTTGTAATGAGATGTTTAAAGATGATTCAGAATACTGTTCAATGGCAATCGACAAACAATGTTTTGCATCAATAAGTGAAGTAGCAGAAACAATAGGATTTCCAGTATTTAATGCAAAACGATTATGAGTAGCTGACATTTTTAATAGTCCATCAGCAACATAATAACCACTTTGGGGCTTAACATAAATAAGATGCTTATCAAGTAATGTTTCATAACATTTAATAATTGTTGATTTACTACAATGATATTGTTTTGCTAAAAACTGAATAGAAGGGAGTCTTTCTCCCTGTTTATAGTGATGTTCTAAAATCATATTCTCAATTTGTTGAGCTATTTTTTGATATTTTTTCATTTATAAAATCTCCTAACTTATTTATTATAGCATAATTGCAATAGCAATTGTACCGGTACAATTGCTATTTAATGAAGTTGATTTTAGATAAGAATATTTTATAATAATCTTGTCAATATAAAAGAAAGAGGTGGCTTATATGGAAAAGAAAGCAGTTAAAATTGTAACAATTGGTGGAGGTAGCAGTTATACTCCAGAACTTGTAGAGGGATTTATCAAGAGATATAATCAATTACCAGTTAAAGAATTATGGCTTGTAGACATTGAAGAAGGTAGAGAAAAACTTGAAACAGTTGGTGCTTTAGCAAAGAGAATGGTTAAAAAAGCCGGATTACCAATGAAAGTTATTTTAAGTTATGATCGTAGAATAGCATTAAAAGATGCTGACTTTGTTACAACACAAATGAGAATTGGGCGTTTACCTGCACGTGTCGCTGATGAAAGAATACCACTTAGTCATGGAATGATTGGTCAAGAAACAAATGGAGCAGGTGGTATGTTTAAAGCATTTCGTACTATTCCTGTTATTTTAGACATTGTTAAAGATATGGAAGAATTATGCCCAAAAGCATGGTTAATCAATTTTACCAATCCAGCTGGAATTGTTACAGAAGCAGTCGTAAGACATACGAGTTTTAAGAAAGTTATTGGATTGTGTAATGTTCCAGTCAATATGGTTGCAGGAATTGCTAAAATTTTAGGTGTAGATGAGAGTCGTATCACATTAGAACTACAAGGAGTTAATCACTTTATTTTTGCTACTGATGTCTTTTTAGATGGAAAATCTGTTATGGATGAAGTAGTAGAAAAATATGCAAATATTTCTGCTGAAGATACAATTGCCATGAAGAACTTTGTTTCATTACCATATTCTCCTGCTTTTATAAGGGGATTACATGCAATTCCATGTCCATATCATAATTACTATTTCTTTACAAAAGAACAATTAAAAGATGAATTAGAAGAATTTGCTGAAGGACGTGTACGTGGAGAAGTTGTTAGCAAAGTAGAAAAAGAATTATTTGAACTTTATGCAGATGAAGATCTAGAAATCAAACCAAAACAATTAGAACAACGTGGTGGAGCCAAATATTCTGATGCAGCATGTAATTTAATTGAATCTATTTATACAAATAAAGGAGATATCCAATACGTTGATGTAAGAAATAATGGTGCGATTTCTAATTTACCATTGGATAGCGCTGTTGAAGTGGCTTGTCGTATTACAAGTGATGGTCCTATTCCCTTAGCAACAGGAGATTGTCGTATTCAAATTAATGGATATATTCAAATGATGAAATCATTTGAACGTATGGTTGTAGAAGCAGCAATTACCGGAAATCGTGATTTGGCAATTACAGCAATGAACTTTAATCCATTATGTCCAAGTGATACTGATAATAATGAAGTTTTTGATGAATTATTGGAAGCACATAAAGAATATCTACCACAATTTAATAAATAAAGAACGAAACCCTAAGCACAAAACTTAGGGTTTAGATATTTTTTTAATAAAAGTGTTGAAATCCAAAAAAAGATATGCTATTATATTTAGGCAACTGATGGAGACATACTCAAGAGGCTGAAGAGGCGCCCCTGCTAAGGGTGTAGGTCGGGAAACTGGCGCGAGGGTTCAAATCCCTCTGTCTCCGCCATAGTATTGCCCTTGGCAGTTTTATATATTGGTCTGGTAGTTCAGTTGGTTAGAATGCCGCCCTGTCACGGCGGAGGTCGCGGGTTCGAGTCCCGTCCAGACCGCCAATATATCAAGTAAAGTTATCTAAACAGATAACTTTTTTTGTTTTGAAAAGGTCTATAGGTAATTATAGACCTTTTGAGTATGCATATAAAATGGCAATGACAGTTTTTGCATCTACAATTTCACCATTTAACACTTTTTGATAAGCATCATTAATATCTAATTGAATAACATCAATAAACTCGTCAGCATCACAATCTAAAGAATCATCAACTTCTTCAAAGTCAATAGCTTCATATAGGTATAACCATTCACTTGTATAACCAGGAGATGGTAAGACTTTCATGATGAATTTCATATCTTGAGCACGATTATTTGTTTCTTCCTCTAATTCACGAAATGCACATTCCTTAGTATCTTCATCTTTTTCTAATTTACCTGCTGGAATTTCTAACGTGTTGATACGATTAGGGTATCTAAATTGTTTGACTAATAAGATCTGATGATCTTTGATTGCTAAAATGCAAACACCTCCATGATGATATACAACTTCCCTAAAGGCATGTTGTCCATCTATAAGTTCAACTTCTTCTTTAGTAACTTGCATTATTTTTCCATCAAAAATAACTGTTCTATTTACTTCTTTTTCCATTTTCATCACTCCTTGTACCTTATTATACCATAAAAAAAGAAAAGAAAGTACGCGGGGGAGCATACTTTCTTATTCTCTCTATTATTTACACGTTAGGGTGATAATAGGGGGGTATGATTAAGTGAACATCACTTAACAACATTATTATACCAAATATTTATAAGTTGTAAAGGCTTTCAAAGAATTTTTGTATATTTTTATGTGAAATTTCTGTATAATGAGACTGGTGATAAAATGAAAAAAATAGAAATAGATGAAAATCATGCTAATCAAAGAATTGATAAATATTTAAAGAAATTATTATGTCAGGCACCAGCACAACTCATTTATAAAATGTTAAGAAAAAAAGATGTTAAGGTGAATGGTGTAAGAATTAAAGAAAATTATATTTTGCAGCCTGGTGATATTGTAGAATTGTTTTTATATGATGATAAATTTAAAGAATATACGAAACCAGAGACAATTTATGATTTAAAGATTGAATTTTCAGTATTATATGAAGATGAAAATATATTAATAGTAGGGAAACCAGCAGGATTACTTGTTCATGAAGATATTAATGAAGATATCAATACTTTATCTCATCAGGTTTTGACATATCTTGTTCAAAATGATGAATATGATCCTCATGAATCATTAGGTTTTACTCCTGGTCCAGTTCATCGTCTTGATCGTAATACAAGTGGGATTGTTATTTTTGGTAAAACGATGAGAGCTTTGCAGGATTTAAATGAAATGATGAAAAAACGTCATTGTATTGATAAGACATATTTAACAATCTGTAAAGGAAACATGCCTTCTCAAGATTTAATTGGATATATGAAAAAGGAAAGTGATCGCTCTTTGTCAAAAGTTGTTTCACAGAGTACACCAGGTGCTTTAATGATGCATACAATAGTAGAAAATATAAAAATGCAAAATCACTATTCATTATTAAAGGTAAAATTGGTGACTGGACGGACTCACCAAATTCGTATTCACTTAGCAAGTGTAGGACATCCTATTATTGGTGATAGTAAATATGGTGATTTTGAATTGAATAAAATCATAAAAAAGACATATCACTTAAATCATCAATTCTTACATGCCTATCAAATTCAATTTGTAAAACCTATAGGTTGTTTGAAATATTTACAAGATTATGTTGTGACGTGTCCATTACCAGAAAATTTATTAAAAATAAAAAATGAAATCTTTGATTAAAAATGACCTATGAAAATATTCATATTTATTGTATAATGTATATAAATAATGGGAAGGAGAACAGAGATGAAATACTATATTGGAATTGATTTAGGTGGGACAAATGTACGTACTCTATTGGTTGATGAAACTGGAAAATCATATAGTGAAGTCAAAGATGCAACAGAGAGAGACAATGGCCCTGATTTTGTATGTTCAAAGATTATACGACAAATTGAAAGTCTAGATTGCTCAGTTTGTAATGGATTAGAAAATGTAGAGGGAATTGGAATTGGTGTGCCAGGACCAGTAGATACAGAACATGGCGTTATGATTATGGCAACAAATTTACCAGGTTTTGAAAATTATCCTATTTGTGAGAAGTTATCTAGTCGTTTTAATTTACCAGTTTTCATTGATAATGATGCCAATGTTGCAGGACTTGCTGAAGCATTATTAGGAGCAGGTAAAGGAAAACCGACTTGTTATTATGTGACAATTTCTACAGGAATTGGTGGAGCATTTATTGTCAATGGTCAGCTTGTTTCTGGTGGAAGAGGTCATGCTGGTGAAATTGGAAATATTATTGTCAAGAACAATGGTTATAAATTTGGAAATTTGAATCCAGGGGCTGTTGAAGGTGAAGCAAGTGGAACGGCTATTACACGTAAAGGAAAAGAAATCTTAGGTGAAGATAAAGTTGCTCATGCGGGAGATGTCTTTAGATTAGCTGATGAAGGTGATATAAAAGCACAAGGAATCGTTGATGAATGTGTAAGTGAATTAGCAACAATGTTTGCGAATATTGCTCATACAGTAGACCCACATTGTTTTGTTGTAGGTGGAGGCGTTATGAAATCTAAACGTTACTTCTATGATAAATTGGTTGAACAATTCAATGCTAAGATTCATGTGGGTATGAGAGGATATATTCCTTTGTTAGAGACAGAAATAGAAGATTGTGGAGCAATCGGAGCAGCAATGCTACCAATGTCTAGATTAAAATAATGAAAGTGAACTGTTCTTTTGAACAGTTCTTTTTGTTATTCTATGCTTTATAAATTTGATATAAAGTGTTAAAATAGAGAGGCGAATAAAGGAGGGTATTTATGAAAGAAAGAGTTGTATTAGGTTTGAGTGGTGGTGTTGATAGTGCGGTTGCAGCATATTTATTAAAAGAACAGGGATATGAAGTCATTGGTGTATTTATGCGTAATTGGGATTCAACACTCAATAATGATATTTTAGGAAATCCTACAAATGATAATGACATCTGCCCTCAGGAAGAAGATTATAATGATGCAAAGAAAGTTGCTGAGCATTTAGGTATTGAACTTCGACGTGTTGATTTTATTAAAGAATACTGGGATCATGTTTTTACATACTTTTTAGAAGAATATGCTAAAGGACGGACTCCAAATCCTGATATTTTATGTAATAAGCATATTAAATTTAAAGCATTTTTGGATTATGCGAAATCTATTGATGCTGATTATATAGCTACAGGACATTATGCACGTGTAGAACATCATAATCAAGGTGATTCAGTGATGTTAAGAGGTGTTGACAATAATAAAGATCAGACATATTTTTTATGTCAATTAAATCAATCACAATTACAGGCATCATTATTTCCGGTTGGAGAACTGACAAAACCAGAGGTAAGAAAAATTGCTGAAGATTTAAATTTACCAGTTGCTCACAAAAAAGATAGTACTGGAATATGTTTTATAGGAGAAAGAGATTTTAGAGAATTTTTAAAAAATTATATTCCTGCGAAATCTGGAAAAATGGTTGATATTGAAACGAATCATGTGGTAGGTGAACATCAAGGAATTATGTATTATACGATTGGACAAAGAAAAGGACTCAATATTGGGGGACCTGGAGATGCTTGGTTTGTTGTTGGCAAAGAGTACGAAGAGAATATTCTGTATGTTTGTCAAGGAGATCAAAACAAGTGGTTGATGAGCGAAGGGGCATTGATTACTGATGTCAATTGGATTCCAAGTATAAAACCAGAAGGTGAAATAAAATGTACTGCTAAATTTAGATATCGTCAAAAAGATAATGATGTATCTATTCATTTTGTTGATGAAACAACGATTTATGTTCAATTTATTAATCAAATTAAAGCAGTAACACCTGGACAAGCGGCTGTTTTCTATGATGGAGACATTTGTTTAGGCGGTGGTACAATTGAAAAGGTTTATAAGGATGAAAAGGAGATTGCATATTTATAATGTTAGAATATACAGGGATTATTAAACAAGTTCGTTTTTATAGTGAAGAAACGAAATTTATTGTATGTGTGATAGATAGTGAACAGGAAGATAAGCCTATTCTAGCAACAGGTTATATGAGTTATGTCAATCCTCAAGATAAATATCATTTTCAGGGAGATTATATTATTCATCCAAAATATGGAAAACAGTTTCAAATTCAATCTTATGAAATTATCTTAGCAGATGATGAAAGTGAAGTTATTCGTTATTTGTCTAGTCCTTTATTTAAAGGTATTGGGGAAAAACAGGCATCAGCTATTGTTGAAACTTTAGGAAAAGATGCCTTAAATATGATTAAGGAAAATAAACATGTTTTAGATCGCGTAAGGGGAATGAATGAAAAGAAGCGAGAAACAATAGCAGAAGTTCTTTCTTCACAGGATTTTGATCAGGAAGTTCTCTCATTCTTTATGGGACATGGGATTAGTACTAAGAATCTTGCATTAATTCAAGCAGTCTATCAAGAACATACTTTGGATATCCTGCAAAATAATCCTTATCAATTAATAGATGATATTGATGGTATAGGATTCAAGACAGCTGATGATTTAGCAATCAAAATAGGAATTGATCCATTAGATGATCATCGCATCAAAGCAGCCATTCACTATGCTTTAAAAGAAGCCTGTTTTCAAGACGGAAGTACATATCATGAATATGATGTCATTTATAGACGTTTTCATCGTTTGATTCCTGGAATATCATGTGAACAGTTTGATCAGTATTTAGATGAACTTTTAGAGGAAAAGAAAATCATACAAGATGTTGATAAATATTATCCATACGATTTATATGAAAGTGAAATAATTATTTCAGAAACTTTTCAAAAATGGCTGAATACACCACTAAATGAATATGATGAAGAAGAAATAAATCAGTCTTTATCAGAATTAGAAAAAAAATTATCAATTACTTATGATGATTTACAAAAAGAAGCTATTTATTTATTTTTACAACAATCAGCTATGATATTGACTGGAGGACCTGGAACAGGAAAAACAACTATTGTAGAAGCAATTATGAAATTGTATGCACAGTTAAATCCAGATCAAAAAATAGCATTAGTTGCACCAACAGGCAGAGCATCAAAACGTTTAAGTGAAGTGACAGGATTAGAAGCATGTACAATTCATCGCCTTTTAAAATGGGATTTACATACGAATACATTTGCAGTCAATGCGCAAAATCCATTAGATGTTGATTTATTGGTTATTGATGAATTTTCAATGGTTGACTCATTATTGTTTTCAAATCTTTTATCAGCTTCTCGAAAAGTAACAAAGATATTACTAATAGGAGATGATCAGCAATTACCATCAGTTGCACCAGGTCATGTTTTAAAAGACTTACTAGAATGTCATATGATACCAACTGTTCGACTAGATCGTATTTATCGTCAATCTCAAGAAAGTGGAATTATTCAATTGGCTCATAGCATTCGTAATGATCAATATGATGAAAACCTCTTTTTTCAATATAATGATATCCATTTTCAAACATGTGCTTCTTATGATGTTGTGAATTATGTTAAGATTTTAGTTTCAAAAGCTATCGATGATGGTTATGATGCAAATGATATTCAGGTCCTTGCTCCTATGTATAATGGAGTAGCAGGAATTGATGCATTAAATGATTGCTTACAGGATTTGTTAAATCCTTATGATGGTATGAAAAATGAATTAAGAGTAGGAAAACGTATATATCGAGAAGGTGATAAAATACTACAATTAAAAAATAGAATTGAAGATAATGTTTTTAATGGTGATATTGGGATTCTCGTTGAAATTTGTTATAAAGATAATTTTGAGTATATGGCAGATACACTTATTGTGGATTTTGATGGAACTTATGTTGAGTATACTGCTAATGACTTTTATACAATTACTCATGCTTACTGTATGAGTATTCATAAATCACAAGGGAATGAGTTTAAGATTGTCATTATGCCAATTTTAAAAGATTACTATATTATGTTAAAAAAGAATTTAATCTATACTGGGTTAACACGTGCTAAACAATCATTGTTTATTTTGGGAGATCATCATTTTTTCCAATATGGCATTGCTAACAATCATGATGAAAAAAGACGAACAACACTTGCTCAAAAAATGAATCATAGGGAAACAATTTCTCCGTATGATTTCATGGATTAAGGACATACTAAGAATGTACTTTTGAAGGAGTGAGACACTATGTCTAAATTAGCAGTTGCTTTTTTCTCAGCAGGAATTGTTGCCGCAGCAATGATTATGATGAGTGATATGCCTTGTGCTGACGATATTGAACATACAGTTCATAAAGCAAAAAAGGCTATTAAAGAACAACTTTAAGAAGTACAAAGGACTGATTCAGTCCTTTTCTTATATGGGAGGCTGTCATATGAATAAAGTTGTACTTGCTAAAAATCTAATAATCTTTAGTATATCTGCTATTCTTTTGTATTATGTTTTTACTTTGTTTCAAATAGCTAATATTTTGAGTTATATTTTTAATTTATTTTTTCCTCTTGTTATAGCATTATTTTTTCATTTTTTATTAGACCCAATGATTAATTATTTTAGTAGTGATAGATTAAGTCGTAAAATAGTTGTCATACATATTTATCTTTCATTGTCTCTTTTCTTTATTATTGGCTGTTATTTTATAGCTCCTTATATTTTGAATCAATGTTTACGTTTCTATAATCAATTTTGTAATGGCAGTATGAAATTGAATCCCATATTTTCAACAATTATTCAATTTTTAGAACAATATCAAGTGATAGATTATCTTGTTGAAATTTTAAATGGATGGACTCAATCTTTATTATATTGGGTAACAAATATCTTATTAGCAATGGGAATATCATTTTATTTATCTTATGATAATCTTCATCTTATAGAAAAAGGTATCATATATCTACCTTTTACAAAACAAGGACCATGTATGCAAACATTAAAAAGATTAAAGATTATGACTTATCAGTTTTTAAAATCAATGATATTGGATTTCGGTTTCTTTTTTATCATGTGTTTGATTCCTTTCTTTTTCATTGATGAAAAGATTGCTGTATGGATTGCTCTGTTTCTTTCAATTACAAACCTTATTCCTTATATAGGACCTTATATAGGAGGAATCCCTGTTGTTATTTATGAATATTTTATAAATCCACAATTAGGGTATGCTGCTTTTATTGCTGTTGTTGTTTTGCAATATATAGAATCATCTTATTTACAGCCTTATCTGTTTTCTAAATGTATAAAATTACATCCAATATCATTATTCATTGCTTTAACGTTTTTTGGTGATCTTTTTGGTATTGTTGGGATGATTTTATCTCCACTTCTTTTATCATATAGTGTTCTTTTATTAGAACTGCTAAATAATCTTAATATATTTTCAAAAATGAAACAAATCGTGTATAAAGAATAAAGTTAGACAAGCAAACAGGATAGAAATCCTGTTTTTTTATTTTAGATAACCATTTATTGTATGGGTTATTATTATAATGATAAAAAGAGGTGACATATGAAAGCACAAGATATTTTAGGTCTATTAGGTGGATTGGCTTTATTTCTTTATGGGATGAATATGATGTCAGGAGGATTAGAAGATGTTGCTGGTAAAAATTTAGAGTTCATTTTAGAGCGTTTGACAAATCGTAAAATCAAAGCTATTATTGTTGGAATATTATTAACATGTATTATGCAAAGTTCTTCTGCCATGACTGTTATGCTAATTGGATTTGTTAATGCTGGGTTAATGAACTTAACAAGAACTGTTTGGGTTGTGATGGGGGCAAATATTGGAACGACAATAACAGGACAGATGATTGCTTTTGATATAGGCGTATTTGCTCCCTTACTAGCAATCATTGGTGTCGTATTAATTGTATTTTTTTCACATCATAAATTAAATACCTTTGGTGAAATCATAGCTGGAATAGGCATATTGTTTATGGGTTTAGATATTATGTCTCAATCAATGCTACCACTTCAGTCATCAAATCTATTTTTAAATTTTATGTCTTCTGTCTCTCATCCATTATTAGCTCTTGCCATAGGCGCTATGTTTACAGGTATTATTCAAAGTTCATCTGCTTCTATTGGTATATTACAAAAACTTGCTATGCAAGGACTTGTTGCGTTTCCACAGGCAGTATACTTTTTACTTGGATTTGATATAGGAACATGCATGACTGCTTTCATAGCTTCATCATCGGGTTGTCGTAATTCTAAAAGACTTGCTCTGTTTCATCTTTTTTTCAATCTCATAGGAGCAGGATTATTTATTGTTGTTTGCCAATTCACACCAATCATATCAATTGTTGCAGAATGGTCACCAAACGAGCCAATGCGACAAATTGCTAATATGCATACACTTTTTAATACTGTATCTGTATTTGTTTTTATGATCATTGATCATTATGTTGTTCAATTTATTTATTTCCTATTGCCTCTTCAATCACAAGAAACTATAAAATAACTATAGAAAAATCTGTTTATCTTTACATACTCATGTAAAGATAATATAATTGGTTATATATTTCCCAACAAATAAATGATAATAAGCAATAAAAAGCATGATTATATCAATATAATTTCATGTTTCTATAAATTTTTATTGTTTCTTATTTTTTGTTGGTAAAAAATTGAAAAAGCATTGATTTAATCAATGCAATTTAAAAATATACATTTTGTAAGTGTATGTTTTATCTGGGTTAAATAGTAATATATGATGTTTTTATTCTTGTTTCTTTTAGAAAATTATATATGCACTAACTATTTAAGATAAACATTTGATGTATAAACTATCTATCAACTATAGGCATATTAAATTATATAATAAATTTAACTTAATATAAGAACATGAGAATTATTTCAATTTATCTTTTATATTGATTTTTTCAGATAAATTGGTTATAATACATGAGTCAAATCGTTGAAAAAGAGAAGTATTTATATGATTCATGATAGAGAGGAAATGGTTGGTGAAAATTTCTATGAATATATAAAGAAAGCTACTTTGAAGAGTGATGTAAACATCAACGCATAGTCAGCGTTATCGACTTAGAGAGCATAATCTTTAGATTATGAATAAGGATGGTACCGCGATATAAGTCGTTCCTTGTAAGGAATGACTTTTTTATTTTGTAAAGGAGGATATTTATGAAACAATTAACAGGAAATCAAGTCAGACAAATGTTTTTAGATTATTTTAAGTCTAAAGGACATATGATTGAACCAGGGGCATCTTTGATTCCCCATAATGATCCAACACTTTTATGGATTAACGCAGGTGTGGCTGCTTTAAAGAAATATTTTGATGGAAGTGAGACACCTGCTTGTAACAGAATTGCTAATGCTCAAAAATCTATTCGTACAAATGATATTGAAAATGTTGGCAAAACTGCAAGACACCATACATTCTTTGAAATGCTTGGTAATTTCTCTATTGGAGATTATTTTAAAGAAGATGCAATTCCTTTTGCATGGGAGTTTTTAACAAGTGAAGAATGGATTGGTTTTGATAAGGAAAAATTATATATCACTGTTTATACAGATGATGATGAAGCTTATCGTATTTGGACAGAAGTGTGTCATGTTGATCCTAGTCATATTTTAAAAACAGATGGAAATTTCTGGGAAATAGGAGAAGGACCTGGTGGACCTGATTCAGAAATTTTCTATGATCGTGGTGAAACATATGATCCAGATGGTTTAGGGGAAAAATTATTCTTTGAAGAGTTGGAAAATGATCGTTATATTGAAGTATGGAATGTTGTATTTTCACAATATGATTGTAATCCTGCAATTGATAGAAAAGATTATAAAGAATTACCACAGAAGAATATTGATACAGGTATGGGACTTGAACGACTTGTGAGCATTATTCAAGGTGGAGAAACAAATTTTGATACAGATTTCTTTTTACCTATTATTCATACAACAGAAAAAATGGCAAATGTCAAATATGAGGATAATAAAATGGCTTATCGTGTCATAGCTGATCATATTCGTACTGTGACTTTTGCATTAAGTGATGGGGCACTGTTTGATAATGCAGGTCGTGGATACGTATTGAGACGTATTTTAAGACGTGCTGTACGTTTTGGTAAGAAAATTGGTATTGATCATTCATTTATGTATGAATTGGTTTATGTGGTTACTGATATCATGAAAGATTTCTATGATTATTTACCTGCAAAAGCTGAATATGTAAGTGGATTAGTCAAAAAAGAAGAGGAAGCATTCCATAAAACTCTGTCTAATGGTGAAAAATTATTAAATCAAATGTTACAAAAAACAAAAGATCATCAATTAAATGGTAAAGATGCTTTTAAATTATATGATACATATGGTTTCCCATTAGAGTTAACTGTTGAGATTGCTGAAGAATCTGGATTTAGTGTTGATGAAGATGGATTTAAGGAAGAAATGAAAGCACAACAGGAACGTGCAAGAAATGCACGTGGTGATGTTGAATCAATGTCATCACAAAAACCTGATTTAATGGCTTTTGAAGAACCAAGTTCATTTATTTATGATCCAACACCAATCACTGCAAAAGTAATTGCAACTTTTGAAAACGGAGTCAAATGCGGTGAAATCACAACGAAAGGTGAAATCATTTTAAATCAAACAACTTTCTATGCTGAAATGGGTGGACAATGTGCTGATACAGGAACAATGTCTAACAATACGACAGATATATGTGTAACACATGTTAATAAAGCACCTCATCAGCAGCATTTACATGTTATTGAAGTCAACCAGGGTTGTGTTAAAGTCGGTGATGAATTGACATTAACTGTTGATACACACAAACGTGCGTTAATTCAAAATAATCATACTGCAACACATTTGTTACAAAAAGCATTAAAGAATATATTAGGTGAGCATGTATCTCAAGCAGGATCTTATGTAGATAACGAAAGGTTACGTTTTGACTTTACTCATCCACAAAAGATGACAGATGAAGAAATTCGCCAAGTTGAAGATCAAGTGAATGAACAAATCTTTAATGGATTAAATGTTACAATTCAGTTAATGAGTAAGGATGAAGCTTTAAATTCAGGAGCAATGGCACTTTTTGATGAAAAATATGGGGATGAAGTAAGAGTTGTTAGTGTTGGGGATTACTCAAAGGAATTATGTGGTGGATGCCATGTTTCTAATAGTGCCCAAATTGGTTTGTTCAAGATTGAAAGCGAAGAAAGTATTGGTTCAGGAGTAAGACGTATTGAAGCAGTTACTGCGCAAAATGCTTATCTTGCTTTAAAGAAAAATGAAGAAACAATTCATATGATGAGTGAATTATTAAAGATAAAGAATAAAAATGAAATTGTTGATAAACTTTCTCATTTTATTGATGAAGCTGCTACTGTTAAAAAAGAGCGTGATCAATATTTAGATAAATTAAATAGTATTGAAGCAAAAGAAAAAACGAAGAATATTGAAGACATTCATGGTGTACAATTCTTATATGTCAGTGAAAATAAAGATGCTGCAACAGCAAAACAAATGACATTTGAATTACGTGATCAATTACAAAATGGATGTGTTGTATTAGTCAGTGAATGTGAAGGAAAAGTGTCTTATTTTGTTGGATTGACAGCTTCTATGGTTCAAAGTGGACATAAAGCAGGAAATATTGTTAAAATGATTAATGAAGTAACAGGTGGAAGAGGTGGCGGAAAGCCAGACTTCGCACAAGGTGGTTGTGCTGATAATAGCCATATAAGTGAGGCAATTGAGCAAATAAAACAATGTTTCTAAGCACTTTTACTAGCAATTTTTAGCAATATGGTGTAATATTGATTATATAGACAGGAGGTATGTGCTATGGCAAAGGATTTTACTCAAACACGTCTATTTAATTCAGAAGAGATTAAAAGAGAAGTTATTCATGCAAATTTAATGACAGTTTCACAAGCCTTAGACGAGAGAGGATATAATGCAGTGCATCAAATCGCTGGATATTTGATTTCTAATGATCCTGCTTATATTTCAAGTCATAAAGGTGCACGTTCTATTATTCAGCAGATTGATCGTGATGAAATTATTGAGGAACTCGTTAAATTTTATTTGGAGTCTAAATAGTGGAGAAAATATTAGGTTTAGATTTAGGATCAAGAACATGTGGAATAGCAATGAGTGATGCTTTAGGTATGATTGCTCATGGGGTCGAGACATATCACTTTAAAGATAATCATTATAAGAGTGCTGCTTATCATATTAAAGAAATTGTTCAACAAAATAACATTCATACTATTGTTCTTGGATTACCTAAGCATATGAATGGAGATTTGGGCGAAAGAGCACAAATCTCTATTGATTTTAAAGAAAGACTTGAAAAAATGATGGATGTTGAAGTCATTTTAGTTGATGAAAGACTCACAACTGTTATTGCTGAGAATCAATTAATTTTTGCTGATGTATCAAGAAAGAAAAGAAAGCAAGTCATTGATAAGATGGCTGCTATACAGATTTTACAAGGTTATTTAGATAGTCAAAGGAGATAGTATGGACGCAAATAAAATACAAGTTATTGATGATAATGGTGATGAATTAGAATTTGATGTTTTATTTACTTTTGAAAGTGATGAAACTCAAAAGAAATATGTTTTATATTATGATGCAAGTGTTGAAGCACCACAAGTTTATTCATCAATTTATGATGATGAAGGACATTTATATCCAGTAGAGACACCAGAAGAATGGGAAATGATTGAAGAAGTCTTTAATAGTTTCCTGGCTGAAGATGCTGAAGACGAAGAAGAACATGTATGTTGCCATGAAGGTGATGAAGATCATGTTTGTTGTCATGATAATGATGAAGAACATGTTTGTTGTCATGGTGAAGATCATGATGATGATCATGAATGCTGTTGTCATAATAAAGGGTAACGAAAGTTACCTTTCTTTGTTTATAAAGAATTCATATAAATATGAAATAATATAAAAAGTATTAAGGAGGATTTTAAAGATGGGATTATTTTTTCCAACAAGACATGTGAAACCAATATTTGTAGGAAGTTATGGAAATCATTTAACAAGAGGAATGTATGTTTTTCATTTAGATGTTGATAATGGTGAATTAATTAAAAAGAAATTTTATAAGTCACTCACAAATCCAACAGCAATATTTAGACGTGAACGTTTTATTTATGTATGTTATAAAAATAATAGTGGCACAAATACCGATGGAGGAATATGGCAATATGCAAGCATGGATCTCCAATTTGGATTAGCAGGTAAAGTTTATTATAAGGGAAAGACATATATGAATTCTTATGTCACAGAAGATAGAAGTTTTGTTTATGCTGCTGATTATTATAATGGAGAAGTCGTGACAATTCCAATATTAAAACAGAAGATTGTAAAAGTAACGCAATGTATTAAACATGTTGGACATAGTGTGGATCCAAAACGTCAGGGTGAACCACATCCTCATTTTGTTTATGAAACACCAGATCATCAAAGAATTGTTGTGTGTGATTTGGGAACTGATGAGATTGTTTTATATTGTGTTGGGGAAAAAGGAAAACTTGAAAGAGATGAAGAGAATACTTTTAAAGTTAAACCTGGTTCAGGACCTAAGAAAATTGTTTTCTCAAATGATGGAAAGTTTGCTTATATTCTTAATGAACTTTCAAATACAGTGGCTGTATATCAATACAATGATTGTCAGTTTACTTTTGTTCAGGAAATTGATACATATCCAAAAGATGAGTTTGCTAAAGAAAGTTTAGCAGGAGATCTTGTTTTATCTCAATCTGGTGATTATTTGTTTGCTTCTAATCGTGGTCATGACTCTGTGAGCGTCTTTGGCGTTAATCAGGAAAATGGTCAATTGGAATATATTGAATACGTTGATACTGATGAAAATCCAAGATCAATGATTATGGTTAATGATCGATGGTTAGTTGTTGCATCACAAAAAGGTGGAACTTTGGAATCATATGAGTTAAAACGTGAAGAATCTAAAGGTGTTTTATTTGAAACACATTTCAATTATCCAGTTGGTGAACCTGTTTGTATGGTTGAGGGAAGAGTATATGAAAAAAAATAAGGATGACGAGTTCATCCTTTTAAAATAGATATTTTTCCTTTAATTGTAGTATTTTTAAAACACTTTGATCGATTTGTTGTTCATCAATAATTCCATTCTTTACAGCATTCATGAGACCATCAAAAGCTTCCTTATAATTGTCAGGCATTAAAAGAATATCAGAGCCAGCTTGAATAGTCTTAATAGCAGTTTCTTTTGAATTATATTGTTTTGTAATAGCTTGCATAGCTAAAGAATCAGTAATAACAATTCCATCATAATTTAACTCATGACGCAACTTTTCAGTAATCATTTCATAAGAAAGAGAGGCAGGTAATTGATCTGAAGATACATTGACTGCTGTGATATGTGAAACCATAACCATATCAGTTTTGGCTTCTATTCCCATTTGAAATGGAATCATTTCACATTTTAACATTTCCTGCCAGTTTTTGTTTGTTGAAGCATATCCTAAATGTGTATCAGTCTGAGTATCGCCATGACCCGGAAAATGTTTAATACATGTCATAATATCTGAACTATGGAAACCTTCAATCGTAGCACTTACCATTTTTCCAACCAATTGAGGATCACTACCAAAAGAACGTGTGCCAATAATTGGATTGTGTGGATTTGTATTGATATCAGCATCTGGAGCAAAATCAAGATTAAACCCATATTCGTGAAGATATTTTCCTATCTCTATACCTGCATTTTTTGCATTATCAGGATTATTTGTATCTCCTATTTCTGTCATGCTTTTATATTTTTTAACTTGAAATCCATTTGTACTTGCAATTCTAGATACTTGACCACCTTCTTCATCTACTCCCATAAATAAAGGAATATCACTATTTTTTTGAAAATTATGAATAAATGACTGAATTTGAGAAGGTGATGTTATATTTTTTGAAAACATCACAATACCACCAACAGGATAATCTTTAAGTGCAGATAACATGTTTTCATTACAGTTTGTTAGCCCGTATTGATGAGGATCATGAACTTGTTTTGAGTTCAATGAAAAATCTAAAGATTCTGGTCTAACTATAAATAATTGACCAATCTTTTCTTTTAATGACATAGAATCTAATGTATCCTGAGCAGAAAAACTTAATTCATTTTGCGGTTTTGATGTTGTAACAGTATTTTCCTTATTTGGCTGACAACTACTCATTAATGTAATAATCAATGATAAAATAGTTAATTTTTTTAAATTCATTAAATCACTCCTTAGATTTATTATAGTTTATTTTGTAAAACAATGCAAAAAAAGATGTTTTATTGATAATTGTTGTAAAATCACTTATAATAATAAAGATGGAGGATGTTTTATGAAAAATAAAAAGTTCATTTTAATAGGTATTGGAGCTATTATTGCTGTTGCAATTTTAGGAAGTCTTTTATTTTATAATAATGGTATTTCAGCAGTATCATCAAAGAATGAAGAAGTTGTTGTTAAAATTGAATCTGGTACATCTGCAACACAAATGTTAGATGTATTAGATGAAGCAGGACTTGTTCAGAATAAGTTATGTGGAAAAATATTTTTAAAGCTGAATCATTTTGATAATCTACAAGCCAATACATATCTTTTTAATAAGAATATGTCATTATCCCAAATCTTTTCAATTATTGAAGACCCTGACTTTGAATATATTTTGAAGTCAAAGTTAACAATTAAAGAAGGAAATACAATTCCTGAGGTTGCTAGTTCTGTCGCAAAAGTTTTAGATATATCTAAAGATGAAGTTATCAAACAATGGGAAAAACAAGATTATTTAAAATCTTTAATAAAGGAATATTGGTTTATTGATGAGAGTATCTTAAATAAAAATATTATGTATCCACTTGAAGGATATCTTTATCCAGAAACATACTTTATTACTGAAGAAAAGCCAACACTTGAATCAGTAACACAATTGGCTTTAAATATGATGGATAAAAAATTATCTGCCTATAAAGATGATATTCAAAAATTAGGATGGACACCACATCAATTTCTTACTTTTGCTTCTGTTGTTGAAAGAGAATCAGGAAGCGATGAAACAGATCGTCCAATGATAGCTGGTGTCTTTAAAAATCGTTTAGATAAAGGGATGTTGCTACAAAGTGATATTACAGTGAATTATGCTTGGCAGAGAACTGGTGTGAATGTTTCAACAGCACATTTACAGATTGATTCTCAGTATAATACATACAAATATACAGGGTTACCTATTGGACCTATTAGTACTGTTCCAGATACCACAATGAAGGCATGTATTGACTATAAACATCATGACTATCTATACTTTTTTGCCATGAAAGATCCAGAGGATACCAATAAGAGTAAAGTGGTTTATACTAAATCATATGAAGAACATACAAAAGAAGTCCAAAAGGCAAAGGATGCAAAATTATGGTTAGAGTAATAGAATTAGAAGATTTAGAACAAGATGCATTAAAGAGAAATATACCAGTTATGCAAAAAGAGGGGATCCTCTTTTTGATTTCTCAACTTCAAGAAATTCAAGCTACATCATGTTTAGAAATTGGCTCAGCTATTGGATATTCTGCAATAATGATGGCTACACATGTCGATCGTTTAAAAGTTGAAACAATTGAACTTGATAATGAACGTTATCAAGAAGCTGTGAAACATATTGATGATTTTGGTTTAACACAGCAAATTACAATTCATCATAATGATGCTTTATCTTTTGATGAACATTTCCTTCATAATACTCCATATGATTGCTTGTTTATTGATGCAGCAAAGGCTCAATATCAGAAATTTTTTGAGAAGTATGTTCCTTATGTTAAAGAAAAAGGAATCATCATTGTTGATAATTTAGATTTTCATGGTATGATTTTTGATATTGATCATATTAAAAATAGAAATACGAAACAATTGGTCAAGAAAATCAAGAGATTTAAAGATTGGATTTTTAATCATGAAGACTATGATGTCAATTATTATCCTATTGGAGATGGGATATGTGTGATTAAAAGAAAGGAAAAAGAATGAAAATAGTTTTATCACTTAATCAAAAAGAAAGAATGTATGATTATATAGATATGGGAATTGATACATTTGTGTTAGGGGGTCAGTATTCATTTCATGCACCTTATTGTTTTTCATATGCGGAAATAGAATTACTTACTAATCAATATGCAGATTGTTATTTTTATGTCGCTGTGAATGCATTATATGATCAGTATGTGATTGCTGATTTAGAAAAGTATATTGATCAGTTGTCAAAATTGAATATTAAAGGGATTCTTTTTCAGGATTTTGGTGTTTTACAGATTGTTAAAGAAAAACATTATCATTTTGATATGATGTATGATCCAGAAACTTTAAATACAAATGCAAACACATTAAATGTATTAAAAGAGGAAGGTGTCACAAGTGCTTTTTTATCAAAGGTTATTCCTTTAGAAGAACAATTAATGATTTTAAAGGAAGTTCATATGCCTTTAATGTTGCATGGTCATGGCGTTGAATATATAGCGGCTAGTAAAAGAACTTTACTATCTAATTATAAAGAAGCATCTTTATTGGAATTTGATCTTTATGGTCAAACTCATTTAAAATTAAAAGCAAAAAATTCTGATTATTTATTGAGAATTTTTGAGGATGAAAAAGGAACACATATTTTCTCTGATACAAGATTATATACTTTGGATTTATTTAACCAAATACAAGAATTTGATTATTTGTATATTGAAACATTGATGATGAGTGAAGGAGAGGCGATAGAGGTTGCTTCTTTATATAGTGATGCATTAAAAAGTTTTAAAAATGGTACATATAATAAGGATGTTAAAGAATATATGAATTTATTGTATCGTTTAAAGACACCGTTGGATAGAGGATTTTTATTTGATCAGACTGTTTATAAATTAGAAGATATGAGGAAAATGGATAATGAGAAACGTGAGTCAAATCATTAATGGAAAAAGAAAGATTATAAAAAAACCAGAGTTATTAGCACCAGCAGGGAATTTAGAAAAGTTAAAGGTTGCAATTATGTATGGTGCTGATGCTGTATTTGTTGGTGGAAAAGAGTTTTCTTTACGTTCACAAGCATCAAATTTTACACTTGATGATATTAAAGAAGCAGTTATATTTGCTAAACAATACCATGCACATATTCATGTGACATGTAATATTATATTACATCAGGATAATTTAGAGGGGATTAAGGAGTATTTACAGTGTTTAGATGATATTGGTGTAACTGCAATTATTGTTGCTGATCCGTATATTATGAAGATTGCAAAAGAAATGAATCTTCATTTAGAAGTTCATGTTTCGACACAATTATCAACCCTTAATTTAAAAGCCATTGAGTTTTATAAAGAGATGGGAATGGATCGTGTTGTTTTGGGACGTGAAGTGACATATGAAGATTTGAAAACAATTATGCATTATGCACCTGTTGATGTAGAATACTTTATTCATGGTGCTATGTGTATTCATTATTCTGGAAGGTGTATGTTATCTAACTACTTGAGTCGTAGAGATGCAAATCGTGGTGGCTGTTCACAGTCATGTCGCTGGTATTATGACTTATATGAGAATGATATGCTTGTGAATAGAGAAGATGATATGCCTTTTAGTATGTCTAGTAAAGATATGTCTTTGATTGATCACATTGGTGAGTTAATAGAATTAGGTGTTGATTCTTTTAAGATTGAAGGAAGAATGAAGTCATTGCATTATATTGCTACTGTTGTATCAACTTATCGAAAATTAATTGATGCTTACTGCGATGATCCTGATTATTTTCAACCGGATGAGAGTTATCGAGATGAGTTATTGAAGGCAGCTAATCGTGCTTTATGTCATGGTTTTTTCTATGATCATCCAACCAAGGATGAGCAATTATTCTTTTTAAGAGATGAACATCCAACTCAAGAATTTGTTATGCGTATTTTAGATTATGATACACAAAATCATTTAGCAAAAATAGAACAGCGCAATTATTTTAAAGTAGGTGATAAAATAGAAATTTTCTCACCACATCATCCAAACCTTTTCTTTACAGTAAAAAAACTCTATAATGAAGATAGAGAAATCATTGAGGTTGCTAATCATCCAATGGAAGTTTTATATGTTCAAATTGATGAAGAAGTATTACCAAATGATATGGGAAGGAAGGTTATCAGATGATGGATTATGCTATTATAATAGGTATTGCTGGAGGAAGTGCTTCTGGTAAAACATCAATTGCTGAGCAATTATATGAGGCTTTTCAAGGAAATCATAAAGTTAAAATTTTGAAACAGGATGATTATTATAAAGATCAAAGTCATTTAACATATGAAGAGAGAACAAAGACAAATTACGATCATCCTTTTGCTTTTGATACTAATTTACTAGTAAAACATTTAAAACAGTTAAAGAACAAACAAACAATAGAAAAACCTACATATGATTATACACAACATAATCGTAGTCCAGTAACGGAGACAATAGAAGGAAGAGATGTTATTATTTTAGAAGGTATATTTGTTTTAGCAGAAGAACGTATTCGAGAGTTATGTGATATATTGGTTTATGTTGACACAGATAGTGATATTCGTTTTATTAGACGTTTAAAACGTGATACACAGGAACGTGGAAGAAGTGTTGATTCGGTTTGTAATCAGTATCTTAATACTGTAAGACCTATGCATGAGCAGTTTATTGAGCCTTCTAAAAAATATGCTCATATTATTATTCCCGAGGGTGGTAGCAATCGTGTGGCGGTTGATTTATTAATTACAAAAATAAAAAGTATTGTTGATTAGTTATAAAAATAGATTAGTGCTAGCAATTTTATTATTTTTATGATATAGTATAGTTCGCGAGGTGAATATTTATGGATCATGATGCAGTATTATTAACCCAAAGTGGGGTAGAAACATTAAAACAGGAAAGAGAACATTTAATTAATGTTGAAAGACCTAAGGTTATTGAAGAATTACAATTAGCACGTTCACAAGGTGACTTGTCTGAAAATGCTGACTATGATTCTGCTAGAGATAAACAAGCACATATTGAATCAAGAATTAAAGAAATTGATCAAATGTTATTGCATGTGCAAATCATTGATGAATCACAATTAGATATTAATGTTGCTAAACCAGGAGCAACAGTAACTATCTTAGATTTATCTGAAGAAAATCCTGAACCAGAATCTTATACTATTGTCGGAACATTTGAAACTGATCCTTTAAATGGAAAAATATCAAATGAATCACCATTAGCAAAAGCAATTTTGGATCATGGTGTCAATGAAATAGTATCTGTTGGGGTTGCTGAACCTTATGAGGTTAAGATTTTAAAGATAGAATATATTTCTTAAGATGATGGCAACATCATCTTTTTCTTTTTTGGGGGTAAAAAATGAATGAGAAAAGACAGATGTCAGATACTATTCAAATTGGTATTGTTTTAGCAATAGTAGGAGGATTTTTAGATGCTTATACTTATTTATGCCGAGGACATGTTTTTGCTAATGCACAAACAGGAAATATAGTACTCTTTGGTATACAGTTAATGAACCAGAATTTTTTACAGGCATTATACTATCTGTTACCAATTATTGCTTTTTTAGTAGGGATATTGATTTCTGAAATGATTAAACATCATTTTAGAAATCATCCTAAAATCCATTGGCGTCAAATTATCTTATGTATTGAATTGCTTGTTTTATGTATAATTATCTTTATACCACAAAATTATAATATGATATGTAATATTATGATTTCTTTTGTTTGTTCGTTACAAGTAGAGAGTTTTAGAAAGTTTCATGGTGTTCCTTATGCTTCAACAATGTGTACAGGTAATTTAAGAAGTGCGACAGAAAATCTTTATCTCTATTTTCATACAAAAGATAAAAAGACTCTGATTAGGAGTCTTGAGTACTACATGATTATTCTATTTTTTATACTTGGTGCATGCTTAGGGGTCTTTTTTACAAATCAATTTGTAATAAAAGCGCTCTTTATTCCCGTCCTTTTATTAATTGTTGTTACTGTTTTTATGTTTATTGAACAAGTTGGTTAAAACTTGTTTTTTTATGCCGTTTTTTGACTTCTTATTTCTTTAAAGAAACCAATAACAATAAACAATAGTGATTTGACAAATAAATGAATATAATGAATATTTCCTAAATGAATCAATAAACTTAATAAAAAGTAAATTAATGTAAAACATAAGCAATGAGATATTCTTTTTTTCGTGATTTGTGAAGTAAAATATAGTGCTGCAACAATTAATAATAAATATGAAATCACCTGAATCATAATATTCATAATAAAAGAGTTTGTTTGCATGAAATAAGATAAAATGGCAAGAATAAATGAAATCACTACAAAGGGAATGAGAAATAATAATAGAGTATTGATATAAGTACGTATTGTTTTTTTCATAATTTCCTCCTTGTATAGTATATGAAAAGGAGTTTGGTTTATGAAATATGTAGAAATATTTATTGAATGTATTGCCACATATTTTTATCTTGTCTTTTTATTAAGATATCTTGGCAAAAAGGAAATGGGTAAATTAAGTGTTTCAGATCTCATTGTTTTTTTATTGATCAGTGAATTAATGACAATTTCTATTGGTGATGATAATGTTAATTTTATGCATGGTGCATTAGCAGCACTTGTTATTATTGTGTTAGATAAATTATGTTCTTTTGTATCTATGAAGTATAAACCTGTAAAAAAAGTATTAGAGGGACATCCCACTTTTATTGTTTATAAAGGTAAATTAAATCAGGAGAAAATGAGGGCTTTAAATTATTCGGTTGATGATTTGTGCCATCATTTAAGAGAACAAGGTATTGGTTCATTATCAGAAGTCGAATTTGCTGTATTAGAAACAGATGGACAATTATCAGTAATTGAATCTCAAAAGAGTCAGGTAGATATGCCGGAATCATTAATTAATGATGGTGAAATTAATTATGAAATCTTAAAAACAATGAATAGAGATGAAGCATGGCTAAAAAAACAACTTCATCAGCATGGGGTAAGTGATTATAGAGATATTTTTTATTGTGTATTAGAAAAAGAAAGACTCTTTTTTATAAAAAAATAAAAGGCTAGAAGTTCTAGCCTAATAACATTCTATCGTTAACAAATTCTTCACCAATAGCTTCTTCAAATTTCTTGAGTAAGTCATTAACTGTTAATTTTTTCTTTTCTTCTCCTCTGACATCATAGATAATATGACCTTCATACATCATGATGAGACGATTGCCAATATCAATAGCATCTTTCATATTGTGAGTGACCATTAAAGCTGTTAAATTCTGCTCGGTCACTATTTTATTTGTTAAATTTAAAACTTTTGCACTTGTTGCAGGATCAAGAGCAGCAGTATGTTCATCTAACAAAAGAAGTTTTGGTTTATGCAAAGTTGCCATTAAAAGTGTTAAAGCTTGGCGCTGCCCACCAGAAAGTAAACCAACTTTACTTGTTAATCTTTCTTCTAGACCTAAGCCTAATGTCTTAACAACTTCATAATATTCTTTCTTTTCTTCTTTTGTAACACCCCAGCGAAGTGTCCTATTTTTACCACGGCGAGCTGCCATTGCTAAATTTTCAATAATTTGCATATCACCAGCAGTACCCATCATTGGATCTTGAAAAACGCGACCAATCATCTTTGCACGTTCATATTCAGCAGCAAGAGAAATGTTTTTTCCATCAAGTGTAATAATTCCACAATCAATTGGATAAACTCCAGCAATCATATTGAGCATAGTACTTTTACCAGCACCATTACCACCAATAACAGTGACAAAATCACCTTCATTAAGTTCTAAATTCAATTTTTTTAGAACTTGCTTTTCGTTAGGTGTTCCAACATTAAAAGATTTTGATACTTTTTCTAATTTAAGCATTATCTTGGAACTCCTTTCCAGTAAGTTTCTTGTACATAGCAACACGTTTTTTCTTTTCAAGAAGCACAGGAACAGTTAAAGCAATCGCAACAATTAATGCTGTTAATAACTTTAAATCATCTGTATTTAATCCCATCTGTAAAACAAGAGCAACAATAATACGATAAATAATAGAACCAATAATAATAGAAACCAATCTTAATTTAAATCCTGCTTTTTTACCAAAAACAACTTCTCCAATGACTATTGAAGCAAGTCCAATAACAATTGCTCCAACACCCATTTTAACATCAGCAACACTTTGTTGTTGTGTAACAAGAGCACCACTCATAGCAACCAATCCATTACTTAACATTAAGCCAAATAATTTTGTTGTATCAGTATTGACTCCATTTGCACGAACCATATTTTCATTGTTACCTGTTGCTCGTAAACATGATCCAAATTCTGTTCCTAAGAACCAATAGATACCAATAATCACAAGAAGACTGCAAATGAGTCCAATAATAATGGTAATCCAATTTGGTGTCATATTTACAAAATTTGCAAAATCTTTAAATAATGTAGAAGATTGAAGAAGAGGAATATTACTCTTTCCCATAATTCTTAAATTGATTGAATATAAAGCTAATTGTGTTAAAATTCCTGCTAAGATGGCTGGCATTCTACATTTTGTATGCAAGAAACCAGTGATAAATCCAGCAGCAAAACCTGATAAAGTTGCCAATATAACAGCAATAACTGGATGAATCCCATTAATAATGGAAACAGCACAAACAGCACCACCGGTTGCAAAACTTCCATCAACAGATAAATCAGCAATATCTAAAACACGAAATGTTAAATATATACCAAGGGCCATGATTCCCCAAAGAATCCCTTGGCCCACAGCACCTTGTAATGATAATAATAATCCCATTTATATACACCTATTCTTCAATGAGTGTTGCATTCAAATCAGTTGGAATAGTTATTCCTAATTGATCAGCAACTTTTTTATTGACAAAATATTTACAATCCTTTGCATCAATAAAAGTCACAGGAGTTTCTTCTGGTTTTGCTTCACCTTTTAAGATTGCTAATGCTGATTTGGCTGCATTAGCACCAACAGTATAATAATCTAAACTTAATGTTGCAATACCACCGTTTTTACACATACTTTCTTCACCAACTATACAAGGTATTTTATTAGCATTTGTAATTTGAGCAACTGTAGCCATATTTGAAGCTAATAAGTTATCTGTAGGAATATAAACTGCATCATACTTACCAATCAAAGATTCAGTAACTTGAGAGATTGCACTTGAATCATTTGGGACAGTCACAATTGTAGGTTCTAAACCAATTTTTGTAGCAGCTTCTTTGGCAATATTTCCTTGGTAGACTGAATTTGCTTCATCGCTACAATAGAAAATGGCGATTTTTTTAGCACTTGGTACTAATTTCTTTAATAAATCCATTTGTTCCTTCACTGGATTCATATCACTTGCTCCAGTCACATTTGTTTCTGGTTTCTCATTTGATTTCACAACACCAGCTTCTTCAAAGTTTGTTACAGCAGCACCAATAACAGGAATTGTTGTTGTTTTGTTAGCAGCAGCTTGAAGGGCATCAGTTGCAATCGCATAGATTAAATCAACACCATCATTTGTAAACTTCTCTGCAATTGTTTGACAGTTAGAAGCATCACCGCTTGCATTCTGATAATCAATTTGATCTTTACTAATCCCAGCTTCTGCTAATGTTTTTTGAAATCCTTCATATGCTTTATCTAATGCAGGATGTTGTGCTAATTGAATAGCACCGATCTTCACTTTTGATAAATCTTTAGTTTCACTAGGTTCTGAATTGTTTGAACCACAACCAGTAAGCATTAATCCTAATGCTAACATACATACAGCTAATTTTTTCATATTTTTCCTCCCCATTCCTATAAAAACAAAAAACACTCGCTCATAGAGGGCGAGTGATCGCGGTACCACCTCAGTTTGTTATACTTTCACAAGTATAACCTTCGTAAGTTGAAAACTTTTCATAAATAACGTTATGACTCCGGTTATTCCTTATCAGAATAACAACTCCGTGGTGAATTCAAAACTCCTTAACGTATGATTTGCACCAACCATCATATCTCTTATGTCTCAGGAATTTTTACTTTGTCACATCAATGTTTTTGTTTTTATAAATGTATATCTCTTATCTTAAAGGAATGGAATTTGTTTGTCAATACAAACATTTTAATTTTACATAAAGAAAAGTGAAAAATAGAAATTTAAGTATAATATTTATAAATATCATAAAAGAGGAATAGAATAACTATTCCTAAGATAACATAATATCTAAAACCATCATAATCAAGAAGCCTATCATACAGGAGATAGCTCCAATATCTATCTGATTTTTACATGATGCTTCTGGAATCATATCTTCAACACAGACAAATAACATTGCACCAGCTGCAAAACTTAATGCAAAGGGAAGAACATTATTGATTGCTGTGGCAAAGATATAGCCAATAATAGCTGCTGGTATTTCAACAATACCAGAGAACTGTCCATACATCATAGCAACAAACTTACTTTTTCCATATTGATGCATCGGTAATGAAATAGCGGTTCCTTCTGGAAAGTTTTGAATGCCAATACCAATAGATAAAATTAATGCAGGGATAATATCCTGATGTGCACAGGCAAAGGCTACACCAACAGCTAAACCTTCAGGAATGTTATGCAAAGTCATTGCTAACATAAGTAATTGATTTTGTGAAAGCTTTGAATCAATTCCCTCAATCTCTCCAGATACCATATGTTCATGTGGCAGGAAATGGTCGCATAATGTTAAAAAGAGAACACCACAGAAGAACCCAAAAGGAATAATCAGTAGATACCATTTACTTAAGCCCTCTAATAAATCCATGGCTGGTAGAATTAATGAGAAAAAAGATGCTGCAATCATAATACCAGCACTACTTCCCAAAGCAATAGAAATTAAATGTTGATTTTCTTTTTTTGTAAAATAGACAAGAGAAGCCCCTAAAAAAGTAGAAAGCCAATTAAAGATAATTGCTCCAATGAAAATCAAAATAGGCATCTCTTGAAGTATTGATAACATAATTTCACCTCTTTATAAATTATGCATTAATGTATAATAAGTGACAAAAGAAAAAAGCTATGAAAATTTCATAGCTTAGTAACTAATATCCTCATAAAGGGTCTTTAACAAAATAGCCTTTGTAGTTGGACGTTGTTTTTTAACATCAAATGTTTTCATAACACTATATTCCACAACATCTCTTTTCTCAACAATCTCATCATAGATATAATCAGATTGTCTAAAGAATAAATTATCATCATCTTCCTGATAAATACTTCCAAATTGTTTATCATTATTATAATAAACAACTTTTCCTTCATAACGTTCAATATAAGAATCTAGATGTTCCATTAATTGATTATATAAACGATCATATAATGTACTACTATCTAAATCTTTATACTCATCAGTAATTTCATAATCAGAAGTATTTTGTTGCAATTCTTCATTTAACTTATAAACAAATGCATTTGCAATAGCAATAACTTCAGGATTTTTTCCTTTTTTGACCATCTCTAATACTTTTTCATATAATGATAATTGTTTTGGATCATAACCAGATGTAAAGAACTTATAAATTAAATTTGTATAAGCATCTTTTTCTTTACCAGTATTCATATACAAATCATATAAAACATCAAATGAATCAACATTAGGAATTCTATTACCTAAAGATAAGAATTCATTTTCTGCTTCTTCATATCTTTCCAATTTTACTAAAGAAGAAGCACGATAATATTTTACCCAATTTGAATTGTTGTAATGCCATTTGATTGGTTGTGCGAAAGCCATATTGGCATATTCAACACATTGTTTATAATCTCCAAGTTCGAAAGAGCATCTTACTTTTAAACGATACCATTTTTCTTTTTTTGATTCATATTCTTTTCCAGCATTATTAACAAAAGGCTCAACACTTAATGTTTGTACATCTAGTTGATCAAGCAATTCTGATAATTTTTTATAATTGACTGGAGTTTTACTCATGACATATTTTGTTGCTTTATTGATTGCTGCTTCTAAAGGAGAATACTTCTCCTGTTTACATAAAGACGCAATTTCATCAACAATACCAAAAAACAAATCTTCTTTTTCTGCTATTTGGCTTTCATCAATATTAATGAATTTATTATAAAGAGCATAACAATACTGATTAATATACCCAGTTAATCCTTCACCAACTTGCAAGAATGTTTTTCCGACTTCAATTGCCTCGTCAGTACGTCCTTGATTTTTTAATTCTCTTACATAGTCCATAGCTTGAAAATCATTAAACGAGCTAGGATCTTCTTCAAAACGTCGTTCATAATTTGTTAAATCTTTTGGTTCACGTTTTTCCACGATTCATCACCTCGTGTATTATTATAACAAGTCTTGAACTTATTGTGAAGAAAAAATGCAAGTTTTGAAAATGCAGATGATAAAATTGAACTGTTTTGATGAATTTATAATTGGTTTCGATAATTTTGAGGTGTTTCTCCTGTATATTCTTGAAAACGTTTATAAAAGGATGTGAGATTTTGTATGCCAATTTCTTGTGCAATTTCATATATAGGAAGTTCCTTGTTTTGTAAGAGAATCATAGCATTTTTCATTCGCTCTTCATTAACGATTTCTTTAAATGTTTTACCAGCAAATTTCTTAATAAGTTTACTTGTATAAGAAGGATCATAACCAAAATGTCGACACATTTTATTTAAATTTCCTTCTTGATAATGATGTTGGATATATTCAATAATCTTATTCAATAGTTCTTGGTTTTTAAAAGTATTAACAGATAAATTTGTATTATATTGGCCTTTTCTTGCAAGATGAGTGATAAGAATCATAATATAGTTATCGATAATATCATCTGAAGAAAGTTGTGAATCGAAATATTCACATAAAATATTTTGAATACAGTTATGAATCAGGTGATCCTGATGTGTATAAAATAGTAGATAATGATTGTGTGTATGCTGATGATTCATAAGTTCTATCATAAATTGTGACATTAACTGATCATTAGGTAATTTATTGATAAAACGTTTTGAAAAATAATTTTCATGAAGAATAATATTCACACCTAAATCATTTTCACTCGTTTTAGCAACGCTATGAGGAACATGTTTATCAAAAACAATAATGTCACCAGCGTTCAATGTGACTGTTTCATTTTCAACTGTAATTTCAAATGTTCCAGAATAAACATATGTCATAACAATATAGTGAAAGATATGCATAGGAACACGACCACTCGCTCTTTGATGGAGATTGATAATATGATTGCGATTTTGAAATTCACGTTCATGATGGAAAATAAACATAATATCCTTGTGATAGGAAACGATTGTAAATTTTTCTTTAAAGTGGCTAAGGAGTTCTTCGTCTGAAGTATAGCTATAAGCCATTGGAGAACAAAGTCTTTCTTCTAATTCTTGGTAGTTCATCATTTTCACTTCCTTTTATCTATTGTACCTTATTGAGTCGAATTTTGATAGTCATAAAATCGTATTCTGACATTGTAGAGATATGAAGAACATTTTATAATGTATGTGTAATAACGATATGGCCTATTCAATTACAACATGATATAAAAGTCAATCGAAAGGGGAAATACTTTTATGGAAAGTAAAAATTCGTTTTTTGATACTCTTTCAAATGTTCTTGGAAAAGTATCTATCAAATTAAGTGGAAATATTTATATTAATGCGATTAAAGATGGCATGCTTGCATATATGCCTTTTGCATTTATTGCATCTATCTTCTTGATTATTGCGTTCTTCCCAGTCCCAGCATTTACTGATTTTATTACCAATATCACTGGTTTAAAAACTGCTGTGTGGCAAGGAAAACTTGCTTTGGTTAATGATGCCAGTTTAGGTATAGGTGGTTTATTAGTATTGCTTGCAATTTCTAGATCTTTAGCTGATAAGTTGAAAATCAATGGTATGCAAGTGACATTAACAGCTGTTGTATCTTTTGTTTTATTGGTTCCATTTGGAACTCAGACTATTGATGCCAATACAAATATAAAATTTATTGATGTAACTTTTTTAGGTGCACAAACAATTTTCTTATCAATCTTGATTTCTATTATGACTGCCAAAGTTTATCAGTTTATTGATAAAAAAGGTTTTAAAATTAAAATGCCTGCGGCTGTACCACCAGCAGTATCTGCACCGTTTGAATCTATTATTCCTTCATTTGTCGTGATTACAATTTTCTGGATTATTAGATTAGTTATTGATGCTTTTAGTGGTGGTAGTGCTTTAGCTATTTTCAATACTGTCTTAGGTATGCCACTTCAAGCGGTAGGAGGGTCTTTACCAGGTGTTATTGTTGTAAAGATGTTCTCACAATTATTATGGTTCTTTGGTATTCATGGTGATTCTATTGTCAATGGTGTCATGACACCTATCTTCCAAGTGTTACAGGATGCTAATAAAACTGTTTCTATGGCAGGAGGCGTTCCTGCAAATATTATCTGTCAAAGTTTCTGGGATAGTTTTGCTGGAATTGGAATCGTTGGATCAATTCTTGCAATTATCTTAATCGCAAAAAGTAAACGTTATAAAGAAATGAAGAAAATTGCTGGTGTACCATACATCTTCAATGTTGGAGAACCAACATTGTTTGGTATTCCATTAATGATGAATGTTGTTTACTTCATTCCATTTATTTTAAGTAATGTTGCATCTATTGTGATTTCTTATATGGCTTTTGCTTTAAAATTGGTTCCTGTTTGTACAGGGTTAGCACAAGTTCCCTGGACAACACCTCTTATTATCAGTGGATATCTTACAACGGGAAGTATTGCTGGTTCTATTTTACAGATTGTTTGTTTAGTTGCAGTTGTATTGATTTGGTTGCCATTTGTTAAAGTTGCTGATAATCAGATATTGAAAGAAGAAGCAGAATTAGAATTACAAAATCAAGAGGGAGAAACAGTCAAAGAAGTTGAATAAACTTCTTTGATATGTATTTCTTTTATGAAAGAGATGAAATTTATGACAGATGATTATCAATTTAAGGGATGCTGGATAAAGGGTTATGATAGGGATTATGGTCAAGATGATTCTTTATATTATCAAGATCATAGAAATACAATTGTTTTTAAACAATTTTATATGAAAAGTATAAAAGCGTCATATTTATATATTGCGACATTGGGATATTCAGTTATTTCTATTAATGGAAAAAGAATAACACAAGATGAGTTAAATCTTGTATGGACGCAATTTCAAAAATGTGTGTATTATGATATTTATGATGTAACATCATTTTTACAGATTGGTCAAAATGAAATTCAAATAGAATTGGGAAATGGGATGTATAATCCTTCTCCTTTACGCTTATTTGGAAAATATAATTTAAGAGAACGTTTAAAAGAGATTGGAGAACCAAGAGTTATTTGTGATTTGATTCAAGATGAAAATGTCATTTTATCAAGTGATGAATCATGGCTGATGAAAGAAGGTCAATTCTTATTCGATAATCTTTATTTAGGCGAAAGAGTTGATTTACATGACTATGAATCATCTTTTCAATCAGTATGCACTGATCAAGTGAAAAGACATATGCAATTGAATAAAATTCCTCCTATTAGAAGAAAAGATACAGTTCTTCCCAAAAAGTATATCAAAACAAATGATGGACTTGTTGTTGATTTTGGAGAGATGATTTCAGGTTTTATAAATATTGAATTTCAGGCTCAAGATTATCAGCATATTATTCTTCAATATAGTGAAAACTTTAAAGATGGAGTCATGGATTATCATACATGTTTAGCAGGAAGTGTTGGAGAACAGATTCAAGATTTTACTGTGAATGGCGGTTTAGGTGCACCAACTATGGGCATTCAAAAAGATGAATTGATTGCATGTAATGGATATAATGATTATACAAATACTTTTACTTATCACTCATTTCGATATGTATTGATTCAAGGTCTACACCAAGAAGATATAAAGAGTTTATCAGCAACTTATGTTCATACTGATTTAAAACAAATAGGAACAGTCAGAACTGATAATGCGATTCTTACTCAACTATATGATGCAGCAATGCGTACAAAATTAAATAATGTTCATGGTACATTTGAAGATTGTGCACGTGAAAGATTAGGATATGGTGGTGATATGGTTGCTTTAGCAATTTCAAATCTCTATCTGTTTGATTTAGAAGAGTTCTATAAAAAAATAATCAGAGATTTTCGTTATGAACAGACTGAAAATGGTGGAATTCCAGAAACTGCTCCATATGTTGGTATTCAATCCAATGGAACAGGACAAGGTGAAGGACCATTATTATGGCAACTTGTTTACCCATATTTAACTTATAAACATTATCAGTATTATGGAGATAAGAGTCTATTAGAGGAAGAATATCCATATCTTTTAAAACAGATAAAATATTTGTTAGATTATGATTTAGAAAAGTTAGTTCATTGTTGTTTGGGTGATCATGGAAGTTTGTTAATCGCAGGTCAATTCAGAAAACCAACACCAGATAAGTTGTTTTTAGGGTATTGTACAGTTTTACTATTTTTAAAATACAATATTCTCATTGGACAAATTATCAATCAAGATATATCACTCTATCAGAAACGATATGATGAATTAAAATTAATGATAATTCATAAATTCCAAAATGATGATGGAACTTTTGGTGAAGGAACTCAAACAAGCTTTGCCTTTGCGATCGCTTTACAATTGACTTCATCAGAATTACTATGTCAAAAATTTGTTCAAAAAATAGAAGCTGATCAAGGAATTTTCAATTCTGGTATTTATGGAATGGTTCTCACATATGAAGTTTTAAATCGCTACGGTTATAATGATGTCATTGAGAAATGGTTACTACAAGAGAGTGATATTGGTTATCGTGCTATGTTAAAAGGTGGTAATAAAGCTTTAGCAGAATTATTTGTTGGTGAACAACTTTCATTAAATCATGCAATGTTTGCAAGTTATCAACAATGGTATTATCAGGCATTAGCTGGTATACAAATTTGTGAAGATGCTGTTGGATTTAATAAAGTTAAACTCTCACCTTATTTTTCTAAAATAGTGAATCATGTTGAATGTTCAATTGAGACAAAACAAGGAACAATTCGTTCGTTATGGCAAAGAGAGGGTTATCGTATAATTTGGAAGCTTAGCATTCCAGAAAGTATTCATTATGAGATTGATCTCAATCAAGATTATCAAAAGGAAATCTCTGATGATGAAATGATCATATATACGCAAGGATAGAATACACTATCCTTTTTAGTCATTTGAAAATGAAATGAATATGACTTATAATGAAAAGAGAGTTAGTAGGAGGGGAAACATCGTGATACCTACATACATATTAGAACAGCTTGTTTGTTTTACTGAAGAAGAAATCAACTCATTGAATGGGATACAAACAATAGATAAAAGTATCTTTTATAATGAAAATTCCAATATTATAGACTATCATCATCTTTTAAATGATAATCAAATGTTCTCTGTAAGAAAACATGCAAGATTCACTCAGTATCCCTCACATCGTCATAACTATGTTGAATTAATGTATGTCTATAGTGGAACAATGACACATCATATCAATAGTCAAGATATCACAATTGAAACAGGTCAACTTCTTTTGTTAAATCAGAATATTGAACACTCTATTGATTATTGTCATGAAAATGATATTATCTTTAATTTTATTATAAGACCAGAATTTCTGCGATTTTTATCAACTATGATAGAAGATGAGAATGTTCTTTCAAAATTTATTTTTGATACTTTATATTCATATGATAATGATGGTGAATTTCTGGTGTTTAAAGTACAAGAAAATCAAAAAGTAACTTCTTATATTGAATCTATCATTATTAATATTTATGAACCACAGCTTTACAATCATATTGAATTAAAACTGTTAGTTGGTCTTTTATTAACAGAGTTAATGAATCATCCAGAACATATAGAGAGTTATACGGGTAATACTTATGAAAAAGTGTTGAGCAGTACAATATTAAAATACATTGCTATACATTATCATGATGGCACATTAATAGATTTATCAAAAAATATTCATCAACCAGATTATAAAATATGTAAGATTATTAAGAAACAAACTGGAAAAACATTTACTCAACTTATGCAAGAAAAGAAACTAAAAACTGCTACAGAACTTTTAGTGACAACAAGATTGCCTTTATCTGAGATTATTCAGGAAGTTGGTTATGAAAATATATCTTATTTTTACCGTATTTTTAAAAAGTATTTTCATATGACTCCTCAAGAATATAGATTACATTATGAAAGGAATGATTAAATATGTTAATTGTCTTTATTTTAATTTTTATGATTTATATGTGTTCAATGATGAATATATATCAAATAGTAAAGAAGAAGCACTTAAAAATATTTAATAGAACTATCTGGAGTTTCATAATTATATTGTTGTGTATTGTTTGCGTTATCAATGATCAGGAGTTTCTTACATGGTTAAATATAAATTATGCCTTTAGATTTGTGATTATTTTAGGCAGTGCTTTGTTAATCATTAGCACTGCTATATTAGATAAATATAAATTTTAATAATTATTAAAAAAGTAAAAGGAAAAGTCTTGTTCATTTTGGTGGTGAAATTGACTCTTCCTTTTATTATAAATCTCATTCTAATTGTCAGTATAACTATGAATAAATTTTTTCTTTGTAAAGTTGCTGTTTGGCTTCTGGAATATTTAATAAGTCCATAGCTTCCTCAAGTGTATAATTCATTTTTAACATGATTTGCTTAATATTATGAACTGTTGTTCTTGTTTCACCTATTTCAATACCCTGATTCTTAATTTGCTCCATGATTTTACACATTTGAACTTTTCCTCATCCTTCTTTGTAATACTTTACTTTCTCTCTTAATACTTCATAGTACATGTCATCAGCATTCTGACATTGAAAGTCATGCATAAGTCTGCCCGGTGGTGTATCATCCCAAATGGCACCATTGACATAGATGATGACTGACTCATCATTGAATTTCTCATTGTTTTCGTTAATCCTTCTGCTAATATGATAAATTGGTAGTCCGTAGCCTAACACATCATGTTCAGCAATGAAGATAACATATACACGCGGAATCTGATTCCACTTTTCCTTTGGAAAACTGATGTGAGCATTGATTAAGCTTTCATGATATCTTGCTCGTTTTGGATGTGCTCCCATATTTTCTCTTTGAACATCGACATTAAAGTAGTCACCATCAGCGGTCGCAAAAGCATCAATCTCAATGGATC
>NZ_HG005291.1:67555-75517 GCF_000455285.1 Candidatus Stoquefichus massiliensis AP9 | reverse complement strand
GAAAATTTTTAAAATTTATGTTTATTTCTATATTCTTTGGGTGAACAGTGATAAATTGCTCTGAATTTTTTATAAAAGAAACTTAAATTTTGGTAATTGCATTGTCTTGCAATTGCATCGATTGTTTCATTAGTATTTAAAAGAAGAGAACAAGCATAATCCATCTTTAATTGAATGATTAATTCTTTATATGACTTTTGAAAATATTTTTTAAGAAGTGTTGTTAAATAACTCGCATTAACATTGACATGCTTTGCTGTAGATTCTAATGTACAAGTTAGATAATGATGCTCCATATATTCTAAAGCAGCAAAGATAATAGAGTTAGATTCACTGACGGATTCATAATTGATACTTGTATCAAGATTGTTCATCATTTCTAGTATAATTAAAACAAATAAACTATTCAGCATTTCATATGAGTGAATAGTTGGCTGATAGTACTCTAATAATAATTCAATTATAAAGGTTTGAAGTCTTTCATTATTTTCAGTATTAAAAATCATATAGTTAAATTGAGATTGATCATTAAAAGCATTGATAAAAAAGGAAGTCATAAGATTTTGATGAGAGAGTTTAGAGAAAATCTGATGATTTAAATATTCTTTACCTATGATCATATTAATCATGATATCATTTTCATCAGTATATCCTAATGAATGGGGTGTTTTTGTATCAATTAAGGTCATTTGCCCTTTTTTTAATAGACTCTTTTTGCCATTAATGATTTGAACACATTGCCCTGAATACATATAATTCATTTCAATAAAATCATGAACATGGGTAGGAACATCAGCAAAACGTTCATTTCTTAAAATTGCAATTGTTTGATTAGAAAGTAAGTGAGAAAATTGGAAATTATAAATTTTATTTTGGTGCTGATCATACATAAAAGGCATATGAGAATAATCAGTTTTGATATTCTTTTTATGATTGATTTCTGAAATTGTATATTTTCTAAGGAGTTTATCAAGTTCATCTTTTCGCATATGCATCACCTATGATTATTATACAATCTAAAGTTTGGTTAGTAAATAACAAAAAATGGGTTATATAAAAGGCAAAATTATGTTGTTATAATAATAAAGAAAAGACATGATTCAACAGATGAGAGGCGATATGATGTTACAGGAGAGTATATTAGAGAAGTTAGTGTATTTTACTGATGAAGAGATTGATAATTTGAATGGAAAGAATAAAGTTGATAGAAGTATTTATCTTAATGATAGGAGTCAGATTATTGACTGCTATAAAATATTAGATCAGCATCAGCAAATAGGTGTTAGAAAACATGCACGCTTTATAGAATATCCCAAACATAAACATAATTATATTGAGTTAATGTATGTTTATGGTGGAGAAATGACACATATTATTGATGATCAGAAAATCGTATTACATGAGGGAGAATTACTTTTACTGAATCAGAATATTGAACATTCTATTGAGTATTGTCATGAAAATGATATCATTTTTAATTTTATTATTAAGCCTGAATTTCTTGAGTTTTTATCAATGATGATGGAACATGAGAATGACGTTTTTAACTTTATATTTGAGGCACTTTATTCTTATGAAAATAATGGAGAATATCTTGTCTTCAAATTACAGGATAATGTATTAGTGAAATCATATATTGAATCTATTATTACCAGTTTATACGTTCCTCAGTTGAATAACTCATTAGAACTAAAACTTTTAGTAGGTTTATTATTGACTGAACTAATGAATCATCCTGAATATATTGAAACTTATCAAGCTAATAGTTATGAAAAACTAATAAGCAGTACCATTTTAAAATATATAGCGACTTCTTATCAGGAAGGTTCTTTAGTTGTATTATCAGAAATGTTACATTTACCAGATTATAAAGTCTGTAAAATTATTAGAAAACAAACTGGACAAACTTTTAAACAATTGGTCCAAAACGAAAGACTTAAAAATGCTGTACATCTTTTAAAAAATACTCACTTACCAGTAACAGATATTATGTTAGAAGTTGGTTATGAAAATATTACATATTTTTATAAAATATTTAAAAATGAATTTCATATGACACCCCATGTCTATCGGGAAACATATTCATCCTATGCAAAATAGGATAATCTTTTAAACAAAAAGCGATATATTTTGTAAGTGTTTTCTTTGTTAAGATAAATGTGTCGACAAACAAAAAATATAAAAGGGGATTAAAATTATGGAAAAATTAGAAAAAATTTTAGCACCAATGGCTAATGCCTTGAATAATAATAAAATTATTCAAACAATTTCAAAAGCATTAATGTCTTTAATGGCAGCTTTGATGATAGGAGCAATTGGCTCATTATTACAACAAATTCCTATTGATGCTTATCAAAGTTTCATTCAATCAACAGGTATCTATTCATTGACTCAAGTCCTTGTCAATGTCACAACAAATATGTTAGCTGTCTATGCTGTTTTTGCAATTGGTTATGTATTTGTGAATAATGAAGGGTATGATGGATTTACAGGTGGTATCTTATCATTAATTGCTTTCATGATTGTTACTCCAATGGAAACAACAGGTGAAGGATATGCAGCTATGACAAGTTTACCTTTAAGCTGGTTAGGTGCAAAAGGATTATTTACTGCTATGTTTGTAGCCTTAATAACAGGTTATATTTATTGTTTTTTAATGAGAAAGAATATCACAATTAAAATGCCTGATAGTGTACCACCATTTGTCTCAAAATCATTTACTGGAATTATTCCAGGAGTTGTTATTGCGATTATCTTTGGAACACTTTCTATTCTTTTTCAAATGACTGATTTTGGGAATGTTCATGAAGCCATTTATAGTGTGATTGGTTTACCATTGACATCTATTGGTGGATCTATTTGGGCAGCTTTATTAATCTATGTATTAAGTGGTTTTTGCTGGTTCTTTGGTATTCATGGAATCGCTGTTGTAAGTGCGGTTATGCCAATTTGGATGGCAGCAGATGCAGCAAATATAGCAGCTATTTCAGCAACTGGAGTTGCAACAAATATTGTGACCTATAATTGGGTCAATGCGATTGGAAATATTGGTGGAGCAGGATGTACGTTAGGATTAATTATCTTATGTGCCTTTACTGCAAAGAGTAAACGTTATAGAGAAATTGGAAAATTAGCGATTGTTCCATCATGTTTTGGAATCAATGAACCTGTTGTCTTTGGATTACCATGTATGTTAAATGCAACACTGCTTATTCCTTTCGTCTTTTTACCAGTTATCCTTATTGGTATTTCGTATCTATTAACAATGACTGGTATATTACCAGTTGGTAATGGTATTGCAGCTGGTGCTGCTATTCCAGTATTCTCTGGATTAATCATTGGGGGCTGGCGAGTGGCTTTATGGAATGTAGTAGAAATTATGATTACCGTTCTTGTTTATTTACCTTTCTTTAAAATCTTAGATAAACAAGCATGTCAAGAAGAACAAGTTTCAATTGAAGAAAAATAATTCTGAGGGTAATTGCAAGTTCTGCAATTCCCTTTCTCTGTCTATGAAAAGGAGATATATATGAAATCAAAGTATGAAATGGCTATTCATTATCAACAAAAATTTGAAGAATATTTATTAACTCATTCTTTGACCAATCATATCAAACCAAAAAAATTTATCCAAATTTTAAAGGAACATTTGAATATCATTCAATTTCATGAAATAGATAATGATTGCTTTGTTGATTTAAGAAATCCATGTATCGTTGTATTAGGAGATAGTGTCAGTGGTGGACATTTTGAAATGATTGATGAACAAAAGATGATTATCGCACAAGATTTACAAGATAGTTATGTTGATAAATTACAATACTTATTGCATCAGCAATTTCCTTTAACTGTGATTAATATGATAAACAGTGCTTTAGCTGGAGACAATATCAAGGGGATGTATAAAAGACTCACAAGAGATGTGATTATGTATCAGCCAGATTTGGTGATTATTAATGCCTCTTTAAATTGGTCAAAAAATAGAGGAACTTTAGATCAATACCAATATTATTATGAACAGGTTATCCAAAGAATTTTAAGAGAAACACAAGCAGAAATAATATTATTAACACCTAATCAGGCCGTTGCAAATGATTTAGATATCAATTTAAAAGAACGTGTAGATATTGTTAGAAAAATGGCTGCACAATATCAGTTATCATTAGTTGATATTTATAAAATGTGGAATGATGTCGTTAATGAACATGATCTCATTTCTACTTTGTCTAATAAAGAAAATCACCCAACACCTTTAGGACATACATATATAGCTGAAGCCATTATGCAAATATTTAAGGAGGATTTATGAAAAGATTAAAAGATAACTTACAAAATCAAAATCAGCATTACTTATATCCCTTCTTTTGGCAGCATGGAGAGTCAAAAGAAGTCTTAAAAGAATATATAGATAAGATGATTGAACAAGGTATTTACAATATGTGTATTGAATCTCGACCACATCCTGAATTTTTAAAAGCAGGATGGTGGGAGACAATGAATTTCATTATAGAACAGGCAAAATTAAACCATATGAAATTATGGATATTAGATGATGCTAAGTTTCCTACCGGTTATGCAAATGGGAAAGTGCCAGATGAACTAAAAAAAAGATATTTAGCATATCGTCGTTTTGATATAGCAAGTGATGCAACACATGTTGAAATCAATGTGAAAAATTTTGTTGATATGCGTGAAATCATGAAAGATAAAAGACATCATTCAGATAAGTTTTTTAAGGCTATTTTAGTAGAAAATAATTCTGAAAATGCTATAGCATATGATGAAAGGACATTAAAAGATGTAAGTAATTGTTATGAAAATGAAGCAATTTATTTAACTTTGGATCATAAAGATTATAGTCTTTTTGTCATTTATGAGACTTTATGTGGTGAAGAAGTCACTCAAGATTATCTAGATCCAATGAAAAAAGAAGCCACTCAAATTTTAATTCAAGAAGTCTATGAGAAACATTATGAACATTATCATGATGATTTTCAAAAAACAATTGTTGGTTTCTTTTCAGATGAACCAAGATTTGGGAATATCAAAGGGACAACAGCTTCAATAGGTAGACAAGACATGCCTTTACCATTTAATAATGAAGTTTATCAGCAATTACAAAAAAACAAAGATTTTAAAGACGAAAAACTCATTTATCTTTTTATTGGTGAAAGTCCTTCGGCGTATCAATTAAGATTTGAATATATGAATATTGTGACTCAGCTTTATAGTCAAAACTTTAGTCAATATATAGGAAAATGGTGTCAAGAAAAGGGTGTTGATTATGTTGGACATACTATTGAAGATAATAATGCGCATGCCAGATTAGGATATGGAACAGGTCATTATTTTAGAGGCATGGCAGGTCAAACAATGGCAGGCATTGATATCATTGGTGGACAAGTTGTTCCAGGTATGGATTATCATCATGATGCGTTTAATACAGGAGGAAGTGATGGTGAATTTTATCATTATGCTCTTGTGAAAATGGGCGCTTCGGCAGCAAAATTGGATCCAAAAAAGAATGGAAAGTTAATGTGTGAAGCATTTGGTGCTTATGGCTGGATAGAAGGCTTAAAAATGATGAAATGGATAACTGATCATATGCTATCCCATGGTGTTAATGTTATTGTCCCTCATGCATTTGATCCAGCAAAGTTTCCAGATTGGGACTGCCCCCCTCATTTTTATGCTCATGGCAATAACCCTCAATATCTTTATTTCCACAAATGGTCTACCTATGCTGATAGATTATGTCATTTGTTAAGTGGTGGTTATCATGATTGTCAAGTTGGTGTTTTATATCACGCATTTGCTGAATGGTCTGGAGATTATATGTTCATGCAAAAAGTTTTAAAAGAACTTTCTCATCATCAAATTGGCTGTGATATCATTAGTGAAGATTATCTTATGGAAGCAAGAATTGAGAATAAGAGTTATATAATTAATAATTATGCATATCAAGTATTGGTTATTCCATATGCTCAAAGATTACCACAATTTCTATTAGATCAAATCAATGAACTTGCTAAAAATGTTCAAGTTATTTTCATTGATGACTATCCAAAGTATTTAATGGAACACTGTCAAAAAGTACCACTGGAGAAAATCGGTGAGATTCTTTATCAATATACTGATATCATCACTTCATCTTTTGAAGAAAAACTTGTAACATATAAGTATAAACAAGATGATGGTATCATTTATATGTTAAATAATGAAAATATCCATCATTGTATTGATACAGATGTTTCATTAAGAGCAGAGAATCTTATGATTTATGATGCTTATATAAATCAAAGTTATCAATTGGAAAGTCAAACACAAGATGGTATAACATCATTTCATCTTCACTTAGCCCCCTATCAATCACTTGTTCTTGTTAGTGGTAAGAGTCATCATCAGTCAATCAAAAAGGGTGAATTGATTGATGAAAGAAATGCTGCAAAAATTTCATTAAAATCTTATAATGAAGAAAAATACACACCCATTCCTTATACTTTACTTGATAGTACATTAAGTCAAAAATTTCCATATTTTAGTGGGCAAATCAAGTATGAGTTTGATATTTGCAGCAAAGAAGACCTACTTTTAGAATTAGAAGAAGCTTATGAAATTGTTGAAATGATTGTCAATGGAAAAAGCATACAAACATTGATTGCTCCACCATATATTTTTGATTTATCTGATTTTATAGATTTAGAAAGAAATCATATAGAAATCATCACAACTAATAATTTATCTAGAAATCAAAGAGATTCATTTTCATCTTATTTATCTCTAGAGCCATTGGGAATTATAAAACCAATAAAAATATATAAAAAAGCATGATAAAATGAAGTAAATAATGTTTTATGATGTTGATATGATTGCACTATATGAAATTACTCTTTTATTAGAAAATTTTCCAAGCAGGATATAAGATTTGCTTAGACATAGATTCTTCTTATGGTAGAATTAAAAAATAGAAGTCAATTTCATTTTAAAATGATATAATGAAAATAAGATTTCTATATTAGAAATACTAAAGAAATCATTAAAAAGGAGGAAGATGAATGGGATTTCCAAGTGATTTTTTATGGGGTGGTGCCACTGCTGCCAATCAATGTGAAGGTGGATATAATGAAGGTGGGAGAGGTTTAGCCAATGTGGATATTACTCCACATGGAAAAAACAGATTCCCAGTTATGTTAGGTTTAGATGATAGTCTTGATTTTTATGAAGGAGAATTTTATCCTGCTAAAGAAGGAATTGATTTTTATCATATGTACAAAGAAGATATTAAGTTGTTTGGTGAAATGGGATTTAAAACATATCGTATGTCACTCGCATGGACTCGTATTTATCCAAATGGTGATGAGGAAGAACCTAATGAAGAAGGATTAAAGTTTTATGAAGATGTTTTTAATGAATGTCATAAATATGGGATTGAACCTTTAGTGACAATTACACATTTTGATTGTCCAATTCATTTAATTAAAGAATATGGTGGATGGAAAAATAGAAAATTAATCAATTTTTATGAAAGATTATGTCGTACAATTTTTACAAGATTTAAAGGTCAGGTCAAATACTGGCTTACTTTTAATGAAATTAATATGATTTTACATTTACCTTTTATGGGGGCTGGCTTATTAATTGAAGATGAGACGATAGCATTGAAAGATAAATATCAGGCGATTCATCATGAATTGATTGCTTCTGCTTTAGCGACTAAGATAGCTCATGAGATAGATCCTAACAACAAAGTAGGATGCATGTTAGCAGCAGGAAATACATATCCTTATACATGCAATCCTGAAGATGTATGGAAATCAATTCAAAGTGATAGGGAAGGATATTTCTTTATTGATGTTCAAGCAAGAGGATATTACCCACGTTATGCTTTAAAACTAATGGAAAGAGAAGGGACAATGCCTGTCATGCAAGATGGTGACGAAGCGTTGTTAAAGGAAAATACTG
>NZ_HG005291.1:49929-67427 GCF_000455285.1 Candidatus Stoquefichus massiliensis AP9 | reverse complement strand
AAATGAGTAAACGTTATGGTTTCATCTATGTTGATAGAGATGATCAAGGAAATGGTACAAATAAGCGTTATAAGAAAAAATCATTTGACTGGTATAAGAAAGTTATCGCAAGTAATGGTGAAGATTTAGACTAATAAAAACAGGCAATATCGTTATTGATATTGTCTGTTTCTTTTAATATTCTTAACTCATCAGAAAATTGGTAACATGCATTGTTTTAATGCCTTCATAATGACCTCCCACAAATTCATCAGTACGTAACACATACTTTGGATAATTATCATGAATTTCTAATAATCGTTCATATTCTCTTTCTTTGTTGTGTTTTTTCTGAATTGATTTCTTGTGTTACTTGAATATAAAGTTTATTATTTTGTTTCATAGCTATAAAATCAATCTCATTATTATTCATTTTTTCAACATGAACAGTATAACTCCTTCTACGTAATTCAAGATAGATAATATTTTCAAGGCTAGCTGTAATACTGTTAGAATCATAACCGAGAACGTAATATTTAAGGGATGTATCTGCAAGATAAAACTTTTCTTGTGTTTTGAAAATTTTTTCCTTGAATATCATATCGTGAACAGCGATGTATGAGATAAGCTTTTTCCAGTTTTTCAAGATAATTATAAACTGTTTTGGGATCAATATTTCGATGTTCTGCCTTTAAATAATCAGATATAGATTTAGCAGAAAATGTGTTTCTCACATTTTGAAAAGTGTATTTAACAATACGCTCTAATTGATCAACTTTTTTTAATTTGATGACGGTTTATGATATCTGAAAAAATAGTAGAGTTATAAATATCATGAACAATCGTATAATTTTCATCTAATGAATAGTTTTACAAATGTGTGACTGGGGAACCGCTTTTTTTATATTCAATTCATTCTGTATTGATATCATCTAAGGAATTATATTTTTCTTTGAATGTAAGATGCTCCAAAAATGATAGCGCATAGATATGAAAAGAAATATATCGTCCTGTTAAATATGTTGAAATCTCAGATGACATTATACGTGAATTAGATCCAGTAACATAAATATCTATATCATAATCAGATGCAAGAGAATTGACAACTTTTTCCCAATCCTGTATTTCTTGGATTTCATCAAGAAACAAATAGATTTTTCCTTGAGAGAATAGATTGTTTTTAATCATGGTATATATATCTTTCGCAGTCATTTCGTCATATGCCATCGAATCAAAATGATAACTTATAATTTGAGAAGGCAAAATATTTCTTTCTTTTATTAGTTTGTCAATAATCATTTTTAAAATTATTGATTTTCCATATCTGCGGACACCAGTTAAAATTTTAATAAATGATGTATTAGTATATGCCATTATTTTTTCAACATAAGTAGCTCGATAAATCATCATCACCTCTATTTGGATTATATTCCGATATATTATCTAATTCAGTAAGTTTTCCGAATATAATCCATAAAACTTTTGATACAATTCGACAATCAAAATGATTCTTGATACATGTCATCATTGAATATATGTGCAAAATAGGACAATAAAGAAAACAACTCAGGACATTATTAAAAGAGTTGTTTTTCTGTATGATGAAATTGTAGAAAAGAGAGGTGTATGTATGAAGTATTTTCTTGCGATTGATATCGGGGCATCTAGCGGTAGACATATCTTAGGATCTATTCAAAATGGACAATTATGTTTAGAAGAAATTTATAGATTTGAAAATTATGTTGAACTGAAAAATGGACATTATTATTGGAATATTGATTATTTATTTGGAGAAGTCGTTGCTGGTTTAAAGGAATGTGTAAAACAAAATAAGATACCAGTAACACTCGGTATTGATACATGGGCAGTTGATTATGTATTACTTGATGAATCAGGTAAATGTATTGATGATGTTTATGCATATAGAGATACAAGAGTTGATAGCTATATACGGGTTAATCAGTTGAAAGATTTGTATATGAAAACAGGAATCCAGTATCAAAAATTTAATACCATTTATCAGCTTGCAAGTGATGATGAAATACGAAAAACAAGATCAGTTGATTATTTAATGGTACCAGATTACTTAAACTATCTTTTAACAGGTCAAAAAGTCAATGAATATACTAATATGTCAACAACACAATTATTAGATATTCATACAAATCAGCTTTCAAATGAATTATTAGATTTTTGTAAAACGAATCAAAAAATATTTCAAACAATGGTAATGCCAGGTACATCAATAGGTTGTTTATCTGAAGATATGCAAAAGATCATTGGTGCTAATATTGAAGTGATTGTTCCAGCAACACATGATACGGGGAGTGCTTATATGGCAGCCATTGAGGAAAAGAGTATTATTTTAAGTTCTGGAACATGGTCATTACTGGGCATAGAAACAAAACAGCCAATTGTGAGTGTTCAATCAATGACTGCTAATTTTACGAATGAGGGTGGTTATGATTTTAATTATCGTTTCTTAAAAAATATTATGGGATTGTGGATTATTCAAGAGGTATCAAGGGAATTAGGTGGTAAGTATAGTTTTGCAAAATTGGTTGAAATGGCAAAGCGAGATTCTTTTGAAGGAATTTTTGATGTGAACGATGAACGTTTTTTAAAACCTGAGAGTATGATTTTAGAAATAAAGAAATATTTTGAAGAAAGAAATGAACCAGTCCCAAAGACTGTCGGAGAGATAGCGTATTGTGTGTATCATTCCCTAGCGATTTGCTATAAAGAGGCAATTGAAGAATTAGAAAGGATTACAAATACAAAATATACAACAATAAATATTATTGGTGGAGGATGTCAAAATCGGCTATTAAATGAAATAATTGCCGAAGTGGCAGATAAAAAGGTTGTTGCAGGTCCTATTGAAGCGACTGCATTAGGCAATATATTGGCACAATTGATCCAAAAAAATATTGTTAAAGACTTAAAAGAGGGTAGAGAGTTAATCAAAAAATCATTTGAAATTCAAGAATTTAAAGGAGAAAAATATGAATCAGAGATTTGAAGAAGCAAAGAGAATTTATCATAATTTAGGTATTGATGTCGAACAAGCATTAATAAAGTTACAATCATTTCCAGTGTCTATGCATTGCTGGCAAGGGGATGATGTTGTTGGTTTTGATGGTGCGGGAAGTTTATCAGGTGGGATTCAAACAACAGGAAATTATCCTGGAAAAGCGAGAAATTATCAGGAACTCATGGATGATATTGATGAAGTCTTAAAACTTGTACCAGGAACAAAGAGAATCAATTTACATGCATCTTATTCTATTTTTGAAGATGGAGAAAAAGTTGATAGAAATGCAATCGAGCCTAAACATTTTGTAAAATGGGTAGAGTTTGCTAAGGAAAGAGAATTGGGCATAGATTTTAATCCAACAATTTTCTCTCATCCCAAAGCAGAAGGATTAACATTATCTTCACCAGATAAAGATATTAGAGATTTCTGGATTCAGCATTGTCAATCATGTATCCGCATTAGTGAATATTTTGCAAATGAATTAGGGACACCATGTCTCATGAATATTTGGATTCCTGATGGGTTAAAAGATATTCCAGGTGATCGTCTGACACCACGAAAAAGATTTATGGAATCTTTAGATGACATTCTTTCTATTAATTATGATAAAGATAAAGTGTTTGTATGTTTGGAATCTAAAGTGTTTGGAATTGGTATGGAATCTTATACAGTGGGTTCTAGTGAATTTACAATGAATTATGCAAAAACAAGAGATATCTTACCACTTATGGATAATGGACATTATCATCCAACTGAAGTTGTTTCTGATAAATTATCAGCTATGTTATTATTTCATGATAAAGTCGCATTGCATGTGACAAGACCAGTGCGTTGGGATAGTGATCACGTTGTTTTATTTGATGATGAAACCAAAGAAATTGCGAAAGAAATTGTGAGAAATAATGCAATGGAAAGAGTCCTTGTGGGTCTTGATTTCTTTGATGCAAGTATTAATCGTATTGTTGCATGGACTGTTGGTATGAGAAATATGCAAAAAGCAATGCTTTATGCATTGCTTCTACCTTATGAGATTTTAAGAGAAGCACAAGACCAAGGTGATTATACAAAAATTATGGTTATCAATGAAGAACTCAAAACATATCCATTCAATGATATTTGGGACTATTATTGCGAGAAGAATCAAGTACCAGTAAGAGATGAATGGTATCAAGATATCAAAAAATATGAAACAGAAGTTTTAGTAAAGCGAGGATAAAACATGAATGTATTAGAACAAGAATTTATCAAAGGATTTGTGAGAATGTGCAGTGATGGGTTTGCACAAGGATGGCATGAACGTAATGGTGGAAATTTAACTTATCGTATGAAAGATGAAGACATTGAAAGTGTGAAAAATGCTTTTTCTTATCAACGAGATTGGTACCCTATTCAAACAGAGGTTCCTTATTTAAAAGGAGAATATTTTTTAGTAACAGGTTCAGGTAAATATTTTAGAAATGTAGAACTTGATGAAGAAGCTAATATTGGAATTGTCGAAATTGACGAAACAGGAACAAAGTATCGTATTGTTTGGGGACTAAAAAATGGGGCAGTTCCAACGAGTGAATTACCATCACATTTAATGAATCATGAAATTAAGAAACTAGTAACTCATGGGGAACATCGTGTGATTTATCATTGTCATGCAACAAATGTCATAGCACTAACATTTGTCTTGCCACTTAAAGATGAAATTTTCACAAGAGAATTATGGGAAATGGCAACGGAATGTCCTGTTGTTTTCCCTCGTGGTGTAGGTGTTGTACCATGGATGGTTCCAGGAGGTAAGGAAATTGCAGTCGCAACAAGTCAATTGATGAAAAAATATGATGTTGCTATATGGGCACATCATGGTATCTTTTGTTCAGGAGCAGATTTTGATTTAACATTTGGTTTAGCCCATACAGTTGAAAAATCAGCTGAAATACTTGTTAAAATGTTATCTATGTCATCAACAAAATTACAAACAATCACATCAGATAATTTTCGTGATTTAGCCAAAGCATTTCAGGTGACATTACCAGAAGAATTTTTATAATATTAATGTTTTTCCTTCCAAGAAATAAAAACATGAAAGATATCCCTTCAGCAAGGATATCTTTTTTACAATAAATGTATTATAATAAAACAAAGGAAGGTGTATGGTTATGGAAATTATTATTTCAAGAATACTCAAATATTTAAATGGTTGTCTTCATGATGATCATATGTATCGTATTGGAAACTTTGTTGTTAAACATTATACACAAATTTGTCAATATCCTTTGTCACGTTTTTTAAGCGAGGGTTATTTTACTGAAGAGGAAGTCACTGATTTCTTTAATCATTTAGGATTTCATAGTTTTGATGAATTTAAACAAAAGTTATTAATTGATCATCAGTTGCGAATGGAACAGATTCATTCGAGAATGATTGGTGTTAATGTGAATCAGTTTTTAGATCACTTGAATGTTAAATCTTCAAAAGAAGAGTTTTTAAAATTAATTGATGATTTATGTGAATTAATTTTTAATGAAGGAAGGATAGTTATTGTTGGTGCTTTATTTCCAAGTAGTATTGCAGTAGATTTCCAAACAGATATGATAACTTTAGGAAAAGAAGTTATAGAGTATCATCATTTTGACAAGAAATTTCAGTTTAAAGACAATGATATTGTTATTTTTATGACTTCTACTGGAAGAACAATGGAACATAATGCTAAGAAAATGGTCACACAAAATCTTTGTGAAGCTTATGTTGTTTTAATGACTCAAAATATTAAATATATTAACTTTGAAAATGTATGTGCAGATTATGTTGTTCATGTACTTGGAAAGTTTAATGGAATTGAATTCTCTTATCAATGCTTAATGGTATTGGATTTGTTAAGAATACGTTATTATCAAAAATATTATCAGTAGTAATATAAAAGGCTTTGAAATATATATTCAAAACCTTTTATAGTATATTTTTAAATGAACTATTGAATCCTTTATTTCTGATATTCTTGTACTTTTTGCTTGAATTATTCAAAAGAATAACCATCTCATATAATATCTTCCCTCCTACTTCTTATATACGCATTTATTATCTATTTTTCTTTTTTATTTTCAAAAAAAGAAGATTTTCTTAAATCTTCTTTCTATTAATAATTATTCAACTGTTACAGATTTAGCAAGATTACGTGGTTTATCAACATCACAGCCTTTAATGCCAGCTGTATAGTAAGCAATAAGCTGTAATGGAATAGCAACTAAGATTGATTGCAATGTTGGTGCAACATCAGGTAAGTAATAGGTATTCTCTACATTCTTGACTTTTTCACCATGTGTTGTAAAAAGAATGACTTTTGCTCCTCTGGCAATTGTTTCTTGAATATTACTAATTGTTTTTGCTGCAATATGAGGTTGTGTTGCAACTGCAATAACAACAGAGCCTGCTTCTATCAAAGCAATAGGACCATGTTTTAATTCTCCAGCGACATAGGCATCAGCATGGACATAAGAAACTTCTTTTAATTTTAAAGCTCCTTCTAATACACTAGCATAGTCTAATCTTCTTCCAATAAAATAAGCATCATGAAGATTTTCTAACATTTTCGCATAGTTTTCAAATACTTGATGATCTTTCAAAATATTATGAACATATTCAGGAATATGGCTTAATTGCTGAATTAATGCATGATCAACTTCTTTACCTAATTGTTGAGCAACATAATAAGCAAATAGGAATAATAAAACCAATTGTGTCGTATATGCTTTTGTTGATGCAACAGCAATTTCAGGACCAGCACAAGTATAAAGGACATATTGTGCATCTCTAGAAATCGTACTTCCAAGAACATTTGCGATTGCAATTGTTGTTGCACTTTTTTGTTTAGCTAATCTTAATGCTGCTAAAGTATCAGCAGTTTCTCCTGACTGTGATACAAATATGGCTAAAGTATATTCATCAATGAGTGGGTCACTGTATCTAAACTCACTAGCTGGAGTAGTTGTAACAGGAATTTTGATCGCTTTTTCTAATACTTGAGCACCACATAAACAAGCATGATAAGCAGTTCCACAAGCTACAAAATAGATTTTATTAAACTTTGAAAAATCAATTTCTTTTAATTCATCTAGTACAATCTCCTGATGATTTATTCTTCCTCTTAAAGTTTCATTAATCACATGAGGCTGTTCATAGATTTCTTTAAGCATAAATGTATCATAACCATCTTTTTGAGCTGCTTCTAAATCATAAGGAATAGTCACTAATTTTTTTTCGATAGATTGACCATCATGTGTAAAGAATGAAATTTTCTCTTTCTCCATAATTGCCATCTCTAAATCATTTAAGAAATAAACATCTTTTGTATACTCTAATAAAGCCGGAATATCACTCGCAGCAACATAAGCGTTATTCACTTTTCCAATGATTAATGGACTATCTTTTTTCGCAACAACAATTTTGTCTGGCTCTTTTGTTGAAACAATGCACAAAGCATAACTTCCTTCAATTTTCTTAAGAACTTTTTTTGTTGCTTCGAAGATATTTCCTGCATCATATAAATCTAATAATTGAACAACCACTTCACTATCAGTTTCAGATTGAAACTGATATCCTTTTTTTATTAATTCTTCTTTTAATTCACGATAATTCTCAATAATACCATTATGCACTAAAGATATTGTTTGATCTTCATTTGTATGAGGATGAGAATTAAGATTAGAAGGGATACCATGAGTTGCCCATCTTGTATGACCAATACCGATATTTCCTTTTATTTCATATTTTGTTAATTCATCCTCAAGATTTTTTAAACGACCTTTACATTTCACAGTTAATAACTGACCACTTTCAAGAGTTGTTACTCCTGCACTATCATATCCACGATACTCCAATTTAGATAATCCTTGCATTAAAAAGGGTAAAGCAAAATCATTACCGCAATATGCTGTAATTCCACACATAAAACATTCCTCCATTAAATTATATTTTATTATTGAATGAAGTTATGCCTGATGATATTTGTTTAATGATCACTCATTATTTTTGCTCATCGTTTAGGTAGCATCATACCTTCAGATCATCCGCCGAATTTTTCGATAAATCTGATCCTCGTCAACTCACAAAGAGTCCTGGCGCTTATTTATAAATATTCCTTCTTCAATAACGATTATCATTATACATGAATCTTATATCTATAGTTTTCATATTTTAAAAATAAGATATATTGTTAATATATTCTATTTTTACATCAAAATATGGGTAAAATGAAATTTTTTAAAAAAAGTTTGATTAAAAAAAAGAAAAATGAGAAAAATATGCGTATATATATAGTAGGAGGGTAATTATGAGTATTCAAAGTAATTTAATGGAAATTAATAAATCTTTACAAAAACTTGAAGAATCTGGTATTTATGATGTAGAAAAATATAGTTATGCATTAATGCACCAGACCAATCAATTAGAGTATTTTTATTGCCATCTAGTCAAAGATGGAGATTGTAATCAAACATACTATCATGTACATAAACGTCCTCATATTCATGAATTAGCATATTTTAATATAGGAAGAGGATTTCCCAAAGAACTGATGGATGGACATTGGTGTTACGTATTAAAAGATATGGGATATAAAATGCTCGTTATTCCTTGTACTTCAATCAAAGAAGATTCAACCCCACCCAATCCTTTATTTGAAAAGGATATTAAAATAAAAACTGACACACATATAACGCATTGTCGTATTCAACTAAGTGATATTCGTTCTATTGATTTACAACGTTTAGATTTAAGAAAATCATTTTATACAGTTTTAACGCCAAAAGAAGAAATATTAGAATTCGTAGAAAAAAATTTATTTGATAAGTAATGTTCTTTCATGTATGATAATGCATATATATGGGGGAAATTGATATGAATGAGTTTATATGTGGATGTAAAAAAGGTACACCAATAGCTCTGGGTTATTTTCCGGTAGCTTTTTCTTTTGGTGTGTTAGTGGCTTCTAGTGGTTTACCTTTGGGATTGGCAACACTGATATCATTAACAAATTTAACATCATCTGGTCAGTTTGCAGGGATATCATTAATTCTAGCCAATGCGTCTTATCTTGAAATTGCGGCAACACTTTTAATGATTAATGCAAGATATTTTTTAATGTCATTGTCATTAAGTCAGAAGATAGATAAAAAAATGAATACATTACAAAGAATGATTATTTCATTTGGAATTACTGATGAAACTTTTAGTGTTGCATCTATTCAGCAAGAAACACTGACTTTTCGGTTTATGTTAGGATTTATTTTATTACCAATTGTTGGCTGGACAAGTGGTACATTGGTAGGCGAAACATTAATGAATTTTTTACCCACAGTTTTACAAAGTGCAATGGGAATTGCTTTGTATGGGATGTTTTTAGCTATTATTATACCAGCTTCTGGAAAGTCAAGAGCCATCTTAGAGGTGGTTGTGATAAGTGCAGCAATGTCTATGCTTTTCTATTATGTTCCTTTATTTGATGGAATATCTAGTGGTTTAAAATTAATTTTAGCAACCTTGATTGGTGCTGTTTATGGAGCATTACATCATCCTATTATGGAGGTGAATGCATATGAGTAAGTATATATTGATATGTGTTTTGATTATGGCTGTATTTACGTATTTGCCAAGAATGTTACCACTCACCTTTTTTAGAAAGGAAATCACTTCACCATTTATTCGTTCATTATTGTACTATGTTCCGTATGCAGTCTTATCAGCTTTAACTTTTCCAAGTATATTTTATGCTACAGGGAATATTTATAGTGCAATTGGCGGCTGCTTGGTTGGTATTTATTTTGCATATTATGATAAAGGACTCATTTTTGTTGCTTCAGCAGCAATGTTTACAAGCTTAATGATTGGTTTAATATCTTAAGGGATCAGAGAAATCTGGTTCCTTTTCTATTTCTTGAACACCATAAAGGAGGTGATGCCTAAAATAATTTTGATTAATGACAAATGAAAGGGGAAAGAAAGATGAAAAAAATTGGAAATGTCATTATGGTTTTATTGTTAGTTGTATCAACAGTGTTTTCACAAGTTTCTCATATTTACGCAAAATCTTCACAGGAAGTTTCAGATTATCCAAAAAAAGAAAGTATTGAATATAAGGGAAAGACAACTTATGGAAATAATATTGTTGGTAATTTTAGTATTGGAGGAAAACAAGCTTTTTGTTTACAACATCCAAAAACAACACCAAGTACAGGAACAAAAGTGACTTCTCAGATTTATGAAGACCCTAATGTTCAAAAAGTACTTTATTATGGATGGAAAGGGCCACAACAATGGAGTGGTTTTAAGAGTGAGAGTCATGGGATTGTTGTGACATCGCTGGCATTAAGTTACTATTATTATGGTGATAATTCTTCACCAAGCACAATTTCAGGCTTTTTGAATTATATTAAGAATTTATCTGTACCTGATTTTTCAGTACGTTTCTCTGATGAACATGTACAAGCTTATAAAGAAGGTCAAATTCAAAGAACAAAAACAATGAGTTTAGAGAGTGAGAGTTCATTGTTTGATGTCACTATTTCATTACCATCTCAAGTAACTTATGTGGATGAAACACATAATAAACGTCAAACTGGTGGAAGTGTAACAATTAATGGTCAAACAAAGTTTCATTTAGAAGCATCATTAAATGAAAAATTAGTACCTTATTCAACAGGACAGAAAATAAGTTCATATAAGTTTCAGCCAATTGTTGCTGAAACATCATCAAGTAGCTTGCAGAATGTTGGGTATGGAGAATATATTTCTCAGAAACATCAGACAACTTCTATGTCAGTTGATTGGTTGCAATTGGCAGAATTAGAAATTACAAAAACTGATGTTTATCAGCAACTCATAGATGGAGCAGTATTTAGACTTTGGAATCAAAATGATTATGACCAAGAAATTGTTGTAAAAGACGGTCATATAACAGTTAAAGAATTAACGACAGGAATTTACTACTTACAGGAAGTGAAAGCTCCAGAAGGATTTCTAGTAGATGATACTGTTTATACTGTTACTTTAAATGCAGGAGATAAGGTCCATCAAAGTGTGACAGATAAAGAACCAACTGGTGAAATTAAAGTAATGAAAACAAATGAACACCAAGATAAACTTGCAAAAGCTGAATTTGATATTATAGCTGATGGAGATATTTATTCAGCAGGTGGAAAACTTTTATTGAAAGACAAAACTATAGTTGACCATATTGTGAGTGATATATCAGGTCTTGCGACTTCAAAGACTTTGCCATTAGGGAAATATGAGGTTATAGAAACAAAGGCACCAGAAGGATATCTCTTGAATCATGAACACTTTAAAGTGGAATTAAAGTATATGGATCAAATGACTTCAGTTGTAACAACTTCAGCAACAGTCACTAATCAAGAACCGAAAGGCTCAATTGAGTTTCAAAAGAAAATAGATAGTCAAATAACAAATGGTCACCAAGGTGACGTTTTTTTATCTCAAAATGAGTATGGATTATATGCTAAAGAAGTTATACAAAATGCAGCTAAGACAGTTACATATTATACAAAAGACCAATTAATTTCACAAAAAGTCACAGATGATCAAGGAAAGATCACTTGGGACAACTTACCAATTGGTCATTATTATTTGAAGGAATTGAAATCTAATGCATCACTGATTATTAATCCAGAAATCATTAATGTTGATGTTCTATATGCAGGAATGAATACAGCCCATATAGTGAGTCATGCGACAATGACAGATACAGTAGCATCACAACGTATTCAGATTTTTAAAGAAGGAACAAAAGAGGGGGCAAGTGGTGTTGTTCAGGGATTGAAAGGAGCAGAATTCATTTTTGTATTAAATAGTGAGTATGAGAAAGTTGGTTTTGAAAAAGCAACAAAGTATTTTACTGGTGTTACAGATGAAAAGGGGTATTTGACAACTTCTTTATTACCTTATGGAATATATCGTGTGAAAGAAACAAAAACACCAAATGGATATTATGGTGCCAGTGATTTTCTTGTTTCAGTAGAAAAAGATAGTTCATTGTATGAAGTTGGTTATCGTATTCAAAAAGTAACAGTTAATAATGTACCTTTTGAGTCATTATTAAAGGTTATAAAGGTCGATCAGCAGACTGGAAAAACTGTTCAATTAGAAGGTACTACTTTCAAAATTAAAGATCTTACAACAAATGAATATGTTTCTTATGTTGATTGGAGTGCATTTCCACATATTTATGTTGATCAGTGGACAACGCATAAAGATGGAAGTATGACTTTGAATACAAAGTTAAAGTCAGGAAAATATCAATTAGAAGAAATAAAGGCACCAACAGGATATCTTTTAAATAAGACACCTGTTGTTTTTGAAATCACACAAGATTATTATGATCTGGCAGATGATCAAAAAACACCAATTACTGTTGTTAAACTAAGTGATAAGGCAGTTACTGGACGAGTTACATTAGAAAAAACTGGTGAGGTTTTAACGGATTATAAAGATGGGAAGTTTGTGTATGAACAACAAGGATTAGCCAATGCGAAGTTTGAAATTTATGCTAAAGAAAATATAGTAGATTCAAGTGGAAATGGTGAATTCATTTATAAGAAAGGTGAACTTGTAGAAACTTTAACAACCAAAGAGAAAGGTAGGGTTACATCTAAAGAATTGCCACTTGGTGAATATGAATGTTTAGAAGTTGAAGCACCATATGGATATGTTTTGGATACTGAAAGAAAGAGTTTTTCATTGGTTTATGAGAATCAAGATGTAGAAATTGTTTATGAACATTGTGCAATTCAAGATGAAAGACAAAAGATTGAAATAGAAGTCGTCAAAAAAGATCAAGCTACACAGCAAATGGTATCTGGAGCAGAGTTTTCACTGATTGCCAATCGAGATATTTATAATGTTAATGGTGAGGTGATTGTGAAAGCAGGAACTGTTCTAGAAAAAGTGACTTCCACACAAAATGGTAAAGCTGTTTTCCAAAGTGATCTACCATTAGATTTAACACCTGAGTATGCGACTATGCCATTAGAAGAATCAGTAGAAACAATAGGAAATCCAAACTCACTTTATGTGGTTAAGGAGACAAAACAACCTTACGGATATGTATCAAAAAAAGTGAATTATTATGTAGATGCAAAATATACGCAACATACAGATACTGTTCTTCATTATACGCATGATTTCTATAATCAAAAGACAAAAACAATTATACATAAAGTTGATTTAGATACCTTAAAAAATATTGAAGGAGCACATTTACAAATTATTGATCCACAGACAAGAAGAGTTGTTGCTGATTGGATAAGCCAACAAGATGGTTATGTTATTGAAGGATTGGCAGTTGATAAAGTTTATATTTTACACGAAGTATCTGCTCCAGAAGGTTATCTAGTTGCGAGAGATTACGAATTGATAATACAAGATCAAGAAAGTGAACAAACCATTACTTTCATAAATGAAAAGGCTCCAATTGAGGTTCTTGGAGATGAGCCTGTTGTTACACATGACTTAACAAGAATTACACCTTATGTTTTGATTATGATGGGATCAGTATTATGTTTACAAATGATGAAGAAAAAGAAGAATGAAAAATAAGTGATATAAAAAATCCCTGTAGATTTTCTACAGGGATTTGCTTGTTATAAGTTTAATAAACGTTTTGTATCTCTGGCAATAACCAACTCTTCATTTGTTGGAATAACATAGACTTTAATTTTAGATTCTGGTTTTGTGATTAAACGTTCACCATCACCATTTTCATTTGCATCATCATCAATTACAATACCCAATGCTTCACTAACTAAAGCAAGAATTTCTTTTCTAGCAAAAGCTGAATTTTCACCAATACCAGCAGTGAAAGCAATCGCATCACAACCACCTAAAGCTATAAAATATCTACCAATATAAGCAATAACACGTCTAAAGAAAATATCCATAGCAAGTTTTGCTCTTTCATTACCTTCATTAGCAGCATTCATAACATCTCTAAAGTCACTAGAAACTCCAGAAACACCTAATAATCCAGATTCTTTATTTAACATATGAATAACATCTTTCATATCCATACCTACTTGTTCAATGAGATAGTCAATAATTGATGGGTCTAAATCACCACTACGTGTTCCCATCATAATACCAGCTAAAGGTGTGAATCCCATAGATGTATTGATAGATTTTCCATCTTTTACAGCAGTCAAAGAACCGCCAGCTCCTAAATGAGCCACGATAATTTTAGAATGTTCTGGATTTCCTAATTTATCAATAACTCTTTGAGAAACATAGAAATGAGAAGTTCCATGAGCACCATATTTTCTTACTTTATTTTCAGTATAGAATTTATATGGAATTGGGTAAATATAACATTTAGGTTCTAATGTCTGATGGAATGCAGTATCAAAAACTGCAACAGCACCAGCTGTTGGAATTGCTTCTTTAAAAGCATAATAACCTGTTAAGTGAGCAGGATTATGTAAAGGTGCTAATGATTTTAGTTCATCAATTTTATTAACAACATCCTGATCAATAATTGCAGATTCTTTAAAATAAGATCCACCTTGAACAACACGATGTCCAACACCTTTAATTTCATCTAATGAAGCAACGATTTGTTTATCCATTAATGTATCTAATAATAAATGAACAGCTTCTTTGTGAGTTGGAATTGCTAAAGTACGAACATCTTTTTCACCATTATATTTAATAGTAAAAATAGCATCTTCCATACCAATTCTTTCAATCACTCCTGAAGTAATAACATCTTCATTATCCATTTCAAATAATTGGAATTTTAATGATGAACTACCAGCGTTCACAGCAATAACTTTTGACATTTATTTCGTCCTCCCTTAATTCTCCTTTATTATAGCATTAATATGAAAAAAAACTAGGGAAAAATACGTGAAAAAATGAACAAATCTTTTTTTGCTTCCAAAGTAACAGATATTGACAAAAATCAAAAAAACACTTGATATCTTTTGTAGTAAGTATATAATAATATCGAGCCAGGGGTGCTTTTGCTGAGAAAGATATATGTCTTGTCCCTTATCATCTGAACTGGGTAATGCCAGCGTAGAGAGTGCAAATCATGTTATTTTTGCTTTCTTACGCTTTTGTAGGAAAGCTTTTTTAATGCACGGCTCCAATAAATTAATATGGAGGAGAGAAATGAAAAATTTATTTAAAGTTGACTTAGATGTCAAAACAATGGTTCAATTAGCAATGTTTATGGCTATTACAATTATTTTAGGGTATGTGAATAAAATTATTCCTGAAATGCCTCAAGGAGGTGCACTTATTTCCATAGATGTTGTTGCTATTTTCTTGTGTGCTTACTTGATGGGAGCAGGTTATGGAATTATTTGTGGTATTGGTGTTTCAATATTACAATTTGTTTTAGCTATTGCAACTTATTGGGGACCATGGTCAGTACTACTAGATTATGTTCTACCACTAGCTGTTTGTGGAATTGCTCCCATGTTAAAATCAACAAAGATAAAAAATATACCTATTTATTGGGGAATAATATTATCAATGATATTGAAATATTTGTGTCATTTTGCGAGTGGTGCATTTTTATTTGCTGAATATGCTCCCGAAGGAATCAATCCTATTATTTATTCCCTGACATATAATTTGCCTTATAATTTTACAACATTGTTATTATGTATGGTTGTTGTTCCTATATTATATAAACGTTTAAAAGGTGTATTAAGATAAAAGACTGTCATCAGTCTTTTTTTCTATAGATTTGTATTCATTTATCTTATCAATATTCGTGTGATTTCTTTTTGTTAATAAACCTTCCAAAATGATATGAATTTGTGTATAATATCTTTGTTATAGAAAGAGGTATGTTTATGAATAAAGCATTAGTAGGACATGATGTGCTTATTCATTGTTATAAGCATGATGGGAGTATTCATCGCTGCTGGAATAAAGGATTTGTTTTAGAAGAGACAAATCAGCATTTTATTGTTATTAATAATCACACTTTAGTGACGGAATCAGATGGAAGAAGATGGTATACAAGGGAACCAGCTATCTGTTATTTTCCTAAAAATCAATGGTATAATGTAATTTGCATGATTCGTAAAAATGGTGTTCATTTTTATTGTAATATTGCATCCCCAACTTTATATGATGGAGATGCATTAAAATACATAGATTATGATTTGGATTTAAAAGTTTTTCCTGATTATAAATATAAAGTATTAGATGAAGAAGAATATCGTCAACATAAAGCACAAATGCATTATGGAGAAGAACTTAATCAAATATTAAATCAGCAGTTAGATGTCCTTATAGAAATGGCAATGAATATGTCTGGACCATTTAGACCAGGGTTTGCTGAACACTGGTATGGTGTCTATCAGCATCAAATAGCAAAAAAATAGAAAGGAAGGGTATTTCATGGTAACATTTCATAGTGAACAGGATATGATAAATTTTGGTGAGAAGTTAGCAAGTCATTTGTTTCCTGGCTCAGTTTTAACATTAGAAGGAGAACTGGGTGCTGGAAAAACAACTTTTACTAAAGGAATTGGTAGAGGATTAGGAATTTCTAAAGTCATTAATTCACCAACCTTCACCATTGTGAAAGTTTATCAGGGGAGACTTCCTTTATATCATTTTGATGCTTATCGTTTAGAGGGTCAAAATGAAGAGTTGGGATTTGAGGAAATGTTTGAAGATGAGGGAGTATGTGTCATTGAATGGCCCATTTTCATTCAGGATATTTTACCTCAAGAAAGATTAGATATACATATTATTAAAAATGAAGATGAGACACGTTCTTTCTTATTTGAGGCACATGGCGAGGTGTATGAAGAGATAACAAAGGAGATGGCATTATGATAAGTTTAATAATGGATACATCAAATCAATATTTAATGGTTTCATTATATAAAGATGGACAATGTTTAGAAACAATCCAGGAATTGGGATCTAAACGTCAATCTGAAAATGCTATTCCATATCTATCATCGTTACTAGAAAAACATAATATCGAGTTATTAGCCATTGATGAAATGATTATTACGCGTGGACCAGGTTCTTACACTGGTGAAAGAGTAGCTATGACTATTGCAAAAACTCTCAGTGTTATTGCACCTATTCGCATCAAAGCAATTTCATCGCTGTCTGCTTATGCCGGTTTACAGAAATGTGTATCTGTTATTGATGCGAGAAGTCAGAAAGTATTTGTTTGTGTTTATGAAAATGGAAAGGCACAGACTCTAGAAGAACTGATATCTATTGATGAGTTTGACCCAGTATAACGTGACATAATGTCTACCTCCTATTGTTTTATTTTGCATAAAACAATAACATGCATAAATCTGTTAGGTTGTGTTTGTACTAAGTATTTCTTCATTAGCAGCAAGAATACTCTACATCCGTCAGTTACAAACGCATTGGCTAACACTTTATGTGCTGCTATCATTTAATACGCTAGTAAACAATATCATAATTCCATTCTATAGTC
>NZ_HG005291.1:0-48492 GCF_000455285.1 Candidatus Stoquefichus massiliensis AP9 | reverse complement strand
GGAGACTTCCTTTATATCATTTTGATGCTTATCGTTTAGAGGGTCAAAATGAAGAGTTGGGATTTGAGGAAATGTTTGAAGATGAGGGAGTATGTGTCATTGAATGGCCCATTTTCATTCAGGATATTTTACCTCAAGAAAGATTAGATATACATATTATTAAAAATGAAGATGAGACACGTTCTTTCTTATTTGAGGCACATGGCGAGGTGTATGAAGAGATAACAAAGGAGATGGCATTATGATAAGTTTAATAATGGATACATCAAATCAATATTTAATGGTTTCATTATATAAAGATGGACAATGTTTAGAAACAATCCAGGAATTGGGATCTAAACGTCAATCTGAAAATGCTATTCCATATCTATCATCGTTACTAGAAAAACATAATATCGAGTTATTAGCCATTGATGAAATGATTATTACGCGTGGACCAGGTTCTTACACTGGTGAAAGAGTAGCTATGACTATTGCAAAAACTCTCAGTGTTATTGCACCTATTCGCATCAAAGCAATTTCATCGCTGTCTGCTTATGCCGGTTTACAGAAATGTGTATCTGTTATTGATGCGAGAAGTCAGAAAGTATTTGTTTGTGTTTATGAAAATGGAAAGGCACAGACTCTAGAAGAACTGATATCTATTGATGAGTTTGAAGGATTTATGGAAGGGTATAAAGATTACGCTGTTGTAGGTCAATGTGATGTTATTGGATATCCACTACAGGAAGTTGATTTGGCAAAGAATCTTTATGAACTTGCTCAATTGGTTGAACCAATTGAAAATGTTGATTCTCTTGTTCCGTGTTATTTAAAAGATGTTGAGGCTAAAAAGATATGCTTATAAGAGCGATAGATCTTGATGATTTGGATAGGATTGTTGAATTAGAACATATTCTCTTTACTTCTGCTTGGAATAAATCAGATTTTATTTATGAACTATTAGAAAATCAATTTTCTTTTAACTATGTTTTAGAAGAGAATGATCAAATTATTGGATATGTTGGTGTTTGGCTGATGTATGAACAATCTCAGATTACGACAATCGGTGTTGATCCAGCATATTGGCGACGTGGATTAGGACGCATGTTGATGCAGGAAATGATTGAATTGGCTATGAAGCAGGGTTGTGAAAAGATGAGTTTAGAAGTGAGAATTTCTAATCAGCCAGCAATTTCATTGTATCAGAGTTTAGGCTTTGAGACAGTAGCTATTCGTAAAGATTATTATCAAGATAATCATGAGGATGCTTATCTTATGGTCAAAGGATTGGAGGGATAAAAATGAGTTTAATACTTGCTATAGAATCAAGTTGTGATGAAATGTCAATGGCTATATTGAAAGATAAACGGGAACTTTTATGTAATGTTGTGGCTTCGCAAATAGATACGCATCGTTTGTTTGGTGGTGTTGTACCAGAAATTGCAAGTCGTATGCATGTTGAATGTGTTTCAACAGTATTAAAAACAGCTTTACAGCAGGCACAAGTAGACATACAGGATATTGATGCCATTGCAGTAACGAAAGGACCTGGATTGGTTGGTTCTTTGCATGTAGGCATGCAAGCAGCAAAAACATTAGCACTTGCTTATCACAAACCATTGATTGGTGTCCATCATATTGCAGGTCATATTTATGCAAATGAGTTAGTCGAAGATATTATTTATCCTTGCTTATGTTTAGTTGTTAGTGGTGGACATAGCGAACTTGTCTATATGAAACATGAGTTTTCTTTTGAAGTTATTGGACAAACTTTAGATGATGCTATTGGCGAGGCTTATGATAAAGTAGGAAGAGTTCTTCATTTACCATATCCTGGTGGTCCTGTTATTGATCGTATGGCTCATGAGGGAAAACATCGTTATGCATTACCATTACCATTAAATGATGATTCATATAATTTCTCTTTTAGTGGCTTGAAATCAGCAGTTATCAATTTATGTCATAATGCTTCGCAACGTGGAGAAGAAATTATTCCAGAGGATTTGGCTTGTTCTTTTCAGGAAGTTGCAATAGATGTTATGGTTTCTAAAACAATAAAGGCAGCTAAAGATTATCAGGTGAAAGAGATTATTGTTGCAGGAGGGGTGAGTGCCAATAAAGGATTACGAGAAAAACTCACAAAAGAAAGCCCAATTAAAGTTCTTTTTCCACCGATGAGTTATTGTACAGATAATGCTGCAATGATAGCATCTGCTGCACGGATTATGTATGAATATCAGAAGTTTTCAGCACTTGACTTGAGTGTCAAGCCATCATATGATTTAGAGGAGGAAAGTGTTGATGAGTAATATTGAAAAAAAACATCAAAAAATCTCAAAAGCAACAATGTCTCGTTTTCCAATTTATTTAAAAGCTTTACGTAATATGCAACATGAGGGTAAAGAAAATTTCTTGTCAAGTGAGTTGGCTGAGGCAACAAGTATTTTGGATACAACAATTCGTAGAGACTTTGGTTTTTTAACAAGCAAGGAATCTCTTGGTAAAAGAGGAATTGGTTATGATACGAAAGATATTATTAATATTCTTAATAATGTTTTGGGTTTAGGCTTAGATGAGCCTATTATACTCATTGGTGTTGGGAATTTAGGAAGTGCTATTTTAAAATACAATCGTTGGCAGTATACTGTTGGTAAAATTGTTTGTGGGTATGATCAAGACCAAAATAAAGTAGGAGAACGTTTTGGTGTGAAACTATTGCATATTGATGATCTTGAAAAAACATTTCCTGATGGATGTAAAATTGCTATTTTAGCAATTAGTGAACAAGTTCAGGAAACTGTTGATCGTTTGATGAATTTAGGGGTCAAAGGAATTGTTGACTTTACACATACTCATTTTACAGTTCGTAGTGATGTGGCTGTACAAACAGTAGATGTTGTTGTTGCTATTCAGGAATTGGTTCTAAAAATGCATGCAAATGATGAATAAGATACGAAAAGTATTGAAATAATAAAGAAAAGGTGTTAATAATATTATAACAAGTGATGATTTGAGAACATATTTTTCATTTTGTTTGTTAGCGATTCCTGGATGGTGTAAGCAGGAGAAACAAAGAAAGTATGGAACACTCAATGAACTGGATAGGAGAAATATAAGTAGACTATCCCGCAAAACAGCGTTAATGTTACAGAGTGCATAATTGAAAGATTATGAATGAGGATGGTACCGCGATATTAGTCGTTCCTTAATTGGAATGACTTTTTTATTACAAAAAAGGAGGAAGAAAAAGATGTTTGAATTTATGACTGTAAGAGAACTTTATGAAATGGTTATGGCAGGCGTTGAGTTTGAAACTGAAAGTTTAGAATATGTTGAATTAGATGGTTGGGTGCGTACAAATAGGGATAATGGAAAAGTTGGATTTATTGCATTAAATGATGGGACATATTTTAGAAATTGTCAGGTTGTTTATTTGGCTGAAACATTAGAAAACTATGATGAAGTGAAGCATATTAGTACTGGAAGTTCAATTCGTGTATTAGGAAAATTTAAATTGACACCTGATGCGAAACAACCTTTTGAAATTGAGGCAACACAAATAGTTGTGGAAGGGTTATGTGATGATGATTTTCCACTTCAAAAGAAAAGACATTCTTTTGAATATATGAGAGAAATTCCTCATTTAAGACCACGTGCGAATACTTTTTACGCTATTTTTAGATTAAGAAGTGTTTTATCAATGGCTATTCATGAGTTTTTCCAATCACAAGGATTTGTTTATGTTCATACACCTCTTATTACTGGAAATGATGGTGAAGGGGCTGGAGAAATGTTTAGAGCAACGACTATTGATAACACTGATTTTGATAAAGATTTCTTTGGTAAGGAAGCTTTCTTGACTGTTACTGGACAATTACATGTTGAAGCTTTTTGTATGGCTTTTAGAGATGTTTATACTTTTGGACCAGCTTTTAGAGCTGAAAATTCTAACACATCACGCCATGCAAGTGAATTTTGGATGATTGAACCTGAAATTGCGTTTGCTGATTTGGAAGATGATATGGATTTGATTGAAGATATGGTTAAATATTGTATTGATTATGTTTTAGATAATGCTCCAGAGGAAATGAAATTCTTTGAGTCAATGATTGATAAAGATTGTATTAAACGTATTACTCATGTGAAGAATAGTGATTTTAAACGTATGACATATACTGAGGCTATTGAAATCTTAGAAAAAGCAGACGTTAAGTTTGAAAATAGAGTTGAATGGGGAATGGATTTAAATAGTGAACATGAACGCTATATTTGTGAAGAAATTATTGGAGGACCAGTATTCTTAACTGATTATCCTAAAGAAATTAAAGCGTTTTATATGCGTCTTAATGATGATGGGAAAACTGTAGCAGCTTGTGATTTATTGGTTCCTGGTATTGGAGAATTAGTAGGTGGTAGTCAACGTGAAGAAAGATATGATGTTTTAGACAAAATCATGGATGAAAAAGGTATGGCTAAAGAAGGTTTACAGTGGTATATGGATTTAAGAAGATATGGTGGATGTAAACACGCTGGGTTTGGTTTGGGATTTGATCGTTTCTTAATGTATTTAACTGGTATGCAAAATATTAGAGATGTAGAGCCATTTCCTAGAACACCAAGAAATCTTAAATTTTAAGGGCAGGAAACTGCTCTTTTCTTTTGTTTTGAAATTTCAATCAATAATATATTCATTTTATTATTTTTGTAGTATAATAGCGCTGAGGTGAATCATAGTGAAAGATATTGATTTCATAAATACATTTTTTAATATCATTTATCAAAACGAATTGGCTTATATGCGAGATCTCATGTCTTCATATGAGTATACACATGCCTTTTGTCAATGGTTAAAAAAGCGTAATATTTCTTGCTTTTTATTAGACCAATTAACAAAAGAAGATTTTCAGTTGTTTTCAAAGAGATTAAAGGCAGAAGATATTGATCATATTTTACATATTCCATTCTCAGCAATGTTAAGAGACATGGCAGATCAATATCAAAAGGCAACACATATATTATACTTGCCAGGATTTTCCTCACAGCCTTGTTTTAAAAAGAATTATACATCATATCATGATGTATATATTTATATAGTGGAAGATATATTTCAACGTAAAGATTTATCATTTTTTGATCCTTTCCCAGCTTTTTTTTGTGCTATGAATCATGCTGATTTATGGCCTGGTGTATTAATTTTTAATCAGTACAATCAAATATTTACATCTATTCAAAATGAAGAGGAATGGAATCAATTGTTTAAACATATTGATTTAGGAGATAATCTCTTTGATATTTATAATGATTATCAAAATGATTCTTACTTTATTCAATTAAGTGATCTTCACTTGGGTAAAAACAAAAGACAAAGAGGGTTGATGCAATTGTATAATTCTTTGGATTATATTATCCCTTTGTTACAATCACACCAGCAGCTCAAATTTTTAATTACAGGTGATTTAATGGAATCACCTAATCGTAAAAATATGTATCTTGCGAATGATTTTATGAATAGTCTCAAAAAGAAATATAAAGCGAATGTCACTTTTATACTAGGAAATCATGATGTCATTGTTCATGGCTTTAATATGGCACGTAATCAGAAGAGTAAAGTCATTGCTTATTTATTAGGAGAAAGTGTCAGAGTTTTAGAAAATGAAAAGATTATTTTGATTAAGATGGATACAACAAGTGAAGGAAATCTTGCGAGGGGTAAAGTTGGACAAAGGCAATTAAATGAAATAGATGATGAATTAGCAGCTATCGATAATTTAGAGAGTTATACGATCATCTTAATGCTTCATCATCATGTTTATCCGATTACCAAAGCTCAGTTTATTAAGAGTAAGTGGCATGAAAGAACATTTATTAATCGTATTGTTGAAACATCTAAGGTATTGGTTGATGCACCAATTTTAATTGATTGGATTAAAAAGCGAAATATTCAGTATATATTCCACGGACATAAGCATTTACCTTTTTTTAGAAGTCAAGGACAACGTTATTATATAGGTGCTGGTAGTGCAACAGGAGGGTTAAAAGAGAGTCAGAGTCGTTATATATCTTATAATATTGTAAAATATAATACTTTAGAGAAGAAAATGAAAACATGTATGATTTTTTATGATGATAAGGCTAAAGCTGAAAGACAGCGTGTAGAGGTTTATCTATTTAGGGAGGATGAAGAAAATGAAAATTGTTGATAAAATGAAAGATGAAGATTTAGGAACAGCTCTTCTTTATAATTTTACAAAAGGATATGGAAAGCCAGTTCCTATGGAATTATATGATCTTGTTTTACCTTTCTTGTACAATGATACTTTAAGAGTAGAAATTATGAACTTCGATACAATAGAAGCCTGTTTACAGGCATGTTCACAAAAAGAAAAACATTTTAAACAAAATATTTTAACAGCTATAGAAGATGATAAAACAATGACATCAAAAGCATTAGGTGTTGCCATGCTACAAAAAATTCTTCAATTTCAAATTGTTGAACAAACAATGTGTGGTATTGCTAATAAAACATCGATTCTTGATTTAAATGAAACGATTAGATTAGGAGAAATGCTACAAGCAAGAACTATTGATGACATGATGACTTTGTTGAAACAGGAAGATTTTCATATTGTTGTATTGCAAAGTGCATCAGTAGGAAAAGATGTTGATTTGTCAATGATAGAAACTTTAGGAAATGTTGTGATGTATGAAGATACAAGGGAAGATCAAGTGAGAGGACGCATTCTTGGCGCTGATATTGTGATTACCAATAAGAATCAAATGACAGCAGAAGTCTTAGAAGGATTACCACGTTTAAAACTAATTTGTTTATTTGCAACAGGGACAAATAATGTGGATTTAGAATATTGTCGAGAACACCACATTAAAGTTGCTAATGTTAAGGGATATTCTACGGATACAGTGGCACAGCATACACTTGCATTATTAATGCATTTGGTTGAAAAAAATGCAAATTATGATGATTATGTAAAATCTAAAGAATATGCTCATAGTGGTCGTTTTAGTTATTTTGATGATGTATTTCATGATATTGCTACTATGACTTGGGGAATTGTTGGATTAGGAGATATTGGACGTAAAGTTGCGATGATTGCAACAGCAATGGGAGCAAAGGCTCAATATTATTCTACAAGTGGACATAATGCAACAAGTGATTATTTGCAGGTTGATTTTGATACATTATTGAAGACATCTGATATTATCAGTATTCATGCTCCGCTTAATGAAAAGACACATTATTTATTTAATGAAGAAGCTTTAAGAAAAATGAAAGAAAATGCTTATTTAATTAATGTTGGACGTGGTGGAATTATTGAAGAGAATGCTCTTGTTAAAGTGTTGAATGAAGGTCATTTAGCGGGCGTTGGTTTGGATGTTTTTGAACATGAGCCATTATTAGAAGATGATGCAATTTATTCAATTAAAGATATGAATAAGATCATTTTAACACCTCATATTGCATGGGGGTCTATTGAAGCAAGACAAAGATGTGTTGATGAAGTTTATCAGAATATTCTTTCTTTTTTTAAAGGTGAAGATAGAAATATTGTGAATCTATAGATTTTGTATAGACAACAAAACAATCAGTTGTGAAATAAAAGATTTCGTTTAGAAATCTTTTATTTTCTATGAAAACTATTGTATTTTGTATACAATCATATTATTATATGACCTATATTAAAAAGAAGGAGGAGTCTACATTAGTAGCAAAGAATGTACGGTCAATTGATCGGAATTAACGCCTGTGGACTAGAAATGAGGACGAAGCAGGAAACATTTGTTATAAGTAGCATTATGTTATGGAACAAATTATTTTAGGTAGTATGATTATTGTATTAGGGATTTATGTATTTAAGTTTTATCCTTTTGAAAAGGGAAATGTCATGAAATTAGTGATTGCTGCTATTTTTATCATTTTAACAGCAATCTGTAAAAGGTTAGCTATTATGATTCCCTTATTTGGAGCTGAAAGCTTAAAAATTGGTTTTGAATATATTCCTTTGATGATTGCAGGTTTTTTCTTATCACCAAGTTATGCTTTCTTAGTTGGTTTGTGTAGTGACCTGATAGGTTTGATACTGGTTCCAACAGGATTTCCATTTTTAGGATTTACACTTGGAACTATTCTTGTGAGTGTGATTCCATCATTGGTTAAAGAACATCTGCAAAAAGTAAGTCAAAAGGTTGTGCAGTATATTGTCATGGGACTGATTCTTATTTTAGGAATAGGTGCATCGTGTTATATTTATACGATGGACCAAGTCACAATATCTCAAACTGTTCATCTAATGACTTTACAAGAAAAGATAACTTTGATTTCTATTTGTTTAGTATTGACAGCTATCTTTATTATATTGATTATGGTCTTAAAAAGACAAATTCATGATCAGGAAGCAAAAGAATTTTCAACATGGATCTTATGTGTTGTGTTAGTAGAAGTGATTGTAACGCTTTGTTTAACACCATTATGGTTAGATATGATGTATAAAATTCCCTTTGTGATTTCTTTATGTATTCGTGTTATTAAAGAATGTGCTGTTTTACCAATAGAAATTTTTATTGGATATACATTAATTAAATTAATGAAAAGAGTATTTATACGACTTGAACGTAAATAAGGATCAAGAAGCAACGCTTTTTGATCCTTTTCTTATTAAGTATGAATACCAAAATGAAGCGTTTAATGTTAGAGAAAAAGATTCTATAGGTTATGTATTGCTTGATACATATCCTATAGAATCTTATTTTGAATTGATGACTTTTTCATTTCCATCTTCATCAACTTCTACAACTTCAAAGTAGCGATATATGAAATTTTTAAACCAATTTTTTACTTTTTCCATCATCTTCACCTTCCTGAACTATTATATGTTAAAAGTGATAAGAAAATACGTGAATTTTGTAAGATGAAATTGATGTTTGAAATTTTAAAATATGTAAACACTATGTAAGAGGTGAAATTTATGGATAGAAAAGAATATGATCGCTTAGCTGAAGAATTAAAACCTGGCGGACATAGAGTTAAAAATGGATTAAATGCTTTTTTGTATGGAGGAGTAATTGGAGCCATTGCTCAAGGATTATTAGAATTTTTTATGAATGCTTATCATTGCAGTGAAAAAGATGCGATTCCAATGATGACCATTACTCTTGTATTTGTAGCATGTTTATTAACAGGTTTAGGCTTGTATGATAATATTGCCAAACATGCGGGTGCAGGCACTTTTATTCCTATTACAGGTTTTGCCAATAGCATGACTTCAAGTGCGTTAGATAGTAAAAGTGAAGGACTGATTATGGGAATTGGAAGTAATATGTTTAAACTGGGAGGAACTGTCATTACTTATGGAATTGTCAGTGCTTCATTGTTAGGAGTGATTCGTTATGTCTTCACGCTTTTTGGGTAATTCAATTAAATTTAATAATGTTTATATTGTTTCAACGGGAACAACTTGTGGTCCATTAGAATTCCAAGGACCTTTAGGAACTTATTTTGATAAGGGATTTAATGATCATCATTGTGGTGAGGATTCTTTTGAGAAAGCTGAAAGAAAGATGTTAAGAGATTCTTTAGATATATGTTTAAAGCGAGAGAAATTGAAATATAAAGATATTGATATTTATTTGGGTGGTGATTTAATGAATCAAAATACAACAGTTCATTATCTTGCTAGAGAAATCACAAAACCATTTATAGGTATCTATGGTGCATGTTCTAGTTTTGCTCTATCTATGGGATTGTCCTCATTATTGATAGAAGCAGGATTTGTGAATCAGGCTATAGCCATGGTTTCAAGTCATAATGCAACCGCTGAACGTCAATATCGATATCCAGTTGAATATGGTGTTCAAAAGAAACCAACAACAACATTTACTGCTACTGGTGCTGTTTCGACTTTGTTAACACATCAGCCAACTCAGGTACGTGTAGAATCATTAACATTAGGACGAGTCATTGATTATTCACAAGATGATCCTAATGATATGGGAAGAGCAATGGCACCTGCAGCTTTTGATACAATTACTACACATTTTCAGGATCTGAAACGTTCTTTTAAGGATTATGATTTGGTTGTTACTGGAGATCTTTCTACCTATGGTCATCAAATTTTAAAAGAAATGCTTCAACGTCAAAAAATAGATGTTGTTCATTATAATGATTGTGGATGTATGTTATATGATACGCAAAAACAAGAAGTTTTTCAAGGTGGAAGCGGCTGTGCATGTAGTGCTTTAGTGACAATGGGATATCTTTATCCTCAATTAAAGGAAAAGAAATTAAAACGTGTTTTAGTAGTAGCAACGGGAGCCTTATTGTCACCAATGATGAGTGCTCAAAAAGAAAGTATACCTTGTGTTGCACACGCAATCAGTTTGGAGGTTGTAGAATAATGAATTATGTTATGGCATTTTTATTTAGTGGTTTTATATGCTTTTTGGCACAAATGATCTATGATAATTCTAAATTAACACCAGGACATATTACCAGTTTATTTGTTGTTATTGGATCATTTTTAGATTTATTTCATATATATGATAAACTGATAGAAATCTTTCATGCAGGAGCTTTAGTTCCTATTACAAGTTTTGGACATTCATTAATGCATGGGGCAATGGAAGCCACAGAGAAATATGGTATTTTTGGTATAGCTTCTGGGATGTTTGATTTAACAGCAGCAGGTATTACAGCTGCCATTCTCTTTGGATTCTTGGTTGCAATTATCTTTAAACCAAAATCATGAACAATTCATATGATTTAAAGTTACGTGTCCTTAACTTTAGAGGAAGACTCATTTATCTCTATTTTTTAGCGAGTCTTTCTAATGATACATTAATATCAAGACTTGTAGAAGGAATAGAAAACAATCAAGGTCAAGATTTAGAGAATTGCTTAAATATGGGAGATGTTGAGATTGTTAATACAAATGATATTCAAAATATTCAATATGCTTTGATGTGTGGGAACAGTGCTTTGTTTGATGGTGAAACAACATATATTATGGATACAAAAAATTATCCTAATCGTTCTATTGAAGAACCAGAAACGGAAAAAAGCGTCCGAGGTGCAAAAGATGGATTTAATGAATCAATTTTAAATAATACAGGACTACTAAGAAGACGTATCAAGTCAGTAGAATTATGTTTTCATAAAGAAACAATTGGAACTAAAAATCCTATTGATATTGCAGTCACTTATTTAGAAGATAAAGTTGATAAGAAAGTGTTGAATCAGGTTCTTAGCCGTATCCAAGAAATTCATGCGCAAGAACTTATTATGAGTGATCGGGCTATTGAAGAATTGTTATTGGATCAGGGATATAATCCGTTTCCGTTGGTAAGATATAGTGAACGTCCTGATATTGTTGCCACGCATATACAGCATGGATATATTGCTATTATTTGTGATACATCATCTTCGGTTTTAATGTTACCAACCACAATTTTTGAAATTTTAGAACATGTGGAAGAACATCGACAAACCCCATTAATAGGTACTTTTATACGTATTATTCGATTAAGCGCAGTACTTCTTTCTATTTATTTAGTATCTATTTGGGCATTGTACGTATCTTTTATGAAATGGGATTGGACATTTTTTATTCAAATTCTTCTTGTTGAACTCTCAATAGAACTTCTAAGAATAGCAACAATTCATACACCTGAATCTATTTCCAATGCAATGGGGTTAATCGCTGCATTGTTATTAGGACAGTTTGCAATTGATTTAGGTTTTTTCTCTGAAGAAATACTTTTATTTTGTGCTGTAGGAGCTATTGGTGGATTTGCAACTCCTAATTATGAACTTTCACTTACAAATAAATATATTAAAGTTATGTTAATTGTAAGTATTATGTTATTGAATATTTATGGTTTTATTATTTTTAATATTTGTTTATGGATTTATTTGGCAAGACTAAAGCCTTTTGGAATGTCATATTTATATCCACTCTTTCCATTTGATTTGAAAGGATTAGTACAATTTATAATTAGAAAACCTAAGAAAGGCAAATGATTGCCTTTTTTCTTTAGAAAAAGAGTGGTAGAATGAAGAGAGAGATATGGAGGAATGATTATGGAAAATAAAGTTTATACAAATTATGTGCAGATATTAAAAGAGGAATTGGTACCAGCAATGGGATGTACAGAACCCATTGCATTAGCATATTGTGCAAGTAAGTGCTTTGATACACTTGGTGATGACGTTCAATCTGTAGATATATATGTAAGTGGAAATATTGTTAAGAATGTAAAAAGTGTTATTGTTCCAAATACTGATGGATTAAAAGGTATTGAAGCCAGTGTTGCTGCAGGAATTGTGGCTGGACAAAGTTCAAAAATATTAGAAGTTATATCTGAGGTTACACCACTTCAAAAAACAGAAATGAAACATTTTTTAGAAATCATTCCGATGAAAGTTCATCCTATTGAAAGTGATTGTGCTTTGGACATTTGTATTCATATTCAGGGAAATGATCATCATGCAAAAGTACGTATTGCCGGCTATCATACAAATATTGTTTATATTGAAAAAGATGGTCATATTTTATATCAATCAGGGGTTGTTGCATCAAGTGACACTTCTTTGACTGATCGCAGTTTATTGAATGTTCATGATATTTATGAGTTTGCCCAAACTGTCAATCTTGATGATGTCAAGGAAATTTTACAAAGACAGATTGATTGTAACTTAGCTATTTCTAAAGAAGGACTTAACCATGACTGGGGAGCCAATATTGGCAGCATTCTTTTAAAAACATATGGCGATGATGTTAAGATAAAAGCAAAGGCCTATGCAGCAGCTGGTAGTGATGCAAGAATGAGTGGCTGTGAAATGCCAGTCATTATTAATTCTGGAAGTGGTAATCAAGGAATGACAACTTCTTTGCCAGTTATCATTTATGCTCTTGAAGAAAACATATCACAGGATAAATTATACCGTGCTTTGATTATTTCTAATCTATGTACAATTCATCAAAAAACGGGAATTGGTAGATTATCAGCGTATTGTGGAGCTGTGAGTGCTGGTGTTGGGGCAGGTTGTGGAATTGCTTATTTAAAGGGTGGAGATTATCAAACGATTGCCCATACATTGGTCAATGCCTTAGCAATTAATTCTGGAATTGTTTGTGATGGAGCTAAACCATCATGTGCTGCAAAGATTGCTGAAAGTGTAGATGCTGGTATTTTAGGATATTATATGTATAAGAATGGCTATCAGTTTAAGGGTGGCGATGGTATAGTTTCAAAAGGTGTTGAAAATACAATTCGTAATATTGGACGCTTATCACGTGAAGGAATGAAAGAAACGGATAAAGAAATTATTAAGATGATGTGTGATTAGGAGGGATGAAACGAAAGACAGGTCAAAGAGAATTTAATCAATTCAGTAAGAAAGGACTATGAAATATCTGAATTTATATAATATGTAAAAGATAAATTGGTTGAGCAACTGAATTCTGTTGAGTTTCATAAAGTCATATTAGAAAGAGAATCTAGAGAAGTAAGTCGGAGAATATATAAAATCATATGAATAAGGATGGAGAATCTTTTAAAGGGAAATCCATCCTTTATCTAAAAAATAAATAAAGAAATTTATAAATAATTATGCTATAATAACCAACAGGAGTGTGATGGTATGAGTTATGAAGTTGTTCTTAATGATTTTCAGGGACCATTAGATTTATTGTTGCATCTTATAAAAGAGAAACAAATGGATCTTGAAACATTAGAGGTTTCTGTTATTACTGATCAGTATTTGGCTTATATTGATCAAATGTCTCCAGATCAGTTAGAAGCAATGTCTGAATATCTTGTTATGGCAGCTCAATTAATTGAAATGAAGAGTAAAATGCTTTTGCCTAACGAAAAAGTAGAACTAGATGACGACTATCAGGAAGATCCACGTGAACAATTAATTAGACGATTAATTGAATATAAAAAATATAAAGATGTTTTGGATGACTTTAGAGAGTCCTATGAACAACGACAAACATTACATACAAAAGCACCGGCTTTAATGGATGATTATGTTGTGGATACAAGTGATATGATTCCTAAAGATTTAGAAGTCTATGATTTAATACGAGCTATGCAAAAGATGTTTCAAAGAAAAGCCTTATTAACACCTCTTGAATCAAGAATAGCACGTGTTGAAATATCTATTGAAGAGCGTAGTGATCAAATTAGACAATATTTTAAAAGTCATAAAAATCAGAGAATTGATTTTGAAGATCTTTTTGAAGAACCAACAAAGATCTTCTTTGTTGTAACATTTTTATCAATTCTTGTTTTAGTCAATACGAATGAATTAATCATTGAACAAGAGGGAAACTTTGAAAAAATATATTTAAAGGAGAATAATTAATGGAACATAATGAAATATTAAGTATTCTTGAGGGTATGCTTTTTTTGTCTGGAGATGAAGGTTTGACAATAAAACAGATTTCATCAGTTTTACAGTTATCTAAAAAAGAAGCAACTGAATATATGGATGAATTAATCCAAATAGAAAATGAAAAGATTATAAAAGGTTTTGAAATTGTTAATTTTGGTGGAGTTTTTAAATTTGCTACATTATCTAAACATCATGAATATTATCAACGTATGGTTGAACAAAACGAAAACAGTTTATCTAATGCGGCATTGGAGACATTAGCAATTATTGCTTATAATCAGCCTGTAACACGTGTACGCATTGAAGAAATTCGTGGTGTAGGATGTGATGCCATGATTCGTAAACTCGTTGCAAAAGCATTAATTAAAGAGATTGGCAGAGAGGAGACACCAGGGAAACCTATTCTTTATGGTGTGACTGACGAATTTATGGATGCTTTCTCATTAACAACTTTAGATGAATTACCTGAATTAAAAGAAATAAAGGAAGATTTTGATCAGGAAGATATTTTTAATACAAAATACACAGAGAGTGCAGAAAATAGTGAAGTGGAATAAAGATATTTGTAAAGGATATCTTTTTTATTTATTTGACATTTTAGTTAGTCTATGCTAACATTCGTATATTGAGTTAGTTTTAACTAACTGATATATAGGAGGAAATAAGATGTTTGATAAAAGATTGATAAAAGAATTACCTGAAACAAAACCATATGTTATAAAGCAAGTGATTTGTCAATGGATTGCCTTATTAACAAATATTCTTTTTACAATTGGTTTATGTTTTGTATTTGTTGCTTTATATAAAAATAAACTTACGTTAAATCAATTATTGATATGTGGTATTGCTGCTATTGGTTTATTTATCATTAGAGCAATTGTTTTGAAGAAGGCAACTCTTTATTCTTATCAAGGTGCAAGTTTTGTTAAGAAAGCAATGCGTCAAAGATTGTTTGAAAAGATTCTAAGTTTAGGAACACATTATCAGGATTATGTATCGACGAGTGAATTGGTGCAATTATCAGTAGAAGGGATTAATCAGTTAGAAATTTACTTTGCCTTGTATTTACCACAACTGTTTTATAGTGTACTTGCACCATTGTCATTATTTATAGTTATAGTATTCTTTGATTTTTGGGGTGCTTTTGTTTTATTGATATGTGTTCCATTTATTCCTATATCAATTATTCTTGTACAAAAATTTGCTAAAAAATTATTATCTAAATATTGGAGTAGTTATACCACTTTAGGGGATAGTTTTTTAGAAAACTTACAAGGTTTAACAACATTAAAAATATATCAAAGTGATGAATATAAACAAAAACAAATGAATCAGGAAGCTGAAAATTTTAGAAAAATAACAATGCGTGTTTTAATTATGCAATTAAATAGTATTAGTATTATGGATATTGTTGCTTACGGTGGTGCTGGATTAGGAAGTTATTTAGCAGTGAGTCATTATATGAATCAAAGTATAGATTTATTTGGGGCGTTATTGATTATATTACTATCGTTTGAATTCTTTATTCCCCTAAGACAGTTAGGTTCCTTCTTTCATATTGCAATGAATGGTATGGCAGCTAGTGAAAAGATTTTTAAAGTTTTAGATATCAAAGATCAACATAGAGGAGAATCTTGTGTGGCTTTTCATAATATCGATATTGATATATCAAATCTTTCTTTTCAATATGATCAAGAACGTTCTCTTCTTAAAGATATTTCTTTACAGGTTAAACCTCATCAATTTGTTGGTATTGTTGGAGAAAGTGGATCAGGTAAGAGTACAATTGCCAAACTGATTATGGGTTATCATCAAAATTATAAGGGGTATTTAAAAATTCAAGGTAAACAAAGATATGATATAAATGATCAGCAATTTTTAAATAAGGTCGTGTATATTACTCATGACCCGATGATTTTTAAAGGCACATTACGAGATAATCTTGATTTCTTTCATCAATATTCTGACCAGCAGATATTAGAAGCACTTCATAAAGTATGTTTAGATGAATATTTTTTACAATTAAATGGGTTAGAAACAAAATTATTAGAATCAGGAAGTAATTTGTCTGGAGGGCAAAAACAACGCTTAAATCTTGCTAGAGCATTATTGGCAGATTGTGAATTGTATATTTTTGATGAAGCAACGAGTCATATTGATGTTGAGAGTGAAGAGAATATTTTATCTGTGATTCAAGAGTTGACAAAGTCAAAAACAATTATAATGATTACTCATCGTTTGAGCACTGTTAAGAATTGTGATCAGATTTTTGTTATGAAAAATGGTCAATTAGTTGAAAAAGGAACACATCATTCATTACGAAAACAAAGAGGATTGTATGATCATTTATTGAATCAACAAAGAGTATTGGAGGTTTATCAATAATGAAAAAAGAAATGAATAATTTACAAATCATCTGGCGTATGATGAAACTTGTCAAACCATTAACTTTGCCAATGTGTTTTGCAGTTTTGATGGGAGTGCTTGGTTTTGTATGTGCCATTGGAATTCCTGTTCTCTCAGCCATGGCTTTATTACAAGTGAGTGGAATGTATCCGCATTTACCAATCAATATATTATTGCCTATCTTGATTGGGTTAGCAATTATGCGTGGAGTTTTGCATTATGCTGAACAGGCGGCAAATCACTATATTGCATTTAAATTATTGGCAGTAATCCGTGATCATGTTTATACAACACTAAGAAGGTTAGCACCAGCAAAATTGGATGGAAAAGATAAGGGAAATTTAATATCATTGATTACCAATGATATTGAATTGTTGGAAGTCTTCTATGCTCATACCATTTCACCTGTTTTGATTGCAGTTTTGACATCAATCATCCTTTTTATATGCTTTGCTCATATGCATATAGTTGCCATGTTTATAGCCGTGTTATCTTATCTTGGTATGGCAATAGTTATTCCTTTTTATGTCAATCATAAAGGTCGTGCTATTGGACAAGAAAATAGAGATAAGATAGGCCATATGAGTAGTTATATATTAGAAAGTTTTAGAGGCCTTTCGACGATACTGCAGTATCGTATAGGAACATTACGTACTCAGGAAATGTTAAAACAAAATGATGAAATTGAAGAATTACAAAGACAAATGAAATCCATTGAATCTGATCAGGTTGTTGCTTCACAAATTCTTATTTCACTTTCAGCTATTCTCATGTTTCTTATGATGTATGGCCTATATCAAAATCAAAATGTGAGTTTCTATAGTGTTATCATGTCAACTGTTATGATGGTTTCAAGTTTTGGACCAGTGATAGCATTATCAAATTTAGCGAATAATCTTCTTTCTACACTCAGTAGTGGTCGTCGCGTCATTGCTTTGATGGATGAAGAAGAATTGATTCATGATATCACTCATCAGCCTGTTATTGAATTTGATGATATCAAAGCACAGCACTTATCTTTTGCATATGAGAAAGAAATGATTCTTAAAGATTTAAATCTTCATATTTTTAAAGATCAGACAACAGGTATTGTTGGAAAAAGTGGTAGTGGAAAATCAACGCTTTTAAAACTTCTTATGCGTTTTTATGATCCAACATCAGGAATATTGACAATTAATGGGAAAGAACTACAAAAAATAAATACCCAAAATATGCGTCATATGTTTGCTTATGTTACTCAGGAAACTGTACTTTTCCATGATTCTATTCTTAATAATATTCGTATCGCTCACTTAGGAGCAAGTGATGAAGAAATCATAGAAGCATGCAAAAATGCTAGTATTCATGATTTTATTATGTCACTACCGCAAGGCTATCAAACAACTGTTGCAGAATTAGGGTCATCATTATCAGGTGGAGAAAAACAAAGAATTGGATTAGCACGTGCTTTTTTAAGTAATGCTCCATGTATTTTGCTTGATGAACCAACAAGTAACTTGGATGTTTTAAATGAAGCAGTTATTTTAAAGGCTTTACAAAGTCAAAAAGATAAAACCATTGTTTTGGTAACACATCGTGAGTCTACAATGAAAATTGCTGATCAAGTGATCACAATGAATCAAGGAAGAGTCAGTTAATGAATATCGAAAGCAAACGTCTAAAAGAGATTGATATTGTTAAATTGATGATCAATCTCTATTGTTGTCATCATAATGATATCAATGAAAAAGAATTAATTGATTATGCAACTCTGAGAATTAAAAAATGTCCCATGATAAAAGATAAGACATTCTGCAGTCGCTGTAAAATCCATTGTTATGAAAAGAATATGCAAGAACAAATAAAAAAAGTGATGCGTTATAGTGGTCCGCGAATGATTTTTCATCATCCCATTTTAGCAATTAAACATATCATGAAAGGTTAGGTAACGATATGAAGTCTATTTATTTTATTTTAGGAATGGTTTGTTTTGCTTTAGGAGCAATTGGTGTTATTTTACCAATTCTTCCAACAACACCATTTTTATTAGCATGCGCATTTTGTTTTGCAAGAAGTTCATCAAGAGTCAATAACTGGTTTTTATCAACGCAATTATATAAAAATCATCTTGATTCGTTTGTTCAGCAACGTGCAATGACGTTAAAAACAAAAATCTGCATTCTGACATTTGCAAGTATTATGCTCGCCTTCCCACTTATATTTTCATCAAATATTTATATAAGAATAATGATTGTTTGTTTATATTTGATAAAATATTATTATTTTATCTTTAGAATTAAAACAATTTCTAAACCTGTACAAAGTATTTAACATGTTATCAATGACGAATTTTAAATATAGAAAAAGTCAGTATAGTTTAAACTATACTGACTTTTTACAATATCCTTATTAAGGATATTGTTTCATGGTTACCCGATAACTGTTACGTTAGCAGCTTGAGGCCCTCTGTCTCCTTCAACGATGTCAAATTCAACAGTTTGTCCTTCTTCTAAAGTTTTGAATCCATCTGCTTTGATAGCTGAGAAATGTACGAATACATCTTTACCATCATCAACTGTGATGAAACCAAATCCTTTATCAGATTTAAACCATTTTACTTTACCTGTACTCACTATGAAGTACCTCCTTCAATAATTTGCAAAAAACCAGTACCTCATTTTTAAAACAACTACTAAATCTTTAAAGAAATACTAATACTTTTTAAAACTGCGTGCTATGTTCCTTTGCTGAAATTATTATATCATAGTCTTTAAAATCATACAAGTTATTGTTGACTTTGATAAAGAAATGGGTATCATTTTAATAAATGAGAGAAAAGGTGGATATTTATGTTAAAAAAATATGCTGAATTAATAGTAAAACAAGGTGTAAATTTACAAAAAAATCAGGAATTGGTTATTGATGCATCGATTGAGTGTTATGAACTTGTTCGTTTGATTGCGGATGTTGCTTATCAGGTTGGAGCAAAAGATGTTATTGTTCATTATTCTGATGAAAAAATATCACGTTTACGTTATGAAAACTGTGAGGTAGAACATTTTCAAGAAGTTCCATTATATTTAGTTGAACTTAGAAATCAATACGCTTTAAAACATGCTGCAATTGTCACAATTACATCAAGTGATCCAGAAGCAATGAAAGGAGTTGATCCAAGTAAAATTCAAACTTGGAGCAATGCTTTACATGTTGCATGTCAAACGTTTTATGATCATTTAGATTTAGGAATTAATCGCTGGTGTATTGTAGGTGCTCCTAGTGTGGGATGGGCCAATAAAGTTTTTCCAGATATGAGTGATAAAGAGGCAGTTACTGCTTTATGGCAAGCTATTTTTAAAGTTACACGTTGTGATCAAGATAATCCAATAGAAGCCTGGAATGAACACCGTCGTTCTTTTGAAAAACGTGTTCAAATTTTAAATGAGAAGAAAATAAAATCATTGCATTATCATAATGATTTAGGAACTGATTTAATCATTGGAATGAATCCTGATTATTTATTTGCTGGTGGTGGAAGTTATACAACAGATGGTGTCTATTCTTTCCCTAATATACCAACTGAAGAAATCTTTACTTCACCAAATAAGAATCAAGTGAATGGTATTGTTTATAGTTCTATGCCATTAAATTATAATGGCAATATTGTTGATGAATTTTCTATAACATTTAAAAAAGGTAGGGTTGTTGATTATACAGCCAAAGTAGGATATGAAATTTTGAAAAGTATTATTGAAACAGATGAAGGAAGTCATTATTTAGGTGAGGTGGCTTTGGTTCCTTATGATTCTCCAATTAGAAATATGGGTATTTTATTCTATAATACATTGTTTGATGAAAATGCTGCATGTCATTTGGCCTTGGGAAAAGGATTTGGAGAATGCATGAAAAATGGTTTACAAATGACAAAAAAAGAATTATTTGATAAAGGTATTAATGATTCATTAACACATGTTGATTTTATGATTGGAACAAGTGATTTATCAATAACAGCATTGTTAGAGAGTGATGAAGAATTTATGATCTTTAAAGATGGAAACTTTGTATTTTAAAATTGACAAATCTTAAGAATTTCATTAATATTTAAAAGGATAACGACATAGGAGGGAATATCATGTCAGAATTTATAGAAGAAGTTAAAAAACGTAGAACATTTGCGATTATTTCCCATCCAGATGCAGGAAAGACAACATTAACAGAAAAATTCCTTCTTTATGGAGGAGCTATTCAGGAAGCTGGGATGGTTAAGGGAAAAAGACAATCTAGACATGCTGTAAGTGACTGGATGGAAATTGAAAAACAAAGAGGTATATCAGTAACCTCTTCAGTACTGCAATTTAATTATGATGGTTTTTGTATTAATATATTAGATACACCGGGCCATCAGGATTTCTCAGAAGATACTTATCGTACATTGATGGCAGCTGATAGTGCTGTTATGGTTATTGATGGTTCTAAAGGGGTCGAAGATCAAACAAGAAAATTGTTTAAAGTTTGTGCAATGCGTCATATTCCAATTTTTACTTTTATTAATAAGATGGATAGAGAAGCAAAAGATCCATATGAACTTATGGAAGAAATTGAAAGAGAATTAGGGGTTGAAACTTGTGCAGTCAATTGGCCAATTGGCTGTGGGAAAGAATTTAAAGGTGTTTATGAACGTCAAAAAGAAGAGGTAATTCGCTTTATTCCTGTTCTAGGTGGGAAAAAAGAAGTTGATGTTAAAATTTGTTCGGCTCAAGATGAATCATTAAAAGATGCATTGGGTGAATTGTTATATCAGCAGTTACAAGATGATATTGAATTATTAGATGGTGCTGGAGCAGAGTTTGATTTAGAACGTGTACAAAGTGGCCAATTATCACCAGTTTGTTTTGGTTCAGCATTAACAAATTTTGGAGTCGAACCATTTTTAAGACATTTTCTAGATATGACAACATCTCCGGTATCTCGTCATAGTAATATTGGAGATATTGATCCATTATCAGAAGATTTTAGTGCTTTTGTTTTTAAGATTCAAGCCAATATGAATAAGGCTCATCGTGATAGAATGGCATTTATGCGTATTTGTTCTGGTAAGTTTACAAAAGGTATGGAAGTGTTTCACTATCAGGGAAATAAGAAAATTAAGTTAAATCAGTCTAAACAGATTATGGCTGAAAATAGGGAAGAAGTGGAAATTGCTTATTCTGGTGATATTATTGGTGTGTTTGATCCAGGTGTTTTTGCTATTGGAGATACATTATGTATGCCTAAAAATAAATTTGCTTTTGAAGGTATTCCAACATTTGCACCTGAACATTTTGCAATGATTAGAAATACGGATACAATGAAACGTAAACAATTTGTGAAAGGTGTTGAACAAATAGCACAAGAAGGAGCCATTCAGATATTTACTGAATTAGGTGGAGGTATGGAAGAAATTATTGTAGGAGTTGTTGGTGTATTGCAATTTGAAGTTCTTGCATATCGTTTAAAGAATGAATATAATGTTGAAATCGTCAATACACCTCTTGCTTATCAGCATGTTCGTTGGATTCAAAATAGAGATATTGATTTAAAATCATTAAATTTATCTTCTGATACAAAGAAAGTACAGGATTTAAAAGGACAATACTTACTCCTATTCTCTAATGAATGGGGTGTTCGCTGGGCAACAGAAAAGAACCCAGATTTACAATTAACTGAGTTTTCACAAAACTAAGACCTTTTTGAAGGTCTTTTTAATATTCGTCGATATATTTTGTGAAAAAGTTAATATGTTGAAATATCTCATCTACCTTTCTTGTCCTTGAAAAAAGTGATACTATATAGAAAAGGAGGTGTCACTTATGGCTAATGATGGAAAACGTTGTTATTGTCGTTGCATTGAAGAAATGACAATGATTATAGGTAAGCAAGAAATGACTCTTTTTGTGTTTAAAAAGGTTTATCCTTGTATGATTAGAACAAGTGACACAGAAGTGAATTATTATAAAATATATGGTGAAGAGTTTGCTTTGAGTTGTAATGAAACAGAATTTAAAGAGCATTTTAAACTCATTGTTCACCCATAAGATATATAGATTTTTGAAGATGGGTTTGTTTTTATGAAAAAATATGTTATGATGTCTTGAGAAAGGGTGATCATTTTGTCGAAAAAAACATTTGAAATATCAAATATTCAATCAGTTGAAGAATTGAATAAATTGAGCCTTGAATTAAATTCAAGAGAACAGGTTTCACATATTAAAATTAATAAGGCTAGCATTACTTTTAACTGTATTGATATTGATGCTTTAATACGCCTTATTCATGGGATTAATAAAGAATTAACAATTAAAGAAATTGTTGATGGCGTGAAACGCCAATATGATTTTGCACAAAAAAAAGAAACAAAACATTATTTTATGTTTAGAAATATGATAACAGAAGATGATATTGATGTCTTGGTTAAGAATCTTGAAGAAGATACAAGATATCATGATGTTCGCTATGATTCACAAAATAAATTATTAACATTAATTTCATCACAGCGTGATGTATTAAGTTTGATTCGTAAGGAATTGTTTAAAATCAATCCTTCAATAGATATTATTGAACATCGTAAGCCTATTCGATCTCAGGATGTTTTTAATCAGAAATATTTACAGACATATATTCGTATTGGTATTTTTCTTGTTGTCATTGCACTTGCAATTATTACATCTAAAGACCATAGTCAAATAACACCAATTTTATGGTTTATAACTATGTTATTATTAGGTGAATCAGTATTAAAAAATGCTTTTAAAGATATCATGCAAAAGAAATTTTTTAAGGAAGATGTTTTAGCATTATGTGCTATGATTATGGGGATTGTATCAGGGGCCTATTTAGAAACGTGTATTGCTATTGTTTTATATCAGGTGACAACACCATTATTAAATAAAGTTCTTGAGCGTTCTTTAGAAAAGATTGATAAGGCAGTAGAAATGCCTGAAACAGGTATAAAGGTTGCTGATAATCAGGAAGAAGAAGTTTCATTGTATGAAGTAGAGGTTGGAGATGTGCTTGTGATTAAACCGGGAGAAACAATACCTATTCCTGGAAAGGTTACAAAAGGACCTTCTGAATTGAATACTTATTCTAATACAAGTACTTATGAATTGGTTAAAGTGAAAAAAGGTAGTATTGTACATAGTGGTGATGTGAATGCTGGTCAAAATCCTATTTATGTTAAGGTCAGTGAAACTTATGAAAGTTCAAATTATATTGAACTTATGAATATAGCAAGTGTGGCACCGTCTTTTGAATCTAAAATAGAAAAATATGTTAAAATATTATCTAAGTTCTATACACCTATTATGGTTATTTTAGGATTGGTGTTAGGAATTGTTTTACCAATTATTAACTTTAAGGATTATGGGCAATATATTCATGTAGGTGCTATTTTATTGTTGTTATCTGGAGCTTTATCTAGTGACCAATCAACATCATTAGGAATGCTGGCTGGATTTGCTAAAGCGTTTCAAAATGGAATTATTATTGAATCTTCTTTAGGATTGGATTCTATTAATGCAACGCAAACGATTGTTTATGATCGATTTGATGGTGTAGAGGTGACTGAGGAAGAATTGGAATTATTTAAGAAATTATCACATATGGGAAGAGTGCTGGTGATTTTTAATGATGGACCAGTAGCTTTAGAAAATGATCAATATACAATATATAATGATTTATCTGTTGAAGAAAAATTAGAAAAAATGGATTCATTGGTGGGACCTATTGTTTATATTGGAGATAGTTTCAAAGATATTGAATTGTTGCAAAAGAGTTATGTTGGAATATCTAGAGGTGGTTTGGCTGACTCTAAGGTTGTAGAAAATAGTGATGTTGTTTTAATTGATTCAGAATTAAATAGAGTTTATGAAACATTCTTGATTGCACGAAAGATGCGTTCAATTGCTGTGGCTAATAACGCATTAACACTGTTTATGAAACTAGCTATCTTGATTACTGTGATTTCATTTACAGGATTACCACTTTGGAGTGTTGTTTTTATAGAATTCTGTATTAGTGCTTTTGTTATGATTTCTGCAACATTTATTTTAGAGTAGGATAATTTCTACTCTTTTTTTGGAGGGATGATCAATGAAAATTGTTATAGCACCAGATTCGTTTAAAGAAAGCATGAATGCGATGGAAGCTGCTTTGTCCATCCAATCAGCAATTCATCATTATGATAGTACAATTGAAACAATCTGTACGCCTTTAGCTGATGGTGGGGAGGGAACACTTGAAACACTTGTATATGCTATGCAAGGAATCATTAAAACATATCAGGTGACAGGTCCTTTATTTGAACCAATTGAAGCTCCAATAGGATATGTTGGAAAAATAGCTATTATTGAATGTGCAAAAGTCTGTGGTTTAGAATTATTATTAGAAAATCAAAAGAATCCATATCATACAACAACATATGGGTTGGGTGAACTTATTATAGAAGCAATGCATGCAGGAGCTAAGAAACTCATGATTTGTTTGGGTGGGAGTGCAACAAATGATGGTGGAATAGGGATGTTGACTGCATTAGGCGTTCGCTTTTATAACCAACAAAAATGTGATGTAAAACTGACTATGCAAGGTTTAGTGGAAATATGTGATATTGATATATCACATATCAATCCAATGATTCAAGAGGTTCAAGTTATTGGTGTATGTGATGTGAAAAATCCATTATGTGGGAAGCAAGGTGCAACTTATATTTATGGTGGTCAAAAAGGTGTTTTATTAGAAGATATGCCACATATTGACCAGAATATGGAAAAATATGCAAGACTTGTTGATCAATACTATGGTTGTGATTATCGATTTTATTCAGGGGCTGGAGCCGCTGGTGGATTAGGATATGCTTTATTAGCTTTCTGTCAGGGAACACTTCAACCGGGTTTTGATATTGTCAGTAAAGTTGTTGCTTTAGAAACACATATTGCTACTTGTGATAAAGTGATTGTTGGAGAAGGAAAAATAGATCGTCAAACTCAATATGGAAAAACACCATATGGTGTATTAAAGATTGCTCAAAAGTATCATAAAGATGTATTTGCTTTTGCTGGTAAAATTGAAGATAGAGATATTTTGAAAAAATTAGGATTTAAAAATGTTTATAGTATTACACCGGAAGACATGGCGTTGGCTTATGCTTTGAAAAATGGACGCTCGCAGTTAGAAAAATGTGTTTTTAAGCATATGGAGGAAATTATACATGAAATATAATGTTGAACATGCAATGCCATTAATGGAGTTTTTACTTAATAAAACGCAAAAGAAAAGAAATGATATTAAAAAACTACTTAAATTTGAAAATATTTATGTTGATGGGCATATTGAAAGTTATTATGCATATCCTTTACAAATAGGACAAGTTGTTGAAATTCAAGCAAAAAAAGGAAATCAATTACTTTTTTCTATTTTATATGAAGATAAGGAATTGATTGTGATTGATAAGCCTTGTGGTTTGTTAAGTGAACAAACGGCTGGAGAAAGTGAAAAAACAGCTTATAATATTGTCAAACAATATCTTAAGAAAAATAAAGAAAATATTTATATGGTGCATCGTTTGGATCAATATACTTCAGGTATTTTAATGTTTGTCAAAAGTAAAAAATTATATGACCTATTAACACATGATTGGAATCATTATGTAAAGATTAGAGGATATATAGCAATTGTGGAAGGTAAGATGAAAAAATCAAAAGGAACAATTGAAAACTATCTAACTGAATCAAAGACTCAAAATGTTTATATAACAACCAAAGAAAAAGGTAAAAAAGCTATTACACATTATAAACAAATTCAAACAAATAAATATTATAGTATGTTAGAAGTCTATCTAGACACAGGCCGTAAAAATCAGATTCGTGTTCATCTTTCTTCTTTACATCATCCTATTATTGGGGATGATAAATATGGTGCAAAGACAAATCCAATCAAAAGATTAGGATTACATGCTCATGAATTGATGTTTATTCATCCTATTACGCATAAGGAAATGCGTTTTACATCTCAAACACCAGAATCTTTTCAAAAACTCTTCAAAAAAGGTTGACATATACGATTGAATTCGTTATGATGTATCAGTAAATGAAAAGTAGTGGAAAGAAGAAGTGCCTACTTCTCGCCCGAATGAGAACATCGTTGGGCTAACGTCACTAAGATATCATATCTTAATGTCAATATGTGGGTACTTTATGTGCTCACTTTTTATTTGTACTACAAAATTTATAGGAGGTGGCTATTATTAGCAAGTATAACAACCAAACAACAAATGATGACTTGGTGAATGAAAAAATTCGTTTTAAAGAAGTTTTAGTTATTGATCAAAATGGTGATCAATTAGGAGTCATGTCGAGTAATGCTGCAAGAAATATCGCATATGACGCTAATCTTGATTTAGTCTGTGTAGCTGCAAAAGCAAAGACACCAGTGTGTCGTATTATGGACTATGGAAAATATCGTTTTGAACAACAAAAGAAACAAAAGGAAATGAAGAAGAATTCCAAGGTTGTCTCTTTAAAAGAAACACAATTATCTCCAACAATTGATGTTCATGATAAAAATGTCAAATTGAAGAGAACGATAAAATGGTTAGAAGATGGAGACAAAGTGAAAATTGCTGTACGTTTTAGAGGAAGACAATTAGCTCATATTGATATTGGTCAAAAAATACTAAATGATTTCGTTGCTGAATGTGCTGAGTATTGTATTATCGAAAAACCAGCAAAAATGGAAGGACGAACATTAACAGCTATATTAGCACCAAAGAAGAAATAACAGGAGGACAGAATTATGCCAAAAATGAAATCTCACAGTGGTCTAAAAAAACGTTTAAAAAGAACAGGTTCAGGGAAATTGAAACGTAGTCATGCGTATGTTTCACATTTATCTCATAACAAGACTCATAAACAAAAGAAACACTTAGCAAAAGCAACTTTAGTACACCCTTCAGATATGAAGAGAATTAAATCTAGATTACAAGGGTAATAAATAGGAGGAAAGAAATATGGCAAGAGTTAAAGGTGGATATACAACTAGACGTAGAAGAAAGAAAATCTTAAAGTTAGCCAAAGGATATTTTGGTTCAAAGCATACATTATATAAAACAGCTCATGAACAAGTCATGAACTCATTAGAATATGCATATAGAGATAGAAGAAATTTAAAACGTGAAATGAGAAAATTATGGATTGCACGTATTAATGCAGCTGCAAGAATGAATGATATTTCATATTCTCAATTAATGCATGGTTTAAAATTGGCTAATGTGGAAATTAACAGAAAAATGTTATCTGAAATTGCAATTGCTGATCCTAAAGGATTTACAGCAATCGTAGATTCTGCAAAAAAAGCTTTAGCAAAATAATCAAACTACACATTGTGTAGTTTTTTTCTTTGTAAAAAAGAAAACGCTTTCTATTGACAAGTGATATGTAAGAATTTATACTTATACGTAGCATGCTACATATAAACGGAGGAAGATGATGGATAATCTAGATATCAGTGTTTACATTTATAAAATATCAACTGCGATAGTGACATCTATTAATCATAAGTTAAAACCATATCATTTAACTTTTCAGCAATTCTTAATACTTTGGTTTATTAGTCAGCAGAAAGGTGAAGTGATAGGAAAGGATATCTGTCAATACTTAGGAATTTCACATCCTACAGCAGTAGGATTAACATCAAGAATGATTCGTCATGATTTTTTAATTTTTTCTATTTCTAAAAAAGATCGTCGACAAACTTCTTTTGCATTATCAAAGCGTGGCAGAGAAGTTTTAGAAGAGACTCAGGGAATTGTTGATGGTGTTCAAAAGAAGATTATATTGGCATTAGGAGGAAATACAGATTTATTTAAGGAATGTTTATTGGGTTTAGAAAATGTTTTATAAAGGAGTTTGAAAGATGGGAACATTGAAGTTTTCTATAAGAATGTTAAAAAAAGAGTATAAGAAGAGCATGGTTTATACATTGACATTATCTTTAACAATTGCTGTAACATTCTTGTTTTTTAATATTATTGATAATGTTTATTTAATGAATGAAAGGCATACAAATGCTTCTCTTTCAGGAATAGATATTCCTTTTTCATCAACATTATCATTTATCATTATTATTTTTTGTGCTTTTATGATTATTTTTGCAAATAATTTCTATATTTCTCGAAAGACTAAAGAAATTGCTATTATGACTATGTCTGGTTCTGGATTTATGGATACAACTATGTATTTATTCTATCAAAATTTGATAATGACATTGATGGCGTTTCCTCTTGGTATTGGTTTAGGAGCTATTGCATCAATAGGAGTCAATCAGTGTATTTATCAATACTTAAGTTATCAGGTACCGATGTTTTATATTCCTGTCAATGCAATCTTTGATACAATGATTTGCATTTGTGCAATAATTGGAGCACAGCTTGTTTATGCTTCAGGGTTCGTATATCGTAAAGATATCCAATATATGTTATCACAGGAAAATAGAAATACTTTAAAAGATGAAAGGATTTTACAAATCCCTACTTCAGTTTATTGGGTGGTTTATGTATTAGGGTTTATTTTACTTGTGAGTACTCCATATACGTCCTCTTCAGCATTGTTTCCGTGCTTTATTGGAGCTGTAGCAACAGGAGGTATGATTAAATATTGTTTTTCATCTTTGTTTATGAAACTCAAACAAAATCATTTTATAGCAAATCGCTTATGGCTTATTGCTTTATCAAATCTTTATTATTCATTGCGTAGAGCAGTTTTGCTTATTGGTATATATGCTGTTTCATCAAGTGTGATGATTGCAATTATGATTTCGCAACAGAATAATCCACGTGAGATGGTTACATCTATTGTAGGATTTGTTGTGATTATATTATTGCTACTGGCTAGTATTCTTTATAAATATTCAATGGAAGCAACAACACGTAAAATGTTTTATTATAATCTTTATAAATTGGGTTACACAAATCATCAGTTATTATCTATTATAAAAAAAGAAGTGTCTTCATTTTATGCTATATTATTGGGATTACCATTTGTTTATATTATTGTTACATTGATTCAGGCATTCATACATCAGGGAATTAGTTTGGAATTCATGATAACAGTTATACTGACACAAATATTGTCTGCCTTAATAGCAGGAGTGTTAACCTATATATCATATAAAAATGCTGTGTTAAAGGCACTTAAGGAAGGAGTTCATTATGAATAAGGAAATTTTAGTTGCTGACCATGTTACGAAAATATATGGCATTGAGACAAAGAATCCTGTAACAGCTTTGTCAGATGTTTCTTTAACAATGTATGAGGGGGATTTTATATGTGTGATGGGACCATCAGGATCAGGAAAATCTACATTTATTAATAATCTTTCAACGATTGATGTACCTACAAAAGGTTATGTTTATATTGATGGTAAAGAAGTGAGAACAATGGGAGAAAATGAAATTGGTCGTTTTCGTTATGAGAATCTTGGTTTTATTTTTCAAGAATTTAATTTATTGGATTCATTAACAATTTTTGAAAATATTGCTGTTCCTCTCTCATTAGCTAATATTCCACTTCAAGAAATGAATGAAAGGGTTGAAACAGTTGCTCAAAAGTTAAATGTACATCAACTCTTAAATAAGTATCCTTATGAATGTTCAGGAGGTCAAAGGCAACGTGCTGCCATTGCAAGAGCATTAGTTACTAATCCTAAACTGATTGTTGCTGATGAACCAACAGGAAATCTTGATAGTCAAAATTCACATGAATTATTAGAATTGTTTAAACAGTTAAATGATCAAGATGGTGTTTCAATTTTAATGGTGACGCATGATTCTATGATTGCGAGTTATTCACAAAAATTATTATATATCAAAGATGGGGAAATTGAGGAAACAATTGAAAGAGGTCATTTATCTCAAAAAGATTATTTTTATAAAATTGTTGATGTGAATTCAGTAGAGTCGCAGAAACTCTTTGTAGATTAACAGGCTTAGCCTGTTTTTTGTATGAAATAAAAAAAAGTGTGTATACTTTGTTTGGTTCATATTCAGTTGAAATGATTTGTTTATGATAAGAAATAGTTATATAATATATGACTAGGAGGTTATAAAAATGGTAGATTTAGAAATGTTAAAGAAAATAAGTTTAGTGAATGGAATTTCAGGATTTGAGAAACAGGCAACACGTTTGATGAAATCATATATTGAGGATTGTGTTGATGAAATTCAATATGATCAATTAGGAAGTTTGATTGGAATTAAGAATGGTCAAAGTGATTTGAAGGTTTTATTAACAGGACATGTTGATGAAATTGGGTTTATTGTGAAAGATATAGATGAAGGTGGATTTATTAAAGTGCAGCCAGTTGGTGCTTGGATGGGACAGAATTTACCATCTTCTTTAATGGCAATTACAACACGTGATGGACGTGAAATTAAGGGCGTATTTGGGTCTGTACCACCACATGGAAAGTCAGTAGAAGAAAGAAATAAAGTTGTTGAGCCAAAAGACTCATTTATTGATATTGGAGTGTTAAGTAAACAGGAAGCACTTGATTTAGGAATTCATAAAGGCGATCCAATTACACCTGTTTCTGAGTTTACAGTCATGGGAAATGAAAAATGTTTGATGTCAAAGGCATGGGATGATCGCATTGGTGTAGCGGTCATTATCGAAGTTTTGCGTCAATTAAAAGGACAAGATATTTACCCTACATTGTATGGAGCAGGAACTGTTCAAGAAGAAGTTGGGCTTAGAGGAGCTAAAACAGTAGGACAAATGGTCAAACCAGATATTGCGATTGCAATTGATGTCACTTTCTCACAAGATTTACCAAGTGAAAAAGGAGATGTGAAATTAGGTAGTGGTGTTGCGTTAAGCGTGATGGATGGTAGCGTTATTGCTCATACAGGTTTATTAAAAGCGTTAGAGTCATTATGTGAGGAACATCATATTGCATATCAGTTAGATATGATTGCGGCTGGTGGAACAGACTCTGGAGAATTAAGCAAGGTTGAAGCAGGTGTTATGAATATCACGTTATCTATTCCATCACGTTATATGCATTCCCATCGTACAATTATTCATGTGGATGATTTTGATGCGACTGTTCAATTGTTAGTTGCATTTATTCGTACATTAGATCAAAATTTATATACTGCAATGGTTGAGGATAAAAGATAATGGGAGCACTCATTTTAGAAGGTGGAACATTTCGTCCCATCTTCTCAAGTGGGGTCATGGATGCATTGCTTGATGCTGGTATTGATTTTCCTTATATTATTGGTGTATCGGCTGGCATCACTGATGGCTTTTCTTATGTTTCTAAACAAAAGAAGCGTAATTATGATATTCTCATGAATCATCGTCATGATAAACGTTATGTTGGAATACGTAATTATTTAAGTGACCGAAGCTTGTTTGGATTGAAATTTGCTTATGAAACAATCCCAAATGAGTTGTATCCTTTTGACTGGAATTGTTTTTTAAATAATCCAGCACAAATTAAAGTAGGCGTCACAAATGTAGATACCGGACAATGTGAGTATTTAGATGGCAAAGAATTGGATGAACATTGTACAATGCTTAAAGCAACATGTGCAATTCCTTTCGCTTTTCCAGTGATTCATCTTAATGGAAAAGGATATTATGATGGTGGTATTTGTGATCCGATTCCTATTAGAAAAGCAATGGAAGATGGACATGAGAAAATGCTCATTGTCTTAACAAGACCAAAAGGATATTGTAAAACTCTTTCTAAGGCGAATGTATTAGCGAGTCGTCGTTTGAAGAAAAAGTATCCAAAACTTGTAGAGCCACTATTGACAAGACATGATCATTATAATCAAACAGTAGCTTATTGTGAACAGTTGGAACGTGATGGAAAGGCTATTATTTTAAGACCCACTCAGAAAGTTCAAATTGATTCTTTTGAAAAAGATTTACAGAAGATAGAATGTATTTATCGATTTGGTTATGATTTAGCTATGAAAAATATTGAAAGTATAAAAAAATTACTTCTGTAGATATTTTTTGACATTTTCACACACTTTTAAAATAATGTTTTGTCAATTATCATATATGATAATACTGTAAGAACAATACATAGAGAAAGGAAGATTGTAAAATGGAAGATATGAATGAAAATGTTTTTGAAGAAAACAAAGAGTCCCATGAATATATAAATCAGCCAAATGGCCAAAAAGGACCACGAAATAAGTGGAATAAGAATACGATTTTTAAATTCATTGTATCGGTTTTATTAGTTGTCTCTTTGGCTTGTAATGGATTTTTGATGTATAAGGTTTTAGGAACGTCATCTTCTACGAATGGTTCAACAACTAATGCGAAAGTTCAAACAATTAATTATGATGTGAAAACGGATTTAACTGATGTGATTAAGAAAGCAAAAGAATCAACTGTTGGTGTTGCTGTTTATCAGAATAATAAACTTTCTGGTAGTGGTAGTGGTGTTGTTTATAAGATTGATGGAAAAACAGTATATGTCATAACAAACCATCATGTTATTGATTCAGCACAATCTATTGAAGTGATTTATTCAAATGGTGAATCTGTGAAAGCAGAGTTGGTTGGTAGTGATCAATATGGAGATATTGCAGTCTTGAAAATGAATGTGAATTTTGATGTGACTGCTTTTAAAACTGGAGATTCTGATTTGTTAGATTCTGGTGAACCTGTTATAGCCGTTGGAAGTCCATTAGGAATTGAATATGCTGGCACAGTTACACAAGGAATTGTCTCTGCTGCAAAACGTACTGTTTCTGTTGATTTAAATGGTGATGGAAAAGAAGACTGGGATATGAATGTTATTCAAACTGATGCAGCAATTAATCCTGGAAATAGTGGTGGTGCATTGATAAATGCAGTTGGTGAATTGGTTGGAATTACTTCAATGAAATATTCATCAGAAGAAGTAGAAGGTATGGGCTTTGCTTTACCAATTAATGATGCGATTAAACTTGTAGAGGAAATTATTTCATCAGGTAAAGTCAATCGTCCAACATTAGGAATTTCTGGTTTATCATTAGATGGATATTCTTCATATGAACTGTATATGTATCGTATTCAAACAAATTTGAATAAAGGTATTTATGTTGCGAGTGTTCAAAGTGGATCAGCAGCAAGTTCAGCAGGTATTCAGGCTGGCGATGTTATTACAAAATTCGATGGTGAAGAAATTCAGTCATATAAAGACTTTTTAACAAAACTTTATTCTAAAAATCCTGGTGATACTGTGAAATTGACAATAAATCATAATGGTTCTACATCTGACGTCAATGTAAAACTTGGATCTTCTTAAGGAAAGACGAAAGGTCTTTCCTTTTTTCTATAAAAACTATATAATGTGAAATGGTGATATTATGAATAAAGAAATCAAAAGACAATTAATTTTATCAGTTGTTTTATTATGCATGTTAGTTGTTACATTGTTTTTTTGGTATGATAATTTTATTTTTCATACATATGTGAACACAAGTGATTATCAGTATTGTTTTATGGGAAATAATGATGATTTGAGTGTTAATGGTTATGAGTTTTATAAAGATCATGATGAACAAAGTCATGGTGGGGCAAGAATTGTTGCATTAAATGATCGTTTCTTTTTGGAAGGTGATCAAGTTATAGCGACTTTTGTTGTTAAAAATGGTAAAGAGGAAATGCGTTATGTGCATCAATTAGATGTGAAAAGTGATAATGAAGTTCTTTTTATGAATCATGAAAAAACACAAGAACAGATGTCTGGTGATGAGTTTAAAGAGACAAGTTTAGAAGTTATTGTAAAGCGTGATGATGAGAAAGTTTATGAACAGACGCTGCCAATGAATATGCAACAGATTATTGCATACAATGGAGCTAATAAGAATTATGCTTTGCAAAATGTATATGCAACAGCATCGTGGTTAAAAACAGGGGATTTTGTTTCAACAGATAAACAAATTGATAAGGAATATCCTTATATTATTATTGATTATCTTTATTTGAAAGAAAATGGGGATGTTGACAATATTAATGATTATGAACGTTTTGCTTATGTTAAAGGAAAGACAGAAGATATTTTGAATGGTAAAAATAAAACTGTTGCTTTCTATGATGATAAAGGATCTTTATTAGAACGTGAACTTCGATGTGTAGTGACATTAACAAAGAAAGATACAGACACTGAGGGATATACATTTATGCTAAATTTAAAAGGGGCAATTAAGGCGGTGGATAGTCATGAAAAGTAGAAAAGATTTTGTTACTATTTATATGTTTAGAAATGCTCTTGCGACTTTAATGGCAGCTTTTATAGCTTTTATTATTTCGTTGATTCAATACTATCAGTGTTCATTTGCTGAAGCTATTCAAAGATTATTTGTTTTTGATATTTATACAACCTTATATTTTCTTTTAATGTGGGTGTTTGATTATGTGGTTTTTGAAATATCAAAAATTGTTTATGATATTTATGAAGAGAAAGTGACTTTTTTACCATGTATTGGTTTATGGATTCTCTGTATTTGTATATTCTTTATTCCTATTCTTGATTTATTTCAATACAATTTATTTATTTTATGTTTATTAATAAGTTTAAGAATGATTAAGGAAATGTGGAAAAGAACGCCAGAGTTATTTGTATGGGTGCATAAAATAATTGATAAAAAAAGCAGACCAGAAACTGGTCTAAAGTAAATCAGAAATATTTTGGAGAAACTGTTGTTTAGAATGGGTATCTAATGAATTATAGTATTGTTCAAATAAAACACCTAATCCAACAAGAATTGTTTCTTCTTTTGAGGCAATACCATCATCTATTGTCTGTTGGAGTTGAGAGGCTGAAAAGCCTTTTAAGTTCATTAATAGAGCTTCACGCATTTGTATCATCCTTTCTTATATAATATAGGTCATTTATATCGAGTTTATTCAAGGAGTTATATGAAAAGTTATCAAATTGTTTTAAATCAGCAAATTATTGATTATGATGTTTATTTTAAACAAATGAAATCCATTCGGATGAGAGTGAAAGATGGCAGAATTGTTGTGAGTGCACCTTATTTGACACCTATTTCATTTATTGAAGATAATATTCAAAAATATCAACATCAATTATTGAAACAAATAGAAATATTTGAACCTTATGCTCAATATCAAAATCATGGTTATATTTATATTTACAATCATAAATATGAAATTCTTTTGAGAAATGTTGAACAAAAGAAGTGTCAGATACATGATCAAAAATTATATGTATACCATCAAAATATTCAAAGTTGTATAGATATTTATTTAAAAAAAATATTGTTAGACTACATTGAAGAGAAAGTCATTGCATATTTAGCACATGACTTTGATCTAGATATGCCACATATTGAAATCAAAAAATATAAAGGAAGATGGGGAAGTTGTTATTATCGAGAAAATAAAATAACTTTTAATCTTTCTTTGGTTCATTTAGAAAAAGAATTAATTGATTATGTCATTGTGCATGAACTGGCACATTTTTTACAGCCTAATCATTCTTCTCAGTTTTATCTGGAAATTGAAAAAAGAATGCCTGATTATAAAAGTAGATTAAAAAGTTTAAAGGAGAAACATGTATGATTACATCTATTCAAAATGAAACAATAAAGAAAATAATGAAGTTAAAGCAAAAAAAATATCGTGATGAGATGAATCTTTATCTTATAGAAGGTTTTCATTTAGTAGAAGAAGCTAGAAAACATCAGTGTATTCGATACATTATCACAACATTAGATCAACACTTTGATGAAGAAACTTTATATGTTTCTGAGTCAATCATGAAAAAATTAGCTTTTACAAAAACGCCTCAGCCTATTATGGCAGTGTGTCATAAACCACATAATCAACAACTTCAGGAAAATGGTAAAAGATATGTGTTGTTAGATAGGGTGCAAGATCCAGGAAATGTTGGAACCATTATGCGTACGGCTTTAGCGTTTGGCTATGATCAAATCATTATGTCGCCAGATTGCGTTGATTTATATAATGATAAGGTCGTTCGTGCAACACAAGGGGCGTTGTTTCAAATGAATGTTTGTATTATGAATTTAACAGAAGCAATTCGATTTTTACAAGATATAGGTGTTGATGTTTATGGAACATGTTTACATCAGGCGCAAAGTATAGATTCATATAATTCAAAAGAGAGAATGGCTTTTATTATGGGAAATGAAGGGCAAGGTGTGAGTGAGGATATTCTCGGTTTATGTAATCATCGGCTCTATATTCCAATTCAAACTGTTGAATCTTTAAATGTTGCAATTGCAGCTGCAGTAACAATGTATCATTTTCAAGTATGATAAGAGGAGAATGAAAAATGAGTGTAGATATAACAATTTATCAACAAGGATTATTTAAAAAGAAATTAAAAATGAAAGATATTTTAATGGATCAGTTTGCTTATGGAAGATATGATCAAAATTATGTTTTGATTCCTGATGAAAGAAATGATAATGAATTGACTATTTATCATCCTGATCATATTGCTAGAGGAATCAGTGTGATTTGGAATGAAAATGAAGCATCGCAGATCGGTTTGCATATGTTATTACCTACAACGAGTGAAGAGATAGATGATCTTTATTTATTAATTGAACATCTTTGCAAACTTTGGAAAACAACAACATTTATACAGGATGGTGAAGAAAAATCATTGAATGAAATCAATGAATTGAAATCATATATTAAAGATTTTAGTTATGCATCATTACAGTCTTTTTTGAATGATCATGATAATGGTAACTTCTTTTGTACAATGTGGCCCTATTATTTTCGTTCTCAAGATGTACAGCATTGGCTAACTGATAAAACATTAACAAACTTTGCTAATGATTTGCATCAAAATCAGATAAAAGACTTGTATTATGCAAATGCTCATATGTATAAAACACAAGATGATTCTATATTAGGGGTCTATACAGTAACAGCGACTGTTGATACAATCTTTCCATTAAAACCAATGATACCTATGTCATGTATAAACTTTCAAACGGGTGAAAGTATTGAAGCAGATCATTATATTGTTGCACTTGTCTCACTTGAAAAAGAAAAGATGCTGGGAGATATTTCTTTTGATGAATTTATGAAAGAGTTATCTCATCATGAATTACATGAATTTGATAGTGAACATATTTTCTTTGAAGGTTTAAGTGAAGAGGAAATAGAAACGATTTATCAAAAATATAATGGATAATTTGTGTTATATAAAAAAGACTTGTTTTTATGTTGAGTTTTGGCTATAATATGAACAGTAAACACGATGAAGAGGACAAGTAGATAAAGAAATTGTGAAAGAGAGGAAAACAGTTGCTGTGAGTTTTCTGACAATGCATTTATTGAATTCACCTTGGAGTGCGACTAATCATCGCCGTCAACACAACGTTACTGTGAATTAAGTGCATAACAAGAGTTTGTTATGAATTAGGATGGTACCGCGATTATAATCGTTCCTAGATGGAACGATTTTTTATTTTGAAGGAGGAACATATGGACGAACTATTAAAGATTAAGGAAGAAGCCTTAACAAAGATTCATGATTGTATATCATTAAAAGAATTAAATGATTTAAGAGTCTTCTATCTAGGAAAAAAAGGGCCAATGCAAGCGGCAATGAAATCAATGAAAGATATGTCAAAAGAGGAAAGAGCTTCTTTTGGTCAGGTTTCCAATAAAGTTAAACAAGAAATAACACAAGCTATTGATGAGAAAAAATTAACTTTAGAAGAAGCTGAGATGAATGAAAAACTTAAGAGTGAAAAAATTGATATTACTTTACCAAGTAATGCTTTAGCACTAGGGAGTATTCATCCATTATCTATGATTAGAGAAGAATTAGAAGAATTGTTTATTGGTATGGGATATTCTATAGCTGAGGGGCCAGAAGTTGAATCTGATCATTATAACTTTGAATTAATGAATCTACCAAAAGGACATCCGGCAAGAGATATGCAGGATACTCTTTATATTGATGAAAATACTTTGATGAGAACGCATACGTCGCCAGTACAAGCGCGTACTATGCTGGATGCAAAAGGAAAAGGACCAATTAAAATTATATGTCCAGGAAAAACTTATCGAAGAGATGATGATGATGCAACACATTCTCATCAGTTTAGTCAATGTGAAGGACTGGTTATTGATAAAAATATTACAATGGCTGATTTAAAAGGAACATTGGAATTATTTGCTAAGCAAATGTTTGGAGAAAAACGTGAAATTCGATTAAGACCATCATATTTTCCTTTTACAGAGCCAAGTGTTGAAGTTGATATTAGCTGTCATAATTGCGAAGGAAAAGGTTGTCCAATGTGTAAATATACAGGATGGATTGAAATTTTAGGAGCTGGTATGGTCAATCCTAAAGTGCTAGAAATGTGTGGTTTTGATCCTGATGTTTATCAAGGATTTGCTTTTGGAATTGGATTAGAACGTGTTGCAATGTTGAAATATGGTATTGATAATATTAGAAATTTCTATAGTGGTGATTTAAGATTCTTAAATCAGTTCACGAGAAAGGATTAGTGTATGGAAGCAAGTTTAAAATTATTGAATCAATATGTAAAAGTTGATGATTTCACAGCAGATGAAGTAGCTGCTAAATTAACATCAATTGGTCATGAAGTGGAAGGTATGCATGTCTTTGCAAGAGGTGATAAACTTGTTGTGGGATATGTTCAAGATAAAGTCGCTCATCCAGATTCGGATCATTTAAATGTATGCCAGGTTGAAATTGCTCCAGGTGTTGTGAATCAGATTGTTTGTGGTGCTCCAAATGTGGATGCAGGACAAAAAGTCATTGTTGCATTACCTGGATGTGATTTGGGAGATGGTTTTAAAATTAAAGAAAGTCATATTCGTGGTGTCGAGTCTAATGGAATGATTTGTTCAATTGCTGAGCTTGGAATTGAACAACGTTTGTTAAAAGAAGAAGATAAAGCGGGAATTCATGTATTAGATAGTGATGCACCAATTGGTGTTGATGCTTTGAAATATATGGGTTATGATGATACTGTTTTAGAAATTGGATTAACACCAAATCGTTCTGATTGTATGGCAATGATTTCCTTAGCTTATGAAGTAGGGGCTTTACTAAATCGTGAAGTCAAAGTTCCAAAAATGATTGATATGGATGAGTTAGATAGTGAAATCACAGTAGAAGTAAAAACTGATTTATGTCCATTCTTTGGTGCTAAATTAGTTAAAGGTGTTATCACTAAAGAATCACCAGAATGGTTAAGAACAGCATTACTTGCAAGTGGAATGAAACCTATTAATAATATCGTTGATATTTCTAACTTTGTGATGATAGAAACAGGTCAACCTATCCATATGTATGATTATGACAAACTTAAAACAAAAGGTTTTGTTATTAAAACAGGTTTTCAGCAAAAAGCAATTTTATTAGATGGGCAAGAATATGATATTCTTCCAGAAGATATTATTGTATCTACTGATGATGGAATTGGATGTGTTGCTGGTGTCATGGGAAGTAATGATACAAAGATTGATGAAAACACAGTTAATATTGTGATTGAAGCAGCTACCTTTAATGGTGCTAATTTAAGAAATACAGCACGTCGATTAAATTTATTAACAGATGCATCTCAACACTATATTAAAGGTGCTATTGACACAGCGAATACAGAACGTGTTTTGAATCGTTGTGCATCTTTATTAAAAGATTTAGCAGATGCAAAAGAAATTTATAAGAGTGTTACAACGCCTTATACACCTGAAAAGAAAATTGTCACATTAACAACAACACGTGTTAATGGTTTGTTAGGGACAAAAATTTCTACTGATGATATTGCAGATATCTTTACAAGATTACATTTTGACTATACTCTAGACGAAGAATCTTTTACAGTGACTGTGCCAACATATCGTAATGATATGACAATGGCAGCTGATTTGATTGAAGAAGTCGCAAGAATGTATGGCTATGATTATATTCCTAGTACATTACCGTATATGGAAATGACCAAAGGGGCATTAAGTCCAGTGCAAGATAAAACAAAGTTTATTAGACATTTATTAGCTGATTTAGGATTACATGAAGTCATGACATATACATTAACGTCTCCTACAATGGTTAATGATTTTAATCTTTTCCATAAAGCGGATACAATTGAATTAATGATGCCTTTAGGAGAAGAAAGAAGTGTGACTAGAAAATCAGTCATTCCTTCATTACTACAAGCTATTAATTTTAATAATTCACATGCTAATAAAGATGTTTGTATTTATGAGTTATCTCATACATATTCAAAAGATACAGAGATTCAAACTCTATCGATTGCCTGTTCAGGAATGTATCATACGGTACCATGGTTACAACAATCTCAAAAGGCTGATTTCTATTTAGTAAAAGGGTTTGTTGAAACAATCTTTAAGAAATTATGTATTGAAGAATCTCGATATACACTGAAACCAGTTGAAGAAAACAATCAATATTTCCATCCAGGAAGAAGTGGTTATATTGTTATGGGGAAAGATATTGTTGGTGTGATTGGTGAAATTCATCCACGTATGGCTAAAAAGTATGATGTAAAAGATACTTATGTTGCTGAATTAAATCTTTCTGTTCTTTTAAATTTAAAAACAAGAGCGTTGAAGTTTACTCCAATTCCTCAATTTCCTTCAGTAACAAGAGATATTGCTTTAGTTATGAATCAGGATATTCCAACATATGATGTTGTTCGTACTATTCAAAAAGCAAGTAAACGATTGATTTCTAAAACACAGATTTTTGATGTTTATGTTGGTGAACATATTGATGAAGGAAAAAAATCAGTTGCTATTGCATTAACTTTCCAGGATTCAACAAAGACGTTGGATGAAACAACAATTAATGAAGTTATGGAGCAGATTCTTGAGGCTGTTACAAAAGAATATGACGCTCATTTACGTGCATAATAAAAAGGGACATTGTCCCTTTTTGAATATAGTAGGAGGAAATGATATATGAGACATTTAAAAAAAAGGGTTTATGTTTTGCCTATTTTATTTGTTGGTATCATAGGTTTAATTTACTGTTTATATCATCGTAGTCATATTGATGTGTTAAATAACGGTCGTATTTATTTAGAGGCCGGAGAAAAATTAAGTCATGATGCAAGTGAGTATCTTAATTTGAACTTTTATCTTCCTCATGAAAAAGAAAAAATTTCTCAATCAGCACAAATTCTTATTGAAAGTATAGAGTATATGGATGAAGAAAGCTATCCAGCAATAGGCGAGTATCCAGTGAAAGTTGTTTATCAAGATGATATCTATGAGTGTGCTTTGATTGTTCAAGATACGCAGCCACCAACTATTCAATATCAGTCTGATATAGTTTATAAAGACAAAAATTTTAATTTAATGAAGTGGATTCAAGTAGATGATAATTCGGGAGAAGAGTGTCAGTTAAAAATTATTAAGTCTAATCTTAACATTGATAAAATTGGAAAATATACAGTAGAAGTTGAAGCAACTGATTCAACGGGGAATATAGCACATGAATCATTGACTTTGAATGTTGTAGATAAGACTGCGCCAGTTATTTCTTATGGTAATCAATTGATTGTTGTAGGGAATACATTTGATCCTTTGAAAGGTGTAAAAGCAATTGATGACTTAGATGGTGATTGTACTGCTAATATAACTGTCAATGGAGATGTTGATACTCAAAAAATAGGTGTGTATCCTATTGTTTATCAGGTCAGTGATCAGGCTGGTAATCAAGCAAAAATCAAAAGAGAAGTCGTTGTTGCAAATCGTTCCTATAAAATAAAAGATGTGCCAATGATTATGCAAAATCCTGGCTATTATAATGGCTGTGAATCAGCATCATCAACTATGTTGCTGCAATATCATGATTATGAGATGTCTTTATCAAAACTTGTTAAACAAGTGCCAACGATTCCTTTGCAAACAAAAGATGGAAAACTTTATGGAGCTGATCCAAATGAAGCTTTTACAGGAAGTATGAGCCGTGAAGGATATGGTATTTATTGTAAACCAATGATAAAGGTTGTTCAAAAAGTGATAAAGAATCAATCTGGTGAAGAGAAAGTTATTGATTTAACAGGTGTCAGTGTTGATGAACTATTCAGTTATATAGCACGAGATTATCCAGTTCAAGTATGGGCGACTGCTTCTATGAATGATGTCAAATATTCTTCTACAAAAAAATGGTATGTGAAAACAATAAGTGGAGAGTATACAAATCAAAGAATATCTTTTCCTATTGCAGAACATTCATTATTACTGGTGGGTTATGATGAAAATAATGTTATAATGAATGATCCTTTATCTGGAGTTCGTAAGTATTCACGTAAAGCATTTGAAAAAGCTTATAAGAGTATGGGAAGTCAAGCTTTCACTATAGTAGAATAAAAGAAGAGATGTGTCTCTTCTTTTATTCTACATTTATAAAATTCTTTGTTTTTATACGTTTATAAACTTGTAATGTGGTAGAAGATATTAAAATAGCTAATGCTAAAGAAATACCAATTCCTAAGGTAGATAAGAAACTTTCCATGAATAAATCATTCATACCTTGTACAGCATAGAGCATAGTATAATAAATACCACTTCCTGGAACAAGCGGGAAACAACCAACAATAATAAAGATAGTTGCAGGAGCCTTATAGTAACGAGCCATCATTTCAGCTAACAAAGCAACACAGAGCATAGCTATAAAACTTTGTAAGAAAGTATTATTTAGAAATTGGGTCACTAGATAAATCATCCATCCTAAGGTTCCAATCAGAGAACCTGTAAAAGCAAAACGTAAATTCTTATGAATTCTAAATATAAAAGTAAATCCAAAGCAGCCAACAAAAGCTGATAGACACTGAATAACTTCCTGCATATTATGCTCCCTTCAATAACATCATCATAATCCCAACACCGATTGCAATACTTGCAGCAATTAAAATGGCTTCAATCATGCGTGATAAACCAGACACAAAGTCACCACCAATAATATCTCTTAAACTATTTGTAATAGCGATACCAGGCACCAATAACATCAATGTTCCTGTAATAACTGATTGCTGATCACCAATCAAATTCATTTTATGTGCAATGATTGCAATGGTTGACAGGACCATGCTTGATAGAATGGTTCTTACAATGCCATTCATATTTAATTTTTCCATTAAATATATAAAATAATATAAAACAAATCCAATGATTGCTGAAACGAGCATTTCATTCCATCCACCACCAAAGAAAACACAAAACATAGCAGCAGAAACAATATAACCAATTAAGATTAATTGAAAATTTAATTTTTGAGATTTGATTTCATCAATTTTTTGACGTATTTCATTATTATTTAATTCTTGATTGCTGATTTGACGAACAAGATTATTTAATTCATAAAGATGATCTAAATGCATACGGTTTGTACGTGAACGTTTAGACGAATGATAAGGTGTACCATCATGACGAGTTAAGGAAAGTGTAAAATAAGTAGGAATCGCAAAAACTTCTACATTTTGAAATCCTAATCCTTGACACATACGCTGTAAAGATTCTTCTACACGATAAATCTCTGCACCATGTTTTAATAATAAATAACCTATTTCATTAATCATTTCTAATATTTCTAAATCGTTCATGTTTTCACCTCACAGTATTTATTTATAACATAAATTGATGTCTCTGCATAGTCTTGATTAAAATTATTTTCTTATTTTGTAAATTGCTATAATGTCTTTAAATATACTGTAAAATAAATAAGAGCAAAGGGTGGAAAAGAAGTAGATAAAAATCGTTTTTGAATAGTTCTATTGTATATGAATATATTCTTAATCTCTCTATCAAATTGAAAATTATGTGAATTATCCAAAGAAAACCTTATGACGAAAGAATGATAATTTCAAAGCGAATAATATTACGAAAAAATATTATTTCAAGTTATTGTTAAAGATTTAAAGTCCTCTATTGAATAGAATGAGATTGTGAAATTAGAAAAGATGGAATAGGTGAGACAATAGATGAAGATGAGGTAGGTCTATATGAAACTGTTTTTAAAGAGAGGTTGGATATAACATTTGACGGAGTATTACAACAGAGGATAAAAGAAAGTGTAAGATTGATTATATAAGAATAGGTGATCGTATTGTTAGTCTATTGATTGAATATATGTATTGAAAGGGACGTTTATGCATGAGATGATTTATGGTTTTGATGGTATTTATTTGTATTATAATCTTGGAGATGTATATAGTTTGGGAATATGAAAATGGTAAAATATTTAAGGGTTTTCAGGTAAAATTGAAAAGGAGTAAATTATGATAAGATTAATTGTATGTGATATTGATGGAACTTTATTAAATTATGATAATACATTTGATGAAGTGAGTTTTCATAAGATTAATGAAAAACGTGCACAAGGTATTGAGTTTATGTTTGCAACAGGAAGAGATTTTGATATGGTTGATGATTTTTGTCAGTTAAAAAAGGTTTATAGTCCATTGATTCTTAATAATGGAACACAATATAGAAGCTATAGTGGTGATGTTAATGATTACTATCCAATGGAGCAAAAGTCTTTTGAACAAGTTATGGAAATTTTGTTAAAATATCAATATCATATTTCTGTTCATACACAACAGGGAAAATATATTTTTGAAGATATTGATACTTATTATCAAAGACATATTGATATTCTTAAAAAATCACGTAATATTGAAGATGAATCATTGTTTCCCAATGCAGCATTTTTTACAAGAAAGGGTTTTTTAAGAAATGTTCATCCTGTTAAGCATATTGATGAACTTTATCAACAAGGAGCATTGCCCTTAAAAATAGATGCTCGTCATATAGATCCGTCTATGGTTGCAGGAGTCAGCCATTTGTTCGATGAAATAGGTCATTTACATATATCTTCTTCTTATGCTGAAAATATTGAAATTACAAGTGATATTCATGATAAAGGTAGTATGCTTAAAGAAGTTATAAAAGAGAAAGGGCTGTCTATTGAAGAAGTGGCAACTTTTGGAGATGGTCTTAATGATGTAGGGATGTTAGCAGGTTTCCCTTATTCATTTGCACCTGCAAATGCACATGCCGCTGCAAAAGAAAAAGCATCTTATTCATTAGATGTAACAAATGAACAAGGTGCTGTGAAAAAAGGAATTGAGATTTTAGAAACATTACATCTTATTTAAGATAAGGAATATGAGAATATTCCTTTTTTATAAATTCTTCTTTTTGTGGTGATAATAAAGAGAGAAGTTTTGTTGCCTTGATTTCTATATCTAAGGCTGGATGTTGATAACGAGATATATTTGTAACAATTGTATAAGGGCATTGCTTTTTAATATGGGATAAGTATTCGCGTCCGCTTTCATTCATAGCAAGGATTCGTAAATAATCGATATGCATAGCTTCTTGAATAGAACTTTTACTATTGTTCATAAGGATATGAATGAGCATTCTTTGAATACGAGGTTTAGTATAACGTTTTGAAGAAACAGCATTAATGAATTCTGACATAGAGTGCGCTTTTTGAATGTGTTGAATTAGTAAGTTTTCTAATCCCTCATCTACAAGATGGATATTATGTAATTCGTGTTTATCAATTGTTAGAAGGCGATAAGTCAAATAAGGATAAAAATCATCAAGTGAATAGACTTCTCTATCATATAATTCTGGATGAGGAAGTGAGTGCTGATAGTCTATTTGTTGAAAGATAGCTTGTCGTATAGCAGTAGCACTAGCAATATGCTTGAGTTGTGTATCGTGATAATCATTGGTTCTTTGAAAACAATGAGGGGTTATTGGATACTGATGGGAAATGATTTCTTTCACATAACTGAGCCCTAATAAATCATTTGGTGTCCTAACTTCTTTTCCCATAATTTGTTTAAGAGCCTGATTACAGGCATCAGGGTAACGTAAACCATCTTTCATTGCTTTTTGAACAACAAGGTCATATTCTTTTTGATCTTTAAAAATGGCATGAGCAATTTCTATGAATGTATCAATATGACCATCTTCACTTCCAAAGCAGATATCAGTGACACCAATGGCATGTAGTAAATCAATGGCTCCCATTGCAAAATAATCTGCACTTTGACAACTGTATACAAAAGGAAGTTCAATCACTAAATCAACACCAAATTCAATAGCTAATTGGCTACGATTCCATTTGTCAATAATAGCTGGTTCTCCTCTTTGGACAAAAGAAGATGACATAATAGCAATTGTATAATCACACTGTATCATTTCTTTGGCTTTTTGTATATGATATTGATGTCCATAATGAAATGGATTGTATTCAACAATGATCCCTAAAACTTTCATATTCTCACCTCTTTTGGATAGTTTATCATAGTTTTATCATTATGGGTAGATTATAGACAAAAAGAATGAATTATTCGCTGAAATATGATAAATTATGATTGACATATTTAGCAGTTTTATATATAATTGGCTATGCGGTGTAAAGGGTGATTTTTTTGAAGTGGAATTTACAATGGATTGTGAAACAGAAAGATGGGTGTTTTGATTTTGAAGAAACACTATACTTTCCATCTGAAATGTTCCACAACTTATCTCAAATCAATGGTTTGAAGAGTGTGTTTGTGACTGGACAAGGACGTCTAGACATGAAAAATCGTCACTTATACGTTGATTTTAAAGTCAAAGGTCAAATGATTCTACCATGTGCCGTTTCGTTAGAAGATGTGGATTATCCTTTTGAAATTAATTCTTCTGTAACTTTTGCTTTTTATAAACCGCTAGATGACGAAGATGTCATAGAAGTGAAAAGAGATACAGTAGATTTAACTCCAGTGATTTTCCAAGAAATCATGTTGGATGTCCCAATGCGCGTCGTCAAAGATGGTGCAACTTTGAAAACCGAAGGCAATGGTTGGAAAGTATTAAATGAAGAAGACGAACATGAGGATGAGGATTATATAGATCCTCGCTTAGCGAAACTTAAAGATTATTTTAAGGATAAAGAATAAGGAGGTGTACCTATGGCAGTACCACAAAGAAGAGTTTCAAAGACAAGAAGAAACAAAAGAAGAACACATGACAAGTTAACTGTACCAGCTGTAGTTGTTTGCCCTGAATGTGGAGAATACAAATTATCTCATAGAGTATGCAAACATTGCGGAACTTACAACGGACAAAAAGTGTTATAAAAAACTGCCTTAGAAAGGCATTTTTTTATTTTATAAAGTTTTTAAACTTCATTAACTTTCAAAATTATAAAGTTGTTCCTTTTGTTCATACAAGTTGCTATGTTCTTATCTATGCAGAAACATCATCTATACAACTTCAATTATGATGTTACCTTTGGCAATCTGTGCAAAATATTCTTTTCTTGGATGTGGTCTATCACCAGGAACAACATAATTAAATATGTTATCATTAACAAATCCACAAGATTCCAGTCGATATCTCCATTATATAAGAAATATCAGCTTGTGAGTATATATTCATCATCATTTTTATTTTTTATAAGATTTGATTGATAAATATGTAAATAATCGGCAATCATCTGTACTTTATCTATTTGTGGATATTTTTGCACTTACCCAATCAGAAACATTGCTTGAGGTAATATGTAAGTCATTAATTATATCTGATTGTGATTTTAATAAAAAATCTTTATTTTTAAGGTATGGTTTGTTATGATATAGAACCTGACTTTAGAAG
>NZ_HG005290.1:282126-287319 GCF_000455285.1 Candidatus Stoquefichus massiliensis AP9 | reverse complement strand
AGTTAATAATTGAGCTGCAGCTTCATCAGCAATAATAATACAATCTGGATGATCTTGCAAGGCACTTGCAGGAATTTCTGTTGTTTTAGGACCTTCAACAGTTCCATAGATTGCTTTTGCTTTTCCTTCACCACAAGCAATAAGTAAAACTTTTTTTGCTTTCATGATATTTGCAATACCCATACTTACGGCCTGAGTAGGTACATCTTCAATTTTACCATCAAAGAACAAACGCGCGTTATCTTCAATAGTTGACTGTTTTAATTCAACTTTATGTGTCACTGAATCAAAAGAAGTTCCTGGTTCATTGAATCCGATATGTCCATTAGAACCAATCCCTAATAATTGAATATCAATTGGATTTTCATCTAATAACTTGTTGTAAGCATCACATTCTTCATCAATATTTCCTTTACCTTTAGGTACATGAACATTATTCATGTTAATATCCAACTCATCAAATAAGTTGTGACACATAAAATAGTGATAACTTTGTGGATGAGATTGATCTAATCCAAAGTATTCATCTAAGTTGAATGATTTGATATCTTTGTAAGAAGTCCCGTTTTTCTTATGATCTTCTCTCATCAATTCATACATTCTAATTGGTGTAGATCCAGTTGCTAGACCTAAATTTGCTTTTGGATTGTTTTTGACAACATCCAACATAATTTCACAAGCTTTTTGACTTGCTTCTTCATAATCTTTTACAATAATGACTTTCATTTTTGTCCCTCCTATAATCTATCATCATTATATACCAAAGGCTAAACAATTTAAAGGCTAATTTTCAAATTGTGAAAATTTTATTTTTAAACGATAACCCTTTATTTTGTTGTGAAAATAAGGTAAAATAAATCTATATGGAGGTAGGTCAAAATGACAATGATAAAAGGTATTGCGGCATCTAATGGTATCGCTATTGCAAAAGCATACAAATTAGTTATGCCAGATTTAACAGTTGAAAAGGTTACTGTTGAGGATGTAGAAAAAGAAATAAAATCTTATGAAGATGCAATGGAACGCACTGCAAAAGAATTGGAATCTATTAAAGAAGCAGCTTCAAAAAATTTATCTGCTGAAGAAGCGGCTGTATTTGATGCACATGCGCTTGTGTTATCTGATCCAGAATTGAAGACTCAAGTTGAGGATAAAATTAGAAATGAAAAATGTAATGCTGCTGCTGCTTTAGATGAAGTTGCTGCTATGTTTGTTTCTATGTTTGAATCAATGGGTGATGAATACTTTAGAGAAAGAGCTGCTGATATTAAAGATGTATCTCGTCGTTTATTAGCAAATTTATTAGGGAAACCATTACCAAATCCTGCATTAATTGATGAAGAAGTTGTCATCATTGCAGATGATTTGACACCATCTGATACTGCACAATTAAATAAAAATTTAGTGAGAGGTTTTGCAACAAATATTGGTGGAAGAACATCTCACTCTGCTATCATGGCAAGAAGTTTAGAAATTCCTGCAGTTGTAGCATGCAAAACAATTACAGAAGAAGTTAATGATGGAGATATGATTGCTTTAGACGGTATTGAAGGTGTTGTCATGATTAATCCTGACGAAACTACAATTGCTGAATATGCTACAAAACGTGATGAATATAAAGCATATCGTGAAGAATTAAAGAAAATGGTTAATGAAAAAACTGTTTCTACTGATGGACATCATGTTGAATTGGTTGCTAACATTGGTTCACCAAAAGATCTTGAAGGTGTTAGAGAAAATGGTGGTGAAGGTGTTGGATTATTTAGAACTGAATTCTTATATATGGAATCTGCTGAATTGCCAACTGAAGATAAACAATATGAAGTTTATAAAGAAATATTGGAAGGAATGGCTGGTAAACCAGTTGTTGTAAGAACTTTAGATATTGGTGGAGATAAGGAAATTGAAGCAATTGACTTACCAAAAGAAATGAATCCATTCTTAGGTGTACGTGCTATTCGTTTATGTTTCCAAAGAGAAGATATTTTTAGAACTCAATTAAGGGCTTTATTAAGAGCTTCTGTACATGGCGATTTAAGAATTATGTTCCCTATGATTGCTGCTTTAAGTGAGTTTAGAAAGGCAAAAGGAATCTTATTAGAAGAAAAAGAAAAATTGGTTTCTGAGGGTGTGGCTGTTTCTGATACTATTCAAGTTGGTATTATGATTGAAATTCCTGCTGCTGCTGTATTAGCTGATCAATTTGCTAAAGAAGTTGATTTCTTCTCAATTGGAACAAATGATTTAATTCAATATACATTTGCTGCTGATAGAATGTCTTCAGGAGTATCATACTTATATCAACCATTTAATCCATCTATTTTGAGATTGGTTAAACATGTTATTGATTCTGCACATAAAGAAGGTAAATGGGCAGGTATGTGTGGAGAAATGGCTGGTGAACCTTTAGCTGCTCCATTGTTATTGGGATTAGGACTTGATGAATTTTCAATGTCTGCTACATCAATTTTAGCACAAAGAAAGTTAATTAGAGGACTTTCTCAGGCTGAAATGGCTGAATTAGCAAATAAAGCAATTAATTGTGGAACTATGGAAGAAGTCGTTGCATTAGTTGAAACTGCAACAAAATAAACATATGAAAAACGTATGAAACTTATTTGTTTCATACGTTTTTCTATATTTCTTCATCTCTTAAAAATACACATTGTTCAATGATTTTCATCACTTCTTTTAACAATTCTTCATCTTTTATAGAGAATCGATTATAAGAAGGAGAATCAATATCAAGGACGCCAATAACTTCATTATGTACAACAATAGGTAAGACAATTTCGCTTTTACTATCACTGTCACAGGCAATATGCCCACAAAACTGATGAACATCAGGAACTCTAAGAATTCTATTGCGATAGGCAGCTGTTCCACAAACTCCTTTTCCTAAAGGAATCCTGACACAAGCCACTTTACCTTGAAACGGACCTAAAACAAGTTCTTTCTCTTCTCGTAAATAAAAACCAACCCAATTAATGTTCTCAAAATTTTGATTTATAAATGCAGTTATATTAGATAAATTTGCAATTATATTTGTTTCATCTTTAATTAAAGAATACAGTTGGTCACAAAATAATAGTTTATTCATTGCTTTCACCTCTATTTTAGTATAACATACTTCTAAGGGGTGAATAAAATGAAAACTCAAAAATTTAAAGAATATGCTATGGATGAAAATCATCCGCAATATTCAATAGCTATATCAAGAAAACAAAATTTATATCAAAGACGTCATGACTTAAGAAGTGAATTTGGACGTGATTATACAAGAATTATATTTTCTCAAGCATATCGTCGATTAAAACATAAGACACAAGTCTTTTTTGCAGTTGAAGATGATCATGTTTGCACAAGAAGTGAACATGTTAATCTCGTTGAGTCTGTATCACATACAATTGCTAGTGAGTTAGGATTAAATACTGAATTAACAAAAGCTATAGCAGTAGGCCATGATTTAGGTCATGCACCATTTGGTCATGGAGGAGAAATGATTTTAACAACTATTGCTAAAGAACATCATTTAGATAAATTCTGGCATGAAAAAAATAGTTTACATTTTGTAGATGATATCGAATTATTAGAAGATAATAATCATTATCAGCATAATTTAAATTTAACATATGCTTTGCGTGATGGAATTATTTCTCATTGTGGTGAGATGAATCAAAAATTCATTCAAAAAAGAGATGAAGTTATTGATCTTAATGATTACCAATATGCAGGACAATATAATCCTTGGACATATGAAGGCTGTGTAGTGAAAATGTCTGATAAGATTGCATATCTTGCTAGAGATATAGAAGATGCATTACGTTTACATGTTTTAAAACAGGAGAAAGTCGATGAATTAAAAGAACTATTAAATACCATGGGTGATTATCAGTTCCATGCAATTAACAATGGTGCCATTGTTAATTACTTTATTCATGATGTCATAGAAAATTCAGATGTAAACAAAGGGATAGGCCTTTCAGAGGAAGCATTTGAAAAAATGAAAGTGATTATGAAATTTAATTACGAGAATATTTATCTTATTAAACGTGTTCAAATTCATGAGAAGTATGTCTCATTGATACTTCATTCACTTTTTGATTTTTTGTATGCTTATGGAGCATCTGATGATATATTATCAACTTTAGAAAAGGATAAAGATCAATATCCTAAACTTATACATCATTATATAACATGGTTAGAAAAATATGCTATATTTGAAAATCATGAAAGAAAAAAAGAATACACAAATAAAGTTGTTTATGACTTTATTTGTGATTCTCAAGCATTAGAAAAAAGTATAATAGATTATTTAGCTGGTATGAGTGATGCATTTATTATACAAGTCTTTAATGAATTAATTTCATTTTAATGAAAATGTTTTTTTGCACTCATATGAATAATATTTAATTCTAATATCATTGTATTATGGACTACAGTTTCATTTAATTCTTTTGAAAATTCAGGCGTATATCTTTGTAAGAAAGCATCCAATAATGCTTTCTTATTTTCTTTGACTTCTTGTAAAATACCATATACACAAACACTTTGATGATTGTTCGTGAAAACTTCCTGGTGTATTCCTAAATCTTCAACTACAGTATAACTAGCCAAATGATTTAGACCATTAAGCTTATATCCTTGACGACTACAATGAAAATACAGATGATTCTCAACAATAAAATGATTCAAATGTACACAATAAGGAATCTCAGCTTTAATTGTCAGAACACCATAATTGATTTTTTTCATAATATCTATTCCAGATTCATAAGTTAATAATTTCTTTGGTTTACGAATAGGAGGAATAGGATATTTTAAATAATCATGAGCAAAGAATGATTCATAATTAGTATACAGTATGTTATCATTTACATAACTTTCGGTTAATTCTTTAAAAACTATAATATAATCATATGAACACTTTTTTAATTCATCTTGACTATATACATTAAGGCATTCGTTTTTGTATTTTAATAATAGTTTATCTTTCATCTTTAAACTCCTTTTTTCTTTATTTTATACGAAATAAATGTTCAAGTCTATGATAATCTATGTTAAAATATATAACAATGAAAAGAGGTGTCATTATGCCAATTAAAATACCTGATAATTTACCTGCTGCAAAAATATTAAAAGATGAAAATATTTTTATTATGAATGAAACAAGAGCAACGACTCAAAAAATTA
>NZ_HG005290.1:225813-282053 GCF_000455285.1 Candidatus Stoquefichus massiliensis AP9 | reverse complement strand
GACCATTAAAATTATTAATTCTTAATATTATGCCAACAAAAATTGTAACAGAAACACAATTATTAAGATTATTGTCTAACTCACCATTACAAATGGAAGTAGATTGGATTCATATGGCAAGTCATGATTCTAAAAATGTTTCTAAAGAACATCTATTAGCATTTTATAAAACATTTGATGAAATTAAAGAAAACCGTTATGATGGTTTGATTATTACTGGGGCTCCAGTAGAAAAACTTCCTTTTGAAGAAGTTGATTACTGGGATGAATTAACTGAATTATTAGAGTGGTCGAAAACTCATGTTTTTAGCAGTCTTTTTATATGCTGGGCTGCTCAAGCAGCATTACATTATTTTTATGGTGTATCTAAACAATTATTATCACATAAGCTTACAGGTGTTTATCTGCATCATACAAATGTAGATAAAATGAAAAGAAAAATATTAAGAGGATTTGACTATCAGTTTTATGCTCCACATTCTCGTTATACGACAGTATCTAAAGAGGATATACAAAAAATTAATGAATTAGATATTTTAGCTGAATCAGATGAAGCAGGAGTCTATATAGTTGCATCTCAATCCGGTTCACGATTCTTTATTACTGGACATCCTGAATATGATCCAGATACGCTTGATAAAGAATATAGACGTGATCTTGCAAATCCAGATATCATTAGTGAAATGCCTAAAAATTATTATTTAAATGATGATATTCATCAGGAAATACAAGTAAAGTGGCGTTCTCATGCCTATTTAATTTTTGCTAACTGGTTAAATTATTATGTCTATCAAGAAACACCATATGATTTGGAAGAACTGAAGGAAAGATAGGGTGACCTATCTTTTATTATGTGATAAATATGTGATAGAAATTTATCGTTATCAGTCAGAAAATAAGGGTATTTGATTGAATGAATAATAAAAATAATGTATAATTACTAATGACATAACTTATGGGTGTGTAAGGAGGTAAAACATGAATAAATATTTTAAATTTAGGAAAATTATTCCATTACTTATGGTGTTAATATTATTATTAAATGTGATTTATTATCAAGTAAAGATATTTGCTGAAGAAACAGATGATGGTAGTGTTGCTACTGAAACTCTAGGAGAGAATGCAATTTTTACAAATATTGATGAAAATGGCAATGTTATTGAAGTTTCAGATGATGAATTGAATCAATCTGGTATTATTGAATCAAATAAATTAAAATACTATCGTTCTGCACGAAGTGTGTCAATTGAAAATGGTGTTGTTAATTTTCGTACAAAAGATGCAAGTGTGAATACAAAATATACTGAATTAAACAGTGGTAGAGATGGTTATATCAATGGAACATATGGGGCTGATGCGGCATATATAGGGCATAATGATGATGGTTCGAAAGTATATTTTATGATGGCAGGAGTCATTGGAGCAGTTTCAAAGAATGATGTTGAAGTATTATCGTATGATGATAATAGAGTTCAAAAATTTAGTGAGTATTATGTTTCTGATGGACGTTTATATCATGGAATTGTTACAAATTTAAAAAATAGCGATTATTCATCTAGGTTGGATTGTGGTCCTAAGCCTTCCTATCTCAAAGAGGGAGCATCATATTTTAGTTATGATGGACATTATTTTTATTTAGATGATGGTTCAGATAATGGATATGTGAAAATGCTAAAGGATTATCGAAATAATACAAGAGCAAACTCAATTAATCCTAACAATCCATATTATAATTATTATCAATATCTTCCACATCGTAGTAAAACTATTTATACGGCTGATGATATAAACAAGTATTTAAATTACAAAACAAAGTCCTCTTCGAAGATGAGAGGAATGGGAAGTGCCTTTATTTCTAATCAAGATAAATATGGAGTCAATGCTTTATTAATGATTGGTGTTGCTGCAAATGAAAGTGCATGGGGAACGAGCCAAATAGCTCAAAATAAGAATAATTTGTTTGGACATAGCGCATATGACAGTGATCCAAGCGGAAGTAGTAATGCATATTCAACACCAGCATTTAGCATTTACTATCATGCAAGTACGTTCCTTTCTAAAGGATATTGCAATCCTAATGATTGGAGATATGGTGGAAGTTTTTTAGGCGATAAGGCAAGTGGTGTTGGTGTGAAATATGCATCAGATCCATATTGGGCAGAAAAGGCAGCGGCTCATATTTGGGGCATGGATTCATGGCTTGGAGGTAAAGATTCATATAAGTATACTCTAGGAATTAAAGATCCTTTGAATTATCATTTTACCAATTCAGCAATTCGCAATTCATCAAGTAATTCTGGGACTGAGTTGTATAGAACAATTAATAGAAACGGTGGGAAATATGTTATTTCTAACTATGCATTTATCAATTTAGATAATTATAGCAATAATGGGTATTATAAGATTCAGACTGATGCTACTCTTAATTCAACACGAACTGCTATACTAAAACAAGAGGAGTATTCATTTTCAAATAGCTATGGGTACATAGAATCAAAGAATACTATCATATTACAAAAAGGAAGTAACTCTTCTACTGCTGATACAACTTATTTAAAGGGTGATGTCAACGGAGATGGAAAGGTTTCTACCTTAGATTATATCGCAATTGAAAATCATATTATGAATAGAAGTCGATTAACTGGGGATAAAATTACAAGAGCTGATGTCAATGGGGATGGAAAAGTCTCAACATTAGATTATATTGCAATAGAAAATCATATAATGGGAAGAAAACCATTGTTTTAAAGGAGTAAACAAGTGAAAAAAAAGATATATTCAAAATTTATTGCAGTCTTACTAGTTGCTTTGACTGTGTGTTCTTTAAATTTTAAGTCAAGTGTGGCGCTTGGCATGACTGGATCTACTTCTGTAAGTCCAAATCAAAGTTTTAAAGTTACTGTTACAGGGTTATCTAATATACGTGGTAAATTTTTTGTAACTGTTTCAAACGGAACAGCAGATATAAACAGTTTTTTTGCAAATGGAATTTCATCACAAATTATAACAGTCAAAGCAGGAGCGAGTGGAAGTGTAAACGTTGTTGTTTCTCCAGACACTGATTCTGATACAGCAACAATTGATGGGGATTTGATTAAAAATAGCGTATCACATAAAGTTTCGATTAAAATTCCTTCTTCTGGTGGAAGTTCAGATGGTTCTTCTGGAAACAGTGGTTCGTCTGGAAATAGTGGAACGACCCAAACACCAGATGATACAAGATCAAAAATAAACACATTATCTTTATTAACAGTATCTGAAGGTGAACTTTCACCAAAGTTTGATGCTAACAAAACAACATATAACATAAGTTTGGCAGGTACTGTGAAAGAAGTTACAATTTCTGCTAAAGCTAAAGATACAAAGGCAAGTGTACAAGGAACTGGAAAAAAGTCTTTGAAAGCGGGAGAGAATACATTTAAAGTGATATGTAAGGCAGAAAATGGGACAACTAAAACATATACTTTGGTATTTCATGTAGATGAGACTCCACTGGTTTACACAAAATTAGGTGATGTTAATTTAGGTGTTGTACGAAATATGGAAGGTATAAAAGCACCTACTGGATTCAAAGAGACAACAACAAGATTAGAAAAACAAGATGTTGAAGGGTATATAAATGAAAAACTGAATCTTACAATTGTTTATTTGGTGAATGAAGCTGGAGAAAAGGCGTTTTATATAGTTAATGATGAAAAAGTTATACGTAAATATGAAACTATCGAAATTAATGGAAAAACATATGTTTTGCTGGATAGTCTAGATTCAAAAATTACTGATAGCTTAAAAAAGGATAAAGTTAAAATTGGAGATATTGAATTAAATGGATGGACTTTTGAAGATAAAGAACATGCGAATTATTCGGTTGTCTATTTAATGAATGATGCAGGAGAAAAAAATCTTTATTCGTATGAAAGTACTGAAGGAACATTGCAAAAATATATTCCTAGTGTAGAAAAAAATGATATGAATATGATGACATATATTTTCATTGGTACAACTGCTGTATTTGCTGTATCTACTGCTACTGTTGCATATTTGTATATGAGTTTTAAAAAGAAATCTATTTCTGCTATTAGAGATTATTATGCATCAAAAAATCAGGATTTTGATTAATCCTGATTTTTTATTTTATGTTGATTATAAAAATCTTTTAAATATTGTTTATCTTGTTGACTTAAATCTTTTTTCTTTATTCCTTGAATAGCTGCTTCTAACGAATATAATCTATGTATACAAGCAGATGCATCGATGTTTTGTATTTTTAACCATGCTTCTTGACTTCCTATTTCTTGTAATTGATCCATTGTGTCTATTCCTACTTGATGGAGTTGTTCTTCAACTGCTGATCCAATATTTGGATATTCTGATAATTTTTTCATATGTTATTCTCCATATTCATTTTTTCATATTCTTGTAACGTTAAAATAATATCACTATAGATTTTATCATCTAGATATTTTTTTAGATCTTGAATTGTTACAAATTGATAATCGGTATGCTCTTCAGAAATAATAACATGATTATTTGTTGGGATAGTTAAAAAGCCGATACCTACTGTTTGGTATGTAGGTCTAATTGCAGTAAAAGTATAAACAGGTTTAATGATTTTAATATCCAAATTTGTTTCTTCTTTAAGTTCTCTTATTAAGGCTTCATGAGGAGTCTCTCCGTATTCAAGACCACCGCCTGGTAATTCCCAATAACCTAATCCATCACTTGATGGTCGTATTCTTTTTAATATAAGAATTTTATGACGATAAATGACAATTGCTTTCACAGTAATATGAAATGTGATATTTTCCATAGATTTCCATCCTCCATTTATCAATATCATACCACTTTTTCATAAAAAAGTATCGTTTTATCAAAATGTTTGATATAATAGTTCACGAGGTGATTTTATGATCGATTTTTTAGAAGAAGTTAATAAAAGAAAAGAAGATATGATTGCTGATATCGAGAGACTTTGTCGAATTCCATCTGTACTGGATGAAGCGACTGCTAATGATAGACAACCATTTGGTAAAAAGTGTCGTGAAGCTTTAGATGAAATGCTTGAAATTGGTAGAAGAGATGGTTTTGAATGTGAAGATGTTGACGGATATGCTGGTCATATTGATATTGGTGAACAAGAAGAGATATTTGGAATATTAGGCCATTTAGATGTTGTTCCTTGTAATAAAGAAGGCTGGAATACTGATCCATATGAATTAACAATTAAAGATGGAAAACTCTATGGAAGAGGTGTTGCTGATGATAAAGGACCATTAATTGCTGGATACTATGCAGCAAAAATTATTCACGAATTAGAATTACCAGTCAAAATGAAAATGCGTATTATTTTTGGATGCAATGAAGAAAGTGGTTCTCATTGTGTAAAATATTATTTTACAAAAAAACCTTATCCTGCTATGGGATTTACACCTGATGCTGAGTTTCCTGTGGTTTATGGAGAAAAGGCTGGGGTGAATTTTGAAATAACTGGTGAAATTGAGAAAGATAATATTATTGGTATCTATGCTGGAACAAGATCAAACATTGTTCCTGAAGTTTGTGAGGTTTACGTTGTTGGTCATTACAAACAATATAAAGATTCATTTATGCAGTATTTAAGTAGTCATGGATTAAAAGGGTCATTGGAAGAAGAAGGAAATCATACAAAATTAATTTTAATTGGTCGCTCTGCGCATGCTTCAACGCCAGAACTTGGCATTAATGCTGCAACTTATATGTGTCATTATCTAGCAACAATTTCACAAAATAAATTAGTTCAATTTGTTGATCAATGTTTTTATAAAGATCATAATGGTGAAAAATTAGATGTTGCTTATAAAGGGTTGATGGGTGATTTAACAGTTAATTTAGGTGTTTTAAATTATAAGGATGGGCATGTTAAAATGACAGTTGATATGCGTGTTCCTCATGAAGTGACAGATGAACAGTTAACATCTGCAGTTGTAAAGCACTTGAAAGAATATGGATTGATAGAAACACATAAATTAGGGAAAGCATTATATATTGATCCACAAAGTCATTTTGTACAGTCATTACACAATGCATATGTTGAGTTTACAGGTGATCATGAAAATCAACCACAAGCAATCGGTGGGGGAACATATGCTAAAGCAATGCCTAATTGTGTTGCATTTGGAGTTCAGTTCCCTGGTACTGACAATAAAATTCATCAAAACAATGAAGAAATTGCTATTGATGATTTATTAAAAGCAACTGCGATTTTTGCAAAAGCTATCTATGATTTAATCAAGAAATAGGGTGAAGTCCCTATTTCTTATTGCTTAATAATATCAATTTATGTTATAATATATAAGCAATCTGCGGACGTGGTGGAATGGTAGACACGCTATCTTGAGGGGGTAGTAGATGTAAATCTGTGTGAGTTCAAATCTCATCGTCCGCACCATTATATATTTGCAGCTGTGGTGGAACTGGTAGACACGCTATCTTCAGGCGGTAGTGGATTATATCCATGTGAGTTCGAGTCTCATCAGCTGCACCAGTTTATGCAACATTGTTTAACAATGTTTTTTTGTTTTATGGAGGATAAGATGAAAATAGAAATTATAAAAACCATGACAGTAGATCTATCTATTAGTCAGAAACAAATTGAAAATGTATTATCAATGTTAGAAGATGGTGCAACTGTTCCATTTATTGCACGTTATCGTAAAGAAAAGACTGGTGGTCTTAATGAAGATCAAATTAGAGAAATTTCTAAAGTCTATGAATACCAAGTTAATTTACAAGAGAGAAAAGATGATGTTATTCGACTCATTGATGAGAAAGGGCTTCTCACGGAAGAACTTAAAAAAAATATTTTAGCCGCTCACAAATTAAGCGAAGTGGAAGATTATTATCGCCCATTTAAAGAAAAGAAGAAAACGAAAGCTTCTATAGCTAAGGCAAGAGGGTTAGAACCTTTTGCATTAAGTATTCTAAAATTATCAAGAGAATTTTCATTAGAAAAAGAAGCTCTGCAATATATAACTGAAGAAGTTAAAACAGTTGAAGAAGCAATCCAAGGAGCCAAAGATATTATTGCTGAACAAATTAGTGATGAACCTAGGTATCGTAAATTTACTAAAGATATGATCTATAAAACAGGTGTTTTAACATCTACAGTTAAAAAGAAAAATCCAGATGAAAATCATGTTTATGAGATGTATTATGATTATCATGAAAAGATTCAATATATAGCATCACATAGAATACTGGCTATAAATCGTGCTGAAAAAGAAAAAGTTTTAAGTGTTTCTATTCATATTAATGAGGATAAATTTGAAACTTACATACATAATGGTATGATGCGCCGTCGCGAATCAAATTTAAAAGATTTTATATTAGATTGTGTTAAAGATGCATTCAAACGTCTCATTTTTCCATCAGTAGAAAGAGAAATCAGAAGTGAATTGACTGATAAAGCTCAAGAACAGGCATTAAAAGTTTTTTCAATTAATTTAGAAAAATTATTATTACAAGCTCCATTAAAAGATCGTTATGTTTTAGGAATTGATCCTGCCTTTAGAACAGGTTGTAAATTAGCAGCTATAGATCCAACCGGTAAAGTTCTAGATATTGATAAAGTCTATATTACATTGCCAAAAGCAGATTACTCTAAAGATGAAAAAGTGTTATTATCAATGATTCAAAAATATCACATTGAAATTATTGCGATTGGAAATGGAACAGCAAGTCGGGAGACTGAAAGTTTTATAGCACAATTTATTAAGAAAAATCATTTAGATGTACAGTATGTGATTGTTTCAGAAGCAGGTGCAAGTGTCTATTCAGCTAGTTCCATAGCAAAAGATGAATTTCCAACATATCAAGTTGAAGAACGTTCAGCCGTATCTATTGCAAGACGTTTACAAGATCCTTTAGCAGAACTTGTCAAGATAGAACCAAAGGCAATTTCAGTCGGACAATATCAACATGATATGAATCAGAAAAAACTTACAGATCAATTAGATTTCGTCGTTGAGAAGGTTGTTAATCAAGTTGGCGTCAATATCAATACTGCATCACCTTCATTATTACAATATGTTTCAGGTCTTTCTATGACTTTAGCGAAAAACATAGTCAAATATAGAGAAGAAAATGGAAAATTTACTGATCGGGAACAAATCAAGAATGTAAGTAAATTAGGAAATAAAACCTATGAATTATCAGTTGGTTTCTTAAGAATATTATCTGGACAAGAAAAATTTGATGAAACAAGTATTCATCCAGACAATTATCAAGATGCAAGACGACTTTTAGAATATCTCCATTTAACTAAAGAAGATATTGGCACATCTCATGCTCATGAAGTCATCACTAATATCAATCGTCAACAAATTCAACAGGATTTAAATATAGATGGTTATTTAGTGGACGATTTGCTGGATGCCTTTGTTTCACCACATCGTTCACCGAGAGATGAATATAGTGCACCGATTTTAAGACAGGATGTCTTAAAAATAGAAGATTTACAAATAGGTATGGAATTACAGGGTGTTGTCAGAAATGTTGTGGATTTTGGTGCTTTTGTTGATATTGGTCTTAAAAATGATGGGCTTGTTCATATTTCAAAGATGTCTCATCAAAAAGTCAAACATCCTTTAGATGTATGTAATGTTGGAGATATTGTTACTGTCTTTGTTCATGATTTAGATATGGACAGAAAAAGAGTTGGATTAACAATGATTCAATAGCATACAAATAAAGAAAGGTTATTATGAAAAAGAAATCATATATTATTATTTCTATATGTTGCTTAATTGCTTTTGGTATTGGAGTCTATATTTATTTTCAAGAATATCTACTTTTAAAAAATGAGACATTAATTTTAGAATATGGAGAAACAACCTCTTTAAAATTAGAAGATTTATTAGAATTAAAAGATATCAATAAAGAAAGAAAAGAAGATATATTGGCACATACCATTATCAACACAGATTTTGAAAATGAAGAAGCGAAAGATTATCCAGCAGTGGGGGAATATAATGTTTCATTAACATATTTTCGTGAACAAAAAAAGATGAAAATAAAAGTTGAGGATACTATTAAGCCGAAGATTATCAAACCTCAGCATATTCAAGTTCTTGCTGAGGAGACTTTAGATGAGAAAACTTTGCTTTCCTATTTTAAAGTTCAAGACTTAGCGCCTTCAAAAGTTACTTTTGATTTTTCACAATATAATCATCAGAAAAGTGGCTTGCAAAATATTCAAGTTATAGCAATAGATCAAAATGGGAATGAAACAAAAGAAGATTATACAATTGAAACATTGAGTAAACCTGATTTGAGTCGCTATAAGGTTGAAACAGTTATTGAAAAAGATAAAACAGGAAATATTTCCAATGTAAAAATAAAAATGACTGAGAAAAAAGTTGTTTTAGATGTCAAAATTTATTCTCATCATTCTGTTGGAGCGTCAAGAGGTTGTGATCCAGTAGCATTGTATCAGGCGATGAAATATAAAGGGTATTGCCAAAACATAGGGTTGCGTGCCTTTATAGATGATATGCCTCGTTCAAATTCTAATCCATATAAAGGATTTGCTGGTAATCCAAATGGGCCCGATGATCCTGATGTATTAGAGGCTATTTTTCCTTCATCGATGGTTCCATGGGCTAAAAAATATGGTCGAGTTGAAGACTTTTCTGGACATAGTGTTGATGATATCATTGAAGAAATTAGAAAAGGAAATCCAGTTATGGTTTATACGACTTATAATTTTAAACTGCCAAAGTGGAAGAACTGGACCTTTGGGCGAATGTATTCTAATTTGCATTGTTTAACAATTAGTGGATTTGATATAGAAACACAACAAATACGTTATACAGATGCAGGTGGAAACAGAGAGTCATCGTGGGTTTCATTCGCTAAATTCAAAAAGAGTTATGACTATAAAAAATTTGCAATCGTTGTGAAATAAAGGAGATAAAATGATACAATTTATATATTATCCAAAATGCAGTACATGCATGAAAGCATTAAAACATCTTAAAGAAAAAGAATTATCATTTCAGTCACGTGACATTGTTCTTGAAACACCAACAAAAGAAGAATTGAAACAGTGGATTGAAAGAAAAAACGAAGGGATTAAACCTTTCTTTAATACGGCTGGGCAAGTTTATAAGACATTGAAACTGAAAGAAAAAATCAATGAATTATCAATAGATGAAGCAGTAGAATTACTTTCAACTTATGGAATGTTAATCAAAAGACCTTTGTTAGTATTAGATAATCAAATTATTCTAGGCTATAAAAAAGAAATTTATGAGAAATTATAAATTTCTTTTTTTGCATTTGAGAGGGTTATTCATGCATTTGACCTATAGAGCATAGATAATTTAAATGAGAGTTGTTATAATGTGACAAAAGGGGTGGAATGATGAAAATTAAGGTTGAGGAAGATGCAATCAATGATGATATTGAAGTTATTATTCGTTGTCAGTCATATGACGAAAGAGTTCAAAAAATAATTAATCAATTAGGTTATGTTCAAAAGAAATTGAACTGTAAAAAAGATAAAGAACATTGTTCAATATTTTTATCTGATATCTTTTATATTGAATCAATAGATGAAAAAACCTTTATATATGCAATAGATAATGTTTATGAAAGTCAAGAAAAATTATATATGTTAGAAAATCAATTAAGTGATGATGGGTTTATAAGAATATCAAAATCCTGTTTAATGAATCTAGATACGTTAAAAAGTGTAAAGGCTATGCTTAATGGAAAATATGAAGCAACACTTATTAATGATGAAAAATTGATAATTAATAGAAGTTATATGAGGTCATTTAAGAAAGTCTTTGGTATTGAGAGGGGGATTCTATGAAAAATTTAAAGATAGTTTTAGCAACAACATGTTTTTCATTTACCTTAGTTGTTTTGATTAATTGTATTTTTGATATTTTCATATCAATGAATAGATTGAATACAGTTGATATTCTTCAAATAGCGTTAACATGTTTAATGGTTTCTATTGGAATTTATTTAGGTGCATGTCATCCATTTCTAAAAGAACATTTTTATATGATGGGATATATTATGATGTTGATGATTGTTTTTACAATGGAATGGATATTTCGTGGTGTATTTTCTTTAGAGAGTTGTTTGATTGAGACAATTGCGTTGACCTTTGTATATGGTGGAGTTTGTTTCTTGCTTTACCATGAAAACGAAAAAGATGCTTATATCATTAATCAAAAAATTCGAAATAATTATAAGAGAAACCAAAAGTAGTCAATTTGCTACAATTGGTTGGTAGTATAAATGAAGTGAATAAAGGATAATAGAGATATTAATAAATGGAGGATATATGATGAAGAATATAATAGAAATACATGATTTAACAAAACATTATGGGGATTTAGTTGCATTAAATCACTTTGAATTAACTGTGAGAGAAGGAGAAATATTAGGACTGTTAGGACCTAATGGAAGTGGGAAATCAACTTGTATTAATACAATCCTATCGCTTCTTTCTTTTGATCAGGGAAGTATTCAACTTTTTGGAAAGGAAATGACACCTAGTGCATATGATATCAAATCACAAATTGGAGTTGTTTTTCAGGATGTCGCTGTTTTTGAAGAATTAAACGTTTATGAAAATATTGATTATTTCTGTGGACTTTATATCAAAGATAAACAAACAAGAAAACAATATATTCAGGATGCACTTACACTAACTGGATTAGAAGAATTCACGAAGTTTAAGCCAAAGGCATTAAGTGGAGGGCTACTGAGAAGATTAAATATAGCTTGCGGGATTGCTCATAAACCTAAACTTATCTTTTTAGATGAACCAACAGTTGCTGTTGATCCACAGAGTCGAAATCATATTTTAGAGGGAATTAAAAAATTAAATGAAGATGGAGCAACTATTGTTTATACAACTCATTATATGGAGGAGGTAGAACAACTGTGTGATGATATTGTTATTATGGATAAAGGGAAAGTAATTGCAAAAGGAACAAAAGATGAATTGAAAAATATGATTTCTTTAGGAGAAAAAGTGACACTTGTTGTGGAACAAGATGAGAAGGAATTTGTTGAAAAATTAAGGAAAGAAGAGGCAATTATGAGTGTTCATCAAGAAATGGATATTATTCATATTGCATATCAAGGACAAGATAATCATTTGGGACAATTAATTGATATGTTAAGAAGTCATCAAATTCAATATACAAGTTTATTTAGTGAAAGACCTACTTTAAATGATGTCTTTTTAGAACTAACTGGGAAGGAATTAAGGGATTAAAATGCAAATATTTATATATCAATTAAAATTATTATTAAGAAATAAACCTATGTTATTTTGGACATTTGCTTTTCCTTTGATTTTAGCAACATTCTTTAATCTGGCTTTTTCAAAATTAAATAGTGCTGATAGTTTTGATCCTATTGATGTTGCTGTTGTTATCCAAAAAGAAGATCAATCTTTTCAATCACTATTAGATGAATTATCAAAGGAAAACAAAGATCAATTACTCAATATACAATATGTATCTGTTTCTAAAGCTCAAGAAATGCTTAAAGATAAAGTAATTACAGGTTATATGCTTGTTGATGAAGAACTTGAATTAGTAGTTAATGATAATGGCATATCACAAACGATTGTTCAAAGTGTTATGGATACATATTTACAGACCAAACAATCAATGAAAAATATTGCTTCATTCAATCCTCAAGTTATGGGTCAACTTATCCAGCATAATATTCAACAGGACTTCTTTCAAAGTCAAAGAATTTCATCTTTAGATGTTACAGTCGTTTACTTTTATACTCTTATAGGGATGACGTGTATGTATGGTGGATTTTGGGGACTTCGTGTATCAACAAATCAAGAAGCTAATTTATCAAGACAGGGAACACGCGTTCAAGTTTCACCGATATCTAAAATTCGTATAATGTTGACAGGTGTTATTGCTGCTTTTCTATGTCAATATTGTGCAATGATTATTTTGTTTGCATATCTTTATTACGGTTTAAATATAGCATTTGGAGATCATTCACTTTATATATTTATTCTAATGGCAATTGGTAGTTTACTTGGAATTATAATAGGTCAGCTGATTGGAACTTTGTTGAAATGTAAAGAAAATACGAAGATTTCTATATTAACTTCAGTTTCATTGTTTTGTTCATTCTTATCTGGAATGATGATAGTTGATTTAAAATATTTGATTCAGGAATATGTTCCGATTTTAAGTTATATGAATCCTGTTAGTCTCATCACAGATGCATTGTATGCTTTATATTACTATCCAACTTATGAAAGATTCTTTTTTAATATTGCTTTACTAATCGTTATGGTCTTTATTTTAGGAATAACTTCAATACTCATATCAAGGAGGAAAAAATATGATAGTCTTTAAAAATTATCTAAAGGTTACACGTTCTTTTCTTTCTACAATTATTCTTTATACACTTATATTTATAGCGATTGCTATCATGACAACAGTAAGTGGATCACAACAAAGTCAGAGTTTTGTGACAAGTCAAAGTTCTATTGCTCTTATTAATCATGACCAGGATACAGAACTTATTCAGACTTTTCAAAAGTATGTTCAAACCCATGCTCAATATGTTGAATTAGAAGATTCTGATGATCAATTACGGGATGCACTCTTCTTTAGAAAAGTTGATTATATTATGATTATTCCTAAGAATTTTACAGATGATTTTTTAAATGGGAAGGATATTAAAATTCAAACAATGGAAGTTCCTGATTCTACTTCAGCAACTTATTCAAAGACACTCATGAATAGATTCTTGAATACAGCACAACTCTATTTATCTGCTGGTATAAGCAGTCATGATTTAACTCATTATATTCAAGATGATTTGAATATTCATACTCAAGTAACAATGCTTAATGAAAATCATGATGGACAAATAAGTCAAGCAAGATATTTTTATAATTTTTCAAATTATAGCCTTCTTGCGATTATTATTGTTGTCATATCAATGGTCATGATATCTTTTTGTGAGGATAAAATACATCGTCGCCATCTCATATCATGTGTTTCATATCAAAGTTTTAACCGTCAATTATTATTAGGAAATGTTGTTGTTACACTTGGTATCTGGTTGTTCTATGTTATGATAAGTTTTCTATTATATCAAAAAGCAATGTGTTCAATACCTGGTTTACTACTTGTTCTCAATTCATTTGTTTTTACTATATTTGTTTTGATATTTAGTTTTTTCTTAACAAAACTGACTCATGAAAGAGAAGCAATAAGTATGATTTCTACTGTTGTGAGTTTAGGAACAAGCTTTATTGCTGGCGTTTTTGTTCCTCAAGAATTTCTTGCTCCGTTTGTTTTAAATATTGCAAAGTTAACACCAACGTATTGGTTCATAACTGGTAATAATCAGATTGCACAGTTATCACAATATACTATGACTGATCTATTTCCAGTCTTTATGAATATGGGAATAATTGTTTTATTTGGGATAGGTTTTTATTTCTTTACACAATTCATTAGTCGTTTTCAGTTGAAAAAGTAATTTATTTTGAAACCAGAGTGCTCTGGTTTCTTTTGTATTAATTTTCACATAACTATTTTCAAAGCTCCTATTATCGGTTATACTTAAAAGTGTAGGAGTTGAAATTATGGAAGAAATTAAAAATGTTATCAATGAAATAAAAAAAGCAGTTATAGGAAAAGATGAAGTGGTTGAAAAAGTTATAATGACAATGCTTGCAAGAGGACATATTTTATTAGAAGATATTCCTGGTGTGGGAAAAACAAATCTTGCTTTAGCATTATCTAAAAGTGTACAGTTAGATTATCATCGTGTTCAGCTGACAACTGATGTTATGCCTAGTGATATTGTTGGCTTTACTATGTATAATCCGCAAAAAAACGTTTTTGAGTATAAACCTGGAATTGCAATGTGTCATCTTTTGTTAGCAGATGAAATCAATAGAACATCAAGTAAAACACAGGCAGCATTACTAGAACTCATGGAAGAAGGAAAGATGACAGTTGATGGGGTAACTTATGAACTACCGCAACCATTTTTTGTTATTGCAACACAGAATCCGTTTGGGTCAGCAGGGACACAATTATTGCCAGATTCTCAATTAGATCGTTTTATGACTCGTTTAAGTTTAGGTTATCCTTCTATCAATGATGAAGTGGAGATTATGAAGTCTCGACAAACAACTAATCCATTAAATCTCATTCATGCTATTTTGACACCTGAGCGTGTTATAGAATATCAAAAACAAATAGATCAAGTTTATATAAGTGATGAAATCTATTACTACATTGTTGCATTAATTGATGCCACACGCCATCATGAACTTGTTTTACAAGGAGCATCACCAAGAGGATCTTTATCTTTAATGAAATTATCAAAAGTTTGTGCTTTTATGAAATCAAGAGATTACGTTGTTCCAGAAGATGTTAAGGCGGTTGCTGTTATGACTATTGCCCATCGATTAATCTTAAATTACGATGCTAAACTCAAAGAATCATCTGCAGAAGCTATAGTACAAGATATTCTTGAGAGAATCCCAGCACCAGGTATAAAGATATGATCAAAAGTCTTTTGAAATATGTTTGTGTTTGTCTACTTTTATTTGGTTTATGGAGTTTAACACTAGGATATTTTCCGTTTTTATTATTTTTTCTATTTTGTTTCATGATTCTCTTTTTATGGCTAGTTAGTTTAAATGCAATGTATCACACACAAGTGAGTTTACATTGTGATGAACATATTGTGAATCGCAATGAACATATTTATTTAACTTTTCGAAGATTGGATGACTTATATATTCACTGTGGTCAAATTAATGTCGAATATGAAATTATAGATATTTTTCATCAATGTGTTAGTGTAAAGAAAGTAACTTTATTGGATGAAATGGCAATGGATATGCTCACTTTACCACATTGTGGCTATTATACAATTCGTCTTAAAGTTCTTCATTGTTATGATATTTTACGTTGCTTTTCTCATCAGTCTATATCTCATGAATCTTTCTCGCTTTATGTATTTCCAAACTATAAGCAAGTCTCACTATCTTTATTAGAAACTTTTCAGGAACATTATGATGCAGTAGAATATGCTCCGCATCATGGTGGTGATGATTATTCAGAAATTTATGAATTGAGAAATTATAATGAAGATGATTCTTTAAGACATATTCATTGGAAAGCATCTTTAAAGAAGAATGAATTATTAGTGAAAGTGGGAAGTCAGCCAATTATTAAACGTATTACAATTGCTGTACTTTATCAAGAAAATGATGATTATAATGATCAGCAATTTGATCTTTTCTACTCATTATGTCAAGATTTATTGAAACGACATGTGCCATTTGAAGTTCTTATACCTCAATATTTAGATTTGCCAGTACATAATGAATATATAGCACATATAGATCAATTGAAGGATGTATTGAAAAAGATAATGAAAACACCAGTAGATCATTTTGATTTCGTTGAAAAACATCAGAATATTTATATGATTCAAGGAAAGAAAATAGAGGTGTATCAGTCATGAAAACATTGATGATAAAAAAATATCAAACGTCTTTTTTTCAATGCTTTGATTGTTTAATGATTATATTAGGAACAGTTGGAGTCGTAGGAGGTCTTATTCATTCTCTTTATTTTCCACCTCAGTCAATTTTTGCTGTAGGGTTATTATCATTATTAGGTATTTTTTTCTATTTTCATTTTGATAAAGGCATGATTTGGATACGTCGTTCTCTTTTGATGTGTTTTCTATTATTAATGTTTCTTTCTATTCTTTTATTTTCTTCATCAATTCAAGGCGTTATTGATCAGTTAATCACAACGATTAAATATGATTATTTTCTTGAATTTCATATTATTTTTCAGAATGTTCAAGAATTAAATAGTATTCTACCAATGATTATTGCTTTCTTATTAGGCATACCAATTATTTATCTGATCATTTCTTTAATTTGTCAAAGACATCATTCCTTAATAAAAATTTGTATATTGTTATTTCTATTTTTCTTTCCTGTTTTCATTAGACATTCTTTAGAACGTTATACAAGCTATTGTTTTCTTTTATTTATTCTTTATCAGTTTGTTTTTTCATGGATATTACAGTACCAAAAAGGTCAATTGATGCTTAGAGGATTATTATTAGTTGTATTAAGTATTGTTTTACTTTTCTCAAGTATCTTTTTAGAACCTAACCCCATATTTAATCAGAGTTCTGTTTCAGTTTTATCACAAATTAATAATTGGATCAATAATGGAGCCTTGGATTCTTTATTTCATAATCAAAATGTTACTGGAACAAGTTCCAGTGTGGATGGATCTTTACCAACGAATAGCGTTCAAACCAATCAGGGAATTGCTATGACGGTGAAAGCTAGCAAACCTTTTAGTTCATATATAAGAGGATATTCATTAGCTTATTATGAAAATAACAAATGGCATTCTGTTGAAAATGCACCCGAAAATTCAACATCTCTTATTGATTATACAAATTATTTGAAATCGTTTGGAACATTTATGGAACAATCTGTTGAAATAGAGACAACAAAAAATACAGAGTATCAATTCGTGCCGTATTTTCCATCTTTTCAAAGAGAAATTGTTAATGACTCTTATTATCAGAAATTTACAGGCATTATGAATATCTTGACAACTGAACCAACTCAAGTTTATTTGAGAGATGCATCATATCAGCATTCTTCTTATGAAGATTATGTTCGTCGTGAATATTTAGATGTTTCTGATGAATTAAAAGATGATTTAAAAGCATTTTTAGGAAAACATTCTGTAGAAGAACCTTATGCTCCAAGAGGAGAATTGTTAACTGATTATCATAAGAACATTGAGCAAGTCAAAGAGGCTATTTTTAAAGAAGCAAAGTATGATTTAGATGCTGGTGCATTACCTGCTAATACAGATTTTGTTCGATATTTTCTTTTTGAGAATCATCGTGGCAGTTGTACTCATTTTTCAACAGCAGGAGCTTTATTGTTAAGATGTTTAGGGATTCCAACGCGTTATGTGCGTGGATATATCTTAAAAGACAGCGATTTTGAAGATGGTGTTGCAACAATTCGTAATTATCGTTCTCATGCTTGGATTGAAGTCTATGAAAGTGGTAAGGGATGGATTCCTTATGAAATGACACCTAGTGATGGTCAGTCTAATCTCAATGAAGTTGGAACAATGTTAGATCGTATTGTGAACAATGATGGACCACGGTCATCTCAACAGACAAATCCTAATACTCCAGAGGAGGAGACAACATCAACAACGACTACCACAACAAATGAAGGAGAAAGAAAAACTGTCAAAACAGTTCCTTGGTATCAAAAGTTTCTCAAGTATCAAGATGCAATGATTATGCTAGGAATTATTTTTGTTAGTATTTCTTGTTATCGTTTTATAACAAAACATTGGTTGTCTTTAAGATTAAAAAGATATGATAATAATAAAAAAGTTATCTTTTATTATCATCGTATGACGAAAATTTTGAGGTTTGGAGGGATAACTGATTCTACTATTTTAAATATGGCAAATAAAGCACAGTTTTCTCAGTATCATATTCAAGATGATGAAGTAGATCAAATAAAACAAGTCTATCAGATTTTTGTTAAAGATGTGTATCAAAATTTACCATTGTATAAAAAATTAATTTTCAAATATATTTTTGGTTATAAATAAAAGACTGCCCTGCAGTCTTTTAATCTTGTTTAAGATGATTGATATTGGCATATTGAGGAATGCCATTTTCATAACGGATTGTTACTTCACCCTGAATGAGTGGAAAAAGATACTCATAAAGTTCCTGAGTAATATCATTATGTGCACTATTAATCCATTGTACTGGAATCCGCTGTTCTTGATTGGCAATTTCTGTAACATCCTGATACTCGCATTCGATCTGATAAGGATAATTATTCGTACGTTTAAAGACCATCATTACACCTGTTTGACCACTCATTGATGTGTGAACAGCACAACGTCCAATGTCAAATGACTCATCCAAATCAACTGCCGATGCAATATGCATAGCACAACGCTGTAAGACATTTAATTCGATGCTTCTCACTTTACATTTAAATTCCTGATAAACCATTGTTTCTAAAACTTTCCCTGTTCCAGAATGAAGAATATGGCCAAAAGCATCACGTTTTGCATATTTAGAATCAGAATCTAAAAATTGACCATTTTCATTTTTTATACCTTCACTTACAGCAATAATGACACTACGTTTCTTTTTAAAGACTTCACGAATATCATTAAGAAAGTTTTCTTGATTAAAAGGAACTTCAGGTAAATAGATAAGATCAGGAGCGTCATTATACGCTGTTCTTGCAAGTGCACTTGCAGCTGTTAACCAGCCAGCATTACGCCCCATGATTTCAACAATTGTAACAGCATTAAGTTTGTAGATAGAACTATCATAGGCTATTTCTAACATTGAAGTTGCGACATACTTTGCTGCTGAACCAAAACCAGGTGTATGATCAGTTCCCATTAAATCATTATCAATTGTTTTAGGGATACCAATGAAACGTATAGTTGAATGAATTGTACTAGCATAAACAGAAAGCTTAGCAACGGTATCCATTGAATCATTTCCACCAATATAATAAAAATCAGTAATATTTAATTTTTCAAAAGTGTGAAATAAAGATTCATAAGTTTGTGGATCTTCTTGATATGTAGGTAATTTATAGCGACAAGATCCTAAATACATAGCTGGTGAATGTTTGAGATGACGAATTTGTTCCTCTGTATTAAAAACATCTAACAAATCCATGTATTTATGTTCTAATAAGCCTTTGATTCCATTAATCATTCCATAAACATGTTCAAATTGATTACTATCAATACATTCAGCAATAATTCCAGCTAAAGATGCATTAATAGCAGCAGTTGGACCACCAGATTGTCCAATAAAACAGTTTCTTTTTTTCATGAGTTGACTCCTTCGCTTAATTTCCATCATATTCTAACATTTTTTGATATATAAAAAAAGTCTATAATGTAAATTCTTATGATATGTTAGGAAGGTTATGATTTTCAACATATATTTCCAATGGAAAATAAAGAATAGATATGGAAATTTTATTGAAAGAAGAGTATACTATAAGATATAGGAGGAAAGAAAATTATGTCTAAAAAGTATTTATCTATGGATGGGAATACTGCTGCTGCTCATGTAGCATATGCATTTAGTGAAGTTGCAAGTATCTATCCAATTACCCCATCTTCTCCAATGGCTGAAAATGCCGAAACTTGGGCTGCTCAAGGGATGAAGAATATTTTTGGGTCTGCTGTAAATGTTATTGAAATGCAATCTGAAGCTGGGGCTGCTGGAGCTGTTCATGGGGCTTTACAAGGTGGTGCTTTAGCAACAACATTTACTGCATCACAAGGTTTGTTATTGATGATTCCAAACCTATACAAAATTCAAGGTGAATTGTTACCTGGTGTATTCCACGTGGCAGCAAGAGCGCTTGCAACACGTGCGTTAAATATTTTTGGTGATCATCAAGACGTTTATGCTTGTCGCCAAGTTGGAGCACCTATGATTTGTTCTCATAGTGTTCAAGAAGTTATGGATTTAGGTGGTATTGCTCACTTAACTGCAATTAAAGCAAGTGTGCCTGTTATTCATTTCTTCGATGGATTTAGAACATCTCATGAAATTCAAAAAGTTGAGGTTATGGATTATGAAGTTCTTGAAAGTTTACTTGATAAAGAAGCTTTAAAGAAATTTAAAGCAAATGCTTTAAATCCTCACACAAATCCAGTAGAACGTGGTGGTGCTGAAAATGATGATATCTACTTCCAAGGTAGAGAAGCCCAAAATAAACATTATGAAGCTGTTGTAGAAATTGCTGCTGATTACATGAAAAAGGTTTCTGATATCACAGGTAGAGAATATGCTCCATTTACATATTATGGTGCTCATGATGCCGATAGAATTATTGTTGCTATGGGATCAGTGACTGAAACAATTAAAGAAACAATTGATGAATTAGTGAAACACGGAGAAAAAGTGGGATTAGTGAAAGTTCATTTATATCGTCCATTCTCTCCAAAGTATTTATTGAATGTATTACCAGAAACAGTAAAGAAAGTTGCTGTTTTAGATCGTACTAAAGAAATGGGAGCAACTGGTGAACCATTATACTTAGATGTTGTTTCTGTCTTAAAAGATAAAGACATTGAAGTGATTGGTGGACGTTATGGTATGGGTTCTAAAGATACAACACCACGTCAAATTAAAGCTGTTTACGATCATTTAAATGAAGAGAAACCATTTACTTCATTCACAATTGGTATTAATGATGATGTCACTCATTTATCATTAAAAGAAGATCCAGATTTCACAGTGGATGCTGATTATACATCTTGTTTATTCTATGGATTAGGATCAGATGGTACTGTATCTGCTAATAAATCTGCAATTAAGATTATTGGTGATAACACTGATTTATATTCACAAGCCTATTTTGCTTATGATAGTAAAAAAGCTGGTGGAGCAACACGTTCTAATTTAAGATTTGGACATACACCAATTCGTGCAACTTATTATGTTAATAATGCTGATTTCGTTTCATGTTCATTAGACAACTATGTTGTGAAATTTGATATGTTAAAGAATCTTAAAAAAGGTGGAACATTCTTATTAAATACTGAATTTGATGAAAAAGATATTGTTGATTATTTACCAAATCGTTTGAAAAAACAATTGGCTGATAAAAATGCAAAATTCTATATTATCAATGCTAATAAGATTGCTGCTGAAATTGGTATGGGAAGAAGAACAAACACAATTCTTCAATCTGCATTCTTTGCATTAAATCCTCAAATCTTACCAATTGAAAAATCAGTTGAATATATGAAAGCAATGGCTAAGAAAACTTATGGTAAAAAAGGTGATGCTATTGTTGAATTAAACTATAAAGCTATTGATGCTGGTAAAGATGCAATTGTTGAAGTACCAGTAGATGCTGCTTGGTCTCAATTAACTGTTAATGAAACACGTCAACGTACTGGCGATGATCATTTTGATAACTTCGTTTCACCAATTAATTCATTAGATGGATATGATTTACCTGTATCTGCATTCATGGACAAACTTGATGGTACTATGCAATCAGGTGTTGCATTAAAAGAAAAACGTGCGATAGCAGTGGAAGTTCCTCGTTGGGAAAAAGAAAACTGTATTCAATGTAATAACTGCGTGATGGTATGTCCTCATGCAACAATTCGTGCATTCTTATTAAATGATGAAGAAATGAATGCTTTACCAGAAGATATCCATGATGATGTTTTAAAACCAATTGGTAAAAATGTTGAAGGATTGGTATACCGTATTCAAGTTTCTCCTGATAACTGTGTGGGTTGTGGTCTTTGTGTGACTGAATGTCCAGGTAAAGCAGGAAAGAAAGCTTTAACTATGGTACCAGTGAAAGAAGAATTAGATCATGCACCATTGGCTGATTATATGTATACAAAAGTCTCTTATAAAGCTGATCGTTATCCATTAACAACTGTTAAAGGTGTTGGATTCATGAGACCATACTTTGAAGTTTCTGGTGCTTGTGGCGGATGTGGTGAAACACCATATTATCGTTTAGTATCTCAATTATTTGGACAGGATATGAGAATTGCTAATGCAACAGGATGTAGTTCAATCTATTCTGGTTCTACACCATCAACTCCATGTACTGTTGATGAAAATGGACAAGGTCCTGCGTGGGCGAATTCATTATTTGAAGATAATGCTGAATATGGATATGGTATGAAATTAGCTGAAAATTATATGGCTAAACGTATCTTAGAAATTATTAGAGATAATAAAGCAGATTGTGAAGCTGAACTTCAAGAAGTCTTAACACAATATGAAGGTGTTAAAGGACAACGTGTGGAAGAAAGAAAACTTTATGATCAATTGGTATCATTAGTAGAAGCTTCAAAATGTGAAGGTATTAAAGAATTATTAGATATGAAAGGTGAATTAATCACGAAATCTCAATGGATCATCGGTGGAGATGGTTGGGCATATGACATCGGATACGGTGGAGTTGACCATGTTTTAGCAAATGATCAAAATGTTAATATCTTAGTTCTTGATACTGAAGTTTATTCAAATACTGGTGGACAATCTTCTAAATCATCTCAAGCAGGTTCTATTGCTAAGTTTACTGCTGGTGGTAAAGCTGCATCTAAGAAAGATTTAGCTCAAATTGCTATGGCATATGGACATGTTTATGTAGCACAAGTGGCTATGGGTGCAAATCCAATGCAAACAATTAAAGCTATTAAAGAAGCTGAAGCATATGATGGACCATCATTAATTATTGCTTATGCTCCATGTATTGAACATGGTATTAAAGGTGGTTTAGCAAATCATCAACAAGAACAAAAACGTGCTGTTGAATGTGGATATTTCAACTTATTAAGATATGATCCACGTTTAGAAGATCAAGGAAAGAATCCTTTACAAGTTGATTCTAAAGAACCTGATTTTACTAAATTCAAAGACTTCTTGTTAAATGAAAATAGATTTGCTATGTTATCAAAAGTCAATCCAGAACATGCTGAAGAATTAATGGAAAAATGTGAAAAGGATGCTAAAAAACGTCGTGCTCGTTTAGATGTCATGGTAGCTGAATAAAAATATATTGAAGAACATATTTTCGTAAAAGAGAATATGTTCTTTTTTGCGTTTACATATCTTTAACAAACTATTAAAACAAACTGTGTAGATACAAATGTCAAAACTTGGGATAATGTATATGTCGATAAAGACAGGAGGTTAAAAATGTTAAAACTAGAACATATAAAAAAATCATTTGATGGAGTCAATATTTTAAATGATTTATCATTAGACATTCCTAATGGCGAAATTGTTTCTATATTAGGACCATCGGGAAGTGGAAAAACAACATTACTCAATCTTATTTTAGGAATGAGTGATGTTGATAGTGGGCGTATTATCTTTAATAATGAAGATATAACACATGTTCCAATGGAACAAAGAGGTTTCAATATTGTTTTTCAGGATTATGCTTTATTCCCTAATTTAAATGCTTATGAAAATATCATTTATGGATTACAGAATAAACCAAATATTTCCTCAAAAGAAGAAGTTAATGAATTGATTCATTTACTTGGCTTAGAAAAACATTTAGAGAAACGTATTGATCAATTATCTGGTGGACAAAAACAACGTGTAGCCTTGGCTAGAACACTGGTTATGAAACCTCAGATTTTATTACTGGATGAACCATTAAGTGCATTAGATGGTGTCATAAAGGAATCTATTAAAGAAAGAATTAAGATGATTGCTAAAGAATATAACTTAACAACAATCATTGTTACACATGATCCAGAAGAAGCCTTGACATTATCAGATCGTGTCTTAATTATTAATGAAGGTCAAATTTCTCAATATGGAAAGCCAGAAGATATTATGAATCAGCCAAGTTGTGATTTCGTACAAGACTTTATTTTAAATCAATTGGAAATCAAAAGAAGAAATATCTTTGCGCTGTTTCATCCTATGCAAGAACAAATGGTATAAATATGAAAAAGAACTTTGAAATCAAAGCAATCTACTGGTTTATTATTGTTCTCTTTGCTTGTTTCCTTGTTCTTCCACTTGGCTCATTACTTATACAATCTTTTCAGAGTCAAGGAAACTTCTCCTTTGCAAATTACATTCAGGTTATTGGTGAAAAAGGATTTTTAACAGCATTACAAAATAGTTTCCTTGTCTCAGGATTAAGTGCGTTGATCACAACATTTTTAGCTTTTATGATGGCTTATGCTATTCATTATACCAATATTCCTCTTCTCTTAAAAAAGTTTATGAAGAATATGACAATGCTTCCTATGTTGTTGCCAACAATCACTTATGGATTTGCGATTATATATTCATTTGGAAAACAGGGATTATGGACAAAAGTCTTTGGTCATCAGCTCTTTGATATTTATGGCATGAGTGGTTTATTACTGGGATATGTTATTTATACACTTCCTATTGCCTTTATGCTTATTCATAATGCTATGGAATATATTGACAAAAAGTTTATTATTGTTTCTAAGTTGATGGATGATAACTCATTCAAAACTTTTGTCATAACACTCTTAAAACCTATGTTAGGGACTTTGGCAGCAGCTTTTATTCAGGCTTTCTTTCTGAGTTTTACTGATTTTGGGATTCCAGCATCAGTAGGCGGACAGTTTGAAGTGGTTGCGAGTGTCTTATATAATCAAATGTTAGGAAGTATTCCTAACTTTGCCAATGGTGCAGTTGTTGCAATGATTATGTTATTGCCATCAGTCTTAAGTATTGCATTGCTTCATTACTTAGAAAGGTATAACATTCGCTATAACAAAATTTCAACAATTGAATTTAAGAAAAATGCTTTGAGAGACGTTTTCTGGAGTTTGATTGGACTGATGATCAATGTATTTGTATTGGCTATATTCATGGCTATTTTCATTGTTCCATTTATTCAAATGTGGCCTTACGATATGTCATTAACGTTGAATCATGTAGAAGCTGTCTTAATGGACCCCGCGCTTATAGGGGTTATAGAAAATTCGCTGATTGTTGCTATTTTGACAGCAATCACTGGAACATTTGTAGTTTATGGAGCTGCTTTGGCTGTTGCCAGAAGTTCTATTCATCCTAAATTGAAGAAAGTGATTGAAACAATTGCTTTGGTTACAAATACAGTTCCAGGAATGGTTATTGGTATTGCTTATTTATTGATATTTTCAGGATCACCCATTCAAAATACTTTTGTCATTATCATTGTTTGCAATATCGTTCATTTTTTCTCATCACCTTATTTAATGATGAAGAATTCATTAATGAAAATGAATGCTGGCTATGAAACAACAGCAAGATTAATGGGTGATAGTTGGTTCAAGACTATTCTGAGAGTTGTTACACCCAATGCATTATCATCTCTTTTAGAGGTTTTTAGCTATTATTTTATGAATGCTATGGTGACAGTCAGTGCAGTTATCTTTATTGCTGGAGCAAGAACAATGGTTATGACAACAAAAATCAAGGAACTTCAACACTTTGCAAAATTCAATGAAATCTTTGTGTTATCAATCTTTATTTTCATCATTAATTTTATTGCAAAAGGATTGTTCTATTATTTCACACATCGAAAGAAAAGGGAGAAAACAAAATGAAATCAAAATTATTAAAAGGGATATTAGCTTCTGCACTTTTATGTGCAACATTATTGACAGGGTGTCAGTCAGCTACAAATCAGGTGGTTATTTATTCTAATGCGGATGATGAGGCTGTTACAGCAATGAAAAATGCTTTAGATAAAAATGGTTATGAAGGTCAATATATATTTCAAACTTTTGGAACAAGTGAATTAGGAGGGAAACTATTAGCTGAAGGAACAAATATTGAAGCTGATTTGGTCACAATGAGTTCTTTCTATTTAGAGAGTGCACAAGACCAAAATGATATGTTTGTTGATTTGGATTTTGATACAAAATCAATAGAAGAGTATCCAAATTTTTATACACCAATCACTTCACAAGAAGGGGCAATTATTGTCAATACTGAAGAGTTAAAAACAAATCAATTAACTGCTCCAAAAAGTATGAAGGATTTAGCAAAACCAGAATATAAAGATATGATATCTGTGACTGATATTTCATCTTCATCAACAGCGTGGTTACTGATTCAAGGCATTGTGAGTGAATATGGTGAAGAGGGAGCAAAGGATATTTTAAAAGGTATCTACAGTAACGCAGGAGCACATATTGAAGAATCTGGCTCAGGACCTATTAAAAAAGTTAGAACTGGAGAAGTTGCGATTGGATTTGGTTTAAGACACCAAGCAGTCAGAGATAAAACATCAGGATTACCAATTGATTATATTGATCCAACTGAAGGGAATTTTAGTTTGACTGAGTCAGTTGCAGTTGTTAATAAAAAAGGAAGTGACCATCAAAAATTAGCAATGAAGATGGCTCAATGTATTATAGATCATGGCAGAAAAGAATTATTAGAAACTTATCCAAATCCATTATATGATGGAGAAACATCTTCATCAGCATATAAATCTGCCTATCCAAAAGTTTTTAAAGAAAAATTAACAGCTGATTTATTAAAGAAACATCAACAATTATCAGAAGAATGCAAGGAGAAATAAGAATGAAGAACTATAAGTTATTAACACCAGGACCTTTAACGACAACATCTACAGTGAAACAGGAAATGTTATTTGATCATTGTACATGGGATGATGACTATAAAAAAATCACTTTAAAAATAAGAAAGCAACTCTTAGAATTAGCACATGTTTCTCAAGATGATTATACAGTTGTTTTGATGCAGGGAAGTGGAACTTTTGGAGTAGAATCAGTTATCACAAGTGTGGTTGGCAATGATGAAAAACTCTTGATTATAGCTAATGGAGCATATGGTGATAGAATGAGGGATATTTGTGAACATGCACATGTTGCATATGAATTTATATCATTTTCTGAGAACGAAAGTCCAGATGCAAAGAAAGTGAATCAAATATTAGGAGAAGATTCTTCGATTACACATGTTGCTATGGTGCATAGCGAAACAACATCCGGCATTTTAAATGACATTGAAAGTATTGCGAAAGTTGTGAAAGAACATCAAAAAGTCTTTATTGTTGATGCGATGAGTAGTTTTGGTGGCGTTGATATAGAAGTTGGAAAATTAGGCATTGATTTTCTCATTAGTAGTGCAAATAAATGTATTCAGGGTGTTCCAGGATTTTCATTTATTATTGCAAATAAACAATTGTTAATAGAAAGTCAAGGTAAGGCAAGAAGTTTATCATTGGATTTGTATGATCAATGGAAAACAATGGAAAAAGATGGGAAATGGCGTTTTACTTCACCAACTCATGTTGTTCTGGCTTTCTCAAAGGCTCTTGAAGAATTGTTGGCAGAAGGTGGCATTGCAGCCAGATCAAAACGTTATTATAACAACAATCGTTTATTAATTCAAAAAATGGCTGAGATGGGTATGGCAAGTTATGTTGATATGGAATATCAGGGACCAATTATTACAACTTTCTACTACCCAGAAAACAAACAGTTTGCTTTTCCTGATATGTATCGATATATTAAAAAAAGAGGATATGCCATTTATCCTGGGAAGTTAACAACAGCAGAAACTTTTAGAATTGGAAATATTGGAGAAATCTATGAAGAAGATATCTTAAACCTATGTGATATTATTCGTGATTTCTTAGCGGAGGTATAGAAAATGAAAATAGAGGCAGTGATTTTTGATTGGGCAGGAACAACAGTCGATTATGGTTGTTTTGCACCAGTGCAGGCATTTCATGATGCTTTTGAGGCTTATGGATTGCATCCAACTTTTGATGAAATTAGACAACCTATGGGGATGTTAAAGATTGATCATATCAAAACAATGTTAGAAATGGATTCATTAGAAAAAGAATTTCAAGATGTTTATCAGCGTTCATATACTGATGAAGATGTTCATCATATTTATGATATTTTTGAAAAAACATTAATGGAAGGGATAACACAACACACAAGAATCAAACCATACGTCGTGGAGACAGTCCAAAAATTACGTATAAAAGGACTAAAGATTGGATCGACAACTGGTTATACTGATATGATGATGGAACCTGTTTTAAAGAGTGCAAAAGAACAAGGTTATGAACCAGATTGCTGGTATTCACCTGATGCAACTGAACATTTTGGTCGTCCATATCCTTATATGATATTTAAGAATATGATGACACTCAATATTACCAGTGTACATCATGTTATCAAAGTTGGAGATACAGTTTCAGATATACAAGAGGCTGTGAATGCTGGGGTCTATGCTATAGGGGTTATAGAAGGCAGTTCACTTTTGGGGTATAGTGAACATGAATATAAATGTCTCGATTTGAATGAAAAAATGCGTGCAATTGCAAGAGTAAAGAAAACTTATTTCAATCATGGAGCAGATGCAGTTATTATGAACTTTAGTGAATTGCCTCAACTGATTGAAAGATTATTGCTTGAAGAAGACCATTAGGTCTTTTTCTTGTGTTATTCAATATATATTTACTGTTTCTTCATTATCATGTATACTATCTATATAACAATATTGAATAGAAAATGTGAGGAAGTTTATGATGAATTGTTCAATAAAGTCAATGTACTTATGTGTGGATAATATGGAACGAGCGATTTCTTTTTATGAACATTTTTTTGAAAAAAGTGTTCTTGTTCGTGATGATATTTATAGCGTTTTAGATATTAATGATTTTCATTTAGGATTGTTTGCTTATCAACTGATGGGTGAAAGCCATATCTTTGGCAGTAACTGTTTGCCAAGTATAGAGGTTGATTCTCTTGAAATTTTGAAAACTAAAACAAAGGATTTACAAATATGTTTTCCTTTGACACAAATAGGTGAAAACTGGGTTATAGAATTTGTTGACAGTGAGGGGAATCACATTGAACTGACGACCCCTATTCAGCAGTAGGGAGGGAGAGAAAATGAATATAAAATGGAACCGTTATTTGATAATGGCTATCATTTCTTTTTTTGCTTTTATGTTAGAATACTTTTCTATATTTGTGATAGAAAAAATGATATTACATGTTGATATTTGGAATTATACAGCTAATCAAAGAAGTTTGCATTGTTTAATTATGGTTGTATTATGGGGAATTGTGATTGTTAGTCTTTTGACATACACTTATCATCAATATCATTTTCCTCATCAAAACGAACAGTTAAAAAGAATGTCATATCAAGATTATATGATTATAGGTCTATGTCTGATACTTTGTAAAGTCATGACTTTTATCGATTGGCATACTTTAAAAGTCATTGGTGAACTACAGGGAAAAAGCCTTTATCAGTTCTTTGCTCAATATATGTATTATATTTTTGAAGTAGGATTGGTCTGTTTGATTATAATTTATGGACAAAAAGCAATTGAAACTTTACTTAAGAAAGAAACAGAAATTCCATTTGGCGGTTTTCTTTTGGCTTTTACATGGGGTGTTTTTCATTTTGTATCAAGAGGTCAGGGAATAGAAATATGGAATGGGATTTCTTGTATGTTTTTTTCTGTTCTTAGTGGAATAATGTATTTGAAAGTCAAAAGAAAAATAGGATGGAGTTACATTCTCATAGCAATTGGATATTTACTATAGGAAGGAGTGCAGATGATGTGTCAAGAATGTTATAGTGATGATTCAAGAATCACACCATTATTAAATCCGTTAGAATGCTTACAAAATCATACACAATATATTTGTGGAATATGTGGACGATGTATTTGTATTGAAAAAGATCCTAAAAGGGGATTGCAAAGATGGAATTTTCCATTTAAAACTTTAGAAATTGCTAAATTATATTTAAGAACTGCTGATTACACAGTGAAAACAAATTGTGCTATCTATGAAATAGTCAATGAAAAAGGACGGAAATCATATAAAATATTTGTTAATCATGATGAATTGATTAACTATTTAAGTAAGAATAAAGATAAGCAGTGTTTACAAATGAAACCAATATTTCAACAAAATTGTTATCAGGAATTTACCAATACACAAATAAGAAAACTTACATCAAAAGAAATAAGTAAATATATGGAAGAAAGACATGAGTGATTTGCAAAAGATTCCAGGAATAGGCAAGTCTATTGAACAAGGTTTATTTCGCATTGGTATTCATTGCATGGAAGACTTAAAAGATAAAGATCCTGAATTGATGTTCTCACAATCCTGCGATGTGAAAGGTTATCAGGAAGATAGATGTTTACTATATGTTTATCGTCTAGCGGTTTATTATGCGAATAATCAGCAACATGATCGCGATAAGTTAAAATGGTGGTATTGGAAAGATAAATAAAATGATTTAACAGATGGTTTATATCATCTGTTTTTATTTTTGTTGTTTTTCATAAAATAAGATTTATATGTTTGTCATCTTTTCTTTGACATAATTTTCATGAGCTATTTTCTATAATGGAAGAGGGGTGAAATCATGGAGGTCTATTTAGAGGTTACGTATATCGTCAACACATTAATAATTTTATTATCGTTTGAGTTATTATGTTTTTTATTGAATCTACAAATGACAAAAAGAGAATTATTTAAATATGTGCTTACCTATAACATATCTGTCATTTTTCTCTTTGTAGATTTCTTTGATGGGTTCCTCTTGTTATATGACTTATTGCTGACTCTTTTTTATTTTAAACGATTAACGTATATCTATTATCCGCTTTATCTATTTATTTATATTTCTTTAATATCTTTTATGGAATGGGTTTTACCTTCTTCGGTTATTTTTCAAGGTATTCTATTGGTTGAAGGAGTCCATTTTATATCTTTGATGATTATCTCAATGCTTGTTATTTTCATTTTTTATTTTTATATTTCATTTTGTCAACAGCGTATTCATAATGACGAGTATGTAGATGTAAGATTTTTAGATAAGACTTGTCTAGGGTTTGTAGATAATGGGAATAAGGTGTTTTATAAAGGATATCCAGTTATTTTTATTAGAAGGACTTTATTAGAAAATTATGAAAAAATAGATAGTATTGATATAGAGACTGCGAATCAAAAAGAATCAATTGATATTATAATGATGGATGATATTGAAGTAAATCATCAGACATTACATCATGTTTACGTAGGAGTCATGTCATCTAGTGCATATGATTGTATTTTAAATTCTCAGTTATTAGGAGGCTTATTATGATTTTACAAAAGTTAAAAGCAATATTTTTTAAAAAGAAGGTTCTTTTTTATATTGGGAGACATGATGTTCTTAAGGCACCTTTGAAAGGTAAAGAAGAAGAGGCAGCATTGATTCAATTACAAAATGGCGATGAACAGGCAAGAGATTTGTTAATTGAACATAATTTAAGATTGGTTGTATATGTTGCAAAAAAGTATGATTCTGTACAGAATGGAAACATTGAAGATCTTATTAGTATTGGAACAATAGGGTTGGTGAAAGCAGTGAATACTTTTAATATGGATAAAAATATAAAATTAGCAACTTATGCTTCACGTTGTATTGAAAATGAAATCTTAATGTTTTTGAGAAAAAACAATAAATTACGTCAGGAAATTTCTTTGGATGAACCTTTAAATGTTGATTATGATGGAAATGAATTGCTTTTATCTGATATTATTGGAACGGATAAAGATATTGTGCAAGATGAAATTGAACTTAATGATCAAAAAGAAAAATTCTATCGAGCATTACACCATTTAAATGAACGAGAACAAGAAATTTTAATGATGCGTTATGGTCTTATTGGGCATGAAGAACTTACCCAAAAGGATGTGGCAGAAATTTTAGGTATTTCACAATCTTATATTTCTAGATTAGAAAAAAAGATTATAAAAAAGTTAAGGAATAAATTGAATGATGATGAATAATGTCAAATAAAATGGTGAGACTTTATTTGAAGGAGTCGAAACTATGTCAAAGTACAAAGTTGAAATGAATGGTTTACTTAATCAAGAATATGATAAACTATCGCATCAGCAGATGATGCAAATGTTAGATCAATATCATCAAACAAAAGATGAAAACATCAAGGAAAAACTGGTTTTATCTAATTTAAAACTTGTTCTCTCATTGGTTCAAAAATATCATCAAAGAGTCTCTAATTTAGATGATTTATTCCAAGTTGGTGTTATTGGCTTGATCAAAGCAATAGATAACTTTGATACCTCTTTAGATGTTAGATTTTCAACCTATGCAGTTCCACTTATTCTAGGAGAAATCAAACGTTATATTCGAGATAATTCACCAATGAGAATACCACGTTCAATGCGTGATTTAGCATATAAAGCATTGCTGGCAAATGAAGAATATACTAAAAAACACAATCGGGAAGCAACAATGGCTGAACTCTCAAAAATATTAAATGTTGATGAATATCAGTTAGTTGAAGCGTTATCGTCAACAAATGGCGTGACTTCATTATCACAGGAAGTCCAAAATGATGGGAATGGTCCAATTGATTTAGAAAGTCAAATACCTGATCGAAAAAATCAGATGGAAAACATGCAAAACAATATCGATTTATATGAAGCAATGAATTATTTAGATGATAAAGAATTACAAATTATACAAGAAAGATATTTTAAAGGACATACGCAAAGTGAAATTGCAAAAGAACTTTTTATTTCACAGGCACAGGTTTCCAGAATAGAGAAACAAGCATTATCACAATTAAAGAAATATATGAGTTAAAAATGCATATAATGAATTGGTGATATTATGCGTTTTGTAACTTTACAAAGTAAAGATGTCGTGAATGCGGCTACTGGAACAAAGATTGGATATGTTGTAGATGTGGAAATAGATCCATATTGTCGAACAATTCAAGCTTTAATTGTTGAAAGATTTTCAGCATTTAAATTGATTTGTGTTATTAAGGGACCTCCAGCATTCATTATTCCAATAGAAAATATTTTAACAATAGGAGAGGATGTTATTTTAGTCAATGTTGATTGTGAACAATGAGGAGAAATTCCTCTTTTTTCTATATCATAAAATCTTCTATTTTATTTCATTGGAAATCATCATATTATAAAATTTTTTTCTTTGAGAATGAGAGATAATACATAGTAAGATGATTAGATAAAATAATTATAGGGAGAAGAATATGGAAAACAACAAATGGTTAAAGCTATATAATTTAATAAATGAATGGAATCAATGATAATCATAGAGTGGATTATATTGCTGTTGAATTTTCTTGTGAAGAAATATACTATTATTCAGTCATGGGAAACTTGGTAATTGTGTAGGATTATCAATCTATCAAGACCATGAAGAACATGCGATTTTATGTAGTATTGCAAAAGAAGATGATGATATGGCAGTGAGGCAATATATGATGTACGATCAAAATTGTTTGACACTCTCTATGGGTGATAGGGATGAAGTTCCATTCCAACAAAAACAGATAATCAAAGAATTAGGATTAAAATATAGAGGTAGGGGAAAGTGATCATATTTTGTGTCTTTTAAGAAAAAATTTTATCCATATCATATCAACAACGATGAACTGAATGTTTTTATTAAAGCCGTAGAAAGACTGATAGATATTATGCAAAACTATTGTCAACATAATATAGATGTTGATTATGATAAAGAAGAAATGATTTATGAGGCGTGTATTCGAAATGATACCAGTAGAATTCGTGAATCAGTAATATCTTCAAACACTTATAAAACAGTCATAAACACAAAATAGCTCATCGTTGATTTGACTTATCTCTCTAATGGACTGTATGATTAAGATTATTCTAGACCGATGAATCCGTTGGTGTTTATTGTTATGGATTTACAATCACAAACACTATTGGCAATGAATTTATTAAAACCAAAAGAAGATGAAACTCACCACTGTATTCGATTTTTATGTGAATATATTGAAGTTCATGGAAGACCAGATGCCTTATTTATTGGGAACCCAATAATATATTCTGCTATAGTGGATATTTGCAAGAAATGTGATATTGATTTGTATCAAACAAAATTAAATAGGATTAATAATATTTTAGATGATTTAGAAAATAATATTTAATGTTTATAATGAAGATAATTTTCTCTTTTTTTCATAAAGATGTTATGGTATAATAAGAAAAGGAAATATAAGGAGGTTGCCTCATGGGATATGGACAAAAAGTAAAAAAGTGGTTTTTTGAAGAAGAAGATGACGATGATGACGTTTATGAAGATGTAGAAATAGATGCTGAAGAAGAGCCTGTGAAATCAACAAGTATGTTTGAAAAGGCAAAATCAACAAAGACAAGTGATGCAGTAAAAGCTCTTAGTGCAAATAAAGATAGTCATTTGGTATTATTTGAACCTAGAGCATATAGCGAAACACAAGAGATAGCTATTTATTTAAAACAAAAAAGAGCAGCTGTTGTGAATTTACATCGTTTACAAAAAGAACAATCTAAACGTGTGATTGATTTCTTAAGTGGGGTCATCTTTGCAATTGAAGGAGATATTCAACAGATTGGACCAAAGATTTTCTTATGTACACCTAAAAATATTGGTGTTACTGGAAATATTACAATGGATCCAACTGAAGAACAGGAATAATATGAGTATTAGCTAATGCTAATACTTTCTTTTTGATTATGTTAGAACATTATAAAGGCGATGAAATCTTTGTTAAAAAGATTTTAGATTATAAATTTCAAGCCCAGAATCATCAAAGAATGATTTTAACTCCTTTTTTTAATCCCCACGAACAGGATATTGTTAAACAGGTTATTGGACATGAACTTGATATTCATTCATTTGGAGGTTTTATAAATGCGGAAAATCAAAGAATGATTATATGTCCGGATTTTTATGATATTGTCAATGATGATTTTCAGATTATTGTTGTTGAGATTAAATATAATCAGCAGTTTGGTAAACTTCTACATAAAGATGTTTTAGGTGCACTTATGAATTTAGGGATAAAGAGAGAGTGTATAGGTGATATATATGACGATTCTTCTCATTTGTATTTTTCATGTACAACACAAACTTATCCATTTATTAAAGAACAGTTTCATCAAATCAAAAGATCAAAGATTCATTTGAGTGAAACGACAAAAAGTATTGAGATTCAACATCAATATATTTCAAAATCATTGATTTTATCAAGTTTACGCTTAGACAAAGTTGTTTCAGCATTATTCAATGTATCTCGACAAAAAGCTAGTGAGGCTATTCGTGCAGGAAATGTCAAAGTCAATCATAAAGATGTTGAAGAAGTCAGTTTTTTGTGTCATAATAATGATATGATATCCTTCAAACGACATGGAAGAGTAAAGATTGTTGATGAAAATCGACAAACAAGACAAGGGAATATTGTTGTGACTGGATATTTTTATAAGTGAGGTGGAAACTGTGGAAGATTTTGATAAGCAATTTCGAGGGTATAATATTCTTGAAGTTAATGATCGCATTAATGAATTAAAAGAACTTATACAGCAACAAAAGGATACAATACTTTCATTAGAAGATGAAATAGAAATGCTTAAAGAACAAAACACCCTACTGACGAAACAAGTGACAGTACATGAAAAAACAAATGAAGAAATTGCTAGATTAGCACTTAAAGAGGCTAGTGAACTGATTGAAAAAGCAAAAAAGAATGCAAATATGATTCTTAAAGAATCAATGGAGTATGTTCGAGGTTTATCTAAAGATATGGATGTATTTAAGCAAGAAGCTATTGATTTTAGAGCAAATGTAGTAAAAATGAGTGAAGATATGATAGAAACTATTGACAAATCTGAAATTTTTAGTTTAATAAGAGAAGAACAAGAAAATAAATACGATGATAGAGACAGTATATAAGGATAACTTTCAGAGAGTTTGTGGCTGGTGAAAACAAACAAGGGAACTTATATAGAATCACTCTGGAGTAGCACCCTGAAATGAGTAGGGAAGGCCGTTGATCGCGTTAAGATATGAAGTGCATATCGCAAGATATGAATAAAGGTGGTACCGCGTCATCACGTCCTTTAATAGGACGTTTTTTTATTGAGAAAGGAAAGGGATAAGAATGAATTATAAAGATACGTTATTAATGCCAAAAACAGAATTCGAAATGAGAGGTAATTTACCTAAAAAAGAACCTAGTTATGTTGCTCGCTGGCAAGATGCAAACATGTATGAAAAGGTATATCAGCAAAACAAAGGAAAAGATCAATTTGTCTTTCATGATGGGCCTCCATATGCGAATGGCAATATGCATGTGGGTCATATGCTCAATAAAATCATCAAAGATGTTATTTGTCGTTATAAAAATATGGAAGGCTATTACACACCCTATATTCCAGGATGGGATACTCATGGTTTACCAATTGAGAATGCTATTCAAAAATTAGGAGTTAACCGTAAAGAATTAAGTACTGCTGAATTTAGAAAAAAATGTTATGAATATGCTTTAAAACAAGTTGAAATTCAAAAAGAGCAATGTATTCGCGTAGGGACATTTGCTGATTATGATCATCCATATTTAACATTATTGCCTGAATTTGAAGCCAATCAAATTGATGTGTTTGCAAAAATGGCAATGGATGGTTTGATTTATAAAGGATTAAAACCTGTTTATTGGTCACCGTCTAGTGAATCAGCATTAGCAGAAGCTGAAGTTGAATATCATGATGTGAAGAGTCCAACAATCTTTGTGAAGTTTGCTGTTAAAGATGGAAAAGGTATTTTAGATACAGATACAAGTTTTGTCATTTGGACAACAACACCTTGGACAATTCCTGCTAACTTAGCTATCTGTTTAAATCCGGATTATACTTATGCTCTTGTCCAAAGTGAAAAAGGGAAGCTATTAGTTCTTGAAGAGTTAATTGATTCTTTATGGGAAAAATTTGATTTACAGCAAAAAGAAATCTTACAAAGATTTAATGGTAAAGAATTAGAAATGATTACATGTCAACATCCTTTATATGATCGTGAATCATTAGTTATCTTAGGGGATCATGTTACTGCTGATGCTGGAACAGGATGTGTTCATACTGCTCCTGGATTTGGTATGGATGACTTTATTGTAGGTCAAAAATATGGTTTAGATATTTACTGTAATGTAGATGAACATGGAAATATGATGGAAGACTGTGGAGAATGGTTAGCTGGTCAATATGTTGATGATGCTAATAAAACAGTGACAATGAAGTTAGATGAATTAGGAGTCTTATTGAAATTAGAATTTATTACACATAGTTATCCTCATGACTGGCGCACAAAGAAACCTATTATCTTTAGAGCAACTGATCAATGGTTCTGTTCAATTGATAAAATCAGAGAGAAACTATTAAGTGAAATTGATAAAGTGAATTGGTTAAATGAATGGGGACACATTAGAATTTATAACATGATTAAAGATCGTGGAGACTGGTGTATTTCTAGACAAAGAAGTTGGGGTGTACCAATTCCTATTATTTATTGCGAAGATGGAACACCAATTATGGAAGAAGACGTATTTGCTCATATTTCAAAACTATTTAGAGAATATGGTTCAAATATTTGGTTTGAAAAGGATGAAAAATTCTTATTACCAGAAGGATACACAAATGAACATTCACCAAATGGAATCTTTAGAAAAGAAAAAGATATCATGGATGTATGGTTTGACTCTGGATCATCTCATACAGGATGTATGAAGGAAAGAGGATATCCATATCCTGTTGATTTATATTTTGAAGGTAGTGATCAATATCGTGGATGGTTTAACTCTTCATTAATTATTGGAACTGCTGCTCATGGACAAGCTCCTTATAAAACTGTTTTATCACATGGATTTGTATTAGATGGTAAAGGGAATAAGATGTCTAAATCTTTAGGAAATACTGTTGATCCAATTAAAATGGTTAATCAGTATGGTGCAGATATTTTAAGATTATGGGCAACATCAGTAGCATATCAGTCTGATGTTCGTATCTCTGATGAAATTATGAAACAAGTTGCTGAAAATTACCGTAAGATGAGAAATACAATGCGTTTTGTGTTGGGAAATCTATCTGATTTTACATCTCATGATCTTATTGAAACTTCAAAACTTGAAGGTGTAGATCAATATATGATTGTTGAATTAAATAACTTAATGAAAGGATATCATGAAGCCTTTGAACGTTATGACTTTGCAGAAGCGAATCAATTGATTTTAAACTGTTTTACTAATACTTTAAGTGCTTTCTATATGGATTTCACAAAAGATATTCTTTATATTGAAAAAGCTGATAGTTTAAGAAGAAGACAAGTTCAAACTGTTCTTTATCATTATGCAAAAACAATGATGAAATTATTATCACCTGTATTAGTCTTTACAACTGAAGAATTACATGATCATTTCCATTGTGATGATAACAAACAAGAATCTATTTTCTTAGAAGAAAAACCAGAATTATTAGATGTCGAAAATGCTGACGATGTGAAAGCTTATTATGATCGTTTCTTGACATTGAGAAAAGATGTTATGAAATCATTAGAAGATTTAAGAAATGAAAAAGTTATTAAATCAAACATGGAAGCCAAATTAACCATTTGTCTAAAAGATGGTTATCAGGATATGTCAGCTTTAGCAGAAGAATTAAAACAATTATTTATTGTTGCTAAAGTAAGACTTGTAGATAGTCAAGAAGGTTTAACAGAATATGATACAGCTTATATCAAGGCTGAAAAATTCAATGGTGTACAATGTCCAAGATGCTGGAACTATTTTGATGCAGATGAAATGGAAGAGGAATTGTGTCATCGTTGTCATGATGTAATTCATGGATAAAAGAGAAAATGGTACATTTGTACCATTTCTTTTTGGAAAGGAAGCGTATGAGTCAAAAAATGAAAGGTGGCTTGCTGTTATTAACTGCAGCAATGATCTGGGGAAGTTCTTTTATTGTTATGAAAAGTGCAGTAGATTTCTTGACACCAGCGGTTTTATTGCTTGTCAGATTTACTTTAGCTGCTATTTTCTTAAGTATTTTATTTTTAAAAAAAATAAAAACATTTCCTAAACAAAAAATAATAGGAGGGTTATTAACAGGATGTTGTTTGTTTGGAGCTTATTATGTTCAAACATGGGGATTGAATTTTACAACACCTGGAAAGAATGCTTTTCTAACAGCTGTCTATTGTGCTATTGTTCCTTTTTTAGTATGGTTATTTTATCATAAAAGACCTGATGTTTATAATTTTATTGCTGCTTTTATTTGTGTGCTGGGTATTGGATGTGTTTCCATAGACGGAAATTTGACAGTAAATATTGGAGATTTCTTAACTTTATGTGGTGGATTTCTTTATGCTATTCATATCCTTATGATTAAAAAGTTTTCAGAGGGTGTTGATGGTGGAGCATTTACTGCTTATCAATTTGTTGGAGGAGCTATTGTTGCAGGAATCTTTGCTTTCATCGGTGAAGATATAACCTTAGTCACTCAAATAGATTCATCTATCTTTTTACAAATTTTCTATTTAGCATTCTTTGCAACAGCAGTAACAATGGTTTGTCAAACAATTGGTCAAAAATACACAAGTGAATGCAATGCTTCATTGATACTTTCTTTAGAATCTGTTTTTGGAGTGGCTTTTTCTGTTTTGTTTTATGGAGAAGTTTTAACATTGAAAGTTGTGCTGGGATTTGTTTTGATTTTTATTGCAATTATTATTTCTGAGACAAAACTTTCTTTTTTAAAGAGAGGAGTTATTTTAGATGAAGAAAATAATTAGTTGTTTATTAATAACTGTTATTTGTATGTTTCAAATGCAAAGTGTATCTGCTCAATCTATTCAGATTCAATTACACTCAAAATATGCTTATTTGTATGATCGTGAAACATCGCTTGTTTATTATGAGAAAAAAAGTGATGAGAAAATTTTTCCAGCAAGTATGACTAAAATTGTCACTGTTTCATTAGCTCTTGAAAAGATTGATGATCTTTCAGAAACAGTGACAATTCAAGCATCGGATTTAAAAGGTCTAGCAGAATCACATGCAACAGTTGCAGGCTTTTATGTGGGAGAAAGGGTCACTTATGAAGATTTAATTTATGGAGCGTTGTTGCCATCAGGGGCTGATGCATGCAATGCACTTGCAAGAGTAACATATGGATCACTTTCAAACCTGGTTGATGCAATGAATCAAAGAGTAACTGATTTAAATCTTAAAAATACACATTTTATGAATGTAACAGGATTACATGATGATCATCATTATACGACCGTTCATGAAATGGCCATTCTTTTAAATTCAGCTTTATCAAACTCTGAATTTGTTAAAGTATTTGAAACTAGAAAACATACGAGTTCAAAAGGTAATCATCAATGGACTTCATCGTTACAAAGAGGGAAAGATTATAAAAATATAGATATTCAAAAAATCGATGGTGGGAAGAGTGGATTTACAGACGAAGCACAACTGACATTTGCAAGTACGATGACAATAGATCATCACCAGTTCATTCTTGTTACAGCATATGCAAAAGGACAATATACACAAAATCATGTACAGGATGCAGTCACAGTATGTCAATATATGAATGATCATTTTCATCAAATTGTGTTTTACAAAAAAGATGAGGAGATAGAAAGTTATTGGATAACAAAATCATTGAAAATTCAATATAAACTCAATGCTCCTCAAGATATAACTATACTGTGTGATAAAAATATAACAAAATCTGATATTGATATAACTATTGATTCTCCAACATTTATTGAATCACCTATTCAAAAAGGAGATTCATTAGGAACGATAACTTTCTATTATGAAAATCAAGTATTGTATAAATATTCTTTAGAAGCTACAAAAACAATAGAGAGTTCAATCATTGAAGTATTACTTTATTATTTGATATTATTTGGATTTCCATTAATCATTGTTGGAATTATCATAACAAGATTCAAAAGAAAAAGAAGAACTTAATTATGAGTTCTTCTTTTCATCTTTTAATTCAACTACTCTGTCTAATCCGTAACCAATTGCACGACCAAGAAAAATAATAATGACTCCTATTACAGGAAGTAATGCATTGTTTCTAGAAATAATATACCAAATAATAAGTCCAAAACCAAGGACATATCCAATATTGGTAAATATGTTCATATATTTTGTTGTTTTTAATTTGTTCATATCCTTCACCTCATTTTACACATATTTCATTATAACATCTTTCATTATTTTTTCAATACTGTTATAATGATACATAGTAGGAGGAATGTATGAAAAAAGGATGTCTTTTTGATTTGGATGGAACTTTGGTTAATTCGTTGGCAGATTTAGCTATTTCAGTAAACAAAGTACTACAGATTCATCATCTCCCTACATATGAATTATCTGAGTATAATCAATTTGTAGGAAATGGTGTAAAGAAACTTATGGAAAGAGCATTGGGACAGGATCATATTGATATGCTAGATGAATGCTTAGAGGAATTTCATAAAGTGTATGAAGAACAGTGTTTAGATCAGACTGAGCCATATCCAGGCATCTATGAACTGATTCAATTACTTCGTCAATCTGGAGTTCAATTAGGTGTTGTAACAAATAAGCCACATTATTTAGCAGTGCGTATTGTAGAACATTGTTTTCCAGGATGTTTTCAATCTATTATTGGTCAACAGACAATTTATCCATTGAAACCCCATCCTGAATCAACTTGTATAGCGCTGATGAATCTTAAAGTATCACATCAGGAATGTTATTTTATTGGTGATAGTCAAGTAGATATTGATACAGGTTATAATGCGAATATGGAGACCATTGGTGTAACATGGGGATTTAGAGGTCGTCATGAGTTAGAGACGGCTGGGGCAACTTATATTGTTGAAAATGCTGATGAATTAAAGGAGTTAATCTTAAATGATAGGTGTGAGTAAATGTCTGTTGGGTGAAAATTGTACTTATAGTGGTCATCATCATTTGATAGAAGAATTGATGACATTATATCAGCAAGGGAAAATGATTGCTGTTTGTCCAGAAGTATTGGGAGGATTACCAATTCCTCGAGATCCAGCAGAGATACAAAACACAGATCCGTTGTTCATTCAAACAAATCAGGGTCAAAATGTGACTCAAGAATATATCAGTGGAGCTAAAAAAGCATTGAAAGTGTTTCTTGACAATGATGTCAAGGTTGCTATTTTAAAATTTAGAAGTCCAAGTTGTGGCTGTGATGGTATCTATGATGGTACATTTAGTCACACTTTGGTAGATGGACAAGGTGTTTTTGCAAAAATGTGTCAGGAACACGATATAAAGTTATTTCACGAGAATCAAATAGAAGAATTATTAAAATATATAGGAAAGGATGAAGAGTATGGGACATATTTTAAAGATTCAACCAGTATTTAAAGAAATGATTTGGGGAGGACATAAATTAAGAGATATTTATGGTTATGACATCCCAAGTGATCAAACAGGAGAATGTTGGGCTATTTCGGGCCACAAAAATGGAGATTGTATTATTGCAGATGGTGAGTTTCAAGGAAAAAGCGTTTCTTGGCTTTGGCAAAACCATAGAGAATTATTTGGCAATGTAGAAGGAGAACAATTTCCATTGCTTGCAAAAATTATTGATGCAAAAAATGATTTATCTGTACAGGTTCATCCTAATGATGAATATGCCGCAAAATATGAAAATTCTTTAGGAAAGACAGAATGCTGGTATGTGTTACAGGCAGATGAAGGAACAAAGATGGTTATGGGGCATCATGCAAAAACAAAAGATGAATTTGTAAAAGCAATTGAAAATGATGATTATGATCATTTATTAAATTCATTTGAAATTAATAAAGGTGATTTTTTCTACATCCCTTCAGGAACATTGCATGCTATATGTAGCGGTTCATTAATTTATGAAGCGCAGCAGTCATCAGATATTACTTATCGTGTTTATGACTATCATCGTAAAGATAAAGATGGCAATGAAAGACAATTACATGTTCAGCAATCAATTGATGTGACAACAGTACCATCAAATAATGATTCTAATAAATTGTTTACAAATACACATTTAGATCATGGTTCAAAGACGCGTTATGTTGAAGGTGAATTTTTTACTGTTGACTGTTATAGAATGGATGGAGAAAATATTGTTGTTAATGATAAACCTTTCCAAATGGTCAGTGTTTTAGAAGGAGAAGGAACAATAGAAGGACAAGCAGTGAAAAAGGGAGATCATTTTATTATTTGCAGTGATCAAAAAGAAGTGACTTATGATGGTGTTATGACTATAATGATAACTACATTATAAAAGGAGAAACGATGGAACAAAGAGAGAATGCTGAATTATGTATGATTGAGTGGTTAAGTCATGAAAATGAATTAGGGAAGAATCCCTATCAAATAGAACTGACTGAGGAATTTGATCTGCATGATTTACATTATTATATATTTAAATTTAAAGAAAATATGTTTGGAAAATGGAAAGTTGCTGTTTGTGGGGGATATCATGAAGATGAGTTAGGACATTGTGGACATATCTTTAGTGAATATGAACTTTATGATCCTCTTAATGCTAAAGAAAAATGTATTCAAATGGTAGAAAACATAAGAGCATATTGGATGGATCAGGCCAATAGTCAGGTTCCTCCTGAATCTCGAAGTACTTTCGTGAACTTTGTATTATTAGAAAACGCAAATATAGATTTTCATAAAATACTTAATTATTTAAAACATCATTGGAATATTGAGTTAGATCTTTCAGAAAATAACGATGATAGTATTTTGGTTGGAAATATTGGCGAATCAATAATTGCTTTTTCTTTAATGGATGGACCTGTTCCAGAAGGTGAAGCAGAATACTATGCACAGGGATGTTATATGTGGGAAGATGCTGTTAGTCATGTCAAGAAACATCAGGCACATATTATTGTTTCAATGATAGCTCATGATATATCAACAAAAGAAGCTATGTTAATACAAAGTCAATGCATAGATGCTTGTTTACATTTTGATCAGGCAATTGCTGTTTATGGTGATGAGATTGTCTGGCCAAAACATATTTATACTGATATTATGCAAGATTATGCAAAGGATGCTAGTTTACCAATCTTTTTGTGGGTGTATTTAGGTATTGTGACAAATGAAGATGGAAATCATATGTATACCCTAGGATTAAAAACTTTTGGACATTATGAAATTGAGACCTTAACTTCAAATGTTCCTTTGGCACAACTTCACGAGTTCCTATTTAATATTGTTTGTTATATCATCGAACAAGATGCAGTATTAAGAGATGGAGAAACAATTGGAATGAGTGAAAATCAAAAATGTCAATTGTCTTTATCCCAAGGATTGTTTTTAAATGAACAGACTCTTAAATTGGATGTTCAAGAATAATTGCTCAAATCAAATGATTTGGGCTTTTCATTTGCTTTGTTTTATGGCATAATAAACAAGTTGAAAAGGGGATGAGGGAGATGTCTGATATTTATCAGGAAGCATTACAATTACATAAAGAGGTTAAAGGAAAATTAGGAATTCAAATGAAGGTTCCTTTGAATGAAAGTCATGATTTATCTCTTGCGTACACACCAGGTGTTGCTCAGCCATGTCGGGAGATTGCAAAAAACAAAGATAATGTCTATCAATATACATGGAAACAAAATAGTGTTGCAGTTGTCAGTGATGGGACAGCTGTTTTAGGACTTGGAGATATTGGTCCGGAGGCAGCTATGCCAGTGATGGAAGGAAAGGCTATTTTATTTAAAAAATTTGGTGATATTGATGCTGTTCCTATTTGTTTAGATACAAAGGATCCACAGGAAATCATTCAAATTGTGAAAGCTATAGCTCCAACATTTGGTGGTATTAATTTAGAGGATATTAGTGCACCACGTTGTGTAGAAATAGAGAGAACATTAATTAATGAATTGGATATACCTGTATTTCATGATGATCAGCATGGAACGGCAATTGTTGTCACAGCAGGGTTGCTGAATGCTTTAAAGGTTGTTCATAAAAAAGTTGAAGATATTACTGTTGTTGTCAGTGGAACAGGTGCAGCAGGTAGTTCAATTATCAAAATGATACATGCTTTAGGTGTCAAAGAAATTTATGGATTCAATATTCATGGAATTGTGACAAAAGAAGATTATCATCAATATGATTTTCTGACTCAGGAATTAACAGAGATCACAAATTCTCAAGCTAAAAGAATAACAATGGATGAAGCTTTAAAAGAAGCAGATGTTTTCATTGGTGTTTCTGCACCTGGTGTTTTAACTTCAAAAATGGTAAGTCATATGAAAGAAAAGCCAATTGTCTTTGCAATGGCAAATCCAGAACCTGAAATCAAATACGAAGATGCTATTACAGCAGGTGTTGCAGTCATGGGAACTGGACGTTCTGATTTTCCTAATCAGATTAATAATGTTTTAGCCTTTCCTGGTTTATTTAGAGGAGCTTTAGATGTGAGAGCACGTAAAATAACAGAAGAAATGAAATTGGCGGCGGCGTATGGGTTAGCATCATTGGTCAGTGATGAAGAATTATCACCAACATATGTTATTCCTCAGGCTCTTGATCCACGTGTTGCAAAAGTGGTTGCAGAAGCAGTTGCTAAAAAAGCTCAGGAAACAGATATTGCAAGACTTTAAACAAACAAAAAACACATAAACCTTTTTTTGGTTCTTTCTTACTTTGGGATGTAAATGAAAAAGAGGATTTAAATGTTATTGATAAATTCAATAATTTTAAATCCTCTAATTTTATGATTACCCATAACTGAGTAAGAATCTTTTTTTGTCTATGTGTTTTTATTCATTTTAATACATTCCTGGAGCACCCATTGGAGCAGGAGCAGGCGTATCTTCTTTAATTGGAGCAACACCGGCTTCAGTTGTAATGAATAAAGCAGAAATACTAGCCGCATTTAATAAAGCACTACGTGCAACTTTTGTTGGATCGATAATACCTTTATCAAACATATCAACCCATTCACCATCTTTAGCATCAAAACCTTGTCCTTCAGCTGATTTCATTTGTTGTTCAACAATTTCATCACTGTTAAATCCAGCATTTTCAGCAATTTGACCCATAGGAGCTAACAAGGCATCTAATACAACTTTAATACCTTTTTGTTTATCTACAACTTCATCTTTTAATTGATCTTTTAAAGCAACATAGGCATTCACAAGAGTAACACCGCCACCCATAACAATTCCTTCGCTAACAGCAGCTTTTGTAGCATTTAAAGCATCTTCAATACGTAATTTCTTTTCTTTTAACTCTGATTCTGTTGCACCACCAACTTTAATAATCGCAACACCATTGCTCAATTTACCAAGTCTTTCTGCAAAGTTCTTTTTGTCATAATCACTTTTTGCATTATTCATTTGCTGTGTGATTTCATGAACACGAGCATCAATATCTTCTTTGCTTCCAGCACCACCAATCATTGTTGTATGGTCTTTTGTGATATGCACTTTTTTAGCTGTTCCTAAATCTTCCATTTGCATATCTTTCAAATTCATATTAAGATCTTTACTATAGAACTTTGCATTTGTTAAAATAGCAATATCTTGTAAGATTTCTTTTTGGTTATCACCAAAACCAGGAGCTTTAGTTGCAACAACATTAAATGTTCCTCTTAATTTATTAACAACTAATGTTGAAATCACTTCTTGTTCAAAATCATCAGCAATCAACAATAAAGGTTTATTAGATTGCATCACTTGTTCAAGAATTGGTAAGATTTCCTGAATAGTATTAATTTTTTGATCAGTTACCATAATGAATGGATTATCTAAGTCAACAGTCATTTTTTCACGATCAGAGACCATATATGGTGATACATATCCTTTATCATATTGCATACCTTCAGCGACTTCTAATTCAGTATCAAAACTATTTGATTCATCAACACTGATAACACCATCACGTCCTACTTTTTCCATTGCTTCCGCAATAATTTTTCCAATTGCTGAATCACCAGCAGAAATAGTTGCAACACTTTCAATATCATTGCTTGTTTCTACAATATGTGATTTATCTAAAATATATTTTGCAACTTCCTTACTTGCATAATCAATACCTTCACGCATTAAAACAGGATTTGCTCCTTTTTCAACTGCTTTTAAACCACTTTGAATCATGCTTTGAGCAAGAATTGTTGCAGTTGTTGTTCCATCACCTGCAACATCATTTGTTTTATTGGCAACTTCATAAACAAGTTTTGCTCCCATATTTTCAAAAGCATCTTCTAATTCAATTTCTTTTGCAATAGAAACACCATCATTTGTAATAAGGGGTGAACCATATCCTTTATCTAAAACAACATTACGTCCTTTTGGACCAATTGTTACTTTTACAGCATCTGCAAGAGTATTTACTCCTGTTAACATTGCATCTCTTACATCTTTTGAAAAACGAATTTCTTTACTCATTTTCTTTTCCTCCTATTCAACAATCGCTAAAATATCTTCTTCTTCTAAAATCATATATTCATCATCATTATCTTTAAATTTTGTTCCAGAATATTCTTTAAAAATAACAGTCATACCTTCTTTTAATAATTCGTCACATTTTGGTCCAACTGCAACAACAGTAGCTTGATTACTTGCTTGTTCCTTTGGCGTTGTCAAAATAATTCCACTTGCAGTTGTCTTTTCTGCTTTTTCTTTCTTTAAAATAACATAGTCATGTAATGGCTTTAACATAATATCTTCCTCCTTTATTATTTAGCACTCATAACTATTGATTGCTAACACTGATAATTATAAACTGTTATATGAACTGAATATGAACATTTAGCACTTCTATAAAATTAGTGCTAAAATCATTTTGTTTACTTACAAAATTATGTATAATAAATACAGAAGGTGAAAATATGGAGACAAGAGAAGAGGCTATAAACTATTGCATGACATTTGAAAATGTTTATGAAGATTATCCTTTCTCTGATATCAATTGGACATGTATGAGACATCAAGAAAATAAGAAGGTCTTTGCATGGATATATGAACGTCAGGGAAATATATGGGTGAATGTGAAAGGGACAAGAGGCTGGCTAGATTTCTTTAGAGAAAAATATGAGTCTGTTGTTCCTGGCTACCACTTGAGTAAGGAACATTGGAATTCGATTATATTAGATGGAACTGTTACAACAGAGGATATTAAAACAATGATACAGGAAAGTTATGTACTGACATTACCAAAGAAACGACAAAAGGAACTTGTGGACTGATAGAATTACCGTTATAATTATTCCATAATAAGGAGGAAGTCAATGAAAGCTGTTTTTAACCATTGTAACATTAATGTTACAAATTTAGAAAAGAGTATTGCTTTTTATAAAGAAGCATTAGGTTTAGAGGTTGTTAGAGAAAAAGAATCTAGTGATGGGAGTTTTCAACTTGTTTATTTAAGTGATGGTGTTACACCGTTTCAGTTAGAATTAACATGGTTAAAGGACCATCCACAAGCTTATGAACTTGGAGAAAATGAAAGTCATATTTGCTTTACTGTAGATAAATATGACGAAGCACATGCATTACATGAAAAAATGGGGTGTATTTGTTTTGAAAATAAAGCGATGGGTCTTTATTTTATTCATGATCCTGACGATTATTGGCTAGAAATTATTCCTAGTAAGTAGTATGAAATCATACAACTTACTTTTTATTTGCAATGTTTAAATTTTCAATTTGAACATTGCAAATAAATAAAAGAGATCTAGAAGATCTCAAATGTTTCATTTTGGTGATGAACTGGTATAATTTCAGCCATGTATGGATTATTAAGTTTTTCTTGTTGTAATTGTTTTGTGATTGTATAATCTCCAAAATAATGAATTGGCATAATGTACCGAGCTTTAACGTGATTTAGGAAATATTGTAAACCAAGCAAATAATCTCCTTCTTGTCGTTTGTCTACGACTACAAAGGCTAAATCAATCGTTTCTTTGATTCGATTGATTTCTTGTTTATACGTTATTTCCTGATATTCATTATCTTTACGAGGCTCATCATCCCAATGCCACCAGTTTAAATCTCCAGCATGGTATATGGTTTGATTTTCTACATGAACAATAAAAGCACATCCTTCATCAGTTGATAATAATGTTTTGACATGAATATCATTGAAATCGTATTCCTGATTGATATCTACGTAGTGTGCTTCATGTTTATGACGTAATGTATCAGAAAGAATATATGTGATATGTGGATGAATGATTTTAAAAATTTCAGGATTATAATGATCGAAATGACGATGTGAAACAAAAACATATAAAGGTTTGTTTGGATTGATATGAAGTTCTCCCTGATGATAATCAAAGAGAAGACTATGATGCTCTAATTCGACCAAACAGCCACTATGATAGAGGTGGGTAACTAACATATAAAAAAAGATAACATGAAAAACATGTTATTCTTCTTCTCCGTCATCATAATTAGAAACATTATGGAAAATTTGATCAACATCATCACAATCATTTAATAAATCCATTAATCTTTCAAATAACATCATATCATCACCTTCGAGTTCTACATAATCCTGAGGTGTTGTTGTGATTTCATAAATATCAAATTCAACATCTGGTTTAGCTTCTTCAATAGCTGTTTTGATTTTATATAAATCAGTAGGTTCTCCAGTAACTTTAATACGTCCATCTTCTAAAGTTGTAATATCTTTAGCATCAACTTCAGCCATAATTAAAGCTTCCAATGCATCTTCTTCGTTCATACCATTAAAAATCACAGTACTCTCTACATCATATAAATAAGCAACTGAACCTTCAGCACCTAATTTAGATTTAGATTTTGTAAATGCTGGACGAACTTGAGAAATTGTACGATTAATATTATCAGTTAAACATTTGACAATGATTGTTGAATTGTTAGGACCAAATCCTTCAAATTGAATTGGTTCATAATCTTCTGTCACACCACTTTTGACTTTATCAATAGCACGTTTAATGACATCAGCAGGAACTTGATCTTTCTTGGCTTTTTCAATTAAACGTCTTAGTGTTAAGTTCGCATCAGGTTCAGGTCCACCAGCCTTTGCTGCTAAATAAATTTCTTTTCCATAACGAGAATAGACTTTTGCTTTTTTTGCAGCTGTTTTCGCCATAGCGACTTTACGCACTTCATGTGCTCTACCCATTCGTGATTCCTCCTTTTAAAATTCCTTTTGTATTATAAACATTTTTTCACTATTTTTCAATAAAAAATGGTATAATCCTTATATTTCGTATAAAATAATGAAAGAGATAATATGAAGTGACCTCCCACTTGCCAATACGTGGATTTAGATTCATAATAAGATTAGAATAAATATTATAGAATCGTTACCATAACGACAAAAGGAGGTCACTATAAAAAGTATAATCTATATTGGAATGGATGTCCATAAAAAAAACATACAGTTTATGTGCAATTGATGGAAATACAGGATTGAGATATCCAGGATTATCGAGATGGATTCCATCACTAAAGGCACTAACAGAGGCAGCTCAGACATTGGTAAAAGGAAAGCAGGGCGTAAAAGGAAAGAAAATCAAGTCAAAACAAAAGGACAGGATGTAAAAGTTATAGATTATGCAGATAAGGCAGTCATAAGACTGCAAAAGAAGTATCAACGTAAGATATTAAGAGGAGTCAACAGAAATATTGCTATAACAGCAATAGCACGAGAATTAGCATGCTTTGTATGGAGAGTAGAGACAGGGAATATTGCTTAATGAAAAAATATAAAATTAAAGAAAGGAATGGATGACTTAAAGAGAGATAAATCAGCAGAATATCGATGGCATAGATAGGATTCAAAACCAAGGAACAGGTTCAGCTATCTAAGATCCACCTCTTATAGGAGTAATATTTAAATGGAAAGTTGCGATTTCATTTAAATGAGAAATTGTTGATCCACGCAAAGAGATTATAGAGTTTGTCGACGAACGATTAACCTTTTGGTACCAATCCACGAATAACAGAGTGGTTAACTGTCGAAGAAACTGTATTTTGGAGCCTATGTATGCCCTTGATGATAAAATTGAATAAATTTTATTATGAATTGTAAATTTATCTTGACAAAAGTCACTTCATAATAGGTGGTATAAATGAGAAAAATCGTTATTGTTGGAGCTGGTGCATCGGGAGTTTATTTATCAATTTTATTAAAAAAAGAAATGATAGATTGTGATGTGATTGTCTTAGAACAAAATTCGGCACCTTTAAAAAAATTATTAGCAACAGGAAATGGTCGTTGTAATTTATCTAATCAATATATTAATAAAGAGTGTTACCAAAGTGATCATCCAAATTTAGTATATGATATAGTTCGTCATTTTGATGTTCAAGAAGAGATGAATGAGTTAGGGTTATATTCATATTATCAGGGACAGTTATTATATCCTAAAAGTGAGCAGGCCTTATCGGTGAAACATGTTATGATGCAAAGAGCAGAAGAATTAGGTGTTCTTTTCTTTTATAACCAAGAAGTGATATCAATTAAAGAACATGGAACTTATACACTTTACACACAGCAACAAACATTTCATGCTGATACAGTTATTTGGGCTATGGGAAGTGAAGCAGGAAAACTTTCTGGGATAAATACATCACGTTATGATTTGTTATATAAATTAAATTTGAATGTTGTTAAGCCTCAACCATCACTTGTTCAAATGAAAACAAATCCAATTATGAAACAATGGAAAGGTGTGAGAGTCAAAGGGACTTTTTCATTGTTAGAAAATCATCAATGTATTCATCAGGAAAAAGGAGAATTACTGTTTACAGATTATGGTGTCAGTGGAATTGCTGTTATGCAATTATCAGCATTTTATCAGAGCGGACATCAGTATCAACTCATGATTGACTTTTTTGATGAAATAGATGAAAAGAAATTGTCTGAATATATTGAACTTCGTATCAATAAGGGCTATAATCATTTCTACGATGGATTGCTTCATACAAAGATTGCTTCTTATTTTGAAAAGAAACCCAATGATGTAGTAGAACAAATTGTCAAACAACTAAAACATTTTAGTTTAGATATTGTTGGTTTAAACTCATTTGAGACAGCACAGGTTATGAAAGGTGGTTTATCTTTAAAAGAAGTGAATGATGATTTATCTATTAAAAAGTATCCACATATGTATGCTATTGGAGAAATTCTTAATGTAGCAGGATTGTGTGGTGGCTATAATTTGCATTTTGCTTTTGCAAGTGCATCACATGTTGCAAAGGCAATAGAAAGGGAAGACAATGTTACGAGTACATAATGTCAAAGTTAAATTAGGACAGACAAATTACAGTAAGATCGTTTCACAGATCTTAAATGTTAGAGAAAAAGAAATTAAGAATATTCATTTATCAAAAAGGTCAGTTGATGCAAGACGACAAAACGTTCATTGGATTTGTAGTTTTGATTTTGAAGTAGAAAATGAGAAAGAATTTTTATCTAAACATTCACAGGTTCAAAAAGTGAAACCATATCATTATCAATACTTGCCATCAAATAAGCAAAAAGTTGCAGTTGTAGGCAGTGGCCCAGCAGGTTTATTTTGTGCCTATGTTTTGGCGATGTCTGGAGAAGATGTCACAGTGATTGAAAGAGGCAAAAAAGTCGAAGATAGAGTGAAAGATATAGATTTGCTCTTTCATGAGGGAATTTTGAATCCAAATAGTAATATTGCTTTTGGCGAAGGCGGAGCAGGTACTTTTTCTGATGGTAAACTAACAACTGGAATAAAAAATCCGCGTTTGCAATATATCTTAGAGACTTTTGTTGAACATGGGGCTCCTCGAGATATTTTATACGAATCAAAGCCTCATATAGGAACGGATTATTTACGTCGTGTTTTAATCAATATGAGGAAGACCATGGAAAGTCATGGTGTTCATTTCTTGTTTGAAACACAAATGGTTGATTTTACATACAATCATCAAAGTTATCAAATTCAAATGAAATCGCATGATCAAATGAAAACATTAGAAGCAGATGCCCTTGTTTTAGCAATTGGACATAGTGCTCGGGATACATATGAAATGTTATATCAGAAAGGTTTGCCAATGCAAGCCAAACCATTTGCTGTAGGTTTACGTATAGAACAGTCACAGAAGTGTATTAATGCGATACAGTATAAACAAAGTGCTCATTCTCCACATTTAAAGGCAGCACCTTATAAATTGGCAGTACAGACAAGTGAAGGAAGGGGTGTTTATACATTTTGCATGTGTCCAGGTGGATATGTAGTCCCTTCACAGCATGAAAAAGAAACATTATGTGTTAATGGTATGAGTTATTATGCGCGAAATGCAGATAATGCAAATAGTGCTATTTTGGTTAATGTGATACCTGCTGATTTTGGTGATGATCATCCTCTTGCTGGTATCCAGTTTCAACGTCAATTAGAACATCAGGCATTTTTGCTGGGTGGAGGTCATTATCATGCACCAGTGCAAAGAGTTGTGGATTATTTTGAGGATAGAGTTGGGGAACTAAAAGAGATACAACCGAGTTTTAAGCCAGGTTATCAATTGGCTAATTTAAATAAATTATTTCCTGAATTTATCAATCGAAATTTAAAAGAAGGCTTAAAACTCATGAATCAGAAAATGCCTGGTTTTATTGATGAATCAACACTCCTAACAGGAGTTGAAGCTAGAAGCAGTGCACCGGTTAGAATTTTACGAAACAATCAATATACATCTGAATATTGTGATGCACTTTATCCAATCGGCGAAGGTGCGGGCTATGCTGGCGGAATTATGTCAGCAGCCGTGGATGGCATCATGTGTGCGGAAATGATTTTAGGGGAGGACAAACATGGAAGCAATTGATATTCATAAAGATAAAAAGAAAAAGTCATTCTCACCAACGCGAAGAATAGCTTTTAGTTTCTTTATGGTTATTATTATCGGATCATTATTATTATCATTATCTATTTCAAATCAAGGGACAGTTATTCCTTATTTAGATCATCTTTTTATAGCAACTTCTGCAACCTGTGTTACTGGTTTGGTTCCTGTTGTTGTTTCAGAACAATATTCTGTTTTTGGACAACTTGTTATCCTATCATTAATCCAAATAGGTGGATTAGGTTTTTTAACGCTTTTAAATATGATGCTTGTGGCTTTTAAACGAAAACTATCATATACCAATAAGATTATTATGCAAGAAGCATTGAACCAGACTTCCATGCGTGCTATGAGTATTTATATTAAAAGGGTTATTAAATATACAATTGTTTTTGAACTTTTAGGTGCTTTATTTTTAAGTTTTGTGTTTATTCCTGAATTTGGTTTAATCAAAGGCATATATTATTCTTTATTTCATTCTATTTCAGCTTTTTGTAATGCAGGATTTGATATTTTAGGGGCCAACTCCTTGATGAATTATCATAGTGATGTTTTGGTTAATCTTGTCATTTCAGCACTGATTATTGCTGGTGGATTAGGTTTTGTTGTTTGGGTTGACTTAAGAATGGCATGGCAGCACTATAAAGATAATTTTAAAGTCTTTAAATTAAGAAAATTTATAACATCTTTATCGCTTCATACTAAGATTGTTTTCTTGATCACTATATTCTTGTTGATTTCAGGTACTGTGATTATCTTAGGATTAGAGTTTGATAATATGAAAACACTGGGGACAATGCCTTGGCCCAAAAAAATTCTTGCTAGTTTTTTTCAGTCAACAACATTAAGAACAGCAGGCTTTGCAACTGTTGATATTGGTGCTTTGCATGTTTCTACAAAACTAATTATGTCTATGTTTATGTTTGTCGGAGGATCTCCAGCAGGAACTGCTGGTGGTATCAAAACTGTTACTTTCGCAATTATGTTATTATATATTCATTCTTTAGTTATTGGGAGTGATCGTATTAAACTTATGAAACGTTCGATTTCCGATCAGGTTGTAAAGCGTTCTTTAACAATTGCTATGGTGAGTTTCTTTATTTGTATTATAGGTCTTATTGTTTTAGCAGTAAGTGAAGTCATTCCATTTATTGATTTAGTATTTGAGGTCTTTTCTGCCTTTGCAACAGTGGGATTAACTGCTGGAGTGACACCGCTCTTGACAAGCGTTGGAAAAATTGTCATTATTATATTAATGTATATTGGTCGTATTGGACCAATTACAATGGTTTTAATCTTTGCAAAACGTTATAATCAAATGAAAGGGAAAGACATTGTTTATCCAGAAGCAAATGTCTTGATAGGTTAGAAGTATGAAAAACAGACAGTATGTTGTTTTAGGTCTTGGCGTTTTTGGTTCTACAATTACAAAAACATTATCACAATTTGGATGCGAGGTCCTTGCAGTTGATAAAGATCCTGAATGCGTACAAAGGGTTTCTGAATTTGCAACAAAGGCTGTTATTGGAGATATTACAGATCAGCAGTTTTTAATTGATTTAGGTGTTGAAGAATTTGATGTTGGTATTGTTGCGATTGGGAATCATTTAGAAGAAAGTTTATTAGGAGTTCTTAATCTTAAAGAAATAGGTGTTCCTTATATTATTGCAAAAGCGAAAAACAAACGTTTTAAAGTTGTTTTAGAAAAAATTGGTGCTGATCGTGTTTGTCGCCCTGAAAAAGAAATGGGAGAAAGAGTTGCGCGTTCATTATTAAGAAAGAACATTACTGATTTAATTGAATTAGATGATAATTATAGTGTTGTGGAAATGAAAGTTCCTCAGGCATGGGTAGGTCATTCTTTAACA
>NZ_HG005290.1:211926-225305 GCF_000455285.1 Candidatus Stoquefichus massiliensis AP9 | reverse complement strand
GCATTAAATCTCAGAAAGAATTATGGTATTAATGTGCTTGGAATTCGTGATGAAGAGACGCATAAACTTGATTTATCAATTGATCCTCAGTATGTTATTCATATGGATGATCATTTCCTCATGATTGCTGAAACAGATCGTATTGAAAAATTTGATTATTTAGTTGAAAAATAAACATGATAAAAACATCCTTTGAGGATGTTTTTATCATAAATAATTTAAAGTTGTCATTGTTAGGACTAAGATAACTCTTTTCTCATTAGTAAGCAATATCATATGTTATCTATTAGCGTTTTCTACAAAAATTTGTTCTTGTGTTTTGATATCATAGAATTGAAATGTCTGAGTATCTAAATCAAATAAAACATAAGTGTTATGTCGCGGATAACTTCGTCCTAAGGCTAAACTGCCTGGATTAAGGATTGTTAGTCCTTCTTCATGATACACATAAGGAACATGTGTGTGACCAAAACAGATGATATCAGCAGGAGCATCATCCAACAGTGTTTTTAATGAAATAGGGTTATATGCAAATTGATACATATTTCCATGTGTTATGACAAAACGTATTCCAGCAATCTCAAAATTGAGAATACGTGGTAAATCAGCAAAATCATTGTTTCCTTTGCATATGTATAAAGGACAGCCAATATCAAGTTCACCTGGTTCATAACCAATGTATATGTCACCACAATGAATGACTGCTGTTAAAGAATCGAATTGTTGAATAAAATGCTCTAAAACATTTTTAGGCATAAAATGACTATCTGAAATAATTAATATTTGTCTCATAATGAACCTCCGTTATGTTATTTTTATAAAAAATGTGTTACTATTATTATAATAACAAATAATACAAAGGATGGTAAGAAAAATGTGTGCTTTAATTCAATTTAAAAATATTATGAAAAGCTATATAATGGGGGATATCACCATTCATGCTAGTGATGGTGTGAATTTTGAAATAAATAAAGGGGAATTTGTTGTTATTGTAGGCGCTTCTGGAGCTGGAAAGACAACCATTTTAAATTTGTTAGGAGGAATGGATTCACCAACCAGTGGCTCAATATTGGTAGATGGAGAAAATATTGCAGTGTATGATGAAAAGAAATTAACAGAGTATCGCCGCAATGATATTGGTTTTGTGTTTCAATTTTATAATTTGGTTCAGAATTTAACTGCTTTGGAAAATGTTGAACTGGCAACACAAATTTGTCATGATCCACTAGATGCTCGACATGTTTTAGAACGTGTTGGTTTAGAAAGCCGTCTTTCAAACTTTCCTGCCCAATTATCTGGTGGAGAGCAGCAGCGTGTTGCCATTGCACGTGCGATTGCCAAAAATCCAAAATTATTGTTATGTGATGAACCAACGGGCGCATTAGATTATCAAACAGGAAAAGCAATTTTAGGATTATTACGTGAAATGTGTGAAACATATCAAATGACTGTTATTGTCATTACACACAATTCTGCCTTAGCACCAATGGCTGATCGTGTCATTCATTTACGTAATGGAAAGGTTTATGGGGTTGAATTAAATGAACATCCTCAACCAATAGAGGAAATCGAATGGTAAAACAAAAAAAATCTGTCTATTGGAAGAATCTATGGAAGTCTATTTTTAAATCTAAATCTAGATTTCTTTCTATTTTTTCAATTGTATTTCTCGGTGCTGCCTTCTTTGCTGGGTTAAGAAATACACCAGGCACAATGATGAAAACAATGGATGCCTATTTAGATAAGTATAATTTTGCAGATTTGACTTATATGGCAACGTTAGGATTTAGCGAGGATGATATTGCAAAACTTCAAGATATAGATGGTATTGCAAAAATTGATTATGGTTATCAATTTGATGCTTTAACTATGATGAATGATAAATTATCAGGTGTAAAGGTTTATACTACTCAGGCTTTTTCTGAAGATATGGTCAACCGTCCTGATTTAACTGATGGGCAGTTTCCAACACAGAGCGATGAATGTCTTATAGATACAGAGATAGCAAAAAGTGGAACGCATATTGGAGATCAAATTGAAATATCTAATGATCAGGGGAAAAAGACTTTTAATGTTGTTGGAATTGTTAATGATGTAAGATATATTGCAAAAACTGATCGCGGAACAAATACACTTGGTGATGGGACAAATTCTGGCTATATAGAGATATTAAATAAAGATAATAGTTTTTTGGCCATGCCAAAAGAACTCTATGAGCTTCGTGATATAAAAGTTCTTTACAATCAAATATCTGTAACTGTTCAAGGAGCAAAAGATTATAATTTGTTTAGTGAAGAATATGATGATTATATAGAAGATGTGAACACCAAAATCAAAAGTCAGCTTTCTTTGAAAATGAGTGATTTATATGAATCTTTAACTGCTGATGCTCAAAAGAAATTAGATGAGGCTCAAAAAGAATATGATAAAGGGTATAAAGTGTATTCAGATTCTAAGAATACATTTGATACAAAGATATTAGAAGCAAAGATTCAATTGACAAATGCGAAAATTGAATTAGCTAAACAAGAGACTGAATATTTAAAAGCGCAATCACAAGCAAGCAAACAAACGCAAGAAATGGTTGCTACAATGGAAGAAACTTCTAAGGAACTTAAAAAAGACTTAGAGAATTTGAAAAAACAATTGGAAGAAGCAATTCGTAATCCAGCAGATTCTTCTATTCCTGAAATTGATAAAGTTCTTGAAGATTTGAAATCTATCCAAAAAATGCTATCTTCAACATCTTCTGCCATAGCTGGATTCTCACAACTCAACGAAGCAGATTTGATGCTCCAAAAAGCAAAATTAGAAATTCAGCAACAAGAAAATAAATTAACATTAGAAGAATTAAAAACAAGCCATCAATTAGATGAAGCCAAAACGAAATTAGATGATGCTTATTCACAAATTACAGATGCCAAAGAACAAGTTAATCAAATTCCTAAAGGGAAACTCTATACTCTTACAAGGCATGAAAATGCTGGGATTGTGAACTATGATTCAAATGTTGAATCCATCACTTCCATTGCTAATGTCTTTCCACTAATGTTCTTTCTAGTATCAGCTCTTGTATCACTGACAACAATGACAAGAATGGTAGAAGAACAAAGAAGTCAAAGCGGAACATTAAGAGCGTTAGGGTATTCCAAATGGGATGTGATTAAACAATATATTGTTTATGTTATTCTAGCAACATTTATAGCATGTTTGTTAGGTATTGTAGGAGGTACACAGTTCTTTCCTAGAATTATTTATTATTTATACAGTTTAATGCTGTTTCAGGTGAATGCACCTACTTTGATTGCTTCGAGTTATATAATTACATTACAAACCATTTTCATATCTGTCTTTGTCACAATGATTGCAACATTATCTGTTTGTGTCACTGAACTTAATCTTATGCCAGCTGTTTTAATGCGACCTAAGGCACCAAAATTAGGGAAAAGAATAATGTTGGAAAAGATTGCTTTTATTTGGAAACGTCTTTCTTTTAATCAAAAAGTTACGATGCGTAATATTTTTAGATATAAAAAACGTTTCTTTATGTCAATTATTGGAATTGCTGGATGTACAGCTTTAATTATCACTGGTTTTGGAATTAAATATTCTGTATCAGAAGTTATTGATCGGCAATATAAAGATATTCTCAAGTATGATGCGCAAGTGCGCTTAGAAGATGAAATTAGTATTACTGAAGCAAAAAGTTATCAGGAAAATTTATTAAAACGTGATGAAGTCACAAATGTTGAATATGTCTTGAATCAAAGTGTTAACTTATTAAAGAACAAAGAAGATTTATATGCAACAATGGTTGTTTATCAGTCAATGGATAATATTCAAAACTTTGTTAATTTCCATGATATGAAAAACAATAAAAAAATTGCTTTAGATGATGAGGGAATTGTGTTATCAATTAAAACCGCTGAATTATTAGGCATCGATGTTAATGATACAATTGATATTGAAATTGCTGGTACAAAATATAATGTGAAAGTTTCTGGAATTATGGAAAACTATTTTTTGAATTATGTATATATGTCACAATCGCTCTATGAAAATGTCACATCACAGAATTTAAAAATCAATCATGCTTTCCTCAATATGAAAAAATTAGATCAATCATATAAAACAAGTCTAGAAAACTATATGAGTGATCATCAGTATGGTCATTTGTCTTACTTAGATAGTAGTGGTAGTGAATTTGCAAATCAGGTTCAAAGTTTAGACATTGTCATTGTTATACTGATATTATGTGCAGGAGCATTGAATTTTATTGTCCTTTATAATTTAACGAATATTAATATTCAAGAAAGGAAGAGTGAAATAGCAACTATCAAAGTTTTAGGATTTAGACGTAAAGAAGTTTATGATTATATATTTAGAGAAAATATTTTACTGTCTATTATCGGATCTGTTGTAGGAATGTTTTTTGGATTTTTGTTACATCAGTTTATCATTCGTACAGTTGAACTAGACTTAACGATGTTTGTCAGAGAATTAACATTATCTAGTTATTTGATTGCTGTAGTGATGACATTGGGATTTACTTTGTTAATTAATTTTACAATGCGCAATGTATTAAATAAAGTTAATATGGTAGAATCATTAAAGAGTATAGAATAATCAGGGATCCTGATTATTCTTTGTTTTAATGTATAAACATTATAAAAATATAGGGTAAAGATTGTTTGTAATGAAATAATTGTATTTTCTTTATAATAAAATAAATGCTTTTTTATTAAAAAACGAAATATTTTTGTGTTTTTTAGAATATTGGAAAAAGTATGTGAAATTTTTGTTGACTTGTTTGAAATGTTCAGTATAATGATAAATATATTATAAAAATGCGTTAAAAAGGGGAGAGAAAAGATGAATTTTAAGAAAGTGTTATCAACAGTGGCAGTTGCAAGTTTGCTTGTAGGCTGTGGTGGTGGAAATGGTGGTTCTAAAGGTGTAGAACTTAAAGATGGAGATACAATTAAGATTGGATTTGTTGGACCAACATCTGGTGAAACATCAACTTATGGTATTCCTGTAGCCAATTCTATCGAATTAGCAATTGCTGATTATAATGCATCAAAAGATGCAAAGTATAAAGTAGAATTATTAAAAGAAGATTCTGCTGGTGATGCACAACAGGCTACAAGTGCTTATAAGAAATTAGTTGGTGATGGTATTGTTGGTATTGTTGGACCAGTTATTACAGCTGAAGGATTGGCTTTAGGTGAAGCTTCTAAAGCAGATGGAACACCTATTGTTTCTTCAAGTACTTCTGGTGATAGTGTAACTTTAAATAGTGATGGTAGTACAAAGACAAATTATTTTAGAACATGTTCTAATGATTCTATGGGTGGCAAAACAATTGCAGGAGCAATTGGAAAAGGAACAATTAAAGCAACAAAAGTTGCCATTTTAACAAATAGTGATAGTGATTACAGTGGTGGATGTACAGATTCATTTATCAAGCAAGCTAAAGAAGATGGAACACAAATTGTTTTAGAAAAGAAATACCCACAAACACAGAAAGATTTTAAAACTTATATCCAACAAGTTATGAGTTCAGGTGCGGATGCTGTCTTTATTCCTGATTATTATGAAACAATTGCTACAATGGTTAAACAATTTAAAGATGCAGGATTTAAAGGAACATTCTTAGGAACAGATGGTTGGGATGGTGTTTTATCAGTAAAAGATGTTGATAAATCTATTTTCAATGGTGCATATTATACAAATACATTTGATGATCGTGTGGATGCTGTTCAAAATTATGTAAAAGCATATAAAGCAAAATATAACAGTGAAACAAATATGTTTGGTACAATGGCATATGATGCAACTTGGGTGTTGATTAAAGCGGTTGAAGCTGCTGGTACAACTGATCCGGAAAAAGTATGTGCTGCTTTAGAAAAAACAGATTATACTGGTATTACTGGTACATTTAAATTTGATGAACAACACAATCCAACAAAAGAATTGGTTGTTAAAACAATCAAAGATGGAGCTTATACTTATTTAGATTAATGAAGAAAAATAAAGGAGATTTTTCTCCTTTATTTTTTTGAATAGGGAGGTTATATAATGGATTTTTTAACACAAATCATTAATGGTTTAAGTACAGGTGGAATGTATGCGTTAGTTGCAATTGGTTATACAATGGTTTATGGAATTGCCAAAATGATTAATTTTGCTCATGGTGAAATTATTATGGTTGGAGCTTATATTGCTTATTTAGTAACATCTGTATTAGGTATGCCAATGATTGTAAGTGTACTTATTTCTATTGCTGGTTGTGCTCTTTTAGGTGTTGTTACTGAAAAAATTGCGTACAAACCGTTAAGAAACAGCAGTAGCTTAGCAGTCTTGATTACAGCTATTGGTGTCAGTTATTTATTACAAAATTTATTTTTAATTTTATTTGGTTCAGCAGCAAGGACTTTCCCTGCTTATATGCCAAGTGGGTCTTTATCAATTTTTGGAGCCCAAATTACATATGTTTCGTTATTATCGTTATGTTTAACAGGTATTTGTACAGGATTGTTATTATTATTTATTAATAAAACAAAATTAGGAAAAGCAATGCGTGCTGTGAGTGAAGATAAAGGTGCAGCTGAGTTAATGGGTATCAATGTGAATACAACCATTTCAATGACATTTGCAATTGGATCTGGATTGGGGGCAATTGCTGGTATTATCTATGGGATGAGTTATTCTTTGATTAATCCTTATTTAGGGGCAATGCTTGGAATTAAGGCTTTTATTGCAGCAGTTTTAGGTGGAATTGGAAGTGTTCCTGGAGCAATGGTTGGTGGTTTGATTATTGGTGTTGCAGAAGCTTTTACAATTTCTTATATTTCATCAGCTTTTTCAGATGCTGTTGTTTTTGGAATCTTGATTTTCATTTTACTGGTTAAACCTGCTGGTTTATTTGGTAAAAATGTGAGAGAGAAAGTGTAGGTGAGCGATATGAAAAAGAAACAGATACAACAATTTATTCTTTCCTTTGTTATTGCTCTCGTGATATATGGTGCTTTAATGTTTGCAATGAGTGCAGGTATCTTGGATAATTACTGGTCTGGAATCTTGATTATGGCGTGTATTAATGTTGTTTTAGCAACAAGCTTAAATTTAGCAAGTGGTTATTTAGGACAATTAACATTGGGACATGCTGGATTTATGTCTGTTGGTGCTTATGTATCAGCAATATTGAGTATCTATTTTCAAATGCCTTTTATTGTCAGTCTCATTGTAGGTGCTATAGCAGCGTGTATTATTGGGATTTTAATTGGAATTCCAACGTTGCGTTTAAAAGGTGATTATTTATGTATTATTACTTTAGCGTTTAATGAAATTATTCGTGTCATTATGTTAAATTTGAATATTACAAATGGTGCTAAAGGATTGATGGGTATTCCAATGAATACAGATTTCACAACAGGTTTTATGAGTGTTGCTGTGACAATTTATGTGATTTATAGTATTGTAAAATCTCGTCATGGTCGTGCCATTATTTCTATTCGTGAAGATGAAACAGCAAGTGAATTAGCAGGGATTCCAACGGCTTACTATAAAATTCTGGCATTTGCAATTTCAGCATTCTTTGCTGGTTTGGCTGGTGGACTTTATGCACATTATATGGGAATGCTAGTGCCAAAAACATTTGATTACAATAAATCAGTAGAAATTCTTGTTATGGTTGTTTTAGGTGGTTTAGGAAACTTAAAGGGTTCTGTTATTGCAGCTATTGTAATGACTATTTTACCAGAATATTTACGTGCTTTCTCAGAGTATCGTATGCTTTTATATGCAGTTGTTCTGATTGCTGCGATGATTATGAAGGAGAAGAATGTTATGCCCCGTATTAAGGCTAAATTCGCTAAAAAACGACATGAAGAGGTGAGTGAACAATGAGTTTATTGAAAACAGAAGGATTAGGCATTCAATTTGGTGGTTTGAAGGCTGTTGATGAATTTAATTTTGAAATTGATAAGAATCAACTATATGGTTTAATTGGACCTAATGGTGCTGGAAAAACAACTGTCTTTAACTTATTAACAGGTGTATACAAACCGACTAGTGGTCAGATTATGTTTGATGGAAAGTCCTTACTAAAGATGTCACCAACTCAAATTACACAATATGGAATTGCTAGAACATTTCAAAATATTCGTTTATTTAAAGATATGACAGTGTTAGATAATGTTAAAGTGGGGTTGCACCATTCTCAAAATTATTCATTGCTAAGTGCTATTGTTCATACACCAAAATATTTTAAAGGTGAAGAAGCTATGGAAGAAATGGCATTAAGTTTATTACGAGTATTTGATCTTGAACAGTTTGCACATGTAAAAGCAAGTAATTTACCTTATGGTAAACAACGAAAACTAGAAATTGCTAGAGCTCTTGCAACGTCACCTAAATTACTTTTGTTAGATGAACCGGCTGCTGGTATGAATCCTACTGAAACAGCTGAATTAATGGAAACAATTAAAATTGTTAGAGAAAAATTTGCAATTGCTATTTTATTAATTGAACATGATATGAAGTTAGTTATGGGAATTTGTGAAAAAATTGCTGTATTAAATTTTGGTACAGTTTTGGCTTTTGGTACTCCTGAAGAAATAAAAAATAACCCAGATGTTGTTGCAGCATACTTGGGAAATGATGAATAGGAGGGAAAAGAATGTTAAAAGTTGAAAATTTAAATGTACATTATGGTGTTATTCATGCTATTAAAAATGTTTCATTTGATGTCAATGAAGGAGAAATTGTTGCATTGATTGGAGCAAATGGGGCTGGGAAGACATCTATTATGCATGCAATTAGTGGTCTTGTAAAAGCGAGTGGTGGAGTTATTTCGTTTTTAGATGAAAATATTACCAGTTCACCTGCCCATAAGATTATTGCTAAAAAATTAGCACAAGTTCCTGAAGGAAGACGTATTTTTTCACAATTATCTGTGCAGGATAATTTGGAAATGGGGGCTTATTTACGTACAGATAACAAAATTAATGAAGATCTTGATAAAGTTTATAAACGTTTTCCACGTTTGAAAGAAAGAAAAAATCAATTGGCAGGAACTTTATCAGGAGGAGAACAACAGATGTTAGCGATGGGACGGGCTTTGATGTCTAAGCCTAAACTGTTGTTGCTAGATGAACCTTCAATGGGATTATCGCCTATTCTTGTCAATGAAATCTTTTCTATTATCCAAGAAATTAATCGTGAAGATGGAGTGACAGTTCTGTTAGTCGAACAAAATGCTAATAAGGCATTATCAATCGCAAATCGTGCATATGTCTTGGAAACGGGAAATATTACTGTTTCAGGTGATGCGAAAGATGTGGCTGAAAATCCAAAAGTAAGAGAAGCCTATTTAGGATAGAAAAACGGTCTTGATTAATGAATATCAAGACCGTTTATTTTTTGAAACTGAATATGATCAATATAAGCTTTTAATAGAAAACTTAGATAAATTAAGCAAACAATTGCGACTGAATCATTAATGATTTGTAGTGACATAAAAAATGGATGGATATAGTGAATGAAGAGCATACTTAAAAAACACCAAATCATAAAATATAAAAAACAAATGCGTCCCTGAAACTGCAAATGGTGTTTTGAATAATCCCAACAATGAGTATGAAACCATTTTTCAATATAAAGACTTGCAAAATATTCGACCATTGTCATTGCTATACCACCAATTAAAAAACTTAAGAGAAAGGAATCTTTAAGGTATGGATATAAGAGGATGAGAATAAGTGCACCAAATCCATAAAGTGGAATAAATGGACCTTTTAATAATCCTGATGATATCCATTTTCTTTCCAAAATCGATATATAACATGACTCAAGTAGATAACCTAAAAAACAATAAATTGCAAAATATATAATCATAAGACTCTCCTTTTTTGTAATATTTTATGAATGAAAAGGAAAAATATGTCTAAAAAGATAAAAAATTGACAAGAATATGTATAAAGAATAGTAAAAAATATATAAATTCTTTAAAAACGCAAAAAAAGTTTGATAAAAAAACGTTGATTTAATCAATGTAATTTGAATTTCTTAAGAATTTCTTAAGAAAGTTGTGGACTTTTTGTGAACGTTGTTCTATAATTCTAAGTGGGTATATTATTGAAAGGAGGCAACGAATGGATAGTAATATTAAGACGAATTTATTAGAAAATCTGCAAGAACAGATTATTAAGCGTAAAGCGATGTTCATTCCAATGTTATTTGTAACAACATTTGGATTGGTTGGTTATGCTGCTGTTGATAAGGAAGCTCCTGTCATCGGTGCCAACAAAATTGAAGTTCTTTATGGAACGAAACTTGATAAGAGTATGTTTGCTATTTCTGATAATCAAGATTCCCTAGAAGCAATTGATGTTCAAATTAATGATAAGTCATATGATCCTTATCAATTGGGTATATATAACGTCGAAGTAACTGCTACAGATTTATTTTCAAATGTCTCATTGCCAAAGACAGTGCAAGTAGAGGTTGTTGATAAAACAGCTCCTGATTTGAAACCAGTTGGTAAGAGTAATGGATATGTCATTGATGTTCCTGTTAAAGGAAGTAATGATATTACCAAATATGTTCAGGCAACTGATAATGTTGATGGTGATGTTACACCTTTCATTGAGACAAATCAAAAGTTAGATACTTCAAAATTAGGAACTCAAACAATTGAATTAAGTGTTTCTGATACAGTTGGAAATGTCACTAAACAGACATATGAATTCTTCGTATCTGATACACAAGCGCCTAATATAAGTTATAAAAAAGGTTCTACAGTTACTGTAGACTATGGTTCAAAATTTAGTTATTCTGATTATGTTGATATAACTGATAACTTTGATAAAGAAGTTGCATCTATTAAAGTTGATGGAACTGTAAATACAAAGGAAATTGGTTCAACAACATTAAATCTAACTGCAGTTGATTCGTCTGGTAATGAATCAAAAGCAACATTAAAAGTTGATGTTAAAGATATCAGTGCACCAACAATTAACTTATCTAAAACTTCATTAACTATAACAACAGGAAAGAGTTTTAATGCAAAGGGTTATTTGAATAGTGCAATTGATAACAAAGATGGAAATGTCACTTCAAAAGTTAAAATAAGCGATTCAGTAAATACTGATAAAGCTGGTAAGTATTCAGTTAAATATACCGTCACTGATGCTGCTGGTAATACAGCTTCAAAAACTTTGAGTGTCAAAGTAGAAAACCCAATTCCTACAAATGCTGGTGCAGCATCAAGCGCATTAAGTCGTGTAGGTAGTCGTTATGTCAATGGTGGAAGTGGACCAAATGCATTTGACTGTTCTGGTTTAACACAATGGGCTTATAGACAAAATGGTATTTCTATACCAAGAACTGCTGCTGCACAATATAGTGCAACAAGTCGTGTGTCTAAGTCTAGTTTAAAAGCTGGAGATCTTGTATTCTTTAAAGGAACAACAGGAAAAGGTGGAATTACTCACGTTGGTATTTATGTTGGCGGAGGACGTTTCGTTCATGCTGGTACTTCTAGAACTGGTGTAACAACAGCAAACTTAAATAGTTCTTACTGGACTAGTCATTGGGCTGGTGGAGGAAGAAAATAGCAAGCCATAAAACGGATAGAAATCTATCCGTTTTTTTTGTAAACAATGGGTAATCAATGCTTATTAGTACTAAGATGAAAAATAGTAAGATGTTTGTAATGAAAAATACTTTATTTTGAAACTCTATCTTATATCCTTGATTATTTATGTCTACTCAGATTATAATAGACATAAGAAGGTGATAATATGTATATTGGAAGTCAGAAGTTAATGAAAGCATATGATCAATATTTGTTAGATCAGGGATATTCTATTATTGAGTTAGTAGATAAGGCAAGTGATTGTTTATTAAAACATACAACGTCATATGAATATTATAGTTTTTTGTGTGGTCCAGGGAATAATGGGGCTGATGGATTATCGTTGGCATTGAAATTAAAAGCTTTAGGAAAAAAGGTTAATGTATATATTTTTGAAGATCAAAATCATCTTTCTATAGCGAATCGTTACTATTTAGAGCAATGTGATATGGCAAACATATCTCTCACTTTATTAGAAAGTGAGAGAATAGATGATATCATGACTATGATTGTAAAAAGTGATGTTGTGATTGATGCAATGTTTGGTTTTGGTCTAAATAGTTCTCCTAGAGGTATTTATCAAATGGTAATTGATGAACTTAATAGACTTTATGAGCGTGATATTATTGCGATAGATATTCCAACTGGTTTAGATTGTGATAGTGGAAAACCTTATCAAAGTGTTATTTGTGCTACACAGACAATTACATTAACTGCTTTAAAAAATGGTTATTTAAATCCTGATAGTGTGTTTTTTACTGGTAAAGTGATTGTTGAAGAATTGGATATTGAAGATGTCAGTGATGAAGTAGGATTATATTGTTTAGCAGATGAAAAAATTGTACTTCCATTATTAAAAGAAAGAAAATTTGATGGACATAAAGGAACTTATGGACGAGTGGGATTGATTACAGGGTGTTTAGAATACAAGGGTGCTGCTTTGTTAAGTGCAAAGAGTTGCGTTTATAGTGGTAGTGGTATTGTCAGTGTTATAACTCAACAGCAAGTGATTGATGCATTATCAATCTATTGCCCTGAAGCAACGGCTGTAGTAAGACCACCATGTTTTAGAAAAGAAGATTTTTTTAAGTATCAAGCATTACTTATTGGCTGTGGATTAGGACAGAGTATTGATAGTTATCGTTATGTTATTGATGTTTTATCGTTGTCTAAGCAACCTTTAGTGATTGATGCTGATGCTTTAACTATTTTATCTACTAATCTAGATTTGTTGAAAAATCAGGAACGTGATATTATTTTGACACCACATATGGGCGAATTTAAACGTTTATGCGATTTTTGTGATCAAGATGACATCTTATCAATTGCTAAGGATTTCGCTTCACAGCATCATATTATTTTGGTTTTGAAGGGACCATATACAATGATAACAGATGGACATGAGTCTTATCGAATAAAAGCTGGTAATAAAGCTATGGCTAGTGGTGGGATGGGAGATACTTTAGCTGGCATAATTACAAGTTTATTAGGACAAGGATATTTAGGAATTCAAGCAGCAGTGTTAGGAGTTTATATACATGGTTATACTGGTGATCAGCTAGCTAAGAATGCTTATACAGTTATACCATCACAACTTATTGAAGAGATTCCTCATTCAATGGATAAACTGATTAAAAAAAGAGATAACATAAGACACTAAAGGAATGTGAAATTATTCCACGTTCATCGTCACCAATAATCTAGATTCAATCAGTTTCTTGCCTATTGTATAATATTA